>JAMPAN010000009.1 GCA_023667225.1 Oxalobacter formigenes | reverse complement strand
AAAAAAGGGGGGCAATGCTGCTCCCCCTTTTTTTTGTTTTTCCCATGCCGGGATAATGATGCGCAAGGGGTTTTCTTTGCCTGCAATGTCATCATGAGTTTGCCTTTGCCTTCTTCTGGTGCGCTGGCGGTCTCTTTGGCGTTACGGCGAAAGGTTATTTTTGTTTTGCCCTGTTTTCCGGCGGGTTAGCCGGTGTGTTGCGCCCGTAGAGCCGCCACAGCCAGATGAGGGCGGCCAGTATCATGGGCACGGAAAGCAGCTGTCCGGCGGAGATGGAGAGGCCGGCTATGCCGATGCTGTAATCCGGTACGCGGAAGTATTCTGTAAAGAAGCGTGCCGAACCGTAGAGAAGCAGATAAACTGCGCTGACTGCGCCTGTCGGGCGGGGTTTTCTGGCGAAGAGCCACAGCAGGACAAACATGAGTACGCCGTCAACCAATGCCTGGTAAAGCGGCGAGGGATGGCGCGGCAATGAATCAACGTTGGGCCAGATCATGGCCCAGGGCAGGGAAGCATCGGCGATTCTGCCCGGCAGTTCGGCGTTGATGAAGTTGCCCAGGCGGCCTGCTGCGTAGCCGAGGGGGACGGCGGGGGCGATGAAATCCAGGGTGGCAATGAATCCTTTGCGGTATTTTCTGGCGTAGAGCCAGATGGCGGAAAAAACGCCGAGGAATCCGCCGTGGTAGGACATGCCGCCTTCCCAGACGGCGAAGATGTGCAGGGGATGGGAAAGGAAGTAGGCGGGGTGGTAGAAAATGACTTCGCCCAAACGCCCGCCGATGATGACGCCCAGCACGCCGTAAAAGAGCATTTCATCTATGTCTTTTTTTTCCCAGCCAGCCTGGGCGATATGCGGTTGTTTGAGGCGCAGCCGTTCCAGCAGGATGAACAGGGCAAAGGCAAGCAGGTACATGAGTCCGTACCAGTGGATGGCAACAGGCCCCAGTTTGATGGCGACCGGATCTGGCATGGGATGGATGAGCATGGCGTGTTGCTGCCGGTATGGGACGGCTTTTCTCCTGGTTGGGTGGCATCTGCGCGGTGTGCTGCTGACACGCGGGCAGCGGCATTTTCACATAAAGCGGGGGTTTTTGTCATTTTTTGCGAATGAGCCGGGGCATTTTGGCCCCAGGCCGCGCTATCGCGGTGTTTTCGTGTCACAATATTTGTTTTTCTGAATCAGATCTGTGGAGAAAACCATGCCTGAATACCGTTCCAGGACGTCCACGCACGGACGCAATATGGCGGGAGCACGCGCCTTGTGGCGTGCAACCGGGATGAAAGATGGCGATTTCAGCAAGCCGATTATTGCTGTGGTCAATTCGTTTACCCAGTTTGTGCCTGGACATGTCCATCTCAAGGATCTGGGGCAGATGGTGGCGCGCGAGATTGAGGCGGCCGGCGGGGTGGCCAAGGAGTTCAATACGATTGCGGTTGACGATGGTATTGCGATGGGGCATGGCGGGATGCTGTATTCGCTGCCTTCGCGCGAGCTGATTGCCGATTCGGTGGAATATATGGTGAATGCGCACTGCGCGGATGCGATGGTGTGTATTTCAAATTGCGACAAAATTACGCCGGGGATGCTGATGGCTTCGCTCAGGCTGAATATTCCGACGATTTTTGTTTCCGGCGGGCCGATGGAGGCAGGCCGCCTGGCTGGAGGTTCCCCTGGAAAAGGAACCGGACAGGTGGTGAAGGTTGATTTGATTGACGCCATGATTCAGGCGGGCAATCCTTCTGTGAGCGATGAGGCGGTGATGGATTATGAGTGTTCTGCCTGCCCGACCTGCGGTTCGTGCTCTGGGATGTTTACGGCCAATTCGATGAATTGCCTGATGGAGGCGCTGGGGATGGCGCTGCCGGGAAACGGTACGCTGGTGGCGACCCATGCCGACCGGAAATCGCTTTTTTTGCGTGCCGCCCGGATGATTGTCGGGCTGGCCAAACGGTATTATGAAAAGGATGATGCCTCTGTTTTGCCGCGCAGTATTGTGACCAAGCCGGCGCTGGAAAATGCGATGGCGCTGGATGTGGCGATGGGCGGCTCCACCAATACGGTGCTGCATTTGCTGGCGGCGGCCAATGAAGGGGAGGTGCCTTTTGAAATGGCGGATATTGACCGCGTTTCCCGCCGGGTGCCCTGTTTGTGCAAGGTTTCCCCGGCAACGCATGATTATTATATTGAGGATGTGCATCGTGCAGGCGGTGTTTTTGGTATTTTGGCCGAGCTGGCGCGCGCCAATTTGCTGGATACCGGTACGCGGACGGTGCATAGCGCGACTTTGGCAGAGGCGATTGCACATTATGATGTGAGGACGACGAAAGATGAGGCGGCGCTCAGCCTGTACCGCGCAGCGCCGGGCGGCGTGGCAACGCAAACGGCTTTTTCCCAGGGGCGGCGCTATGAGACGCCGGATACAAACCGGGTATCCGGATGTATCCGCGACAGGGAACATGCCTATACCAGGGATGGCGGGCTGGCTGTTTTGTACGGCAATATTGCAGTGGATGGCTGTATTGTGAAAACAGCGGGCGTGGATGAACGCATTTGGCAGTTTACCGGCCGGGCGCGTGTTTTTGAGAGCCAGGAGGAAACGGTAGAGGCTATTTTGGGCGACCGGATTATGCCGGGGGATGTGATTATTGTGCGTTATGAGGGTCCGAAGGGCGGACCGGGGATGCAGGAGATGCTGTATCCGACTTCTTATATCAAGTCGAAGGGGCTGGGTTCGTCATGCGCGCTTTTTACAGACGGCCGTTTTTCGGGCGGTTCTTCCGGCCTGGTTATCGGCCATGCCTCGCCTGAGGCTGCATCAGGCGGGGCGGTGGGCCTGATTGAGGAAGGCGACATGATTGAGATTGATATTCCGGCGCGCAGGGTTCATCTGAAGGTAAGCGATGAGGAGCTGGCTGAACGCCGCCGGAAGATGGAGGCGAAGGGGGATTTGGCCTGGCGGCCTGCCAAACGGGAAAGGGCGGTTTCACGGGCGCTTCAGGCTTATGCGATGATGGCGACTTCGGCAGACCGCGGCGCTGTCAGGGATGCTTCGCTGTTTAAAAAGTAAGTGCTTGCTTATGCGGGAGGGTTTCCTGAATAAGGGGATTCTTCCCAAACAGCCGCGCCGGTTTTTGCCGGGGGCTGTTTTATAATGCCTTTATTCCTCAGGATGAGATTATGAGTTCCGATTCTACCCAAAAGGGCGATGTCTGGTCCGGCCGGTTTTCCGAACCGGTTGATGCGCTGGTGCAGCGATATACGGCTTCGGTGACGTTTGACAAGCGGCTGGCGCCTTATGATATTGAAGGCTCTTTGGCGCATGCCGAGATGCTGCATGCGCAGGGAATTCTCAGTGACAAGGATTATGCCGATATCCAGTGCGGCATGATGCAGATTACTGACGAGATCAGCGCCGGCCTGTTTGACTGGCAGGTTGCGCTGGAAGATGTTCACATGAATATAGAAAGGCGGCTGACCGACCTGATCGGGGATGCGGGGAAACGGCTGCATACGGGGCGTTCGCGCAATGACCAGGTGGCTACGGATGTTCGCCTGTATCTGCGTGCGGAGATTGACCGTATTGCCGGACTGTTGCAGGATTTGTGCCGTGCGCTGCTGGATAAGGCGGAGGCGCATGCGGATACGATTATGCCCGGTTTTACCCATTTGCAGGTGGCCCAGCCGGTGACGTTCGGGCATCATTTGCTGGCTTATGCCGAGATGTTCGGGCGCGATATGGAGCGCATGGCGGATTGCCGCAAGCGGGTGAACCGCCTGCCGCTGGGTGCGGCAGCGCTGGCCGGGACGACGTTTGCCATTGACCGGGAACGGGTGGCGAAAACGCTGGGGTTTGAGGGTATTTGCCGCAATTCGCTGGATGCGGTGTCTGACCGGGATTTTGCCATTGAGTTTAATGCGGCTGCCGCGCTGGTGATGGTGCATATTTCCCGTTTGTCGGAGGAGCTGGTGCTCTGGATGAATCCGCGCTTTGATTTTATTGATATGGCCGACCGTTTCTGCACGGGTTCTTCCATTATGCCGCAAAAGAAGAATCCGGATGTGCCGGAACTGGCGAGGGGAAAGACCGGACGGGTCAACGGTAATCTGGTTGCCTTGCTGACGCTGATGAAAGGGCAGCCGCTGGCTTATAACAAGGATAACCAGGAGGACAAGGAGCCGTTGTTTGATACGGCGGATACGGTACGGGATACCTTGCGTATTTTTGTGGATATGGTTGGCGCGATTACGGTCAAGGCGGATTCCATGCGGCAGGCTGCCATGCAGGGATATGCGACGGCGACGGATTTGGCGGATTATCTGGTGAAGAAGGGGATGCCGTTTCGTGCCGCGCATGAGGTTGTTGCCAGGGCGGTTCGCGCCTGTGTGGAGCGCCGGTGTGACCTGAGTGACCTGACGCTGGAAGAGATGCGGGCTTTTTCCCCGCTGATTGGGGAAGATGTGATGGCGGCGCTGACGCTTGAGGGATCGGTTGCTGCCAGAAGCCATGCAGGCGGGACGGCGCCGGACCAGGTTCGGGCGGCTGCTGCTGCCATGAGGCAGGACAGGGGATGGTAACGGCCTGCTCCGGATTGGCGGAGGCGGCCGGGCGGCTGTTGTTAACTGAATGGGGAGGGTGTTTTGTTTGCCATTATTGAGGCCGCAGGCTGGCCTATCTGGTTTTTGCTGATTGCATCTGTTGTGGGGATGGCGCTGATTATTGAGCGCCTGTGGTTTTTGCGCCGCAGCCGGATTGTGCCGAAAGGGCTGCTGGATGAGGTGATGCAGGTATTCCCTGACGGGGAGATGAATGACGAGACGATAGAGCGTCTGGAGCAGCATTCGCCGCTGGGTGTGGTGCTGGCTTCTGTTTTGCGCCATGCTGCGCTTCCCCGTGACGAGATGCGGTATGCTGTTGAGGAGGCGGGCCGCGGTGTGGCGCACCAGCTGGAGCGCTTTTTAACGACGATTGGGACGATTGCCACGCTTTCCCCGCTAATGGGCCTGTTCGGGACGGTTGTGGGGATGATTGAGATTTTTGGCTCGCAGACGGCTTCTGGCGCCAATCCGGTGCAGCTGGCCCAGGGGATTTCCATTGCGCTTTACAATACAGGGTTTGGGTTGCTGATTGCTATGCCAACGCTGGTTTTTTACCGTCATTTCCGCGCGCTGGTTGACGGGTTTCTGGTGGAGATGGAAATGCAGGCGGCCAAGCTGGTTGAGGCGGCGCACAGCCATTATGGCAGGCTTGACGGCAGGTAGAAGGCGCTATGGATTTTCGCAAGCGGAAAACGCGTGATGAGCCGGATATCAACCTGATTCCGTTTATTGATGTTTTGCTGGTGATTCTGATTTTCCTGATGGTGACGACGACTTACAGCAAATATACGGAATTGCAGGTGACGCTGCCAACGGCTGATGCCGAATCCATGCCTGAACGGCCCAGGGAGTTGTATGTTATTGTGGATGCCTCAGGCCAGTATGCCATTAATAACCGCCGGATTGTTTATGAGAATCCGGCGCAGCTGGCAAGGGAAATGCGGATTATGGCGCCTGTGCCGGAAGACGGGAAGGATCCGGTGGTGATTATTGCGGCTGACGGCAATGCACCGCACCAGCGGGTGATTAATGTGATGGAGGCGGCGCGGCTGGCCGGCCTGGAAAGGCTGACTTTTGCCACCCAGTCGGAAGCGGGCGGTCAGGAGCGCCGGTGAGACTTTCTTCTCCGACAGGCTGGATGGCTGTCTGGCAGGGACGGGGGGTGCTGGCCTGTTTGTTATGGCCGCTTTCCCTTTTGTTTCGCCTGGCGGTATGGATTCGGCAAGGCGCTTACCGTGCCGGGATTTTCCGCTCGTGGAAACTCCCTGTGCCGGTGGTTGTGGTGGGCAATATTTTTATCGGGGGAACCGGCAAGACGCCAATGGTTATCTGGCTGGCAGGAGTCCTGAAAAAGGCGGGGTTTTGCCCTGGCGTGGTTTCGCGGGGGTATGGTTCGGCAAGCCGCCAGCCGCAGGAGGTTTTTCCACACTCCCTGCCTTCGATTGCAGGGGATGAGCCGCTTTTGATCCGGGCGCAGGCAGCCTGTCCGCTGGTTGCAGGGCGAAACCGGGTTGAAGCGGCGAGGCTGTTGCTGAAGCTGCATCCTGAAGTGGATGTGATTGTTTCCGATGACGGGTTGCAGCACTATGCCATGCAGCGGGATATGGAGATTGTGCTTTTTGACGGACGGGGGGCGGGCAACGGCTGGATGCTGCCTGCCGGCCCCTTGCGTGAGCCGCTTTCCCGACGCAGGGATTTTACGGTGGTCAACAGCATGAATTATCCTGCGCCCGGCAACCTGATTTATTCTCCGGATATTTTTCTGATGCAGTTGACAGGCGGCCTGGCAGAGCGCCTGGCTGACCGTGCCGATGTGTTGCCGCTGGCGGCATTGGCCGGCAAGGCGCGCCTGGGAAGATGGCGGGTTGCTGCTGCGGCCGGTATCGGCAACCCGGCGCGGTTTTTTTTGATGCTGAAAACGTGGTTCCCTGACATGACGGCGTATCCGCTTCCGGATCATTTCGATTATGCAAAGAATCCTTTTGAAACTATAGAGGCTGACATTATTCTAGTAACGGAGAAAGATGCAGTAAAATGTGTGCATTCGGAAGCGATTGCGCAGGACAGGCGTATTTGGGTTGTGCCGGTAAAGGCGCGGCCGGATGACGGGCTGGAAGAGAAGATAGTGGAGAAATGCCGTGGATGCGGAGTTGCTTGAGATATTGGTATGCCCTTTGTGCAAGGCGCCGGTTTATTATGATCGGGCAAAGCAGGAGTTGATATGCCGTCCCGACAGGCTGGCTTATCCGATTAGGGACGGGATTCCTGTTATGTGGGCTGACCAGGCGCGGGAGCTGGGAGAGGATGAGCTTTCCTGATTTTCTGTTTTGACTGTTTTCGTGAATGATGGCTTTTCGTATTGTTATTCCTGCCCGTTTGGCTTCTACGCGTCTGCCCAATAAGCCGCTTGCCGATTTGGGCGGCAAGCCTATGGTGGTGAGGGTGGCGGAGCGCGCCCGGTTGTCAGGCGCAAGCGAGGTGATTGTTGCAACCGATGCGCCGGTGATTGCGGCTGCCTGCGCGGAGCATGGCGTTTCTGCCATGATGACGCTTGAGTCGCACCCTTCCGGGACTGACCGGATTGCGGAAGTGGCGAGGAAGATGCAATGGCCGGAGGATGCGGTTATTGTGAATGTGCAGGGCGATGAGCCGCTCATTGAACCGGAGCTGATTGCCGCTACGGCCGCCGGTGTGGATCAGGAAACGCCGATGGCAACGGCTGCGCATCCGATTGGCACGGCGGATGAGCTGTTTAATCCCAATATTGTGAAGGTGGTGCTGAATGCCAAAGGCCGGGCGCTGTATTTTTCCCGCGCGCCGGTTCCGTGGGATCGCCAGGCCTTTGCCGGCAAGCCTGCTGTGCTGCCGCAAGGGTATGGGGCGCTGCGGCATATCGGGATTTATGCGTTTCGCAACCGTTTTTTGCAGCAGTATGCTTCGCTGCCGGCTTCGCCGCCGGAACAATATGAGGCGCTTGAGCAGCTGCGCGTTCTCTGGCATGGCTATGCGATTGCAGTTCATGTGAGCCAGCGTGTTCCTGTGGCAGGGGTGGATACGCCGGAGGATCTTGAGCGGGTACGCCGGTATTTTCTGTAGGTTCCGGTTATACGGAATACTCGAAATTGTTGTCATTTCAAGTTAAAATCCAGTATTTTAGGCTTGTACGCCATTTAATTATGTGAGCAGGGTCGGGCCAGGGGCGGAGAATCCGTTAAAGTGTCCTTTTTTCCTGTTCTTTTTGTCAGATTGGAAATATGTCATGCGTCTCATCCTTTTAGGAGCACCCGGCGCCGGAAAGGGCACCCAGGCCGCGTTTATTCGCGAAAAATACGGTATTCCGCAAATTTCAACGGGAGATATGCTGCGTGCGGCGGTCAAGGCCGGGACGCCGCTTGGCCTGGAGGCCAAGAAGGTGATGGAAGCCGGCGGGCTGGTATCAGATGATCTGATTATCAACCTGGTCAAGGAACGTTTGAAACAGCCGGACTGCCAGGCGGGATACCTGTTTGACGGGTTTCCGAGGACGCTGGGGCAGGCAGAAGCTTTGAAAGAGGCCGGTATTGCCATTGATTATGTGGTGGAAATTGAGGTGCCGGATGAAATGATTATTGCGCGTATGAGCGGCCGCCGCGTTCACCCTGCTTCGGGACGAACTTATCATGTGGAATTTCATCCGCCGAAAGTGGAGGGCAAGGATGATATGACGGGAGAAGACCTGATTATCCGCGATGATGACCGGGAAGAAACGGTGAAGAAGCGCCTGGCTGTTTATCATGAACAGACGGAGGTGCTGGTCGGGTATTACAGCCGGTGGGCTGAAACAGGCGAGCCGGGCGCTCCCCGCTTTTGCCGTTTTTCCGGTGTCGGCGCTATTGAGGATATTACCGCCAGTGTGCTTGCCGCGCTGGGAAAGTAAAGGATGCGCCTTGCCGTATTCCAAACCCTTATGACATTGACTGATATAAAGGAGTAACCCCATGGCAGCAGGTTTGTGGTTTGCCGTCGTGTGCGGCATTATTGCCGTTGTGTATGGTCTTGTGACGAGAAACTGGATTCTCAAACAGGATGCCGGCAACCAGTCCATGCAGGATATTGCCCAGGCGATCCAGCAGGGCGCTGCGGCATATCTGGCACGCCAGTACCGCACGATTGCGATAGTCGGTATTGTTCTTTTTATTGCTATCGGCTTTATTCCGGGGCTGGGATTTTCAACGGCTGTCGGGTTCCTGGTTGGCGCGATTCTTTCGGGGGCGTGCGGGTTTATTGGCATGAATGTTTCTGTGCGTGCCAATGTCCGGACGGCGCAGGCGGCGGCTTCAGGCATGAATGAGGCGCTGAATGTGGCTTTCCGGGGCGGCGCGATTACCGGTATGCTGGTGGCCGGGCTGGGGCTTTTGGGCGTGGCCCTTTTCTATCTGGCGCTGATTCTGATTGCGCCTGCCAATACATCGCTTTCGGCACATGACATTATCAAGCCGTTGGTCGGGCTGGCTTTCGGTGCTTCGCTGATTTCGATTTTTGCCCGGCTCGGCGGCGGTATTTTTACCAAGGGCGCAGACGTTGGCGCCGACCTGGTTGGCAAGGTTGAGGCGGGTATTCCGGAGGATGACCCCCGCAATCCGGCGGTGATTGCGGATAATGTAGGGGACAATGTAGGGGATTGCGCCGGTATGGCGGCAGACCTTTTTGAAACTTATGTGGTGACGCTGATTGCGACTATGCTGCTGGGTGCGCTTTTGATTACGGGTGCGACAACCCAGGCGATTTTGTATCCGCTGGTTTTGGGAGGCGTTTCCATTGTCGGTTCCATTGTCGGGTGCTCGCTTGTCAAGGCGGATCCTGACAAGAAGGTGATGTCTGCTCTTTACAAGGGGCTGTGGTGGTCTGCCGGGCTTTCCCTGATTGGCTTTGTGATTGTGACGTGGCTCATGATGCCTAAAGAGATGCGCTGGCAGATGATTGGCGCTTCGGTGGCGGGCATTGTGCTGACGGCGCTGATGGTTTATATCACGGAATACTATACGGGAACCGATTTCAAGCCGGTCAAGCATATTGCCGAAGCTTCCACAACCGGCCACGGCACGAATATTATTGCCGGTTTGGGCGTTTCCATGAAAGCGACCGCTTATCCGGTTCTGGCTGTCTGTGTGGCTATTTTCGTGACTTACCAGTTTTGCGGCGGCTTGTACGGGGTGGCGATTGCAGCAACTTCCATGCTGTCGATGGCAGGTATTGTTGTCGCACTTGATGCGTATGGTCCGATTACCGACAATGCCGGCGGTATTGCGGAAATGTCGGGGATGCCGGATTCGGTGCGGGCGATTACCGACCCGCTGGATGCGGTTGGCAATACAACCAAGGCGGTGACGAAAGGGTATGCTATCGGCTCGGCAGGCCTGGCTGCGCTGGTGCTGTTTGCAGATTATACCCATGCGCTGGAATCTGTCGGCCATACGACAACTTTTGATCTTTCCAATCCACGCGTGATTATCGGCCTGATTATCGGCGGGCTGATTCCTTACCTTTTCAGCGCCATGGCAATGGAAGCCGTGGGCCGCGCCGCAGGGGCTGTGGTAATGGAAGTGCGCCGCCAGTTCAAGGAAATTGCCGGGATTATGACGGGTGAAGGCAAGCCGCAGTATGACAAGGCGGTGGATATGCTGACGACAGCGGCAATCAAGGAGATGATTATTCCGTCTATCCTGCCGGTAGTGGTGCCGATTATTGTGGGACTGGCATTGGGGCCTGCCGCACTGGGCGGGGTGCTGATGGGAACGATTGTGACGGGGCTTTTTGTTGCTATTTCCATGACGACCGGCGGCGGCGCCTGGGACAATGCCAAGAAATATATTGAGGACGGCCATTTTGGCGGCAAGGGGTCGGAGGCGCACAAGGCGGCGGTAACAGGCGATACGGTTGGCGATCCTTACAAGGATACGGCAGGCCCGGCGGTGAATCCGCTGATCAAGATTATCAATATTGTTGCCTTGTTGATTGTGCCGCTTTTGCCTATGACGGTAATGGATGTGGAAGCACAGGCTGAACCGGTGACCGCTGTGGTGGCTCCGACTGTGCCGGCCAAGGCGGTAACGGAACCGGCGCTGGCAACAGGCAGGATGAATGTGGAGCCTGCTGCCACGGTTGTTCCGGCTGAGCCGCCGGTGGAGGAACCGGCTCCGCCGGTACCGGTGCCGGCGCCGGTACCGGCAAAATAGAGGGCAGTCCTTCCCCCATAAAAAAAGCAGCGTAAGCTGCTTTTTTTATGGGTTGTTTACGTTTTTAGAGAATGACGGGCTGATCGGGCAGCTGATTTTTACGGTTGCCCGATAACGGGAAGTGCCGGGTAAGCAGCTGGTTGACGGCTGACAGGGCATTTAAGGTGCTTGCCTGAAATTCGCCTCTGCTGAATCCGCCTGTCAGCTCATGGCAGATTTGCTGCCATACCGGCTGGCCGGCTTTTTTTGCGATACCGCGATCGGCCACGATTTCAACCTGGCGGCCAGCCATATTGATGTAGAGCAGGACACCGCAATTTTCTTCGGTATCCCAGATGCCATAGCGCCCGAAAAGTTCCAGCGCCCGTTCCCGCAGCGGTTTTTTTCCCATGAGGGTTTCCCAGGGCAGGCGGGCTTCAATGATGATACGCAGCTCGGCGCGGTGGCATGTTTCGCCTTCGGCGATCCGGTTTTCAATGGCTTTCAGCGCAGCAGGAGGGAAGGCGCGCTGCACGGCCCGGTTTGTGGTGAAAAGGTTTCGGAAAAAGCGTTTCATTGGATGCTCCTACCAGTTGCCGGAGGCACCGCCGCCGGAGAATCCGCCGCCTCCTCCTGAAAAGCCGCCGCCTCCCCATCCGCTTCCGGAATGGTTGTCCCATCTTCCGTTTCGGCGGCCCAGGCCGCCGCCCAGTATGAGTCCGCCCAGGAACGCGCCGCGTCCTCTGCCGCGCAGCAGGAAAAGGAAAAAGATGAACGGGATGAAAAAAGAGAGCCATGATGTCTCTTCTTTTTCTGTTTCGTTTTTCTGGCCGGGAGCAGGGAAGGTTTCTTCATCAAGCGCAGCCATGATGGCGGCGGTGCCGGCAGCCAGGCCGCCGTAGTAATCCTGCCGGCGGAAATAGGGGGCGATAATATCTTCCAGGATGCGTTTGGCCTGGGCATCGGTCAGGACGCCTTCGGTTCCCCGCCCGCTTTCGATACGCAAGCGGTTGAGTGCCGGAGGATTGTTTTTTGCCACCAGCAATAATACGCCGTCGTCAATGCCTTTCCTGCCCAGTTTCCAGGTATCCACAACCCGGATGCCGTATTGCTCAATGGTTTCAGGCGCGGTGCTGTTAACCAGCAAAATGGCAATCTGGGCGCCGCGGGATGCCGCATATTGGGCAAGCGCTGTTTCCAGGTCTTGTTGCTGCCGGGGCGTTAACATGCCGGCGAGGTCGGTGACCTGGCGTTGCAGAGGAGGCACGGCGGCAAGTTCCTGTGCATGGACGGCTGCGGCGAGCAGAAAGGACAGCAGCCATCCAAGGGCGGCGAGGAAGGAATGCTGGCGCAGAGGCATGGCGGTCATTTATTTGCCAAAGTTGACGGCCGGCGCTGTTGAGACAGCTTTTTCATTTTCAACGGTAAAGGAGGCTTTGGGCTTGTAGCCAAACAGCATGGCAGTAAGGTTGGAGGGGAAGCTTCTTGCCAGGATGTTGTAATCGGCGACTGCCTGGATGTAGCGCTGCCGGGCGACGGTGATGCGGTTTTCTGTTCCTTCAAGCTGGGCTTGCAGGTCGCGGAAGCGGGCATCGGCTTTCAGGTCGGGATAGCGTTCGGATACGGCCATTAAGCGTGAAAGGGCGGAGGTCAGTTCTCCCTGGAGCTTTTGGAATTGCCGGAAGGATTCCGGGTTGTTGAGGACTTCCGGCGTGATATTGAAGCGGGTTGCCGCTGCGCGTGCCTGTGTAACCTGTACAAGGGTTTCGCTTTCATGCTGCGTATAGCCTTTGACGGTGTTGACCAGGTTGGGGATCAGGTCGGCGCGGCGCTGGTACTGGTTCAGTACTTCCGACCAGGCAGCGTTGACGGCTTCGTCTTTTTGCTGGAACTGGTTGTAGCCGCAGGAGCTGAGCAAGAGTACGGCGGTAAGTGCCAAAAGGCCATGAAACAGTTTTTTCATTTTGTTTTTTCCTGTAAGCAGTCAGCCAAAAATTTGTCAGGAAGTTATTTGCGGGCAGTTTTGCCGGGTTTCAAGAGGACGCTGCTCATGGAAAGCAGAATCAGCAGCATGGCAAGGTAGTCTTGCCACTGCGGTGTTTCGCCCAAAAGCCACGCGCCGGAAAATACGCCGATGACCGGCACCATCATGACGGACAGGCAGGAGGCGACAGGCGGCAGGCTGCGCGCCATCCTGTTCCAGATGGTTGCGGCAATGCCAAAAACAAAGATGGCATTGTAGAAGACAGCTGCCCATTCCATTGGTTCCGGGACGTGCCATGAGGATTGCTCAAAGACAAGGGCTATGATGGCCATTATTGACGCGCTGAATGCAATCATCCAGAAGGTCAGCGCAGTGGTGGGAACAGGAATTTGTTTGCGTTTGAGCTGGACGGTTCCGTATCCCCACACAGCGGCAGCGCCCAGCGAGATGAGTGTGCCGGGGTAATAGGCGGAGAGGGTGTTAATGTCACCGGATAAAAGGAGAAAAGCGCCAAGCGCGGCGCAAAGGATGCCAAAGAGCGTTTTTTTGCCGGGGATTTCCCGAAAAAGGAGGCTTGCGGATATAGCGCTCCAGACCGGCATGGTGTAGCAAAGGATGGCAGCGCGGCCGGACGGGAGCATACTGACGCCGATAATCATCAGGGTTTGGCAGACAAGGACGTTGGGAATGGCCAGCCTGATGAGGGGAAGGATGCTGGTTTTCGGAATGGCAATGGTGCTGCTGGTTTTTCTGGCAAAGAGGATGAGGAGCGGCAGGGCGCAAAACATGCTCAGGGTTCGGAAAGTGACGGGAGGGATATGGGCAGCGCCAAATTTCATGATGGGCCAGTTCAGCCCCCAGATAAGGGTTAAAAGAACCAGCAGGAGAAAATCTTTTCGGGAAAGGGAATTCATGGGGGAAGCTTCCAATCACGCGTTACAATATACACTTTATCTCTTGGGAGCACACTGTGAATTTTCTGCAAAAACTGAATGCGGTCTGGGAAAAGCATGATTCACTGTTATGCGTTGGGCTTGATCCGGATGTCAAGCGTTTCCCGGCGTGCCTTCAGGGAAAGCAGGATGCCATTTTTTCATTCTGCCGGGCGATTATTGATGAAACGGCGGATGTGGTTTGCGCTTTCAAGCCGCAGATTGCCTATTTCCATGCTGAAAGGGCTGAAGACCAGCTTGAGGCGGTTTGTGCCTATATCCGGGACAATTATCCCCATATTCCGCTGATTCTGGATGCCAAGCGGGGGGATATCGGCGCGACAGCGGAACAGTATGCCAGGGAGGTTTTCGAGCGTTACAAGGCGGATGCGGTGACGCTTAGCCCTTATATGGGATTTGATTCGGTTGCGCCTTATCTCCAGTATAGGGAGAAGGGGGCGATTATTCTGTGCCGGACTTCCAACCAGGGCGGTTCGGATTTGCAGTTTTTGCAGGTTGATGAAGCCAGCAGGCGTATCCCTTTGTATCAGCATGTTGCGCGGCTTGTGGCTGAAAAATGGAACGTTAACGGTCAGTGTGCGCTGGTGGTGGGAGCGACTTTTCCGCATGAGCTGGCCGAGGTGCGGGGCATTGTCGGCGATATGCCGCTTCTGGTTCCGGGGATCGGCGCGCAGGGCGGGGATATTCAGGCGACGGTTGCCGCCGGGCGGACGGCTGACGGAAAAGGGATGATGATCAATTCTTCGCGCGCTGTGCTGTATGCCGGGATTGGCGAGGATGAGGCGTTTGCGAAGCGCTCCCGGCAGGTTGCCGAAAAGACGCGCGGCGAGATTAATCGGTATCGTGCCTGACAGGGGTTTCCGGGTGGCTTAATGCGCTGGACAAGAGGCGTGCAGTAATATCCACAATGGGAATGACGCGTTGGTATGCCATCCTGGTGGGGCCGATAACGCCCAGGGTGCCTACAATGTTGCCGTTGACCTGGTAGGGGGCGGTTACAACGCTCATTTCTTCCATAGGGACGAGCTGGGAATCGCCGCCGATATAGATCTGGATGCCGGTGGCTTTGCTGGAGATGTCCAGCAGTTTCATGATTTCGGTTTTTTGTTCAAAGAGGTCGAACAGCCGCCTGAGCGAGGCAATATCGTAGGTCAGGCCGGAGATGCCGAGCAGGTTTTTTTCTCCGGAAATGACGATATGTTCGTTGTCTTCCGAAAGGGCTTCGCTGCTGGCTTCAATGGCGGCTGCCATCAGTCTGGACAGGTCGTGGTGCAGTTGCCGCAGTTCGGCTTGCAGCCGCGTGCGGATTTCATCCATTTGCAGGCCGCTGTAATGGCGGTTGATGTAATTGGCCGCTTCGGTCAGCTGGGAGGGGGTGTAATCGGTTTCGGTCAGTATGAGGCGGTTCTGGATATCGCCTGTTGGCGAGACGATGACCAAAAGGATGCGTTTTTCGGATAACCGGATGAATTCCAGCTGGCGAAAGGCCAGCTCGTGCCGAGGCGCCAGCACAACGCCTGCGCACCGGGAAAGGGCGGAGAGCATTTGCGCCGCATTGGCGATGATTTTGCCAGGAGGGGCTTTCTGAAGGCTGTTGTGGATATCGGATGCTACTGCTGTTTCGCTGATGGGCTGCACGGTGAGCAGGGTATCGACAAAAAGGCGGAATCCCTTGGGGGTCGGCACCCGCCCGGCCGAGGTGTGCGGGCTGGAGACGAATCCCATTTCTTCCAGATCGGCCATGACGTTGCGGATGGTCGCCGGGGACAGTTCAAGGCTTGAGAGTTTTGACAGCGAGCGCGATCCTACCGGCTGGCCTTCGGCGATGTATTGTTCTACCAGCGTTTTCAGGAGGATTCTGGCGCGGGGTTCAAGTTGCATCGTTTTATTGTATGCAAGGTTCTGTCCCTGTTCAATAGGCTGCATGGGCGGTTTTTCCCTGTGCTTTGGGGAAGCGGAAGAGGATGGCATGAGTTTTTGCCGCTGCGCCGGGAGGGATGGCAATAAATTGGCCGAAAACAGGAAAACGGCCGGTTTCAGGAATGTTTTGCCACGGCTTTTTTGCGCGATTTGCAGCAGGTTTTTTCAGCCTGAAGCGGAAAAATGGCATGGTTTTGGTGTAATCTGAAGTTCCTGCGAACCGCAATGATGTGATCATGTCCGGAAAACAAAAGATTTTTGCGCTGGTTTCCAGATCCTATACGGAAGGGATTCTGGATTCGATGAAGAAGGTGGCTGATTTTCTTTGCCAGGAAGGCTATATTGTGGTGTATGAATCCCAGACTGCCATGAATGTCCCTTTTGACGAGGTGACGCCGATGAATATTGGGGATATCGGCACGCGGGCAACGGCGGTGATTGTAATTGGCGGCGATGGCACGATGTTGGGTATTGCGCGCCAGCTTTCGCCTTATTCGGTGCCGCTGATTGGCATTAATCATGGCCGGCTGGGGTTTATTACAGATATTTCCCTTGACCAGATGCTGACGGTGCTGGAGCAGATGCTTAGGGGAAAATATCTTTCGGAAACCCGTTTCCTGATTCAGGGGACGATCGTGCGTGATGGCGAGGCGGTTTCCCATGCTGTGGCCTTTAATGATATTGTGATCAGCCGCGGCGTG
Organism: Oxalobacter formigenes; assembly: GCA_023667225.1. Classification (GTDB taxonomy): domain Bacteria; phylum Pseudomonadota; class Gammaproteobacteria; order Burkholderiales; family Burkholderiaceae_D; genus Oxalobacter; species Oxalobacter formigenes_C. The sequence goes on along the minus strand of JAMPAN010000009.1, from coordinate 31,418 downwards.
GGTTCGGGCATGATTGATCTGAAGGTGACAGTGGACGGCCACTTTATGTACCAGCAGAGTTCGGATGGGCTGATTATTTCTACGCCGACCGGTTCGACGGCATATTCTCTTTCCGCCGGGGGGCCGATGATGCACCCCAATCTGGGCGGGATTGCGATTGTTTCGATTGCGCCCCATTCTCTTTCAAACCGTCCTATTGTGATTCCGGATACGAGCGAGATTGTGGTGGAGCTGATTGAGGCCAACCAGCCCAGCGTCAGTTATGATTCCCAGTCGTTTGCCAGCCTGCGGATTGGAGACCGGGTGGTGATTAAGCGGGCGGCCAATACCATTACGTTTTTGCATCCGCCTGGCTGGAGTTATTACGATACGCTGCGCAACAAGCTGCATTGGGGAGAGGTGACGCGGCGGGAGAAAAATGAGGGCGGCCGGCCTTTTTCCACGAAGTAGTGCGGTCTGATTATGCTTTATGCTCTTTCTATCCGTGATTTTGTGATAGTGGATGCCCTTTCTCTGGAGTTTGATGAGGGGTTTTCTGCCATGACAGGGGAAACCGGCGCAGGCAAATCGATTTTGATTGACGCGCTGGAATTGGCACTGGGCGCGCGCAGTGATCCGGGGGTTGTCCGGGAAGGGGCTGCCAAAGCGGAAATCAGCGCCGAGTTTGCCATGAGTGATGCTGCCCGAAGCTGGCTGGCTGCCAACGGGATGGAAACGGAGGAAGATACGGTTCTCCTTCGGCGTGTGGTTGATGTTTCCGGCCGTTCACGGGGGTTTATTAATGGCAGTCCCGTTACAGCAGGGCAGATGAGGGGGCTGGGCGAGTGTCTGGTGGATATTCACGGCCAGCATGCGCACCAGTCTCTGTTAAGGGCGGAGGGGCAGCGCCTGCTCCTGGACGGTCATGCCGGATTGCAGGATGAACTGGCCGAGGTGGCGAAACGTTACCGGGTCTGGCAGGCGGCGCTGGCGCGCAGCCAGGAGGCGGAAGATGATGCCGGCAAGCGCCAGGAGGAAAAAGAGCGCCTGTTATGGCAGGTGGAGGAGCTGGATAAGCTGAATCCCCTGCCTGATGAGTGGCAGGAAATCAGCAGTGTCCACAGCCGGTTGTCCCATGCGGCCAGCCTGCTTGGGGGGGCGCAGGAGGCGCTGGCAGAGATTGCCGAATCCGATATGCCTGTTTTGTCCCGGCTGGGCGGGATGCAGCAGAAACTGGCCAGGCTGGCAGAGCTGGATGCCAGCCTGGAGCCGGTTGCCGCGCTTTTTGATTCTGCCCGTATCCAGTTGCAGGAATCTGCCTATATGTTGAGCGATTATCTTGCCCGTTCGGATCTGGACCCGGCGAGGCTGGCAGAGGTGGAATCGCGGGTGGAGGCGCTTTATTCGGCGGCAAGGAAGTATCGTGTTGCGCCGGAGGAACTGCCGGCAAAACGGGATGAGCTGCGAAGCCGGCTTGATGCGCTTGCCGAAGATGAGGATGCGGCGGCATTGCGGGAGAAAACGGCAGCAGCAGAGGCAGCATACAGGGAGGCTGCCAGGGATTTGGGCGAAAAACGCGCGGCGGCTGCCGGGGAGATGGGGCAGGCTGTGACCCGGATGATGGAAAGCCTCAGCATGGCAGGAGGCCGTTTTGCTGTGAGGCTGAATGCGGTTGAGCCGGGGGTGCATGGGCTGGAACAGGTGGAATTTATGGTGGCCGGCCATGCGGGCGTGCCTTTGCGGCCGTTGGCCAAGGCGGCTTCCGGCGGGGAACTGGCGAGGATTGCGCTGGCTATATCGGTTATTGCTTCATCGGCAACGGAAGCGCCTACGCTGATTTTTGACGAGGTGGACAGCGGTATTGGCGGCGGGGTGGCCGAGGTGGTGGGCCGTTTGCTCAAAAAGCTGGGCTGCCGCCATCAGGTGCTGTGTGTGACCCACTTGCCCCAGGTAGCCAGCCAGGCGGCGGCGCATTTCCAGGTGAGCAAGATGGCATCGGGAGGCGACGCGCCGGTTTCCCGTATTGTGAAACTGGAGGGGAAGGCGCGTGTGGAAGAGATTGCCCGAATGCTGGGCGGCGTGGAAATTACGGAAACGACGCGCAGGCATGCCCGCGAAATGCTGGCAGGGTAATTTTTTCTGATTTTTTTCCTGAAAATGGCTTGAAAAGCCGGGATTTGTCCCCAGCTTTGAGGGATTGCTTATGTTTTGACTGGAGGAAGCCGTGCAGGACGACAGGGAAGAGAAGGCGTCATCTGCTGTGGAGCAGGAGGCTGCTCTTGAAGAGGATGTTGTTTCATCTGAGGGGGAAAAGGAGGTATTGTCTATTGAGGCAAGACTGGCGCAGGCCGAGCAAAAGGCTGCTGAAATGCAGGATGCGTTTCTGCGGGCCAGGGCTGAAATGGAAAATGTCCGCCGCCGCGCACAGGAGGATGTTGCCAAGGCTCACAAGTTTGCTGTGGAAGGGTTTGCCCAGTCTATGCTGGCAGTCAAGGACAGCCTGGAGATGAGCCTGACGGTGGATGCGCCGACGGTGGAATCTATCCGGGAGGGGGTAGAAGCAACTTTGCGCCAGCTGACGCAGGTGTTTGAACAAAACCGGCTGGTGGCGGTTGTGCCAGAAAAAGGGGAAAAGCTGGATCCGATGAAGCATCAGGCTATTTCAACGGTGCCTTCGGAACAGGATCCCAATACGGTGGTGGAGGTGCTGCAAAAGGGATATACCCTGGCAGACCGCCTGCTTAGGCCGGCTGTGGTGACGGTGGCGGCTTCAAAAGGATCTTGAAACGGAAAAAAACGACGCTATCTATAGGGATAGAAGAGAAATTGTCCGGATGCACAGCGGCTGCTATGACATACAGCGTGCTTTATGAAAAAGGCGTCCGGCCCGGAAAACTGGTTTGAAAGGAAGAAAAATGGGAAAAATTATCGGCATTGATCTGGGAACAACCAATTCCTGCGTATCAATTATTGAGGGCGGGCAGTCCAGGGTTATTGAGAATGTGGAAGGCGCACGTACAACGCCGTCTATTATTGCTTACCAGGAAGATGGCGAGACGCTGGTTGGCGCAGCGGCCAAGCGTCAGGCGGTGACTAATCCGAAAAATACGCTTTTTGCCATCAAGCGCCTGATTGGCCGCCGTTTTGACGAGAAGGAAGTGCAGAAGGATATCGGCCGGATGCCGTTTTCGATTGTGAAGGCCGATAATGGCGACGCCTGGGTTTCGGTGCTGGACAATAAACGGCTGGCTCCCCAGCAGGTATCGGCGGAAGTGCTGCGCAAGATGAAAAAGACGGCAGAGGATTATCTGGGCGAGGAGGTGACGGAAGCGGTGATTACAGTTCCGGCCTATTTCAATGACTCGCAACGCCAGGCAACCAAGGATGCCGGCCGGATTGCCGGGCTGGATGTCAAGCGGATTATCAATGAACCGACGGCAGCCGCGCTGGCGTTTGGCCTGGACAAGGCTGGCAAGGGTGACCGCAAGATAGCTGTGTATGACCTGGGCGGCGGCACGTTCGATATTTCCATTATCGAGATTGCGGATGTGGATGGCGACAAGCAGTTTGAGGTGCTTTCTACCAACGGGGATACATTCCTGGGCGGGGAGGATTTTGACCAGCGGCTGATTAATTTTATTCTGGAAGAGTTTAACAAGCAAAATGGTATTGACCTGAAGAATGATCCGATTGCGCTTCAACGGATTAAGGCTTCTGCCGAACGTGCCAAGATTGAGCTTTCTTCCGCACAGCAGACAGAGGTGAATGAGCCTTATATTGCCATGAACAATGGTACGCCGCTCCACCTGAATGTGCGGATTTCGCGCGCGAAGCTGGAAGCGCTGGTGGAAGATCTGATTGACCGCACGATTGAACCGTGCCGGATTGCCTTGCAGGACGCAGGGGTAAAGGCGGGCGATATCAGTGATGTTATCCTGGTGGGCGGTATGACGCGGATGCCGAAGGTGCAGGAGAAGGTGAAGGAGTTTTTCGGCAAGGATCCGCGGAAGGATGTGAACCCGGACGAGGCGGTTGCGGTTGGCGCGGCCTTGCAGGGCTCGGTTCTGTCGGGAGACCGTACCGATTTGCTGCTTCTGGATGTGACGCCGCTTTCGCTGGGGATTGAGACGCTTGGCGGTGTGATGACCAAGATGATCAAGAAAAACACGACGATCCCGACCAAGTTCAGCCAAGTGTTCTCGACGGCCGAGGATAACCAGCCGGCGGTGACGATCAAGGTGTATCAGGGCGAGCGCGAAATGGCGGTTGGCAACAAGGCGCTGGGCGAATTCAATCTGGAAGGGATTCCGGCGGCTCCCCGCGGTATGCCGCAAATTGAGGTGACTTTTGATATTGACGCAAACGGTATTCTGAACGTCAGTGCCAAAGACAAGGCAACCGGCAAGGAAAACAAGATTACTATCAAGGCGAATTCCGGCCTGACCGAGGAGGAAATCCAGCGTATGGTCAAGGATGCCGAGCTCAATGCAGCGGAAGACCAGAAGATGCGCGAGCTGGCTGATGCGCGCAACCAGGGGGATGCCTTGCTGCACTCGACCCGCAAATCCATGACGGAATATGGTGATAAGCTGGAGGCTGCTGACAAGGAAGCGATTGAGAAGGCACTTGGCGAGCTGGAGGCGGTTTTGCGTGAAAATGACAAGGCAGCTATTGATGCCAAGGTTGCGGCATTGTCCACAGCGGCGCAAAAGCTGGGTGAAAAGATGTATGCGGATATGCAGGCCCAGCAGCAGGCCGGCGCGGCAGGCCAGGCTGCCGGCGGCGCAGCCGGGGAGCAGCCCCAGGAGGCGGATGTGGTTGATGCCGAGTTCAAGGAAGTGAAGGACGCAGGCAAGGAAGGCAAAGGCGAATAGGCCTTTGGCAAATGAGGTGTTTGGCCGGCAGGGTTTGACGGGGTGCCGTGAAACCCTGATCCGGCTTTCTGCCTGATTAGCGGGCCGGTTGTTGCCGGGTGGCATCGGGTAAGGAAAACTGAATCCGGCATGAGGTGTGACCGGATTTTCATGGCATAGTGGAACAAGATGGCAAAGCGGGATTTTTACGAAGTATTGGGCGTACCCAAAAACGCATCGGAAGAGGAGATCAAGAAGGCTTATCGCAAGCTGGCGATGAAGTATCACCCTGACCGAAACCCCGACAGCAAGACGGCGGAGAGCAAGTTCAAGGAGGTGAAAGAAGCTTACGAGATGCTCTCCGATGAGGAAAAACGCGCGGCTTATGACCGGTTTGGTCATGCCGGTGTGGATCCCAATATGAATATGGGCGGCGGTTTCAGGGGCGCAGGGGCAGGCGGGTTTGCCGATGCCTTTGGCGATATTTTCGGTGATATTTTCGGGACGGGAAGAGGGCCGCGGGGCGGCGGGCCGCAGATGTACCGGGGTGCAGATTTGCGTTATAACCTGGATATTACGCTGGAAGAGGCTGCTGCCGGTTCGGACAAGGTGATTCGCGTTCCGTCATGGGATGAGTGCGATACTTGCAAGGGTTCCGGCGCGAAGCCGGGAACTTCGCCGGAGACTTGCAAGACTTGCGAAGGTACGGGTCAGGTTCGTATGCAGCAGGGCTTTTTCAGTATCCAGCAGACGTGCCCGACTTGTAACGGGATGGGCAAGACGATTAAGGATCCCTGTACCAAGTGCCACGGTGTAGGACGGGTCAAGCATAACAAGACGCTGGAGGTGAAGATTCCGGCCGGGATTGACGACGGGATGCGGATCCGCTCGTCCGGTAACGGGGAACCAGGTGCCAACGGCGGTCCGCCGGGGGATTTGTATGTGGAAATCCGCATCAGGCCGCATCCGGTTTTCCAGCGGGAAGGGGATGATTTGCATTGCGAAGTGCCGGTTTCGTTTGCCCGTGCGGCTTTGGGCGGCGATATTGAGGTGCCGACGCTGGATGGCAAGGTTTCTTTCCCTGTTCCGGAAGGTACGCAGACAGGCAAGATTTTCCGTTTGCGCGGCAAGGGTATCCGGGGTGTGCGAACCGGAAAACCAGGCGATCTTTTTTGCCATGTGACGCTTGAGACGCCGGTGAAGCTGACAGACCGGCAGAAGGAATTGTTGAAAGAGTTTGACAAGCTGGTGACAGAAGGCGGCGAAAAGCATACGCCGCAGGATAAGTCGTGGGGACAGCGGGTCCGGGATTTTTTTAACGGCTAGTCCTGACTGTTTTTTTGTTCAACCGGCCGGTGGTATCCGGCCGGTTTTTATTTTTCAGCTTTGCCTTTGAAGTTGTTTTGCCGCCAGGCTTCGTAAACGACGATGGCGACGGTGTTGGAAAGGTTCAGGCTGCGGTTGTTGGGGCGCATGGGCAGGTACAGGCGCTGTGCCGGTGGAAAGCTTTCTCGTAGGCGGGCCGCCAGCCCTTTGGTTTCGGAGCCGAAAACAAAGAAGTCGCCCGGTTTGAAAGCGGTATCGGCGAAACAGGTTGTGCCGCAGGTGGTTAAGGCAAATATTCTGCCGGGATCTGGCTGGTTTTGGCCGAGAAAATCTGCCCAGTTCCGATAGACTTTTATGGTGGCGAATTCGTGATAGTCCAGTCCTGCCCGGCGCATTTTGGCATCATCAAGGGGAAAGCCCAATGGTTCGATTAAATGGAGCTTTGCGCCGGTGTTGGCGCAAAGGCGGATGATGTTGCCGGTGTTGGGCGGGATTTCCGGTTCGACCAGTACAACGTGGAACATGGTTTTCCTTGCTGTTTAAAAAGGGGTTCGTGCAAAAATGAATCCGCTGACTGTTTCTGCGCCTGCCTGTTTGAGTATGCGGGCGATTTCGCCCATGGTGTGGCCGGTGGTGAGGACATCATCAACGATGGCGATATGGCGGCCGTTTAGGCGGGAGAGAAAAGGTGCGCCAGCGGCAAAGGCCTGCCGGATGTTTTTGCGCCGTTCGGTCATGGCGGTAAGGGACTGGGGAGCTGTTTCGCGGGTTCGGCTGACAAGTGTTGGAATGAGCGGGATATGCAGTTGCTGTGAAAGGTGCCGGGCGATTTCAAGCGACTGGTTGAATCCTCGTTCAGAGAGTCTTTTTGCGGCCAGGGGAACGGGGGCAATGATGTCTGGCAGCGGCAGGTTTTGTGCCTGGCGGACAGCCTGTGCGATGAGGTTGGCAAGGAGCGGCGCCAAAGCCAGTTTTCCGCCGAATTTGAGGGAGCAGACGAGCTGATCAACGGGCGGTTCATAATCTGCTGCGGTAATGATACGGTCAAAGGACGGCGGATTTTTCAGGCAGGCTCCGCACAGCGGGTCAGGTTGTTTTTCGGCCAGTCTTTCAGCGCATATCCGGCAGCGCGGGGTGAAGCGGGTAAAATAGCGGTCAAGACAGGCTGGGCACAGGCTTTGCGGGCTGACCTGGGCGCAAAGCGCGCAAAAGTGCGGCAAGGCAGGCGGTATGCCGGCCAGCCGGGAGATTTTTTCGCGGAGCATGTGCAGCATGTCAAAGGGTGCGGCTTGAACTGTTTGCTGAGCTGTTGTTCAGGGCAGGCCGTATTATCGCATTCTCTTTTCCGGATTTCATGTCTTGTTTTTATGGGCTGCCTGATGAGGCAGCAGGAAGTATTGATCTTTTTGCCGTAAGAAAACGCTTTGCTGTGCCATCAAGGATTGCCGGTTCGGCTTTTTTGCGCCGGGAGGTGGCGGCCCGGATGCACGAGCGGCTTGCCGGGATTCGCTTTGATCCGCGGTGTCTTCTGGATGCCGGGTGCGGGGAGGGCGCTGACTGGGCGCAGTTAAAGGGGCGTTTCCCCAGGGCAGAGATTGTGGCGCTGGATGCTTCCGAGGGGATGCTGCGAGCCTGCTGCGCCGGGGCAGGGGATGTGCAGGCAGGTCTGGTATGCGCTGATTTTGCGCGGCTGCCTTTTGCACCGGGCAGTTTCGGCATGGTGTGGTCCAATCTGGCGCTGCATTGGCATCCTTTTCCTTTTCAGGTGTTTTCCGCATGGAAGGCCGTGCTGGATGCTGATGGAATGCTTCTGTTTTCCTGTTTCGGGCCGGGGACGCTTTTGCCGCTGCGCGAGGCTTTTGGCAGGGTGGACAGCCATGGCCATGTGCTGCCTTTTATGGAGATGCACGACCTGGGCGATGCGCTGGTGGATGCCGGTTTTCCTTCGCCGGTGCTGGACAGGGAGGAAGTGGTGGTGACGTATGCTTCGATTGAAAGCTGTTTTGCCGATGTACGTGCGTTTGGAGGCAATGTGTTGAGTAACCGGCCGCGTGCCCTGATGGGCAGGCAGGCTTACGGGCGGCTGGTGGATGCACTGGAAGGCGGTCGGGATAAAGAGGGTTTGATAAGGATGCCTTATGAGGTTATTTACGGACATGCTTTCTGTTCGGTGACGCAGGCGGAAGCCGGGATTGAACGGCCGGTTCGGTTTTATCCTGGCAGGTGTCTGTAAGGCAGGGTGAACAGGGAGGGGGAAAGCCAAAAGTTGGATAACAGACGGTATTGATTGTCCTAGGGGCCATTTGTGTACTATTTTAGATCTGAACTGACAGGGTAGCATCTTGATAGATGATCCTAAAGAAATGCTCCCTCTTCCATGATTCAAAACGGGAACATCCTATTGATACTTAACAGATAGATGCTCATTGCCAATGCCCCCCTTTTTTGCTGATGACGACCTTGGCGTGGAATTTTGGATTACTGCGGCTAACACAGCATTGCGCCAAACGGGACAGGATTTCAATCTCACCCGTCAGGAAGGTTATATAACTCTGTGCATTTGATCCTAACTACACCATGCCAAGACATGGGCAGTTGTCCTGAAAATACATCGAAATGATACTAGCCCAGAAGTCCAATAGCCTCGATTCAGGCTGCTGTAGCTCACCTCTCACATTTTTCAATAACAGCTGATTCTGCTTCGTTTATTTTCCTTTCTGACACATAAATTGTTTTTACATTGAAACGGGCATGGTTCTTTTTGGCAAAGTCATAGAATATTTTAGGAATAATCATGTATTCAGCAACACCATTTGGGTTGATGTAGAATGATATCCCATGCATAAGTGCAGGATCTGGATATGAATAGGTCATGATGCTGCCTTCATCTTCAAGTATTATCGGTACGCCTAGTTTCTTTTTTAACAACTGTCGCGTTGGATTACTTGGTAATGTTTCAAGAAGGGGAAGGAGGTCTTTGCCAAATACTACAGTAGTTTCATATGCTGGAGTATATCTTATGCTTGGTTGAAAGACGACCTTCTTCAAAGTGCGGTTTTGATTGAATAGAAAAGTAATTGACTTGTATTTGTGCGCATCCTCATTGTACGCCATGTACGTATAGCTTTTCTCGCCATTTGAATATTGTTGAATATAAGTCGGTTTGCAGAGATTATGAAGAATATCAACATCTTTTGTTTGCTCCAGTTTGGCAAACCTGTTAATCCATGACTGATTGACTTCTATTACTTTAGGATTAAGCTCATACCCCTTCATACTCATGGCCATCTGTACACTACAGCCAGATAGCAATGTACCAGCAATACAGAGGGAAAGCACAGCAGCAGGCTTGACTAGTTCAAGAATTCTTTTCATTCATTTCCTTATGGCGTTCTGTTGGTATTCTTTTTGATATCAGCAATTGAAAAAGGCAGAACCCGTCGATCAACGAGATTACCAGAGTGATACAACCCCATTTCATAAATCAATTCCTGCCCTGCCATAGAGCTGGTTTTGTCATTTTTAGGTGGAAGGGTAATGCCGAACCGATAAGTAAAAATTCCGTCAATCAAGTCAAACTTTTCCCTATCTTCTCCTGGGAAAGGGATTTCTCTAATTAATTTGGTATCGTATCCATTTTCTTCGACAAGAATAATCCGATGTTTAATGGCCAGCTTCCTTTCCTGCTTATCTGGCGCATATACTCGAATCTTTGCGGTGAGGACATTGCTTTCTCCAAATTCAATTTCCGATTTTCCATCAAGGCTGTCGATGATGAAGGAGGTATTATCGGTTACGGTAGGTTTTTCTGAGTCACTCAGGAAATCCCTTCGGGTTATATTTGATTCTATTTGCCATTCAGGATGAGTCCTCATGCAGAAAGCATAATGTTTCATATAATCTTCGTTTGCCACAGCATCGACGGCAGCAGTTGAGTCATCTTTGGCTTTCTCAAGCTTGTTATTTTTATCAATAACTTTTTGCCCTACAGCATTGTTCAGAGCATTTCCTAGTGCCAAGGACATCAAAAAATTACCTGTTCCACTAATAAAAGCACTGGAACTATATGATCGTTGGACACAGTCATCTAGTTTTTTTCCGTCAGGTGGCGTTGCGTAGGCAGCCTGGGAAAGAGTAATGAAACAGCTCAGACTGAAACCCAGGAGGGGTATTCTTGTTATTTTCAGTGTATTCAATAGTTATCTCCTTATGCATAACGCTTCGGCCAACCTATCAGGTACAGCGGTTCAATCACCACTAATATCAATAAAATCGTCAATATCTGAAAAATCATCTAGATCAGCTGCGGATTCGCTGGCACTTTCTCCGCCAGAACCGACAAGTGCAGATGCACCCTGATAAACATTGATATAATCCTCTACGCCAGTATGACTTTTTCTCAAATTCTTGACTTGGCTTCCTAAATTCCTGATCTGAAAGGCTGTATCAACATTTCTTGAAAATATCCTGACACTTTTGTCGATATCATCTTGGGTAATTGTTGAAGCAGTGATTCTTCTTTCTCCATTAGTAGAAGTCATTGCAATTTTTTGCAGACACTCTTGGGCAAGATCAATACTTGCGTTGGATGTTTTTCTGTTGTTTTCAAAACAGCTGATGGCGAATATTTCATCCTTGTTCAGGATATACGGGCTTTTAGCAATCCTTGTGCTTTTGATGCTTTGAACAGGTACTCTGATATTGCTATGTGGTCTAATAAGTTCAATATAATCACTGTCGAGGACAATATGTGACAGCTTTCCTTTCCTGCTAAATCCAACAGATAAGCTGATAGGATTCTTCAGATCGTTTTTTCTCTGGAAGCTATAAAAATAAGTTTTGGCTGTTCCTATGAAGGGCAATCCAAGCAGATTGATTACCATCTCCGGCAACATGCCTGCTTTCAGGGAATTCAGTCTGCGAACGATTTCCTGATCGCCAGAAACAGGTGTTTTTCTGCCAGAACTGATTCCGTCCGTCTTCTTTCCTGTTGAATCAAAATAATCCCAATCAATCAGGATATTTTTTCTTGAGAAACTGAAAGCAATCTGTTTTATCTGTTGGGCGGCATTTGTCACATTGGAAGACTCCGGAAGGAATCTGTAGATGTAGCGTTTCTCTCCCGAAACAGCTTGCTCATGATAACATGGAGAACCGTAATTCATCAGGATACCCATGTCCGTTGTTCGGCCAATCTGTACAGATTGGCCGACATCATGCAGACTGACAGCGGCAATTTGGCTGCTGTTGTTGGATAAACCCATTTCTCCTTGGGTTGTGCAACCAGAAAGCAGCCCGATGGCTATACAGAGCGGACAAAGGAAAATCAGTTTTTTCATGAGAAGCAACCATGGAAAGCTGATATATCAGCTGTTAGTATCATTTATCTCTACATGGCTGTGAAATTTTATGGTTCTGTCAGAGCAAGACTCCTGCGACTACAAAATAGCCGCAGGAATTTTGAAGGAGCAGTGCGAAAGATTTTAATGGATAAATTCTGTATATTCCTTCAATCCGCTCTTGGTCAGTTTTCGGATCTTGCCAGTTCCAAATCCTGCGTTGGCATCGGAAATGTAGGCATTCCCATTTCCATCAATATATTCAATGAAAATGACATGCCCATGCCCATTGCCGCCAGTTTTCCTGACGCCAATCGATTTTGCGCTTGGAGTATTGTTAACAATAACGTTTTTATTTTTTATTTTTACGTTTGTTCCGAAGTATTTTGCATCACTACCGCCAGGGAAATCAAGAACCCTGCCGGTTACTTCACAGAATCTCCCTTTTGCATACCAGGTGCACTGTCCTCTAGGAAAACCATTTTTAGGCGTGGTATAGCAAGATCCCGATGCATTGGTGACCTGCTGTCCTTCTATTAACGGCCGGGATGTACTACAGTTTTTTTTTCTCGACAATTGCCTGTTTCAACATAGATAAATCTACTGTAGATATTTTTCCATCACCATTCATGTCGCCGTTGGACTTATTGATGCCTGCGGGTGTTAAACCAGTCATCAGCTGTTTCATCAGAGACAGATCAACCGTAGTAATTTTGCCATCATTGTTCAGATCCCCTTTGCAGTTAGTGGTAGCAAAAGATGTGAAACTAAAAATGGTCAAACTGATACCAATGATTGCAGCAAGTAGTGATTTCATAAGGGTAAACCTCCTTAAATAATAGTTAGTGTCTTTATTGTTTATCTTACTCAGAGCGAATTCGCTTGACTTTTCCTGTCAGACTGTTGAACAGTTTGACACTTCCCGATTATTGAATGATATCTTCCTCCTCTTCTTCTTCATTTTCTAAAGCAGATCCATCGCTTTCAGAAAATATGTCATCATCGTTCAGCAATTCGAGATGTTCTTCTTTAGTTACAGGTTCTTCATTGAGGATGACGCCATCCGTGTCAATCGAGGAATCTGCGTTGCTGGTTGAAGAATCAGAGTTGCTGAAAATTACCTTGAGCACTTCTGCCACAGTCACCCACTTCGATTGTCTGGTTGTTGTGTCATCAAGAGAAACGCTGGAACTATCAATAGCGATATCATCTGAGGATGTACTTGTAGTATCGACAACGATGTCATCGGAAACAGCATTTGACGAACTGGAAATATCATTGGAAGATGTTGTAGTTGATGTCGTGTTATTCTGGCTGTCAGTCATGTTTTTTGCATCTTCATTCGAGAGTCTGCTGAAACGTTCCCGTTGTTTTGCACGGATACTTGCTTTTTCTTCATTTGAGAGTCTGTCGGAACGTTCCCGCTGTTTCTTTTCTTTCAGCGCCCACTTTTCGGACTTATTCTGTTTTTGCTTGAGTTTTTTTGCTTTTTCTCCTCAATCAAGTTTTTCAACCTCTCACTCTTGTCAAAATTGCTGCGGCTCATTTTGCTCGCTGCAGGATACCCGGCTTGATGGTTTTTTTCATGCTTTTGGCCCAAGGCAGAAGAATTTAAACAGAGTGCGGCAATAATGGAGAACGCTGCGACTTTACTTACGGTACATTCTGGATTGCAATTCTTGAATACCATCATAATTTTCTTCTTTGCATACCGGTTATTTAAGGTAGTGTTCAATGAACCCTGCCAAATCTTTTTCTGCGGCGCGAAGCAGGCTGGCATAGCGTGATTTTTGACGTTTGTTCAGTTGTTCTTCCCTTTGGGAAATCTCGACGCCAATATCACCTGCTATGCCATCCCAGTAGGAATATCCGTCAATCATGATATGTGACTTTGATGAGAGGAAGTATGCCGGAACAGAGAGGATCTGTTTCGGCATTTTTACCGGTCATAAAAAGGGTTAATTTCATTCAGAGGCCGCAAGTGCTTGTCCGGCCGGGCGGCATTCGTTGGCCAGCTGGCGTCCTTTTTTGCTATCCAATAACATGCTTTTTTCCGGGATGCTGATCCAGACGAGGCCGGCCCGGCGGTTTTCGTAGCGTTCGGCGCCGGTTGTGGTGGGGACACGGCTTAACTGGTAGTTTCTGTTGCGCCATTGCAGGGCAATGCGATCGGGGCCGTCCTGCTGTATTACGGTGAGGCGGTTGCCCTGTTCGCAGGCGTAGGCCACTTTTTCCGTGTATTCGGATCGGGTGTTGGTTTCGTCATAGTCGGCTGTGTATTTTTCGCTTTCCCTGATGCTTTTTATCCGGGAAAGCGGATTGGCGCAGGACTGGCCAATGGAAAGTAAAAGCAGGGCGGAGAGAAAAGAGGTTGTCAGCAGTTTTTTTTGCAATTTCATGGTTTTCCTCTGTTATTAAACAAGTTGTTGTTTTCTGTTTTTCAATTTCGGATTGCCGGGTAAAGTCAGCGGGATTGCCTGAAGCGGTGTTCCAGAGCCATGAACCCGCGATTGTTGTAGAGTTCCGTAAAATCAGGGTCCTGCCGTATCTGTTTGAGCAACGCAGGATTTTTCATGAAGGCGGTTTCAAGGTTTTTCAGGCTGGCGTTGATATCTTCGTTCCTGATGTCCAGAATAGCCAGGTTGTAGTAGATGACGGCATTGTCCGGAGCCAGTTTCATGGCTTCGCGCAGTTTTTTTTCGGCGAGCCTGTTTTCTCCTTTTTGCATTAATTCCGAAGAAACATTGACCAGTTCCATGACACGTCCGTTGATCACACGGGCATTTACTGCTTTTTCAGCCTCGGCTGTTTTTGCCGATCCGGAAAAAGCGGTGAATGCTGTCCCTCCGATGATGATTAGAACGGCCAAAGCCGCGATGGCGATCAGTGTAATGCGGTTGTTTTCGGGGATTTTTTTTAAGGGAGTACGGCAGCCAGGGCAGGTTTTTTCTTTTCCCGGTGCGATTTCCAGCGGCGGTTTCCGGCTTTCCGGACAAGCGCTGTTCGGGCATTGGTATTTTTGCATGTTGTTTCCTTTTATTGTCAGGGGATGTTGTTTTTTGTTTGACTTTTTTCAGGCGGTATTGCTGAAAGATCTGTATGGATCCTGATTGGGCAGGCTATTGATAGCGGTTTTTCAGGGCTTCATACCGCCTGTCTGAAACTATGTCGCCAAAGTCGGTGTCTTCTTCAAGTTTTTTGAAATCCCTGAATCCTTTTATGAAGCAGGTTTCAATGTTCATGAAGGCGGCTTCCTGGTTTTCTGCGCGCCAGTCGAAAAGGGCCATGTTGCAATAGGCGCTGGCCAGGTGGGGATCAATTTTCAGGGCTTCCTGAAGTTTCTTTTCCGCCAGCCCGTAATTTTCGTGCGCCATGAGATCAATTGCCATGTTGGCGAGGATTCGGGCCTGACGGCTCCGGCGTTCTGCTGCCGTTTCGCGTGTGTCTGTCGTTTCCGCCTGTTTTTTTGTTTCTGCTATGTCTGAAGCGTTTTTTTGCAGTGCTGTGTTTTCTTTTTTTTCCTGCGACAACTGTATGGTTTTTTGTTCTGCCGGCAGAGACGGCGCTTTAATATCTGCCTCTGCCGGGACGGACGGCAATGTTTTTTTGGATTCCGGTTCCGGATTTGCCTGCGGCGCAGGGGGTGTTTTTTCGGATGTTTTCAGAATGGGTGTTTCTTCTGGCACGGCGGTATCGGCAGGCCGGGCGTCTGTGCCAGGTACAGCAGAGGCAAGGGAGCCGGGGGGGACAGGCTGTTGATCTTGTGCCAGGCAGATGTTGCCTGCCAGCACGAACAGGAGGGGATATAAAAATATTTTTTTCATTGTTTTTCCAATTTGTCAGGCGAAATGGTTTTTATGGAGAGGGTGTATATTCGGCAATGGCGTTGTTTTCACGGTCGTCAGGGGCGCGATATTCAAATGTCAGTACCTTTATCCGGAAGTGCGCCCATTGGCTGACCTGCTCGTAAAAGGGTTTTTCCAGGATCATCTGGCCGGCTCTGCCGGAGCGGTTCATCATGAATGTCACGGGCCAGCCGCTGCTCATGTCGAGTACGCCTAATGACATGGGGGACTGCCCGGAGTAGTCGTTTTTGAACAGGTAGTTGCAGGCGCTTTTGTCTTCGCTTGCCGGTTTCCCCAGAAATTGCAGCAGCTGCTTCCGGCTTGCGTTGGGCGGCACACGTTCAAGCAGGCGCACGACGATGCCTTCGTCTTCTGCCGGGATAAAATTCCCGGCACTGCTCCCAGCTCCTGCATTGATGATGTTTTCCTGGAATGTCCAGCTTTTTACGCGGTTGTTTGTTCCGATCAAAAAGTTGATGGATTTGCTTTTTATGGTGTTTTGTTCGATATTGGTATGGCTGACGTGATAGGCATAAAGTTTTTCTCCGTTTGATCTTTGCGAAATAAGGGCAGGCCGCCCGTAGGCGCGGAGTACTTCCATATCGGATGTTTTTCCTGTGCGGACGGATTGCTGGACAGCGGTACGGCTGACGTGCTCGATTTGCGAACTCATACCGAATTGCTGAACCGGCAGCGATATTCCTGCGCATCCGCACAAGAGCGTGCAATAAAAAAGCGCCAATAATTTCTTCACGATTTTTTTACTCGTTACGGACGGCCTGGTCTGTTAAGAGGTTATTTGTGCTTGAGTTTTAAAAGCATCAGCAGATTGGGATCGGCTGTTTCAAATTCTTTTTCTTCCGGATTCCTGGCAGGGGCTTCAGAATAGATGCCTTTCCCGCGGAAATTGCCGCACACTTTCCCGCTGACATAATCTACTGCCTTGGCGCGTGTTTCCGGATTTTCTGCTGTATCGCAATTTTCATCGGCGCCGCCTTCTACCACATCAGGCTGCATATCGTTTACAGCAGACGATATTTCAAAGTCGGATTTTTCTTCGGAGGCGTAAATGAACAGGTATTCGGTTCCGGGTTCGTCGTCAAATACGAAGTAGCCTTCTTTGGGAAGGGTGACTTTTTTGCGCGCTTTGAAAAAGACGTGCTGCCCCTGTTCCGGATAAATCTGGCGGGCAAGGTTGCCGGAGGAATCTTCGTTGAGGATGTACAGGTAGGAGGGTTTTTTTACGTTGACAACGATTTTGAATTTTTCTCCGGATTTGAAGGAGCGGTTGGCGTTGACTTTTTGAAGTTTTCCGTTTTTGGATTGCAACAGAATGCTGTAATTCAGCGCGACGCCCTTGCTGCCTTTTTTAATCTGTTTTTTTGCATCAGTTTCTTTGCCGGTTTCTTTGCCGGTTTCTTTGCCGGTTTCTTTGCCGGTTTCTTTGCCGGCAGTGCTGGGAACGATTTCGCAGTTTCCGTTTTTATCAATATGGCATCCTTTGCTGTTTAGCGTTTCCCCTGCCATACCGGCAGAAGCCAAAACGAGGGATACGGCTGCAATCAGGCTTTTTTTAAACATGGGATCTCCTTCAGTGTTAATAAATTTCCAATGGGTCGTCGGCATCCAGATAGGGATACATACGGGGTGTCTGTGTGCGTTTTTCGCGGCTTAACCGATAGACTTCCTGCTGGGTAAATTCGCTGGCTTTCCAGAAGGCGGAGCCAATCCGGTTGCCGAAACGTTCCAGGTATTCCAGGAAACTTTGCGTAAAGTAGGAGCCGACAAGGCGGGTGCCGTCATCCAGTGTGAATTCGGCCAGCCCTTTTTCGTTTTCTGCCGGGCCGTAGGATTCTTCTCCAGAGCTGGTGGCAGTGATGACTACAAAGTTCCTGCCGGTATTTTTTCGCCAGTCATTTTTTTGCTGGCTGCCGCCGGTTTGCTGCCGGGGAGCGTCCAGGGAGGCGATTCCTTTTGTGTGAATATCGTCGCCGGCCCATGAGGTGAAGGAGATGCCGAAAAGTTCCGGTTTGCCATTGTTCGCCAGCCGGATATACTGGTCGGCAGTCTTGTTTCGCGCAATGCCAAACATGTTTCCACTGTAGCAGGTGTCAACCAGGACGCGTTTTACCCTGATTTCCTTGTGGGCCAGCTGCTGGAAAAGATGGTCCGGAACGGATGTTTTTTGCAAGGCCAGCATGAGGGCGGTTCCTCCCATTTTTTCTATGCCCGGCACGCCGCTGTCATAAGCCATCATTGACATGCGCCTGGCATCCTTTCCTTCGGGAGAGGGTATCGGCGGCAAGCCATGCGTGGAAACGTACAAAAAAAGCGTATCCTCTGGACGGATTTTCCGGGAGAGTTCCCGGACGGTTTTGATGATGTTTCGCCGTGTTGCACGGGAGCCGATCAGGTCAATGACGGTGAATCCTGATTTTTCCGCCCAGTCTGCTACCCGTTTGGCATCGTCTGCGCCGTTGATATCTTTCAGTATGGTTGGATGCAGGTAGCGGTTGACGCCGATAACCAGCGCATATTTGACGCCGGCTTTTTGTCCCGGTGCCTGCGAGGCATAATTTTGTATTGCCTGCCTCATCGCATCGCTGATCCGGCGGTGTTTCACATTTTCCGGATAAAACGGCGAGGTGGATTTGACGCCGACATTGGCGGTGATGATCATGAAGGCGCGGTCAACTTCGTCTTCATTGCGAAAATGGCCTGTCAGGCGGACGCGGCCTGTCTGGTCAAGCTCAATGGCAGCATCCGGCAGGCCGAATTCTGTGAATTCAGCACGGATTTTCCGAATCAGTTCTTCTGGAACATGGTAGGTTTTGAAGGTGTTTTCGTAGCCGTACATGTAGCGGGCCGCGCAGCCGCAGAGGATGCTTGCCATAAAAATGACGGCTGCATATTTTCCAATGCAGAAAAGAGCCGGCGTGTTGTTTCCCGCTATTTTCATCAGGCTGGTTCCGTTGGCGTTATTGTTTTTTTAGAAGTCCTGTTTATGAATGGATCGCGCGAATGTGTTTTCTGCCATTGGCGTTTCCGGTAATGCGAAATTCAAAACTGCGCCTGTCCATACTTTTTTCGCCGATCATGACGTCCAGTTCGTAATAAAGTGTTTTGCCGATCATTTCAGCCATGTGTTCATCCATTGGCGGCAGCGGAATTTCGTTCCGGTAAACAAATTCGCCGTTTTCCACAACCCGTTTTTCCTGTTCCGCACCATGAAAGACATGGTTGTTCATGATGGTGGCGCCGGTCTTTTCATCTTTTTTGATGATGAATAGACGGTTTGTCAGGGTAATTTCTTTTTCTGCGCCATCCTGCGTCATAACGATGATCCGGGCTGTGACATGGTTGCTGGAACCGAGGGCGACGCTTGTTCTGCTTCCGCTCAGTTTTTCAATCCGGATGATGTCTTTGCCTTTGGTCAATTCACGTGAAAAGCGGTTTTTTAATGTTTTAAATGTTTTTGTCCGGGAAAGCCGGGATTCGCTTTTCCATTCGGGATGTTCCTGCATACATTTCCCGTAGGCCTTGAAATAGGCGTAGCCAGCGCCGAAAAGCGAACCGACGCCAGCGCCGATTTTTGCGCCCTGAACTACGTTTTGCCTGGTGAGGTAGGCGATTCCTGCGCCTGCCACGGCACCTGCTATCATGCCGCCTCCGCTGTAGAGCAGCTGCTTTTGCATCACGCAGGCATCCAGTTCGCCGGTTGCCGCTTCTTGTGCAGCGGCTTGCCCGCCAATGAGACTTATTGCCATGATGACGGCCATTCCCAGCTTGCGGGCAGCGCTGAATACCTGCTGTTTTGTCTGTTTATGCCGGGAACTTGCCAATTGATGAAACCTTTTGTGATGAAAATGCGAGGATTATTTTTATTTGGCCGGTGTTAAAAACCTGTTTTCCATTTTTTGATGCCCGTGCGTGAATCAGTTAATGTCTGTTAATGCGTATTAACGGACATTAACTGATTTGCAATGTATTGATTTTTAATGTTATTTTTGTTAATTTAAAATATTTAACTTTTTTATAGACGATGCTGCCAAAGCAGAATTCTCTTGTTATATATTTGAGAATAGCCTGTGTTTTGATAGACTTATCTTCGGTATTGGGGAGGCTGTTTTTGACGGCAGAAGTGTCCGTTAATACGCATTAACAGACGTAGCGCGCGCGAGCGTACTGTCTCTTTTTTGTAACAGGAAGGTATTTCCCCGCCTGGATATGGGCGGCAGTTTTACCGGAATGCACGGGTGTATGGCTGGATGTGAGGGGACGGGAAAAAGTTGTGTGCGGTAAGTGAGTGCCGGTTTAGCAGGCATTTCCTGGAATATCTGTGGTAAGCCGGGCAAGCGGCTGGGGGAGCTGGCTGTTTCTTTTTCCCTGCCAGTAGTTGTCAGAAGAAATGTTGTGGAAGGGGGAGGTGTCCTTTTCCTGATGTATTCTGCTTTCCTGGAAAAGAAAACGGGCGATTTTGCTGGAACAGGGATTGCGCAGCCGCTCCAGGTTATGCGCATAAATCTGGGTGGTGGTAATCAGGCTGTGCCGGGCGAATTGCTGGACTTGTTGCAGGGTCGCGCCGGCTTTGAGGGACAGGGTAACGGCGGTATGGCGCAGGGAGTGCGCGGTTAACTGGCTGTTATTGATGCCGCAGGACAGTAACAGGGTTTTGATGATACGGCTGATTGAGCGTGCCGAGAGATGGCCTCCCGGGTTATTTCGTCCTGCCGATGTAAACAAGGGGGAATGGGACGTTAGCGCTGGTCTTGTGGCCAGGTAGCGGGTAATGGCCGAGACGGCTTTCCCCGGCACATTTACGGATTCTGTTTTGCCATCCCGGCCTTTTCCGTGGATATACAGGACGGTTTTTCTGCCAATGTTCCGCAAGTCGCCTATGTTTGCCTGGGCGGCTTCGGATACACGCAGGCCGCAGGTGACCATCAGCAGAATCAGGGCATAGTCGCGCAGGGCGGTTTTTTTCTGGACGGTTTTATCAAGAAGCGTGAGTACTTGTTTCGATGTCAGGAAGTCTTTTCGGGGAAAGCGGCCAACCCGGATGCCTTTTATGGACAGGGAAATATCGGGATAGATGCCCTGCTGTTCTGTCCATTTGAAGAATAGCCGGATAGCGGTCAGGTAGGTCTGGATGGTTGCCAGGGAGCGGTTTTCTCCGAGAAAGGTTTTCCAGAGGATGATATGTTCTTTTGCCGGCAGGGGAGTCCCTGTTGTGGAAAGCCAGTTAAAGAAAGATGAAAGCGCCGACCGGTAGGTCCTGGCAGTGGTGGGCTTAAATTCGAATACGTGCAGGAACTGACAGACCAGTTCCTGAAAGCAGGAAAAGGGAAGGAAACAGGTTGCAGACGCATTCATACTACAGTAACTTTCGGCAAAAAACGGCCTTATTTTACTGTTTCCTTCTGTTGTCTGGCGGGTTATTGATAGGCAACCAGTGCGTTTTTCATTTTTTTCATGGCAGCTGTTTCAATCTGGCGTATCCGCTCGGCGGAGACACCGAATTCTTCTGCAAGGGTATGCAGGGTGGCTCCGGCTTCATTTTCACCAGCGAGCCAGCGCGCTTCAATAATGCGGCGGGAACGCGGATCCAGTTTGTTTAATGCTTCTTTGAGCCCTTCGGACCGGAGACGCTCGGCCTGTTGCGCTTCAAGCTGCCTCATTGGTTCGTTGTCTTCCGAGGAGAGGTAAGCGATGGGGGCAAAATTTTCATCATCATTGCCGGAGGAGGGTTCCAGTGCAATGTCCCGGCCATTCATGCGGGTTTCCATTTCCAGCACTTCTTCTCTTTTGACATTCAGTTTTTGGGCGAGTGAGTCAATTTGTTCTTCGCTCATGGTTTCGCTGCCGTTGCGGTGGCTGCGCAGGTTGAAGAAAAGTTTGCGCTGCGCTTTGGTGGTGGCAACTTTGACCATACGCCAGTTGCGAAGGATATATTCATGGATTTCTGCTTTGATCCAGTGAATGGCATAGGAAACCAGCCGTACGCCCATTTCCGGGTCAAAGCGTTTGACGGCTTTCATCAGGCCGATATTGCCTTCCTGTATCAGGTCTGCATGGGGCAGGCCGTAACCCAGGTAGCCCCTGGCGATGGAGGCGACAAGCCTGAGATGCGACAGTACCAGCGCTTGCGCAGCCGCAAGGTCGTCATGCTCGCGATAGCGCTTTGCGAGCACGGTTTCCTGTTCGCAGGAAAGCATGGGAAGCCGGTTGACTTCGGCTATATAGGCTTCGATGTTACCCAGTGCGCCGGTGAAGGCAGGAACCAGGGAATGCTGGTTCGGCATCATCAGGGCCGGTGGCGCGGATGTTACAGTCATGTTTCTTCCTTCAATTTTTATGAAACCGGTCGTTTTTCCTGTCTGTGTTATTTTAGCACTCTTTGGCAAGGAGTGCTAACAAGGCCTGTTTGGCGTAAGCAGGCCGGCTGGCTGACAGCTTAATTCTGTTTGTGGAGGCGGGTGTTGCGGCGGCGCAAGCAAGGGGGATGGAAAAGGTTTGTAACGGCTGCCAA
This sequence comes from Oxalobacter formigenes, assembly GCA_023667225.1. GTDB lineage: Bacteria > Pseudomonadota > Gammaproteobacteria > Burkholderiales > Burkholderiaceae_D > Oxalobacter > Oxalobacter formigenes_C. The sequence continues at coordinate 9,547 of JAMPAN010000009.1, read as the reverse complement.
TGGATGGGATCAGTTTATGCGGTCCAGATGGCGGTTGACGGAGAGCAGTGCGCCGATCCAGCCCAGCGCTGCGCTGGATAATAAGAGGTAAAGGGCGACAAGCGGCCCTGGAGGCGAGAGCCGGAGGTTGGAGGCGTAAAGACGGGCCAGGTCGGCAATGACGTTGTTTAGGGGGTGGAGGGAGAGGATGACAATGCCAAGCGCTGCGATGCCTGAAAAAAGGCCAAGCAGGATGCCGGTGTAGTAGAAGGGACGCCGTATGTAGGCGCGGGTTGCGCCAACGGTACGGATTAGCGTGATTTCTTCTGTTCGGGTCAGTACCTGGAGGCGGATGGTGTTGAATATGACGGCAATGACGACGATGCCCAGTGTGGCCCCAAGAAAGAAGATACATAGCCGCACGACTCTGACCAGGGCGGCCAGCCGCCTGATCCAGTCGGAATCTATTTGTACTTTCTGGACATGAGGGAGTTTTTCGAGTTGTTTTGCGATATTTTCAATATGCCTGGCGAAGCGCGGATCGCCGTTGTTGCCCGCGATGCGGATAAGGTAGCTGTCAGGAAGCGGGTTTTTTCCGAGTGTTTTGACGATATCGGTTATGCCTTCTTTTTTTTGCAGGGCGTTTAGGGCTTTTTCTTTGGGAATGAAGACGATGTCGTGGCTGTGTTCATCGGAATAAAGGATGACGCTGATGCGTTTTTCCAGTCCGGCGGCTTCTTCACGGGAGGCGGATTTGTTCAGGAACAGGCTGATTTCCGGTTCTACTGCCATCCGGTTGGTGAGTGTCTTAAGGTTTTCCAGCAGGGTAACGCCGGCGAAAGGCAGGGCCAGTGTGAGGGAAAGGACAAGGATGTTGAAAAAATAATTGCCGGGCGCACGCCGCAGTTGTGAAAAGGCGTCGCCAATGGCAAAAAAATGTTGTCGAAGCCAGTTGCTCATGGTGTTCTTGGAAGCGGTGCGGAAGATGGACCGGGCGGCAGCCGTCCTTTTTCCAGGCGGATTACCCGGCTGGCCCGTTCAAGAAGCTGGTCATCGTGGGTGGCGATGATGCAGGTTACTCCGGCAGACTGGAAGAAACGGAGGGCGTCAATAACTTTGGCGGCGCTGATTCTGTCCAGGTTGGCGGTGGGTTCATCTGCCAGGATGATTTTGGGTTTGTTGACGATGGCGCGCGCTACGGCAACGCGCTGTTGTTCCCCGCCGGAAAGGGCCCTGGGAAGGAAGTTGGCCCGGTCGAGCAGATCAACTTTGTCCAGTGCCGCACTGGCGCGCGCTTCTGCTTCCGAGCGGGAGGCGCCGGTAACGATCAGCGGCAGCATGACGTTGTCCAGAAGGGTTCTGTCAGGCAAGAGCCCTTGCTGCTGGAGAACCAGGCCCAGGTTCTGGCGCAGGGAAGCGATGCCGGCCGGCCTCAGGCTGCCGATATCCTGCCCGTTGACGATCAGGCTGCCTTCATCCGGTTTTTCGATGGCGGCGATCATTTTAAGCAGGGTGGATTTGCCTGCGCCGGAGGGGCCGGTCAGGAAGACCATTTCTCCTGGCTGGATGGAGAAGGTGATGTTTCTGACGGCGGTGATGCCGCCCGGATAGAAGCGGGAAACATCGAAAAATTCAATCATGGCTGACATGGCGGCTCAACCCAGCAGGGCTTGTGCAAATTCCCCGGCAGAAAATGGCTGTAGATCTTCAATTTTTTCGCCTATGCCGATGAAATAAACGGGGATGGGACGAATTTTGGCAATGGCTGCCAAAATGCCGCCTTTTGCTGTGCCATCCAGTTTTGTGACGATCAGTCCGGTCAGCCCAATGGCATCGTCAAAGGCTTTGACTTGCGCCAGGGCGTTTTGGCCGGTGTTGCCGTCAATGACCAGCAGGACTTCGTGCGGCGCGGCTGGTTCTCCTTTGCCGATGACGCGCTGTATTTTTTTCAGTTCTTCCATCAGGTGCAGTTGTGTCGGAAGGCGTCCGGCGGTATCGACCATGACAATGTCGATGTTTTTGGATTTTGCTGACTGGACGGCATCAAAGGCAACGGCAGCCGGATCCCCGGATTCCTGGGAGATGACGGTGATGCGGTTGCGGTCTCCCCAGACGGCAAGTTGCTCGCGGGCGGCTGCGCGGAAGGTATCTCCTGCTGCCAGGAGCACGGTTTGCCCATGTGCCTGGAGGTGGCAGGCCAGTTTGCCGATGGTGGTGGTTTTTCCTGCGCCGTTGACGCCTGCAATCATCATGACGAGGGGATGATGCCTGCCGATTTCCATTTGTTTTTCAAGCGGTTTCAGCATGTCTGCCAACAGCGATTGCAGGGCCTGCCGGATTTCTTCGGGTTTTGTCAGATGTTCCCTGCCGGCTTTTTCCCGCAGGTTGTAAAGGAGTTGTTCTGTTGCTTCTATTCCCGCATCTGAGGTCAACAGCGCCATTTCCAGTTCGTCATACAGGTCTTCATCCAGCGTGGCGGTCCCGAAAATATTAAGGTTTGCCGAGGTTTTTGCCAGGCCGTCTTTGAGGCGTTCAATCCATGAACGGTTTTTTGCGGGAGGTTCTTGGCTTGCTGTGCCGCTTGTGGCAGTATCTGGCGCAGATATTTCAGGTGTGTGAATGCCGGTTTCGCTTTCTTTGCCGGCGGGTGTTTCGGTTTTTTTTCGAAAGAAGCTGAACATGGATACCGGGATAAACTGTAACGGTGTCAGGGCAACATGAGAATTTTTTCTGACGGACAATAATTATCATTTTAGCAGAGCCGGGTATATGAAATTTCAAAATATTCTGACAGGCGTTTTATTTTTTCTTCTGGGACTGCCCTGTGTGGTTCATGCGCAGAAAGTGCATGAGGCGGTTCTGGAAAACGGTATGAAGGTGATTGTGCTTGAAGACAGCCGCTCTCCTGTTGTGGTGAATATGCTTTGGTACAAGGCCGGCTCCATTGATGAAACAAGCGGCACAACGGGTGTGGCGCATGTGCTTGAGCATATGATGTTCAAGGGAACGCAGGCTTACGGGCAGGGGGAATTCAGCCGGATTGTCGCTTCGCTGGGAGGAAGGGAGAATGCGTTTACCAGCCGGGATTGTACGGCTTATTTTCAGCATATCCGGAGCAGCCAGCTTGAACGCATGATGGCGCTGGAAGCGGACAGGATGCAAAATCTGTTGCTGACGCCGGAGGCGTTTGACAAGGAAATACAGGTGGTGATGGAAGAAAGGCGTTTGCGTACGGAGGATCAGCCTGCCGCGCTTTTGGAGGAGGCGGTTTATGCGGCGGCTTTTTCTGCCCATCCCTACCATTGGCCGATTGTCGGCTGGATGAATGATCTGGAAAGTATGACGGTTTCTGATGCCAGGGACTGGTATGAGCGGTGGTATGTGCCCAACAATGCGACGATGGTGGTTGCAGGCGATGTGAAGGCACAGGAGGTTTTTGATTTGGCGAAAAAATATTTTGGACGGATTCCTGCCCGCGATATTGTGCTTTCCAGGCCGCAGATTGAACCGGTGCAGAAGGGGATGCGGCGGGTAACGGTGAAAGCGCCGGCGGAAAATCCGATGGTTGTGCTGGCGTTCAAGGTGCCGGCGTTAAGGGATATTGAAAACGATGAGGATGTGTATGCGCTGGATGTGCTTGCCGCTATTTTGGATGGTTATGATAATGCGCGTCTTCCTGCCAGGATGGTTCGCCAGGATAGAGCGGCGGCCAGTGTGGCGGTTGAGTATGCCGTTCCATCAAGGGGCCCGGCGCTTTTTATGCTTGAGGCTGTGCCGCTTGGCAAGGTTTCGACTCTGGAGCTTGAAAAGCGCTTGCTGGCTGAAATAGCCAGGGTTGCCCAGGAAGGTGTTTCACCTGCCGAGCTTGAACGGGTGAAAACGCAACTGGTTTCTTCACAGATTTACAAGCGTGATTCTCTTTTTGGCCAGGCGCTTGAGATAGGGATGCTTGAAATGACGGGAATCGGGTATCAAAACAGGGATCGCCTCATTGATAAACTCAAGGGCGTTTCTGCCGCCCAGGTTCAGTCTGTGGCTGCAAGGTATTTCGGGGAGGATGGCCTGACGGTTGGCACGCTGGTTCCCCTGCCGCCTGATGGACAGGCGCAGGTAACACGGATGCAATAACAGGAGCAGGATATGTTTGCTTTGGGATGTGGTTTTTTCTCGCGTCTGGCGGTTTCGCTGGGTGTTATTTTGCTGCTGTTTGCGCAGGCGCCGCTTCAGGCAGCGCCTGTCGAATCGTGGACGACGAAGAATGGCGTGAGAGTGTTTTTTGTTGAAAATCATGTTGTTCCGATTCTGGATGTCAGTGTGGATTTTGATGCCGGTTCCCGGCGTGATCCGGAAGGGAAGGCCGGGCTGGCTTCGTTGACCAATCTGATGCTGGCGGGGGGGATTGCCTCGGCGCGTTATCCTTTGCATGAACCGGCGATGACGGAAGCGCAGGTTTCCGATGCGCTGGCGGATACGGGGGCGCAACAAGCCGGCAGTGTCGGGCCGGATCGGGCCAATATGACGCTGCGTACGCTTTCTTCGCAAGGGGAATTGGACAGGGCTGTTCGCCTGCTGGCACGGATGCTGGCTCAACCGGCTTTTCCTGCCGGTTTGTTGCAGCGCGACCGGGCGAGGGCGGTTGCCGCTGTGCGCGAAATGCTTACGCAGCCGAATGCCATTGCTTCCCGCGCTTTTATGAAAGCCCTGTATGGCAGGCATCCCTATGCTTTCAATCCGACGCCGGATTCGTTGCAGGCGATTACAAGGAAGGATGTGGTTGCTTTTTTCCGGCAGCATTATGTAGCGGAATCAGCTGTTATTGCGATGGTGGGGGATGTTTCCCGTTCGCGTGCTGAAACGATAGCGGAAGAACTCAGTATGCGCCTGAACCGCCGGAAAAAAGGGGTGGTGCTGCCGGCTTTGCCGGAGGTGCCGCCTGCTGCGGCAAGGGAGGTTTTTATTGCGCATCCGGCAACGCAGTCTCATATTTTGATTGGTATGCCGGCTATCAGGCGTGGTGATCCGGATTTTTTTGCCCTGATGCTGGGAAATCATGTTTTGGGAAGCGGCGGTTTTGTTTCCCGGCTGATGCAGGAGGTCAGGGAAAAACGGGGTCTTTCTTACAGTGTATCCAGCCAGCTTGATCCCCGCCTGCAAAAGGGACCGTTTCTGATGGGGCTGCAAACGAAAAAAGATCAGACACGGCAGGCTGCAGGGGTGGTGATGGAAACTTTCCGGCATTTTATGCGGCAGGGGCCGACAGCAGAGGAGCTGGCGGCTGCAAAGGATAATCTGGTGAAGGGATTCCCGTTGCGCATGGATGATAATAAGAAGATTCTGGCGTTGGTTTCGTTGATCGGGTATTATGGGCTGCCGCTGGATTACCTGGATACATGGACCGCGCAGGTTGAGGCGGTGACGGCTGAGGCTGTTTGTGCTGCATTTCAGAAAAAGTTGTCGGCAGACAGCCTGACTACAGTGATTGCCGGCGGTTCTGAGTAATGGGTATTTGTTGTCCTGATTGAATACCATGCGCCGCCGTTCTTCTGCCAAGAATAAAGAGATTCCCTCCGGCCTGATTCGTATTATTGGCGGGCAGTGGAAGCGTTCTCTTTTGCCGGTTTGCGCTGATGTGCCGGGTTTGCGCCCTACCCCTAACCGTGTCCGCGAGACGGTATTTAACTGGCTGGCAGCGGTTTTGGGCAGCAGGTGGCCTGCTGCGGTTTGTCTGGATTTGTTTGCCGGAACCGGTGCGTTTGGTTTTGAGGCGGCCAGCCGGGGGGTAAACCAGGTCATGATGGTGGAGACGCACAAAACGGTTTTTGCCTGCCTAAAGGAGACTTGTGACCGGTTTCAGGCCGGCGCGCTGGTGACGCTGGTTTACGGGGATGCGTTGCAGGTTGCGGCACGGCTGGTTTCGGAGAAGAAGGAATTTGACGTTATTTTCCTTGATCCGCCTTTTTCTTCCGGGTTGCTGCAGAGGATTTTGCCTTGTTGCCTGTCTTTATTGAAGGATGGCGGGGTCGTTTATATCGAGTCTCCTTCTCCGCTTGAGGAAAGTATTTTGGAAAACCAGGCCAATGGCAAAGGAGACTGGCATATTATCCGCCAGGGGCGGGCAGGGCAGGTCTGTTACCATCTTTTGCAGTTTCGGCATTCGGGCAATCTTCAGGCATAATAGGGGCGCCTGCTGTTTTTCTATTAAGGAAAAAAGAAATGACCATTGCAGTTTATCCGGGTACTTTTGATCCACTGACTCGTGGTCATGAAGATCTTGTCCGGCGTTCTTCCGCATTGTTTCGCAAGTTGATTGTTGCTGTGGCAGACAGCCGGATCAAGAAACCTTTTTTTACAATGGAAGAAAGGCTGGCCATTGCCAATGAAGTGCTGAGCCATTACCGGAATGTGGAAGTGGTTGCTTTTGCCGGGTTGCTGAAGGATTTGGTGAGGCAGTATGATGCGCGGGTCATTATCCGGGGGCTGCGGGCGGTTTCCGATTTTGAGTATGAGTTTCAGATGGCCGGGATGAATCGGTATCTGATGCCTGAAGTGGAAACACTTTTCATGACGCCTTCTGATCAGTACCAGTTTATTTCCGGGACGATTGTTCGTGAAATTGCTGTTTTAGGCGGCGATGTGTCCAAATTTGTTTTCCCGTCTGTGGAAGTTTGGCTGAAGAACAAAATCTGTCAGATGGCAGATTAGTTGGCGTTTTTTTTTTGCGCAGTGCTGTTGAGGAAACGCGGGGATGGCGTTTTTTATTACCCAGGATTGCATTAATTGTGATGTTTGTGTGCCGGAATGCCCAAATGAAGCTATTGTGATGGGACGGAGCCGGTATGAGATCCACGCTTCCCGCTGCACGGAGTGCGCTGGTTTTTACAGTGAGCCGCAATGTGTAATGGTGTGCCCTGTTAATTGCATTGTAAAGGCGCATTCTTTCAGGCAGAAAAAACGGGGCGGGTAATTATCCGGCAGCAATATTCCGGTATTGCTAATCGGCCCAGATGACCTTGTTCCGGCCGGTTTCTTTTGCCTCATACAAGGCAAGATCTGCCTGCGACAGGATGTGGTGTGCCAGATTGGTTAAGCCTTGCCCCGGTGCGATATCGGCAATGGTGTAGCCGCCAATGGAAACGGTGACATCGCAAAAGGCGTTTTCAGACAGGGGAAAAGCGTTGTTGGCAGCGGACAGGCGAATGCGTTCCGCCATGGTTTGGGCATCGTATGTAGCGGTATTGGGCAAGATGAGGACAAATTCCTCGCCGCCCAGACGGGCCGGAATATCATAACAACGCGACGCTTTTCTGATGCGCAAAGCCAGCTCTTTCAGAACTTCGTCTCCTGCGGGGTGTCCAAGCCGGTCATTGATCTGTTTGAATTTGTCGATATCAATAAAAAGGCAGGAGAGGGGATGTTTTTGTCTTCGCGCTATGGAGAGCGCTTTTAACAGCTGTTCTTCCAGATGACGCCGGTTTCCCAGACCGGTTAAGGGATCGGTAAGGCTGATTTGTTTAAGTTTTTCCTGGGTAATAACATTTTCAAGGCAAATGGTCATGATGGAGCCCTGCAATTCCAGGAAGTCGGTTGCCATATCAGGAAGGAACCGATTGGGATCCATGCTGCCGAAGCAAATCAGGCCTTTCAGGCGGTGATGCCGGATAAAGGGAATGACGGCGACGCTTTGGGGTGTTTTGCGGGCCGCAGAAAAAAGGCTTCGATGCTGGTGTGCGCAATAGGGTCCCAGCGAGGGTTTGCGCAGACTGGTCAGCGAGGGATGAAAAGACGCCATATTCCGTGCCAGCAGGAAAAGGGGATATCGGCTGGTATCAATGCCCAGGAAAGAAACGAGTTCGTTTAATTCTTCCTTTACGTCAAGCAGAACCATGGAGATGACGTCAAGCTGGGCTGCATTTTTCATGGAAGTAAAAATGTGATGCAGCAGGATGCTCAGGGTATCTGAGGCAATCAGCCTGAGACTCATTTCGTGGTGGCGGTTGAGAATTTGCTGATTTTCGTGTCCGAAGCGGAGCAGTTCATTTATCTGGTGGTGAAGCCGGGTATTTTCTTCCAGCAAATCGCGGGAGATGGCGTGGGAACAGATAGGGTCTTGATCGTTCATAATCTGCCTTGTAATGGACAGGTTCGCCGCCATTAGCGGATATTGCCTGACTGCCAAATGCAAATATGGCTTTATTGTCAATGCCAAATCTAATTTGGCTTAAATTACTGCAAATTATGGATATAATAACCCTTTACGGTCTGGTTTGTGCGAAAAATCAAGAGGGGATGTCGGATTAGACGTTAAAGAGGAAGTTCAGAATGTCTCCATCCTGAACGATATATTCTTTGCCTTCCGCACGCATCCGGCCTGCTTCTTTCGCGCCTTGTTCTCCTTTATATGCCACGAAGTCGTCGTAGGAAATGGTTTGTGCGCGAATGAATCCGCGCTGAAAATCGGTGTGGATGACACCGGCTGCTTCCGGGGCAGTATCTCCTTTGTGGATTGTCCATGCGCGGACTTCTTTTACGCCGGCAGTAAAATAGGTTTGCAGTCCCAGCAGGCCGTAGGCGGCGCGAATCAGCCGATCCAGACCAGGTTCGGTCATACCTATGTCTGTCAGAAATGCCTGGCGGTCTGCATCATCCAGCTCGGCGATTTCCGATTCGATGGCTGCGCAGATGGCCACGATGGGCGCGCCTTGTGCTTTTGCATATTCGGCCAGTTGGTCTAAGAGCGGATTGTTTTCAAATCCGTCTTCCGAGACGTTGGCGACATACATGGCGGGTTTTGCGGTGATCAGATGAAGCGGTCTTAGCAGCGCATATTCCCCGGCTTCGAGTTTCATGGCGCGAACGGGAAGGGCTGCATTCAGGTGCGTGACAACTTTTCCCAGCAGCTGTGCCAGCTTAAGGGCTTCTTTATCCCCTGTTTTCGCTTTTTTTTCTTCTCTTTGCAGAGCTCGCTCAACTGTTCCCAGGTCTGCCAGCGCCAATTCTGTCTGGATGACTTCAATGTCGCTTAACGGATCGACCTTGCCGGCGACATGGACGACATTGTCGTTTTTGAAGCATCGGACGACTTGCACAATGGCATCGGTTTCCCGAATGTGTGCCAAAAACTGGTTGCCGAGTCCTTCTCCTTTGGATGCGCCGGCAACCAGTCCGGCAATATCGACGAATTCAACAACAGCCGGAAGGATGCGCTGGGGTTTGACAATGGCGGCAAGCTGCTTTAAACGGGGATCAGGCACTTCTACGATCCCGACATTGGGTTCGATTGTGCAGAAAGGATAGTTTTCTGCCGGGATGGCGGCTTTGGTCAAGGCATTAAACAGCGTGGATTTGCCCACGTTAGGCAGGCCGACAATACCGCATTTGAGACTCATATCAATTACCAGGCAGTGGTTCAGTTAATGCCGGGAATATTAACGGCCTCTTCTGATTAATGCAATTGGAATAAGACGGAGTATTGGGCGAGGCGGTTATGGCGTTATGGGGCAGGGTAAACAGGAGGGTTTTTCATTAAGGGTTAGAGAGCCGGGGGTAGTCAGGAAGACCTATCCTGGAT
>JAMPAN010000008.1 GCA_023667225.1 Oxalobacter formigenes | reverse complement strand
ATCCAGGATAGGTCTTCCTGACTACCCCCGGCTCTCTAACCCTTAATGAAAAACCTCTGCGAAGTTCTCCGGATAAACTCGCCAGGGATAAACTCATTGCCATCCTGTGGTCATCATAAGTGTCTATCTCGATTTTCTCTTCGCTTTCGTCCATGCCGCTATCTATCGGCCTAATAACAAGGTAATCCTTCCCTTCATCCACAATAGCCCCAACCTTCCTCAATTCTCTGGCCATAGCAGCTATCCGGTCAGTTTCCTTAACCCGCCAGCTTCCAATATTGCGAAGCACACTCACGCCGTCAGCATAGAGCGCAAGCACCGCAACCGTCATGGCAGCATCCGGGATAAGATTGAAATCATCGTCAATCGCCTTGAGAATCCCGTTTGAACGCGCCTCAATCCAGTTTTCCCCATAGGTAACAGCAGCCCCCATCTTTTCAAGAATTTGGGCAAAACGAACATCGCCCTGAATACTGTTTTTTCCTACCCCTTCAACCCGGACAGGTCCTTTGGCAATAGCGCCTGCGGCCAAAAAATAGGAAGCAGACGAAGCATCCCCCTCAACCCTGATCATCCCCGGACTGCGATAAGCCTGCCCCTGTTTGATCCGGAAAGACTGCCAGCCGTCCTGTTCAATTTCAATGCCAAAACGGCTCATCATGTTAAGCGTAATTTCAATATAAGGCTTGGAAATCAACTCCCCAATCACATGGATAACAACATCATGCTCTCCCGCCATCAATGGCGCAGCCATTAAGAGCGCTGTCAGAAACTGGCTTGAAACATTGCCCTTCACATGCAATTCATGTGCACGAACCCGCCCTGGAGAAATATGAAGCGGAGGATAACCCGGCTTCCCGGTATAGGTAATTTGCGCGCCTGCCGCATTAAGCGCCTCTACCAGGTCGCCGATAGGCCGCTCATGCATGCGCGGCACACCATGCAGGGTGAAATCTCCGCCCAAAACTGCCAGTGCTGCTGCCAAAGGGCGTATAGCCGTACCGGCATTGCCCATAAAAAGCGAAGCCTTGCGATTCGGCAGCGCCCCCCGCACACCTTCAACCGCATATTCATGAGAACCGGCATACCGCTCCCATTTAATACCCAGTTTTTCCAGCGCATCCAGCATAACAGCCGTATCATCTGAAGCCAGCAAATCCTGTATTTTTGTTGTACCTTCCGCCAATGCCGCCAAAAGCAGCGTCCGGTTTGATATGCTCTTGGAACCTGGCAGCCGCACCACGCCTTCTGCTCTGGCAGACGGCAACAGGTCAATATAACTCGTCTTGGTCATGCGCCCTCTTTCTGTTTTTCTGCCGCCTCAATCGTATGAATCCAGTTCATTCTGGCCCGTTGCGCACTGGTATAAACCGCTTCCAGCCCCTGCCCGTCACCTCTGGCCAGCATATCGCGCAACTTGCCCAACTCTGCCAGATAACCATCCAGCTCCAGCAAAAGCTGCTTTTGATTCGCCAAAGAAATATCCCGCCACATCTCCGGGGAAGAACCTGCAATGCGGGTAAAATCCCGAAAACCGCTGGCAGCATACTCAAACATCAAATCCGCCCTGACATGGCGCGCCGCCTGATCAACCAGGGCATAAGAAAGCAAATGGGGCAAATGGCTGATTAACGCAAAGATATTGTCATGATCTTCCGGAGACAAAAGGTGAATAATCGCCCCGCACTGTCTCCACATCGCAGCAACCTTGTCAATATCCCGTCCGGTATTTTCAGGCAAAGGCGTAATCACCAGTTTTTTCCCGGAAAACAAATCATCCACTGCCGCATCAGGCCCGTTTTTTTCCCTGCCGGCAATAGGATGGGCCGGAATAAAACAGCCGATTTGGCTCCCCAACGCCTCATAGGCTGCCTGCACCACATCAGATTTTGTGCTGCCCACATCAGTAACAAGCGCGCCTTCACGGATAACCGGCCGGACAGAAGTCAAAATACCGCCCATCTGGGCTACGGGGGCAGCAACAAGAATCAGGTCAGCCCGCCTTGCCGCTTCCGCCAAAGAAACCGCCGCCTCGTCAATCAGGCCAAGCTCATGCGCACGGCGCAGTGCTTCCTCGCTCCTGTCAATCCCGGCAATATGCCCCGCATAACCAGATTTGCGCAAAGCAAGCGCCAAAGAACCGCCGATTAAACCCACCCCGATAAGCAGGATATGTTGAAAACTGGTCACTTCCGCATCCTGCACTCAGGCAAGCGCTTCTTTAAGCGCAAGAACAAACGCCTCATTTTCCTTCGGCAACCCCACAGTAATGCGCAGCCATTGCGGCAGGCCGTACCCGCCGACAGGGCGGACAATAATCCCCTTTTTCAACAAGGCCAGATTAACCCGCGCACCTGCCCCATCGTCATCGCCAACCCGCACCAAAACAAAATTGCCGTATGACGGGACATATTCCAGCCCCATTTCATCAAAGGCCCGAATCAACTGGCGGTATCCCTGGGCATTCAGCTTCGCACTCTTCTCCAGGAAAGCAGTGTCTTCCAGCGCGGCAACCGCAGCAGCCTGCGCCATGGCATTCACATTGAACGGCTGCCTGACACGATTGAGCAAATCTGTAATTCCCTGCTGCGCAAGACCAAAACCGACACGCAGACCAGCCAAACCATAAATTTTTGAAAACGTGCGGGAAACAAGCAGATTGGGATACTTTTCCACCCACCTTGCAGATTCATATTGCAAAGCAGGATCCAGATACTCGTTATACGCCTCATCCATCACAACCACAGTCTGCGGTGGCACAGCGCCAAGAAACGCCTCAATCTCATCCGGCGGCAAAAAAGTTCCGGTCGGGTTATTCGGATTCGCAATGAATATCAGCCGGGTATCTGCCGTAATGGCCTTTTGCATGGCCTGCAAATCATGTCCGTAATTCCTGGAAGGCACACAAATACCCTTGCCGCCCACAGCCTGCGTAACCAGCGGATAAACCGCAAAAGAGTGCTGCGCATACATAACAGCATCACCGGGGCAAACCAGCGCATGAGCTGCCAATTCCAGAATATCATTGCTGCCATTACCCAGAGTAATCCAGCCTTCCGGTATGCCATAACGACCGGAAATCGCCCGCTTGAGCATAAATCCATTGGAATCCGGATAGCGCGCGCCTTCCGCCATCATCCTGGCCGCAGCCTTTTGTGCCGATTCCGGCATACCCAGCGGATTTTCATTGGAGGCCAGCTTGATAATACCCGATTCATCCAGACCAAATTCGCGAGCTACCTCGGAAATAGGTTTTCCAGCCTGATAAGGTGCAATGGCACGGACATATTCCGGCCCAAATAAAGATGACATAATCTTCCCGGTTTCTCTGTCAATATTCCATGGGATAAGATCCCAGATTCTTGAAGTAAGCCGCCCGTTCCCGCAATTCCTTCAGGGCCGCCGCCATTTTTTCATCCTTCTCGTGCCCGATCAGATCCATGAAAAAATAATACTCCCAATTACCCGTGCGGGCCGGGCGCGATTCAAAACGTGTCATGGAAACCCCGTACTTGGACAATGGCTCAAGCAGCCGGTAAACCGCACCCGGCTGATTCTGGACAGAAAGAACAAGCGATGTCTGATCCATAAAACTGGGATCTGTCTTTTGATAACCGATAACAGCAAACCGCGTCCGGTTTTGCGGATCATCCTGAATATGCGCATTCACAATCTGCAACCCGTAACGCTCACTTGCCAATTCGCTGGCAATAGCGGCAACCGTTTCATCTTTGCTGGCAATCCGCGCTGCCTCCCCGTTGGAAGAAACCGCGTGGCGAAGCACATGCGGACAATACTGATTCAGCCAGCCCTGGCACTGCGCCAACGCCTGGGAATGGGCATAAACAGCCTGAATTCCCTCCATCTTCCCGGTCAGCGACATCAGATTATGGTTAATAGGCAAAGATTTCTCGCCGCTTATCGTCAGCGGCGTCTGCATGAGCAAATCCAGCGTCCGGTTAATCGGTCCCTCGGCCGAATTTTCAATCGGCACAATCCCGAAATCAGCCGTACCGGCCTCGGCAGCGCGAAAAACCTCATCAATCGTACCGCAGGAAACCATATCGACAGCATTGCCAAAATACGCATAAACCGCCTGTTCGGAATAAGTCCCCGGCGGCCCCAGATAAGCCACGCTGACCCGTTTTTCAAGCGCTCTGCAAGCCGACATAATTTCACGGAAAATACCCTGCAAGTCTTCCGTCCTGATCGGTCCCTTGTTACGCCCGGCAATCCCCCTTAGCACCTGCGCCTCGCGGTCCGGCCCGAGAACAGGCAAATCCCTGTCCGACTTCAGCTTGCCCACCCCCTTCGCCAGCTTCGCACGCTGGTTCAAAAGCTCAAGCAACTGTCCGTCAATTTCATCAATCTGGTCGCGCAACGGTTTCAGTTCTTTTTCCATAATCTGACCATTCAAAAATAAGTCAAAAGACGTTATTAAAACAGAAAAGCGCGCCCCTTGCCTGCCTTTTCCATTTCCGGCATAAAATCATCAGGTATTGTATGCCATTTTCCGCATAACAAACCAGCTTCTGCCGCGTTACTGCCCTTTAGTTGACCCGTTCAAATTCACGCATATAAGCTACCAGGTTTTCCACCCCGGCAACAGGCATGGCATTATAAAGAGAAGCCCGCATACCGCCTACAGAGCGATGCCCCTCCAGCTGCAGTAAACCGTTTTTCCTGGCCCCGTCAAGAAACGCCCGGTTCAGCCTCTCGTCATCCAGAAAAAAAGGCACATTCATCCTTGAACGGCACGATTTTTCAACCCGGTTCACAAACAGACTGCTGGAATCAATACAATCATACAAAAGCGCGGATTTCTTCACAGCCGCTTCCTCCATTGCGGCAACGCCGCCCTGCGCCTTCAGCCACTGGAAAACCAGCCCGCACAAATAAATGGCATAAACAGGCGGCGTATTGGGTACAGAATGCTGCGCTGCCAGCACACTGAAATCATAAACAGACGGGCAGATAGGCCGCGCATGGCCCAGCAAATCCTCACGAACAATCACAACAGAAACACCCGCCATTCCCATATTCTTCTGTGCGCCGGCAAAAATCAGGCCATATTTCGCCACATCCACCGGACGGGACAAAATATGAGACGACATATCTGCCACAAGAGGAACCGAACCCGTATCCGGCGTAAAAAAGAACTCGTTGCCGTGGATAGTTTCATTGCTGCAAATATGCACATAAGCCGCATCCTTCGACAACCGCCATTCAGCCGCAGGGGGAATACGGGTAAACCGCTCCGGTTCAGACGAAGCGGCAACATTGACCACAGCATATTTGCGCGCTTCTGCCAGCGATTTGCCAGACCATGCGCCGGTATGAACAAAATCAATCACCGTCTGCCCGGATTGCCCGGACAAATTCATGGGAATAATGGCATTTAAAGCCGTCGGGCTGGCCTGAACAAACAGGATACGGTAAGAAGGAGGAACAGAAAGCAATTCACGCAAATCACCTTCTGCCTGCATCAGGATAGACGCAAAACCATCGCTCCGGTGACTCATCTCCATCACCGAAATACCCCGGCCCTGCCAATCCGGCATTTCTTCAGCGGCACGCTTTAGCACTGCCTCCGGCAAGGCAGCCGGCCCGGCAGAAAAATTAAACGGCCGCCCCATCAGGCTTTATCGTCCGGCACGTTTTCCCCGCTGTCCGCCTGCCCGGCATCATCAACATCCGTATCCATAATACGCTGAAGGCCGCTAAGATTGGCGCCATCCTCAACAGCAATCAACGTAACCCCCTGCGTGGCGCGCCCCATCTCCCGTATTTCAGCAACACGCGTCCGGATAAGGACACCCCCTGTTGTAATCAGCATAATTTCATCTTTTTCATCCACCAGCGTTGCGGCAACCACCTTGCCGTTACGCTCGGTTGTCTGAATAGCAATCATGCCTTTGCTGCCGCGGCCATGACGGGTATATTCCGCAATCGGCGTACGCTTGCCAAAACCATTTTCCGTCGCCGTCAAAACAGACTGGTTTTCATCTTCCGCCACCAGCATGGCAATTACCCGGTGATCATCATCCAGATTCATGCCGCGCACCCCTCTGGCGGCCCGCCCCATCGGACGCACATCGTTCTCATCAAAACGAACCGCCTTGCCGGCATCCGAAAAAAGCATCACATCATGCTTGCCATCCGTCAGCGCCGCGCCAATCAGGAAATCCCCCTCATCCAGTCCGACAGCAATAATGCCCGTCTTGCGCGGATTGCTAAAATCCGTCAGCGGCGTTTTCTTCACCGTTCCCAAACTGGTTGCCATAAAGACATAATGGTCATCGGGGAAATGCCGGTTTTCGCCGGACAACGGCAAAATAACCGTAATCTTTTCGCCATCCTGCAGCGGGAACATATTGACAATCGGCTTGCCGCGGGCATTACGCGACCCCTGCGGCACCTCCCACACCTTCAGCCAGTACACCCGTCCCCGATCGGAAAAACACAGGATAAAATCATGGGTATTGGCTACAAACATCTGGTCAATCCAGTCATCTTCCCGCTTGGCAGCAGCCTGTCTCCCGCGGCCGCCGCGCCGTTGCGCACGGTACTCAGACAGCGGCTGGGATTTGATATAACCGGTATTGGAAAGCGTCACCACCATATCCTGCGGTGCAATCAAATCTTCCGTTTCCAGGTCAAACGCATTCTGTTCAATCTCGGAACGGCGCGCATCCTTGCTTTCTGCGCCATATTCGCCCGCAACCTCACGAAGTTCCGTCTCAATAATAGCCAGCACCCGTTCGGGCTTGGCCAAAATATCAAGCAGCTCGGCAATTCTCGCCATCACCTCGCGATACTCGCCCAAAATACGATCCTGCTCCAGCCCGGTCAACCGTTGCAGGCGCATCTGAAGAATCTCCTGCGCCTGTTCTTCGGAAAGCCGGTACAGGCCGTCTGCCTGAATGCCAAACCCCTCTGCCAGATTCTCCGGCCTAAAGGCAGCAGCGCCGCCTTCATTCCCCTGCCCTGCCCTGGCAAGCATATCGCGCACAAGAGAAGAATCCCAGGAGCGGGACATCAGTTCCTCGCGCGCAACCGGCGGCGTCGGGGCCGCGCGGATAATGGCAATAAACTCATCAATATTGGCCAAGGCAACAGCCAGCCCTTCCAGTACATGCCCCCGCTCGCGCGCCCGGCGAAGCTCAAAAACCGTCCGCCGGGTCACCACTTCGCGCCGGTGCGACAAAAAACATTCCAGCATCTGCCGCAAATTCAGCAGCCTGGGCTGGCCG
This sequence comes from Oxalobacter formigenes, assembly GCA_023667225.1. Lineage (GTDB taxonomy): Bacteria > Pseudomonadota > Gammaproteobacteria > Burkholderiales > Burkholderiaceae_D > Oxalobacter > Oxalobacter formigenes_C. The sequence goes on along the minus strand of JAMPAN010000008.1, from coordinate 40,983 downwards.
TCCACCAGGGCAACCATATTCAGGCCGAAGGTATCCTGCAGCTGGGTCTGCTTGTAGAGGTTATTCAACACCACCTCTGGCATCTCATTGCGCCGAAGCTCAATCACCACCCGCATACCGGACTTGTCCGATTCATCCCGAATATCCGTAATCCCCTCAATACGCTTTTCACGCACATGCTCGGCAATACGCTCCAGAAGAGACTTCTTGTTAACCTGATACGGCAGCTCATCAATCACAATAGCAGAGCGCCCGTCCTTGCCGATATTTTCAAAATGCGTCTTGGCACGCATAACCACCCGGCCCCGGCCGGTACGGTAACCGTCATGCACGCCGGAAAGCCCATAAATAATGCCTCCGGTAGGAAAATCCGGCGCAGGAACAAAAGCAATCAGCTCATCAACAGAACATTCCGGATTCTTCAGCAAATGCAATGCCGCATCCACCACCTCCCGGATATTGTGCGGAGGAATATTGGTCGCCATCCCCACAGCAATGCCGGACGAACCGTTCACCAAAAGACAGGGAATACGGGTCGGCAACACGGCCGGCTCCTCTTCCTTTCCGTCATAATTGGGGACAAAATCAACCGTTTCCTTGTCAATATCGGCCAGCATCGTGCCTGCTATGCGATCCAGGCGGCACTCGGTATAACGCATGGCGGCAGCGCTGTCTCCATCAACCGACCCAAAATTTCCCTGTCCGTCAACCAGGGGATAACGCATGGAAAAATCCTGCGCCATGCGCACCAGCGTATCGTAAATAGCCGCATCGCCATGCGGGTGATACTTGCCCATCACCTCGCCAACAACACGGGCGCATTTGACATAAGGCCGGTTCCATACATTATTCATCTCATGCATGGCAAAAAGCACACGGCGGTGTACCGGCTTCAAACCATCCCGCACATCCGGAAGCGCGCGTCCCACAATAACGCTCATGGCATAATCCAGATAACTTTTGCGCATTTCCTCTTCAAGGGAAATTGAAATGGTCTCTTTTGCGAATGTTTCCATGAAATAGCTGCTCCGGCAGAAAAAACCGCCCTACACCGCCTGCGGCCGCATCAGCGGAATTGATCTCTTTAGAAAAATGAATATTTTACCATGCGGCGAAAGCTGCCCGTCCTTTTAGGCACATCAGGCCCGCCAATAAAAACCTCCCGTCGCCTCTTTAGGCCTATACCGCGTAAAAATGCCTCAGAAACGCTCATCCGTCTTGCAAACATGATTCATTTTGCTATCATCGGAAACGCTCATCACATTGATGTTTTTCCATCGGGCGGAAAGCAGGTTGTGAAAATGCAACAAAAATTCCTCAAATTGGAAAAAACCAAAATAGTTTGAGCGTATTAAGCTGTTCAAATGTCGGCGATATGTCAGAATATGGTAGACGCATCATTCGCCAGACCGAACAATGCGAGTATCAGTTTTTTTGTTATCGTGAAGTAAGACTATGGATGCGCAGCCTGCTGCGGACATCTCAACCAAGAGGATAGTTATGAATAAATTGCTTAAAGTTCTTTTCGCTGCATCCGCAGTGGTTGCTGTTTCCGCCTCGGCACAAACAGCACAAGAGTTTATGGCCAACAAGCCCTATAGTGCCTATGCCCAAACCGCTAACGGCGTTATTGTCCGTAATGCAACCGGCCTGTGCTGGCATACCGGTTACTGGACGCCTGCCGATGCTGTTCCGGGCTGTGACGGCCCGCTGGTCAAACCGGCTCCGGCTCCTGTTGCTGCCGCACCGGTTCCGACTTCCGAAAAAGTCACCTACGCAGCTGATGCCTTCTTTGATTTCGACAAAGCAACCCTGAAACCGGAAGGTAAAGCCAAACTGGATGAAATCGTTGCCGGTCTGCAAAACATGGATGTTGAAGTTGTTGTTGCTGTCGGCCATACCGACTCCGTTGGCGCTGAAGCCTACAACCTGAAACTTTCCGAACGCCGGGCCGAAGCTGTCAAGGCTTACCTGGTCTCCAAAGGCGTTGACCCGCAAAAAGTCTATACCGAAGGCAAAGGCGAAGCCCAGCCGATCGGCAACAACAAAACCCGCGAAGGCCGTGCTAAAAACCGCCGCGTGGAACTTGAAGTCGTTGCCAACCGCGCTGCTGCCCAGTCATAATTTTTCATGACTTTCCCACCCCCGCTTAAAAGCGGGGGTTTTTTATTGCCTTTTCCAGGAAACCGCCAAAATCAGCCTTCACCCTGTCTCCTTCCTTTTTGCTGTGTTATGCTTGGCTCATGAACGCTGATCAGGCAGAACTGATGAAATTCAACGCTTCCCCCGATGCGTGGTGGAACCGGCAGGGTACTTTCCGATTTCTGCACGAACTTAACCCGCTGCGCCTGCAATGGATGGAAAATCTCTCTTCTCTGCGCGGGAAAAAAGTGCTGGATATCGGCTGCGGCGGCGGCATTTTAAGCGAAGCACTGGCAAAACGCGGCGCAAAAGTAACCGGCATTGACCTGGCGCCCCAGGCCCTCCAGGCAGCCTGTATTCACATGGAAACATCCGGCCTGCCGGTTGATTACCGGCTGATATCGGCAGAAACGCTGGCACAGAAAACCCCGGCCGCCTACGATATCGTCGCCTGCCTGGAAATGCTGGAACATGTGCCGGATCCTGCATCCATCGTTTCTGCTGCCGCCCGCCTGGTTAAACCCAATGGCACCGTTTATTTTGCAACATTGAACCGTACACTGAAATCCTTTCTCTATGCCATTGCCGGTGCGGAATATGTACTGGGTCTTTTGCCCAAAGGTACCCACCGGTACGACCGCTTCCTGTCCCCGGCAGAACTGTCGCAATTCATCCGGCAGGCCGGCATGACCGTTACGGCCATAACCGGCATAACCGGCAGCCTGGCAGCCTGGCAATTTCACCTTTCGCAGGACGTCAGTGTCAACTATATGACAGCCTGCCGTCCTCTCTGAACCTTACGCCACCGACAAACCCGTGAACACCCCATATCACACACAGCTTCCCCATGCCATCCTGTTTGACCTGGACGGCACACTGGTAGATTCTGCGCCCGATCTGGCTGCCGCCATCCACCGCGTTCAGGCTGACCATGGCATTGAACCAACCCCTTACGAACAACTGCGCTGCGTTGCCTCTACCGGTGCGCCGGGACTCATCCGTGCTGCCTTTGGCATAGCCGCTACCCACACCGGCTACCCCGAACTGGCCGATGCCTTTATCCGGTACTATGCCGGTGCTTCTGCCGTTAAAAGCACACTTTTTGACGGCATAACAGAACTGCTGGATTTACTCCATACACAGCGCATCCCCTGGGGAATCGTTACCAATAAAAGAAAACAATTAACCCTGCCCCTGGTCAAGGCTATTGGACTTGAAAAAGCCGCCTGCATCATTTCCGGCGATACCACACCCCATCCCAAACCCCATCCCGAACCCGTGCTTGAAGCAGCAAGACAAATTGGCGTCGCTCCGCAAACATGCTGGTTCATTGGTGATGACCCGCGCGACATACAGGCCGGAAAAGCAGCAGGAACCATCGCCATCGCTGCCGATTGGGGATATGGAACCAAAACAGACTCATGGCAAGCCGACTGGATTGCCGAAACACCTGGGCAAATTGCCGGACGCCTCTGCCGCCTGTAACGCCAATTTCTCTGCCATGCCAACAAAAAAGGCCGGTTTTCAGACCGGCCTTTTTGTAAACCAGACAAGATCACTTCAGTCCGGCTGCAGCACGCAATACCGCCGCTTTGTCCGTCCGTTCCCAGGTAAACTCTGGTTCTTCGCGGCCAAAGTGTCCATAAGCGGCCGTCTTGCTGTAACGCGGCTTGAGCAAATCCAGCATTTGCACAATACCTTTCGGGCGCAGATCAAAATGGTCCTGCACCAGCGCGGCAATTTTCTCATCGGCAATAACGCCGGTTCCCCGTGTATTGACCGTAATATTGATGGGGCGCGCAACGCCAATAGCGTAGCTGACCTGAATCTGGCACTGGCTTGCCAGGCCTGCCGCAACGATATTCTTGGCAACATACCGTGCGGCATAGGCTGCGGAACGATCCACCTTGCTCGGATCCTTGCCGGAAAAAGCGCCGCCGCCATGCGGACAGGTACCGCCATAGGTATCGACAATAATCTTGCGGCCAGTCAGGCCGCAATCTCCCATCGGGCCGCCAACAACAAACCGGCCTGTCGGATTCACCAGATAACGGGTATCTTTCAGCCACTCAGGCGGCATAACCTTCTTGATAATTTCCTCAATAACCGCTTCCTCAATCTGCTTGTGCGCCATCTCTGGCGCATGCTGGGTAGAAAGCACAATCGTTTCCGCACCAACAGGCTTGCCATCCACATAACGCAGCGTCACCTGGGATTTGGCATCCGGCCGCAGCCAGGGAAGACGCCCGTCCTTTCTCAACTGGGATTGCCGTTCAACAAGGCGATGGGCATAATGAATTGCTGCCGGCATCAGTTCCGGCGTCTCGTCACAGGCATAGCCAAACATCAGGCCCTGATCCCCTGCGCCCTGATCCAGATCAATGCCGCTGCCTTCATTCACGCCCTGAGCAATATCCGGAGACTGGCGGTCATAAGCGACCAAAACAGCGCAGCCGCGATGGTCAATACCATAATCATTGTTGTCATAGCCGATTCGTTTGATGGTGTCGCGCGCGACATCAATATAATCAACATTGGCAGAAGTCGTAATTTCACCGGCAAGAATAACCAGGCCGGTATTGCACAGCGTTTCAGCCGCTACACGGGCAACAGGATCCTGGGCAAGAATCGCATCCAGAATACTGTCCGATATCTGGTCGGCCACCTTGTCTGGATGGCCTTCTGATACCGATTCCGAAGTAAAAAGATAATTATTGGACATACGGGCAGACTCCCTAAATAATCAATTCAACATGTCGCAGAAGAAGCCTGCGACGCTTTAGCGAAATTTTTATGCCGCCTCGCAAGTTGTCTATTAACTCAGCGGAAATTCCGGGTGGGTATTGTACGCCTGAATTTGGCTTTTTACAGGCTTTTTCCAAAAAAAATTTCCTCATGGAAACATCAGACTTTTTCATTACATTATCCCCATGAAAAACAAACAACCGGATTTCTGAAAAAATTGCTAGAATCCTATCTGGCTGATCCAGCCGTTTTTAAATTCATAAAACAACAAACCCATGTATTCCTTGCCCTGTTTTTTCCGGGCCGTTAATAACGTTCCTGCTCTGTATCTGCGCCGTATCCTTATCATCCTATGAAACTGGTTGTTTTCTTTCTCTGGCTGATCCACTGGCTGCCGCTGCCGCTTCTTGGCAGAATCGGAAAAGGGCTGGGCATCATCACCTATCATTTGCTCCGTTCCCGTCGTGAGATTACCTTGACCAACCTGCGCCTGTGCTTTCCGGAAATGGAAGAAAAAGCCAGAATCAAACTGGCCAAAGCCCATTTCCAGTGCTACGGCCGCAGCGTGGTAGAACGGGGCATCCTGTGGTGGTCTCCGCGTAAAAGAATTGAAAAACTGATTGAACTGGTACCGGCTTTCCCCATGGAAGAAGTCACCGCCGGTCCGGTCATCTTTCTTTGTCCGCATTTTGTCTGCCTTGAAGTACCCGGCGTAGTCGTTACCTTCCATACCGTCGGCAGTTCGATTTATACCGAACAGAAAAACAAAACCTTTGACCGCCTGTTGCGTAAAGGAAGAATGCGTTTTAACCCGGATGTATTGCTGTTCACCCGCCGGCAAGGCGTCAAGCCCATTATCAGGGCGCTGAGAAAACATATCCCCTTTTACATGCTGCCTGATCTGGATTTTGGAACGCAGGATGCCGAATTCATCCCCTTTTTCGGGCAAATCGCCGCCACCCTGACCGCCCTTGCCCGAATTGCCGCTGCAACAGGAGCCAAAGTCATACCGGTCATTGCCTCATTCCGCCCCAACTACCAGGGCTGGCGGGTTAAATTCTGCCAGCCGCTTGAAAACTTCCCTGGCGAAGACATCACCGCCGCCACCCGCCGGGTTAACGAATTCATTGAGCAGCGCATCATGGAGCATCCGGCCGAATACCTCTGGACACACCGGCGTTTCAAAACGCGCCCGCCCGGCATGCCGGACGTTTACAACGGAGCAGGGAAAAAATGAAAATGCGATTTACCAAAATGCATGGTGCCGGCAATGACTTCATCGTTATTAACGGTATAGACCAATCCATTAACCTCTCCCCGGAGCAGCACCGTTTCCTGGCCGACAGGCGCTTCGGTATCGGTGCCGATCAAATTCTTCTGGTCCAAAAAACCTCAAAACCGGGCGTCGATTTCCGTTACCGAATCTTTAATGCCGATGGCGGGGAAGTCGAACAATGCGGCAATGGCGCGCGCGCTTTCGTCCGCTTTGTCACAGAACAGGGCCTGACAGACAAATCATGTATCACCGTCGAAACCCTGGCCGGCATCATCACCCTGCGCCTGGAAAAAGACGGCAACATTACCGTCAACATGGGCACCCCCGTTTTTGATCCGGAAAAAATCCCCTTTGATGCAACGGGCCTGGAAGGAATAAAAGAAGGCGGCTGCACACTGTGGCCGCTTTCCCTTGAAGGAAAAAGCGCCGCTGCACCCACACGAATATTTGCCGTGCTTTCCATGGGCAACCCCCATGCCGTACAGCTGGTAAAACAAATCGAAACAGCGCCTGTACTGGAAGAAGGCCCGGCCATTGAACAGCATATCCGCTTCCCCAACCGGGTAAACGCCGGTTTTATGGAAAAAATAGATCGCCACCATATCCGGCTGCGCGTCTATGAACGCGGAGCCGGAGAAACCTTAGCTTGCGGCACCGGCGCCTGCGCAGCTGCGGTATCAGGAATATCCCGCGGCCTGCTGGATTCGCCTGTTCAAGTCCGGATGGCAGGCGGAGAACTGCGCATTGCCTGGGAAGGGAACGGACACCCTGTCATGATGACCGGTCCGGCTGTCAGCGTCTTCCACGGTGAAATCGAAATATAGCCAGTCAAATTTACCTGTAACATTCCCTCGTTATGAAACACTTTTTTAGCAAAATGCGGGGAAATCCCCGGGTATTCACTCACAAACCGCTCAGCGAAATCTTCTGGTCGTGGCTCGGCGGCTTTCTGGGTATTTACGCTGTCTGGCAGCTCAACCGCTACATGGGCATTCAGGAAAACGCCAACCTCTTCCTGATCGGTTCATTCGGCGCTTCTGCCGTCCTGATTTACGGCGTTCCCATGTCGGACTTTTCCCAACCGCGCAACCTCATCGGCGGTCACACCATTTCCGCCCTGACCGGTGTCATCATCCACCTGCTGCTGCCCAGCCAGGTGGCCCTGGCTGGCGCCCTGGCCGTCTCAATTGCCATTGCCGCCATGCAGGTAACCCATACCACCCATCCGCCAGGCGGCGCAACAGCCCTAATTGCCGTCACCGGCGGCAATTCCGTTTTCAACCTGGGATTCAGCTATGTCCTGTCGCCCGTTCTGGTCGGCGTACTGATCATGCTGCTGACTGCACTCATCCTGAACAACCTGTCTTCCCGCAAAGAACGCCATTACCCCAAATTCTGGCTATGACAAGCCAAAGAAAAAATCGTGCTCTGCAAGAATTTTCAAGTCGTGTTTTAATGTGAACCTAAACAGCCCGGCAGAAAAAACCGCTTTTCTTGCCTGACTGAGATTCAACAATTGCCAAACTGTCTATCAACAAGGAATTTATCCATGTCATCTCTTATCAATTCCGAAATCAAGCCTTTCAAGGCTATGGCTTACCATAACGGCAAATTCGTCAAAGTGACCGATGCCGACCTCAAAGGCAAATGGTCCGTCGTTTTCTTCTACCCGGCCGACTTTACCTTTGTCTGCCCGACAGAACTGGGCGACCTGGCTGACAATTACGAAACCTTCAAAAAAATGGGTGTGGAAATCTATTCTGTCTCGACAGACACCCACTTCACCCATAAAGCCTGGCACGATGCTTCCGACACCATCAAAAAAATCCAGTATCCGATGGTAGGCGACCCGACAGGCACCCTTACCCGTAACTTCGAAGTCATGATTGAATCCGACGGCATGGCCATGCGCGGTACCTTTGTCGTCAATCCGGACGGTATCGTCAAAATCATGGAAGTACAAGATGGCAGCGTAGGCCGCTCCGCAACCGAGCTGATCCGCAAAATCCAGGCCGCCCAGTATGTCGCAAGCCATAAAGGCGAGGTCTGCCCTGCCTCCTGGAAACCAGGTGCAGAAACCCTGGCGCCCTCCCTGGATCTTGTCGGCAAAATCTGATCCCGCCTTCTCTTCCTGCTTTCTGCGCATCATGCGCAGAAAGCAGGAAAATGATTGCGCCTGTTGCCTGGCAAAAACCTGTTTTGCCCGTACTTTCCCATCCACGACACCAATACCCCGCTTGCCATGCTAGATCAATCCTTAAAAAACCAGTTAAAAACCTATCTGGAAAAGCTGACCCTGCCAATTGAAATTACCCTTTCTGTTGACGATAGCGGCAAATCACGCGAAATGCGCCAGCTGCTTGCTGAAATCAGCGAACTGTCCTCCCGTGTACAGGTAACAGAACAGCCAGACAATCCAGGCCGCAAACCCTGCTTCACCATCAGCCGTCCCGGAGAAAACACCGGCATTTCCTTTGCCGCCATCCCAATGGGACACGAATTTACCTCCTTCGTCCTGGCTCTTTTGCAAACAGGCGGACACCCCCCCAAGGCCGAACCGGAAATCATTGAGCAAATCCGGAACCTGAAAGGAGAATTCCGCTTCGAAACCTTTGTCTCGCTTTCCTGCCAGAACTGCCCCGAAGTCGTCCAGGCATTGAACCTGATGGCCGTTCTGAACCCCAATATCTCGCACGTCATGATTGATGGCGCGCTCTTTCAGGAAGAAGCCGCCCAAAGGCACGTCATGGGCGTGCCCACCGTATTTCTGAACGGCAAGGAACTGGCCACCGGCCGCATGACACTCAAAGAAATCCTCGCGATGATTGATACAGACAGCGTCAAACGCGAGGCAGAAAACATTTCGGCAAAAGCGCCGTTTGATGTAATCGTCATCGGCGGCGGCGCAGCTGCAGCCGCCGCCGCAGTCTATGCGGCCAGAAAAGGCGTCAGAACCGGCCTGGTAACAGAAAACTTTGGCGGGCAGATGCTGAATACCACCGCCATCGAAAACATCATCGCCATCAAAAAAACTGATGGCGTTCATTTTTCCGCCTTGCTGGAAGAAAACATCCGTGAACACGGCGTGGATATCATGATGCCCCAGCGGGCAGAAAAACTCATCCCGGGCAGCCTGATCGAAATCCGCATGAAAAGCGGAGCATCCATCAAAAGCCGGACCGTCATCCTGGCAACCGGCGCCTATTTCCGCCGGCTTGGCATTGAAGGCGAAAACAGCCACATCGGAAGAGGCGTAGCCTTTTGCGCCCATTGCGACGGCCCGCTGTACAAAGATAAGCCTGTTGCCGTCATCGGGGGCGGCAACAGTGCAGTGGAAGCCGCCATTGACCTGGCCGGCATCACGCAACATGTAACCCTCATGGTCAGGGGCAGCCAGATGACAGCAGATACCGTCCTTCAGGAAAAAGTCAGGAAACTGCCCAACGTCACCATCCTGCTGGAATCCGAGCCGGTTGAAGTAACCGGCGAAAGCGGTAAAGTCAGCGGTATCGCCTACCGCAACCGCCGGGAAAACAATACCCATAACCTGAAACTGGACGGCATCTTTGTCCAGATCGGCCAACAGCCGGCAACAGACTGGTTAAAAGGCACTGTCAACCTGAACGAACGCGATGAAATTATCGTTGACGATCACGGCAGAACCTCGGTACCCGGTGTATTTGCAGCAGGCGACGCCACCTCCACGCCATACAAGCAAATCGTCATCGCTATGGGAGCGGGCGCCACAGCAGCACTCAGCGCCTTTGATTACCTGATACGAAATTGACCTGATTTGTGCGAAACTGTCGTTAATCTTCCTTTTTCGTGCAAGGAGCACTCATGGAACACCATATAACGGCAGCAGCACAACTTATCCGGCAGGCAGACGGCCTGTTAATTGGTGCAGGCGCCGGGATGGGAGTTGATTCCGGCCTGCCGGACTTCAGGGGAAATGAAGGCTTCTGGAAAGCCTATCCATTTCTGGGCAAAGCACGTATCCCCTTCATCCAAATCGCCGATCCGGCTGCCTTTTCCGACAACCCGCGGCTGGCCTGGGGCTTTTACGGCCACCGTCTGCAACTGTATCGGGATACCCTTCCTCACAAAGGCTTTCAGATACTCCAGGCCTTTGCCGCAAACATGGCGCACGGCAGCTTTGTCTTTACCAGCAATGTTGACGGGCAATTCCAGAAAGCCGGTTTTCTGCCTGAAACCGTTCTGGAATGCCACGGCTCCATTCATTACCTTCAGTGTACAAGCCCCTGTTCGCACGCTATCTGGTCAGCCGGCAACCTGTCTGTTGCCATAGACAGGGAAAACTGCCGCTGGGAACCGGAGCTGCCGCTCTGCCCGGAATGCGGAGCACTGGCCAGACCCAACATCCTCATGTTCAACGACTGGGCATGGATATCAGACCGGACCGATTCCCAAAGCGGACGGTTCAACCAGTGGTGGCAAACCCTTCGCCATCCCGTTGTCATTGAAATTGGCGCCGGACTGGCCATCCCTACCGTCCGCCGCTTCTGCGAATCAGTATCCGCACCGCTCATCCGGATCAACCCGGCCGATCCGGACATAAACCGGCAAACCCCAAAAGCCATCAGCCTTAAACTGCGGGGACTGGAGGCACTGGAAAAAATCCACACCGCCTGGCTGGCAGGCTAGAATTTCCAACACCATCCGTTTTCCCGAACGAGGCCAATTGAATTTCCGCTTTTCCTGTTATTTTTGCCGGCAGACGGATTTTTTCCCGCCCCCATCAAGTTCCGTCCCATGCTGCCGTTAAATCACCCATAGGTAAACTTCTTATCAGGTGAGGCAAATGGGTTCGCTTGAAATCATTCATACATACGAGTGTCTGGCAGGCCTGACGGCGCAAATGGCGGCGGCGGCAACAGCCAAAAACTGGCACGACTTTGAAGCACTTGAAAACCAGTGCGCAAGACAAGTTGAATATGCCAGAACACTGAAAAAAACACCGCTGACCGGCGAACCGCTTCGCCGGAAAATCCGCCTGCTCAAAGAAATCATGGCAAATGACCGGAGCATCCGTGAAATCACCGAACCGTGGCAGCAGCAATTGCCTGCCGCCATGCGGCACTAACCCCGTGCCTGTTCCCGTTCCGGCAGCAGCAAAGCTGCCGGAATATCCAACACATCAAACCTGGGCAAGCGCCTGCTCCAGGTCCTCAATCAAGTCATCAATGTGTTCCAGCCCGATGGAAAGGCGGAGCATATCTTCGCTGACACCGGCTTTCTTCAGCTCTTCCGCGCTCAACTGCCGGTGAGTCGTCGAGGCAGAATGCGTAATAAGCGAACGGGAATCGCCAATATTGACCAGGCGCGTAAATAGCTTGACAGCATCCAGCATCTTCGCCCCCGCCTCACGCGGCCCCATGCCCGCCGGCGGTTTCACCCCGAAAGAAAGAATACTGGGCGCTTTGCCGCCCATATATTTCTGTAAAAGCCTGTAATCCGGATGATCCGGCAGCGCCGCACAATTTACCCAGGCAACCTTCGGATGATCCTTCAGATACCGCGCCACCGCCAGCGCATTATCACAGGCCCGTTCCATACGAAGATGCAGCGTTTCCATCCCCTGCAAAATCAAAAAGGCATTCATCGGAGAAAGCGCCGCCCCCATACTTCTTAACGGCACCACGCGCGCCCGGGTAATATAAGCGGCATTCCCCATCTCCCTGGTATAAACCACGCCGTGATAGGAAACATCCGGCTCATTCAAACGCTTGAAACGCGCCCCTTTTTCCGCCCAGGGGAACCGGCCGCTGTCCACCACCGCGCCGCCCAGGCTGTTGGCATGGCCCGCCAGTGATTTGGTCAAGGCATGAACCACAATATCTGCGCCCCATTCAAACGGCCGGCACAGGTAAGGCGTCGGCACCGTATTATCTACAATAAGCGGCACATCATGGGCATGAGCCACTTCCGCCAGGCGCGCAATATCCGTTACATTGCCGAAAGGATTACCAACCGATTCGCAAAAAACCGCCTTTGTCCGGCCGTCAATCAGCGCAGCCAGGTTCTCCGGATAACGCGGGTCGGCAAAGCGCACCTCCACGCCATACTGCGGAAAAGTATGCGCAAACAAATTGTAGGAACCGCCGTAAAGCGTACTGGCAGCCACAATATTGTCGCCCATTTCTGCAATCGTCTGGATAGCGCAGGTAACCGCTGCCATACCCGAAGCCAGCGCCAGGGCGGCAACACCTCCTTCAAGTGCAGCCACCCGCTTTTCCAGCACATCATTGGTCGGATTCATGATGCGGGTATAAATATTGCCGGGCACCTTCAGGTCAAACAGATCAGCGCCATGCTGGGCGCTGTCAAATGCATAGGCAACAGTCTGGTAAATGGGCACCGTCACCGACTTGGTAACCGGATCGGGCGAATAGCCCGCATGAATGGCAAGCGTATCAATTTTCATGGTCGTCCTGTAAAGGAAAGCAAAGAAAACAGTTTACCGCGTTTCCTCCCCAACGTCCGTACCTTCCTGTTTTCCGCACAGCCGTGCCGGGCAGGTATAAACCGCAAACCCTGTCTGCCGTACAAAAGCCGCCAGCGTCATCCCGGCATCCTGCGCCGCACGCACAGCCAACGCCGTCGGCGCCGATATAGCCGCCAGCACCCTCACACCAACAGCTGCACATTTCCTCACCATTTCATGGCTCGCCCGGCTGGTCACCAGCACAGCGCCAGAAGAAAACCCCTCCTTTTTTTGCGCCAGGGCGCCAATCAGCTTGTCCAGCGCATTATGCCGCGCCACATCTTCCCTGATTAGCGTCACCTTGCCTGTGGCATCCATCCAGGCCGCAGCATGTGTTGCCCCCGTCTGCATTCTTAACACCTGCTGCGCTTCCATCTGCGCAAAACCGGCATGAAGCTGGCCGGGCATAAACAATCCCTCTTCCCCATAAACAGGAACCCGCAAGGCAGCGCCATCTGCCTGCACCCCTTCATCCCTTTTCCCTGCTGGCAAGACAAATGAAACACATCGTTTTTCTACCAGCCGGTCAACCTGCGCACCGGCAATCTCCATATCAATACGCCAGCCCTCCGGCACCGGCTCCATGACATTGACAGACAAATCCGCCGCTGTTGCCGCAATCCCTTCCGTCAGAGAAAAACCTGCCGCCAGATCAAACAAATCATCCGGCGTTGCCAGCAAAACCGTATAGGGAACCCCGTTATATTCCAGAAAAACAGGCACCTCGGACGCCAGCACATCGGTAACTTCCGCAAACTGCCCATGCCGGTAACAGGAAGCCGCCACCTGCACAGTTTTTTCATGCGCCATAACACCCCCTTCAGGGAAACAGGGCAAGCGCTACAGCCGATTCGTCAATCATCGCCCAAACCGGTTCCCCTTCCTTTATTTTTAAAACAGAAGGCGAAAACCCCACCAGCTGAAGACCGGAATCCAGCTCAAGAAACAACTCATCTGCCTCTTCGCCCCTGGCAAGGCGGCTGACTGTACCTTGCAGGCAATTAACACCGGCCATATCCTCCTGGCATTCCCGGCCAACCTTCACTGCCATCGCCTTGCACAGCGCGATAACAGGCAAACCGGGATTTAACGCCAGCAATTCAGCGCTGGTCCGTGTAATGCGGGAAGCCAGCATCATCGTATCCCGCAGCGCCAGCACCACCCGCACAACCGGGCCTGCCGTCTCAAGGGATGCCACCCGGCACAAAAGATGATTGCGCATACTGGTCTGAACGCCCAAAGGCAGCAACCCTTCTTCAGGCAACACACCTTCTTCTTGCGCAAGCGATGCAAAAAACTGCTGCCGCTGAGCCTCCAGCCTGGCCGCAATTTCCAGCAAACTCCGCCCCTCTCCGGTCAACCTGGCCCCGCCGCCGCCAACACCGCCAACGCTCCGGTCAACCAGCTTCATCCCTATCAGGTTGGACAACGTATCCACCGCCTGCCAGGCTGCCTTGTAACTGATCCCGGCCAGGCGTGCCGCCTGTGAAATAGAACCGGTCTCATCAATACAGCGCAGCACCTCCATGCGTTTATCCGCAGCATGATATCCCAATGCCTGAGCTAACGTAGATACTTTCATACTGCTATTGTGCCCTGATTTTTCATGCCTGATTGTTTTTTGCTCTTTTTTTTACTAAACTTTCCGCTATTCCATTTTTGAATAGCGTATGCAGACATGCAAAAAAACAATCCTTTTTTCAAACAAACAACCGCCCTTGTATTGGGCTTTCTCCTCATCGGGCTGTCAACGGCACAGGCTGAAACCATCCGGGTAGCCGTTGCCGCCAACTTTACAACCCCGCTTAAAACCATAGCGGAAAACTTTGAAAAAAACACAGGACACCATATTGCCGTTTCATCCGGGTCAACAGGCAAATTCTATACCCAGATCAAAAACGGCGCGCCGTTTGATGTTTTCCTGGCAGCGGATGACAAAACACCTGCCAGGCTGGAACAAGAAAACGAAACCGTACAGGGAAGCCGCTTTACCTACGCTGTAGGCAAACTGGCGCTTTGGTCAGCAAAAGAAAACAGGGTAGATGCCAAAGGCGATATCCTGAAAACACAACAGTATTCCCGCCTGTCCATCGCTTCGCCCAAACTGGCGCCATACGGCCGGGCTGCACGGGAAACGCTGGAAAAACTGCAGCTTTGGGATGCCGTGCAGCCCCGGCTGGTACAAGGAGAAAATATTGCCCAGGCCTATCAGTTTGCAGCATCCGGCAACGCTGAACTGGGCTTTGTCGCCCTGTCCCAGATATACAAAGATGGCAAAATACAAAGCGGCTCCGCCTGGATCGTTCCTGCAAAATATTACAAGCCCATCCGCCAGGATGCCGTTATCCTGAAAAACGGAAAAACCAGCCTGGTTGCCGCCGCATTCATGCAATATCTGAAAAGCGAACCGGCACTCAAAATCATCCGTTCTTTCGGCTATGCGGAAAAATAAAATCATCCGCAACCATTTATGACTGATTTTGATTATTCGGCCGTCTTCCTGACCATCAGGCTGGCCTTGCTGACAACCCTTATCCTGCTTGTCATCGGCACTCCTTTGGCCTGGCTACTCTCGCAAACGCGAGCCTGGTGGAAAAGCCCGGTCAGCGCCATCGTCACCCTGCCCTTTGTCCTGCCGCCCACCGTTTTGGGGTTTTACCTTCTCCTGATGATGGGTCCCAACGGGCCTGTCGGCAAACTGACCGGCAGCCTGGGCCTGCCGCCCTTGCCCTTCAGCTTTGCAGGCCTGGTCGTTGCATCGGTATGTTACTCCCTGCCTTTTGTCGTGCAGCCGCTCCAGAACGCTTTTGAAGCTATCGGTTCCCGTCCGCTTGAAGCCGCAGCAACCTTGCGCGCATCCCCGCTGGATACCTTTTTCAGCGTTATCCTGCCGCTGGCAAAACCCGGCTACCTTACCGCAGCCGTAATGGGCTTCGCGCATACCGTAGGCGAATTCGGCGTTGTCCTTATGATCGGCGGAAACATGCCTGGCAAAACCCGCGTACTGTCAGTGCAAATTTTCGATTACGTTGAAAACATTGAATACTCGCAGGCACACTGGCTTTCTGCCGGCCTGCTTGTCTTTTGCTTTATCGTCCTGCTGGCCCTGTACCTCCTGAATCCCACAGGAAAACAGTCATGAGCGTAATCCGGATTCGCCTTGAAGTCCGCTTTCCAGGCTACTTGCTTCAGGTCAACCAATCCCTGCCGGGAAAAGGCGTTACCGGCATTTTCGGGGTTTCCGGTTCCGGGAAATCCACACTTTTGCGCGCCATTGCCGGGCTTGAGCGCCCGGTCAACAGCCGCATCGTTATAGGTGATGAAATCTGGCATGATGATGAACAGGGCATCTTCCTTCCTCCTTACAAACGCCCCCTGGGATTCGTCTTCCAGGATGCTGCCCTGTTCCCGCATCTGACCGTCCGGAAAAACCTGGAATACGGATTAAAACGCGTGCCTGAAGCCGCGCGGTGCATTTCACTGGACTATGTTGCCGATCTGCTTGGCCTGGCTCCCCTGATGGATAGAAAACCCCAAACCCTCTCTGGCGGCGAAAAACAGCGGGTCGGTATCGCGAGAGCCCTGGCAACCAGCCCGCGCATCCTCATGATGGATGAACCGCTTTCCTCCCTCGACTTACCGCGCAAAGCCGAAATCATACCCTACCTGAACCGGCTCAATGCGGAACTGTCCATCCCCATCCTTTATGTCAGCCACGACCTGGATGAAATCAGCAGCCTGGCAGACCACCTGATTTTGCTGGAAGCAGGAAAAATCAGGGCATCCGATAAAATTGAACAACTGTTAACCCGGCTGGACCTTCCCCTGGCGCACCGCCGCGATGCGGCAGCCATCATCCAGGGAACCGCCATTGAAAGGGAAGAGCGCTTCCACCTCAATACCATTGCCTTTGGCAGCGGCCGCCTCTGCCTGCCTGGCGCGCCCATCCCGGCAGGCAAGCCGGTCCGCCTGCGTATCCATGCCAACGATGTCAGCCTGGCGCTTTCTCCTGCAACAGATACCAGCATCCTGAACCTGATCCCCGCCCGTGTTGTCAATCTCCATGAAAACGAAAACGGGCTGGTCATAGTAGAACTCGATACCGGCGGTGCCCGCCTGTTATCCCGCATCACAGCCCGATCCGCCTTCATACTGGGAATCAGTCCCGGCAAAACACTCTACGCCCAGGTCAAAGGCATAGCCATTCCGAACTGACTGCACCAGTACAACACGGCAAATCATCCTTATTACAGAACACAGCGGGAAAATCCGTTTCCCATACAATGGAAAATACGCTTCTTCCCTTTCTGATACATGGAGATTCTCATGAGCAATCCCACCGGCATCCTGCAACATGAACTGTTAATTAACGGCAAGCCCGTCAAACCGGATAGCGGGCAATATTCCGACATTCTGAATCCGGCAACAGAAACCGTCATGGCAAAAGTCGCCCAGGGCAACGCCAAAGATATTGATACTGCTGTGGCGGCCGCCCGTGCCGCACTGAAAGTCTGGAACGGCATGAAAGCGGCAGACCGGGCGCAAATCCTCTACCGGCTGGCAGACTTAATGGAACAGCACCAGGAAGAACTGATCATGCTGGAAACCTTAAATGCCGGCAAACCCATCGCCAGCGTCCGCCGCCAGGATATGCCGGCAGCCATTGATACCATGCGCTACTACGCCGGCTGGTGCGACAAAATCATCGGGCAAGTCATCCCCGCCCGGCCTGACGCCTTAACCTATACCGTCAGGGAACCTGTCGGCGTTGTCGGCGCTATTGTGCCCTGGAACTTTCCCATCATGATCGGCATCTGGAAAATCGCCCCGGCATTGGCATGCGGCTGCACCCTGATAGCCAAACCGGCAGAACTGACGCCCCTAAGCCTCATCCGGACAGGCGAGCTGGCACTTAAAGCCGGCTTGCCGCCCGGCGTTCTGAACATCGTCACCGGCCGCGGCAGCGTAGTGGGCAACGCTATGGTCGCCCATCCGGGCATTGATAAAATCACCTTCACCGGATCGCCAGGCGTTGGCCGAGGCATCATGCAGGGCGCGGCAAGCAACTTCAAACGCATCACCCTGGAACTCGGCGGCAAATCCGCCAACATCATTTTTGCCGATGCCAACCTGGACAACGCCGTCCGTGGCGCGGCATCAGGCGTCTTTTTCAATGCCGGACAAGTCTGTTCTGCCGGCTCCCGCATCCTGGTGCAAAAAGCCGTCTATGACGAAGTCATCGACAGGCTTATCCAGCGCGCAAAAGGCATCCGCATCGGCGATACCCTTCAGCCTGAAACCGTCATGGGACCGCTGGTGTCTTCCCAACAGATGAAAACCGTACTGGATTATATTGACACCGGCAAAAAAGAAGGTGCTTCACTGATTTACGGCGGCAAACGCTGCAACAGAAGCGGCTACTATGTCGAACCCACCATCTTCACCGGCGTTGCCCATGAAATGCGGATTTCCCAGGAAGAAATTTTTGGGCCGGTTGCCAGCGTCATCCCTTTTGAAGACATTGATGACGCCATCCGCATCGCCAACGGCACAGCATTCAGCCTGGCAGCCGGTGTCTGGAGCGCAGATATCACCCGTGTCCACCAGGTTGCACACGAGCTGCGGGCCGGCACCGTCTGGATCAACACCTACGGCTATACCGACATCCGCCTGCCCTGGGGCGGTACCGGTGAATCCGGCTTTGGACGGGAACACGGCGAAGCTGCCCTGGAAAACTTTACCGAACCCAAAACCATATGGTTGTCACTGACTGGCAGGCAAAAACCGTCACACTGAAAATAAATAAAAAGCCGTTGTACAAAAAATGCACAACGGCTTTTTTACGCACCCGGACCCGTTTCAGGCCGCTTCAGCCGCCCTCACCGCATCCCGCATATCAGCCTTCATCTTCTCGTAAGTTTCCGCAACATACCGCTCAGCCCAGACCTGATCCGGAATAGCCTCAATCTTTACTGCACAATACTTGTGCTCAGGCGTCTTGGATATCGGATCAAGATGCTCGGCAGTCAACTCGTTGCAAGCGCCAATCCACCACTGATAAGTCATGTAAACCGCACCCGCATTGGCCCGTTCATTGAGATTGGCGCGAGTTATCACCCTGCCGCGCCGGGAAGCAATCCAGACCAGCTCCTGATCTCCTATCCCCAGTTTTGACGCATCCTCTGGATGAATCTGAACATATCCCGGCTCATTTGCCAGCGTCTGCAAGGCAGAACAGTTGCCTGTCATGGAACGGCAGGAATAATGGCCGACTTCCCTGACAGTACACAGCGTCAGCGGGAACTCCGCATCCGTTGACTCCATCGGGCCGCGCCATTCCGCCGCAAACAACAGCGCCTTGCCGCTGGGCGTATCAAAGCGGTTACCTTCATACAACCAGGGCGTACCGGGATGATCCTCATCCGGACACGGCCAGGGCACATAACCCAGCCCGGCCATCTTCTCGTACGTGGCCCCCCTGTACAAGTCACATATTCCCCGCAATTCATCCCAGATCTCCTGGGTATTGCGGTATTTCATCGGATACCCCATGGCAGTCGCCATCAGACTGTGAATCTCCCAGTCCGGCTTGACATTGCCCTTTGGCTCAACCGCCTTGTAAAAGCGCTGGAACCCCCGGTCTGCCGATGAATAAACGCCCTCATGCTCGCCCCACGAAGTCGCAGGCAAAATCACATCCGCCATCATGGCCGTCTTGGTCATGAAAATATCCTGCACAATAATCAGCTCCAGCTTCTCATACTCCTTGCGCAAACTGGAAAGATCCGGTTCCGTCTGAAGCGGATCTTCGCCGAAAATCCAGCAAGCCTTGAGCTTGCCGTCATGGATGGCATGCGGCACCTCCGTGAGATGGAGTCCCACCTTTTCAGGAATCGACGGCACCCCCCACGCCTTGGCAAACTTTTCCCGGTGTTCAGGATTCCACACACGGTAATAACCTGGTAGCGTGCCCGGCAAAGCGCCCATGTCGCAGGCACCCTGCACATTGTTCTGGCCGCGAACCGGGCCAACGCCTACATTGGGACGGCCCAGATTGCCCGTCATCACCGCCAGGCTGGACAAGCCCTTCACAACATCCACAGCCTGCCCCCACTGGGTAACCCCCATGCCCCACAAAATCGTTGCCGAAGGCGCGGAAGCATACATATACATGGCATCCCGGATAAGGTCAGGATCCAGCCCGGTTATCTCCGAGGCATATTCCGGCGTATATCGGGAAACCACTGCCCGGTAGGCGTCGAACCCTTCGGCATACTTCCCGACAAATTCCTCGTTATAAAGCCCTTCCTCCAGCAGCACATTGGCAAAAGCATTCACCAGAGCCATATTGGAGCCGTTTTTGAGCGGCAAATGCAAATCGGCAATCCTGACAGTCTCAATCACGCGCGGATCGCACACAATAATCTTTGCGCCCTTTTCCTTGGCTTTGAGAATACGGCGGGCCACAATAGGATGGGAATCCGCCGCGTTATATCCAAAAACCAGAATACACTGGGTATCTTCAATCTCGCAGATAGAATTGCTCATCGCGCCGTTGCCCAGCGTTACTTCCAGGCCGGAAACCGACGGCGCATGGCAGACACGGGCGCAGCAGTCGATATTGTTGGTACCCACAACCGCGCGCGCCACCTTCTGCGCAATATAATTTGCCTCATTACCAGGGCCGCGGGACGAGCCCGTCATCATGATGGCATCCGGCCCGTACTTTTCCCGGACAGCCAAAAGGCGCGAACTGGCAAACGCAATTGCCTCATCCCAGGAAACCACCTCAAAATCCCCGCCTCTTTTCCGGCGAATCATGGGCTGGGTCAAACGGGGCGTCAACAGGCGGGTATCATTCAAAAACTCCCAGCCATAATAACCCTTCAGACACAACTCGCCCTGGTTGGTCACGCCGTTAGCGCCTTCGGCCCGGATAATTTTTCCATCCTGCACAACCAGATTAATCTTGCAACCGGAAGCACAATATGGGCATACAGTAATGACTTTTTCCATCTTTTGTTTCCTGCCTTGTCTGACTGCGTAAAAAAGCGGCGCTACCGGAAAGCATCTGCCGGCATGGCAAAAGCGGATTTTTCGCGTTTCCTGCGCGTTTTGTTGTCTATCGCTTCCGTATCCACCAGATGAAGCGCATGAGTCGGGCACACCGCCATACAGGCCGGGCCGGTTTCCGTCTCAATACACAAATCGCATTTTTGCGCGACAGAAACCGCTTGCTGCACATGAAGCGGTCCCAGATCAGGCTGCCTGACAGGTGCATTCACCATTTCCATTGCGCCAAACGGGCAGGCAATCACACACGACTGGCAGCCGATACACCGCTCGCGCCGAATCTGAACCGTATTGCGGTCATAGACCAGCGCCCCGGTTGGACAAACGTTCACACAAGGCGCATTTTCACACTGGCGGCATTGCACCGGCGCCGTTAACGTCAGGTTCTTGACCAGCCGAAGCCTCGGATGGAAATTTTCCGCAGAAAGCGCCACGCCATCCTGCATCCCATCCCGGTGAGCCAGCACACAGGCCACCTCGCAGGTACGGCACCCTATGCACTTGTCCGGCTCGGCTATCACAAAACGATTCATCCTTCTCTCCTGGTATTTTCCTGGATTGCACAAACAGTACAGGCCGGCGATATGGATGCCGGAATCCCATTTTACCCGTAAAATAGAAAAAGCGCTTGCCGAAAAAGCTGTTCGGACAATGTGCCTGTACCGCCATGCACCCTCCGGCATACAACAGGCCGGAGGCAGAAAACCACAAAAAACACCAGCCCGTTTTGCATACCGGCAAGAGCATGTTATGTTATGCTTTTTACCTGCCTACCTTGCCGGCGCTGCCAGCGGGGCGTTTTGTATTGATTCAATTCGGATGAAAACAAGCTGATCATGACGGAAAAAAACAGTGCCCCTGAAAAAACAGTCTGCCCGGTAACCGAATGCCTAAAAGCCTTGCGCACCCGGCTGCACTCCCAGGAAAAACAGACCCCAGAGGGGCGTATCGCCCTGGCCGAAGCCGCTCGCCTCATCACAGAAATCAGCCTGGGACGGGCAACAGAAAAACACCTGGATACCTTGGCCCTTGCAGCAAAAGCCTTTCCCGAAAGCGAACAATCCCTTGCCGTCCTGCTGGAAAACTCGCTAAACCTCTCTCGCGAAACCTGGCGCAGGCATGTCACAACCCATACCTGCGAAGCCGGCATCTGTTTTGAGCCGCGGCGCGTTCCCTGCCAGGAAGCCTGCCCTGCCCATATTGATATCCCCAGCATGATCGCGCACATCGGCCACGGCAACTACAACGATTCGCTTTCCGTCCTGCTCAAGGACACGCCCCTGCCGGATTCCTGCGGACTCATTTGCCCCGCCCCCTGCGAAGACGCCTGCGTTCAGAAAACCGTCAGCCAGCCGGTGCTGATCAAGCCGATGAAATCCGTTGCTGCACGGTGCAGCACCTCCTATCCCATGCAGGAAATTGCCGCGCCCTCCGGCAAAAAAGTAGCCGTTATCGGCGCAGGCCCCGCCGGCATCACCACCGCCTACTACCTGGCCCAGAAAGGCCACCACGTTGAAATATTCGATGAAAGGGAAGAACCGGGCGGCATCATGCGCTATGGCATCCCGAACTACCGCCTGCCCAATGAAACCCTGCAAAATGAAATCAGCCAGGTTCGGAAACTGGGCGTCAAAATCCATAACAACTACACAGTAAAACAGGTGCGTGAATTCCAGGACAAAGGATTTGACGCCACCTTTATCGCCATCGGGCTGCAATTCTCCCGCCGCCTGGGCGTACCGGGCGACAGCCTGCCCTTTGTGCTGGGCGGCATGGATTTCCTTTCCGCCGTGCGTGACGGGAAAAACCCGCAAATCGGCCCCCACGTCATCGTCATCGGCGGCGGCAACGTTGCTATTGACGCCGCCATGACCGCTTTTCGCCAGGGCGCGGAAAAAGTACAAATATGGTACCGCCGTACCCAAAAAGACATGCCTGCCAACCCGCATGAAGTCGCCATGGCGCTGGCAGAAGGCGTAGAACTCATCGAACGCTGGACGCCTGCAAAAATCACGGAAGACAACCGCATTGAATTTTCACGGTCAAAAAATGCGCCGGACGCAGCAACCGCCCGGCCCGTTACCGTCCATGCGGATCACATCATTGCCTGCATCGGCCAGGATGCCGGCCTTTCCTGGCTTGATGGCAGCAACATAAAACTTGAATGGGGCAACATTGTCGCCGACCCTGTCACACTGGAAACCGGCGAGCACGGTATCTTTTCCGGCGGTGATATCCAGCACGGCGCCAGCACCGTCGTTGCGGCCATTGGCTCCGGGAAACGGGCTGCGGAAGCCATTGATGCCTGGCTGATGAAAAAAGAAATGGATCTGCCTTCGCTTCAGCCCCAGCGGCGCGACAATGTCCTCTGCCTGCCGTCTGACGCTGCTTTCCGTCTTGGCAAGAACCGGCCGCATGTTCCGGAAAAAGACCCGGAATCGCGAAAATGGACGCACGACTTCATCCAGTATGACTGGGATGAAAACGAAGCAAAAACAGAAGCCAGCCGCTGCCTGCGCTGCGACCTCTGCATCGGCTGCGGCCTGTGCGAACTGGCCTGCATCCAGGTTGGCGCAGAAGCACTAAAGATGGTTGAAACCGGCAACCGCCGCCTGGTATTTGAAGACTTTTTGCGTCCGGCCAGCCTGTGCATTGGCTGCGGTGCCTGCGCCGCTGTCTGTCCAACCGGCGCCATCCGGGTAGAAAACCGCAACGGGCAGCGTGTCACAGAAATCACCGGTACAATCGTCAGAAGCCAGCCCCTGCAAACCTGTAGTTGCTGCGGTGCCACCTTCTCCCCTGCCGTCCAGTTTGACCGCACCCGTTCCCGCATGGGCATGACAGGCGAACCGGAACATGCGATCTGCCCCGCCTGCGCAAGAAAACAGGCGGCAAACTCGCTAAACGAAATGCGCTGGAAACCTGCCGGCAGATAGAAAAAACTAGCGCAAAAAAGATGTGCCGGAAAGCAGCCAATCGCACAGGCTTTCCGGCGCATTCAAATCCAGCCAGTCCAAAAAACGCGGCAAATCCGGCGGCTGCGGGCAATCTGACGCAACGGCAACAATACTGTCTTCTTCCGGATACATGGCCGGCCGGCCAAGGCCTGGCCTGAAAACCTCAAGCCGCGGCATAGCCGCCGTCCTGAACCCTTCCACCAGCGTCATGTCAGCCGGCGTCATCCTGGCCACCAGCTCCGCCAAATCCGGTTTTCTCTCATTGCGCAATTCGCGTGCCAGCATATAGCGGTAAGGAGAAAACAGCATCACCTCTGCCGCGCCAGCCGCACGAATACGCGCGCTGTCCTTGCCCGGCGGCTCCAGTTCAACATCATGGTGGCTGCTTTTGATCACATTCACCCGGCATCCCCGTGCCGCCAGCCGGGGCAAAAGCGCCTCAATCAACGTCGTTTTTCCGCTGCCGGACCATCCGGCAATGCCAAGCAAAGAAAACTTAACAGCGGCCTTTCCATTTACATTTTCAGGCGCTGCCCTGCCCGCATCATCATTATTTTGCGCCACTTCTCCCCCTGTACCGACTGCCACCCACGCCGCCTATGAGTCAATATCCAGATACTGCCAGTCCGACTGCAAAACAGGATGTTTCTTAAAGCCCTTTACCCACGGGCGTACCAGCCAGTTCCTGACACGGGAAACATGCAGCACCCAGGCCGTATCCGCTTCCATCCGGCGATTCATCTCTTGATACAGCGCCTCGCGTTTGGGTCCCGGCGGCAAAGACATGGCTTCCCTGTAAAGCCTGTCATAAGCAGCCGACTGGTAACAACCATGATTGCCCTGTCCGGCATTCGGGCCATACAAAAGCTGGAGAAAATTCTCCCCTTCAGGATAATCGGCATGCCATGCGCTGCCCCACATCATCAGGCGGCACTGGGTGGCATCCCTGACATTATCCGCAAAATTGCCCACCTCAAATACAACCCGCAGTCCGATCCTGTCCAGCCCGCGCTTCCATATCTCCGAAGCAACACTGGAGCTGGCATTGGCTTCCGTACGGATTTTCAGCACAAGCGGCCGTCCGTCCGGCAGAGTACGATACCCGTCAGCCTGACGCCGGTAGCCAAAATAATCCAGCAGCCGGTTCGCCAGCTCCGGGTCATAGCCGATACTGCTCCGATACAGGGGATCATGTCCCGCCACCCCGACAGGCACAATCATCTCGGCAGGCTCCGCCTGCCCGTTTCGCAAAAGGGCAATTTCCTCCTCAACGTTATACGCCAGGGCAATCGCCCTTCTTAAAGCCGCCTTCTCCTTGCTGCTGCCCCCGACAAGCGGATCCCGGAAATTAAAAATCGTAAACGTCACCTCCGGCTCTATCAAACGGTAAAGCTTCAAATGCTGCCTTTCATACTCCGGCTTTAACCTGCCGCCATCCAAAGCCAGCGGCGCCGCCAGCTGTGGCAGCTTGTCAAACGCAATCCTGCCTTCCTGGAAAGCCAGCCACCGGGACTGCTCCTCCTCAATTATCGCAATCTCCACCCGCCCGATACGGGGCATCAGCTTGCCCTTCATCTCCCGGACAATTTCCTCATCCTCCGGATCGCCCGAAGGCGCAAAATCCCAGACGAAACCCCGGTATTCCGGGTTCGCCCGCAACACAATCCGGCTGCGCGGCACATACTCTTCCAGCATATAAGGGCCCGTGCCAACCGGATGCACCCGGCTTTCCGGCCCATACGCCTCAATCACCTCCCGAGCCACGGCTGCCAGCCCCCCGTAAGCCAATACATACAAAAAATTACTGTCGGCACGGGTCAAGCGAATCTGCAACGTATAACGGTCCGGCGTCTGAAGCCCGGCTACCGGCGCATCATAATCAAAGCGGCCTGCCTTTGCCGCCCTGGCTGCCGCCTCGTCAAGGCCAACAATTTTGCCCATAACAAAATGCGCCGAAGGCGAACGGTTTTGCGGATCAGCCAGCCGCTTGATTGCATAGGCATAATCCTGGGCTGTCAATTCACGGCGTTTTCCGCCAAAAACCGGGTCGGGAGAAAAGAAAATATGCCTGCGCAACCGGAAAATCAGCGTCTTGCCGTCAGGGCTTATTTCCGGCATGGATTCCGCCGTATTCGGTGCCAGCCGGGCAGGCCGTGCAAGATAATCATAAGTCAAAAGCGTCTCGAAAATCGCATCGGCTACCCATCCCGAATAATAATTCTGGGTACGCGCCATATCAAACCCGTCGTCAGACGCCTCAAACACAGTATGAACCACCTTGTCCGGATCTGCTGCGGCAAAAACAACCGGCTGAAGCGCTGCTGATAACAGCACAGCGGCCAAAACAGATACTATTCTGTTTATCATGGCGCCTTTTCCTCTGTTCATTTGAAAAACCTGCGTCCCCCTTTCCTTGCCCGCCGTTATCCGAAACAACCGCGCCAGGCCGGAAAACAACCGAAGCTCAAACCGGAAAAAACAGGCTTAAGGCATTATAATGCTATGCTTTTAAAATCCTCTCCCCAACAGCTCATGGATATCTTTCGCGGCCTGCCATCCGACGCGCCGAGCCAGCCCTGTGCGCTGGCCATCGGCAATTTTGACGGCGTGCACCGGGGACACATGGTTTTGCTTGATCGCGTCAAACAGGCTGCAAAACGTCTGGACATCTCTTCTGCCGTCCTGACATTTACTCCGCATCCCCGCGAGTACTTTGCCATCCGGGCCGACCGGCCAGAGGATATCCCCTCAACGCTGACCCCTCTGCGCAGCAAACTCAAAACCCTCTCCAGCACCGGTATCGGCCGTACCATTCTCCTGCGTTTTGATAATCAACTGGCCAACCTGCCGGCAGACAGCTTCATCCAGCGCATCCTGGCTGACGGCCTCAACGCCAAATGGCTGGTTATCGGCGAAAACTTCCGGTTTGGGTACCGGCGCGAAGGCACCATTGACAGCTTGCTTGCCGCCGGGAAAAAATTCGGTTTTGGGGTCGAAGTCATCCCTGCCGTCATAGACCACGGCCGCCGCATCTCATCATCTGCCATACGGGAAGCCTTAAAACACAACAATTTTCCCCTGGCAGAACAGCTCCTTGGGCAGCCGTACCAAATTTCCGGCCATGTTATCCACGGAGACAAGCGCGGCCGCCTACTGGGTTTTCCAACTGCCAATTTGCCCATGCGCGGCTTTAATCCTGTCCTGTCCGGCGTTTACCTTACCAGGGTTTACGGTCTGACACCCGAACCATTGCCTGCCGTATCCATGATCGGAACCCGCCCCACCGTAGATGAAACGCCCCGCATTGTGCTGGAAAACCACTTGCTGGATTACACGCAAAATTGTTACGGTGTCCTCATCCATGTGGAATTCCTCCAAAAACTGCGGGATAACCGGAAATTTTCAGGACTGCCAGCCCTCACAGAAGCCATCAGGCAGGATATCCGGGCTGCCCGCCAGTTCTTCGGCAATCCGGCCAATATAGCGCAACGGCAACAAAAAAAGCAAAATTGAGGGCTGGCAGTCTGGAGTAGTAAAATAAACAGTTCATCCGCGATACAACCTGAGTAACAACATGTCCAACAAACAATCCGACGGTAAAAAAAGCGACAAAATCAAAAACAGCCAGAAAAAACCGGGATATCCGGTCAATATGCCGGACACTCCCTTCCCCATGCGCGGGGATCTGGCCCGCCGCGAGCCGCTGTGGGTGAAAGAGTGGCAGGAAAAAGACATCTATGCCCGTATCCGCAAAGCAGCGCACGGACGTCCCAAATTCATCCTGCACGACGGCCCGCCCTATGCCAACGGCGACATTCATATCGGCCATGCCGTCAACAAAATTCTCAAGGACATCGTTGTCAAAACGCGCGGCCTGGCAGGCTTTGACGCCCCCTATGTACCTGGCTGGGATTGTCACGGCATGCCCATTGAAATCCAGATTGAAAAAACCTACGGCAAACACCTGCCGGCAGAAGAAGTACAGGCCAAAGCCCGCGCCTATGCAAAAGAACAGGTCGCACGCCAGAAAAAAGACTTTATCCGGCTGGGCATCCTGGGGGAGTGGGAAAACCCCTACCTGACCATGAACCACATCAACGAAGCCAACGAACTGCGCGTGCTGGGGAAACTCGTTGAAAAAGGCTATGTCTATCGCGGGTTAAAACCGGTCAACTGGTGCTTTGACTGCGGATCAGCCCTGGCAGAAGCCGAAGTCGAATACCAGGACAAACGCGATCCGGAAATCTATGTCGGCTTTGCCTTTGCCGAACCGGAAAAAATTGCGGCAGCCTTCGGCATGGATCGCCTGCCCGCAGAAAAAGGCCACATCGTCATCTGGACAACTACCCCCTGGACCATTCCGGCCAACCAGGCGTTGAACGTACACCCCGATTTTGACTATGCCCTGATCGAAACCGAAAACGGCCTCATCATCCTGGCAGACGAACGCGCCTCCCTTCCGGCAACGGAAGCTCCCGGAAAAACCTGGCTGCAACACCAGTTCGGGCTGTCACAATGGCGCATTCTGGCAAAAACCAAAGGCAGCAGGCTGGAAAACATCCGTTTCCGGCATCCGCTCTACAGCCTGCATGAAGGCTACCACAGGCATTCGCCCGTCTATGCAGAAAACTATGTCACGCTGGACGCCGGCACCGGCATCGTCCACTCTGCTCCAGCCTATGGCATGGACGACTTCTTTTCCTGCAAATCCCACGGCATGAAAGATGAGGAAATCCTCAACCCTGTCATGGGAGACGGCCGCTACGCGCCGTCGCTTCCCCTCTTCGGCGGCATGATGATCTGGGAAGCCTCCCGTGCCGTTTGCGATGCCCTGCGTGAAGCCGGTGCGCTTTTCCGCCTGGACATGATGACCCACAGCTACATGCACTGCTGGCGGCATAAGACCCCCATCGTTTACCGCGCCACCTCGCAATGGTTTGCCGCCATGGACCGCCTGCCCGGACAAACAGGCCCTTCCCTGCGCGAAACCGCCCTGGCCGGCGTGGAAACCACCCGTTTTTATCCTGCCTGGGGAAAAGCCCGCCTGCACAACATGATTGAAAACCGTCCTGACTGGACACTTTCCCGCCAGCGCCAATGGGGCGTGCCGATGGCATTTTTTATCCATCGCGCAACAGGCGAGCTGCATCCCAGAACCCCGGAACTGCTTGAGAAAATCGCCCTCCGAATCGAAAAAGAAGGCATCGAAGCCTGGCAGGAAATTACCCCGGAAGAACTGCTGGGAGAAGAAGCCGGCCAATACGAGAAAAACCGGGATACCCTGGACGTATGGTTTGATTCCGGTGTTACCCATGCCACCGTCATGCGGGGTTCCCATGACGGCACACTGGCATTTCCGGCAGACCTTTATCTGGAAGGCTCCGACCAGCATCGCGGCTGGTTCCATTCCTCGCTTCTGACAGCTTCCATGCTCGATGGCCGTGCGCCTTACAAAATGCTGCTGACACACGGTTTCGTGGTAGATGGCAATGGCAAAAAAATGTCCAAATCCCTGGGCAACACCATCGCGCCGCAAAAAGTATTTGAAACCCTGGGAGCAGACATCCTGCGCCTGTGGGTCGCCTCCACCGATTATGCCGGCGAACTCTCCATCTCCGATGAAATCTTAAAACGGGTCACCGAAGCCTACCGGCGCATCCGCAATACCCTGCGCTTTTTGCTGGCAAACACATCGGACTTTGACCCGAAAAAAGACGCCGTCCCCATTAACGAATTACTGGAACTCGACCGTTATGCCATCGCTTCCATGCAGGCGCTGCAACAGGAAATCATGGCGCATTACAATGAGTTCGAATTTCACCCGGTCGTCTCCAAATTTCAGAGCTACTGTTCCGAAGAACTCGGCAGCCTGTACCTGGACATTCTGAAAGACCGCCTGTACACCTCGGCAGAAACCTCAAAAGCAAGGCGAAGCGCCCAGACAGCGCTGTGGCACATTACCCATGCCGTCCTGCGCCTGATGGCTCCCATCCTTTCCTTCACAATGGAAGAAGCCTGGGCCGTTTTTGCCAGCCCAAAAGAATATGCCGCCAGCGATGAAACCCTCTTTACCCTTACCGCCTATCCTTTGCCCGAAATCCCGGATAGCCAGGCCCTGCTGGCCAAATTTGCCGTGCTCCGCGATATTCGCGCCGAAGTCACCCGCAAGCTCGAAGAAGTACGCATGTCCGGCGCAATCGGCTCCTCCCTGCAAGCCGAAGTGGAAATCTGCGCCTGCGGCGAAAAACTGGCCGTGCTGAAAAGCCTGGATGACGATCTCAAATTCATATTCATCACATCCGGTGCCCGTGTGATCGAAGTCAGTACGCCCGAAGAAGAATCCATTACGGTAACGCCATCAACACATGAAAAATGTGACCGTTGCTGGCATTACCGCCCAGAGGTTGGCACTGACCCGGCGCATCCGCACCTGTGCGCACGCTGCGTATCCAATCTCTATGGGCCGGGAGAAAACCGGAAATTTGCCTAAAGCCCCTGGGCTGCATGATGCCGGCTTCAGCCACACCAGAAAAACATACAGGAATGGGATCAGAAAACCACACCATCAAAAGCAGCCCCCGGTTACTGCCGTGGCTGGCAGTTGCCGCTGTCGTTGTCCTTGCCGACCAGCTGACCAAACTCTGGATCGCCAGCCTGCTCAAAACCGGGCAAGCCATTCGATTAAGTTCCTTTTTCAACCTGGTTTTGGCCTACAACAAAGGAGCTGCGTTCAGTTTTCTGGCCTCAGCTGCCGGCTGGCAGCGCTATTTCTTTACCGCCGTCAGCCTCATTGCCGTCGTATTCATCCTCTACTTCATGCGGCGTCATGCCGGGCAACGGCTTTTCTGCTGCGCCTTTTCCCTGATTTTGGGCGGCGCCATCGGCAACCTCATAGACCGGGTGCTTTACGGGCAAGTCACCGATTTTCTGGACTTTCACATCGCTGCCTGGCACTGGCCTGCCTTCAACATTGCCGACAGCGCCATCACCATCGGCGCCATCTTATTCGTGCTTGATGAATTCAGGCGCGTCAACAGGAACCGGAATCCATGACATCACCATCCCTTACCCCGTCAAACAACACCTCGCCGCTCTCCGGCAAAAAAATCGTGCTGGGGCTCACCGGCGGCATCGCCTGCTACAAATCCGCCGAATTTGCCCGCGCATTGGTACGCGAAGGCGCGTCAGTCCAGGTTGTCATGACCGAAAGCGCCGCCCGCTTCATCACGCCGCTGACCATGCAGTCACTGACAGGCCGTCCTGTCCATACCAGCCAGTGGACCGCGCCGCCGGAAGGCATGATTCCCCACATAGACCTCACGCGCGGATGGGATGCCATTATCATTGCCCCCTGTACCGCCAACTTCATGGCAAAACTGGCCAACGGTATTGCAGACGACCTGCTGTCCTCCCTGTGCCTGGCACGCCAGCCCCACATCCCCTTCATGGTCGCACCAGCCATGAACGTCGAAATGTGGCGCAATCCGGCTACCTGCCGCAACGCAGCCCGGCTAAAAGAAGATGGCATAGGCATACTGGGTCCTGCCTCCGGCTTTCAGGCCTGCGGCGACACCGGCATGGGCAGAATGCTCGAACCCCGCGAACTGCTGGAAGAAACCATCGCCGCCTTCCAGCCCAAAGTGCTGGAAGGCAAACGGGTACTGGTCACAGCCGGCCCCACCTTTGAACCAATCGACCCGGTTCGCGGCATCACCAACCGTTCTTCCGGCAAAATGGGCTATGCCATTGCCAGAGCCGCACGCGAAGCAGGCGCCAAAGTCAGCCTGGTATCCGGCCCCACAGCCCTCTCCGCCCCATACGGCGTAACCCGCTACGATGTCATGACAGCCGTACAAATGTATGAAACCGTCATGGCGCAGGCTCCCGCGCAAGATATCTTTATTGCTGTTGCCGCCGTAGCAGATTGGCGGGTAGCCAACGCCAGCAGCCACAAAATCAAAAAAGACGCCAACGAGCGTCTGGCGCTCGCCTTCGAAGAAAATCCCGATATCCTGGCTTCGGTAGCCCGACTGTCGCCGCCCCCCTATTGCGTCGGCTTTGCCGCCGAATCAGACAACCTGACCCAGCACGGCGAAGCCAAACGGCAGCGCAAAGCCATTCCGCTTCTGGCCGGCAACATCGGGCAAGAAACCTTCGGCCTGGATGAAAACGAACTGGTTCTTTTTGATGAAAAAGGCCATACCCGCCTGCCAAGGGCAGATAAACAGTCCCTCGCCCGCGCGCTCATCAGGGAAATTGCCCAACGTATTGGAAAAACGGCGGCATGAAAACCATTGACCTCAAAATACTGGACCCACGCATAAAAGACAGCCTGCCGGCCTATGCCACCCAGGGTAGCGCAGGGCTTGACCTCAGGGCATGCCTTGATGAACCGATAATATTTTCACCCGGCGACACCCGCCTGGTACCCACCGGCCTTGCCATTCACCTTGCCGACCCTGGCTATGCCGCCGTCATCCTGCCCCGAAGCGGCCTGGGCCACAAACACGGTATGGTGCTGGGCAACCTGGTCGGACTCATTGATTCCGATTACCAGGGACAAATCATGATCTCCGCCTGGAACCGCAGCAGCCATGCCTACACCCTCCGCCCTATGGAACGGCTGGCACAGCTGGTTATCGTTCCAGTACTTCAGGTTGGATTTAATATCGTGGAAGAATTTGGTGAAAGCCGGCGTAAAGAAAACGGCTTTGGCAGCACCGGAACCCTATAGACAGCAGATTTGGATATGACACACTTCCCTTTTTCAATGCCCTCCCGTCTTTTACAGAAAATGAAACCCTTTGCAGTGCTGCTTGCGCTTTTCCTGGCTGCCTGCGCGAACGACCAGTTCATCACACATCCGGAAAACTACAACCAGCTTCCCCAGGACGACAAACTGCGCTATATCGCCGATATGCAGGATCGCCTTGACCGGGTCGCAGGCACCCTCCAGATCGGCAACGCAGACCTTTGCCGCAACCAGGTCCGCCATCTCCTGGGCTTTGCCGCCACAAACAAATATTCCTATTCCCCCAGAATGACCTCAACCGCATCCCAGGTATTCGGGCTGGGCGAACGCCTCCAGATTACCAGCGTCATTACCGGCAGCGGCGCCGAACAGGCCGGATTGCAACGGGGAGACATCCTTGTCACCATTGAGGGAAAACCGGTGCCGCAAGGCCCCGCAGCAGAAAGCGAAACCGTTAAAATGCTTTCCCCCATCGTTGCAAAAAACAGCGCCGTCCAGATAACCATTGAGCGCAATGGTGCCAGACATGCCTTAACCGTTCCGCTCACCCGTGCCTGCGGCTTCAGGGTCGAACTGGGCCACACAGACCAGGTCAACGCCTATTCCGACGGACAACGCATCCTGATCACCCGTGGCATGATGCGGTTTACGCAAAACGACAGCGAACTCGCCTATGTCATTGGCAAAGAAATGGCCCACAATGTGCTCAACCATGCACGAACCCTGAGAACAACAGAAACCAGCCGGAAAATCATTGATAACCTTATCCAGGTGAACCCCAAACCCGGCAACACAGGAAAAATCAAGCCAATGACCCGGCAATTTGACCTGGATTCCGATACGCTGGGGCTGGCTATGGCATTGCGTGCCGGCTATGACATCGACTCTGCAGTCAATTTCTGGACACGGCTGGTACGGGCCTACCCTGCTTCAAGCACAGGCTCTTATACAGCGTCCCACCCCAACAGCCGTTCCCGGCTGGAAGTCATGCCCAAAGCCGTTTCCCGGATCAAGGCAGCTGAAAAACGCAAAAAAGCGCTTTCCCGCAAACAATAAAACACCAGTACACCCCACGCCAAACTGACAGGAACATGACATGGGCGCAGCACTTGCCTGGGTTTTGCCAGCCATTCTTCTTTCCGGCGCAGCCAGCCTGACCATCGCCGCTATCCTGTCATTTTCGGCCATGACCCATACCATTGAACGCATGATCAGCCTGTCTGTCGGCGTCATGCTGTCCACAACCTTCCTCCATGCCCTCCCGGAGGCATTTGAAATGACGCACGATCCTGCCGGCCTGTTCGCCATACTCCTGGGCGGCATTCTGGGCTTTTTCCTGCTGGAAAAAATCTCCCTGAGCCGGCATTCACACTGCCATGAACCAGGCTGCAACCAGCGGCACGACGGCTCAGCCGGCTGGATGATCCTTGTCGGCGACGGCTTCCACAACTTTGCAGACGGCATTATGATCGCAGCGGCCTTTATGGCAGACATCCATCTGGGCGTCGTTACCAGCCTGGCAGTCTTTGCCCATGAAGTCCCCCACGAAGTCGGCAACTTCATCGTCCTGCTCAACGCCGGATTTTCACGGACGCGCGCCTACCTCTACAACCTGTTTTGCCGCTTGCTCTCCGTAACAGGAGGCTTGACCGGCTGCTATGCCCTCGGCAGGGCGCAAAGCCTCATCCCTTACATACTGGCTTTGGCATCAGCCGGGTTCATCTATATTGCGCTCAGCGACCTGATTCCCCTGATGCAGCGCCGTACCGAACCCAAAGATTCCCTGTATCAACTCATCCTGATTGCCGCAGGCATTGCCGTCATTTTCATCATTACCCGCGGCGTACACAACCACATCCACTAACCAGCCTGGCAAACCTATCTTTCTGCCAAGAGCAGTTTGGTTGCCAGGCCAAGGAAAACCGCACCTGCCGCCCGGTTCATAATTTTCTGGACGCGCTCAGACCGTTTGAGCCACTCGCCGAGCGAGCCTGCCGCCAGCGCAATCGCCCCGAAAACCAGAATCGTCGATACAATGAACAAACCGCCGAACAGCATCATCTGAAGAGACAAAGCCCCCCTTGAAGGGGCGGCAAACTGGGGCAGAAATGCCAGAAAGAAAATCGTCACCTTGGGATTCGTCACATTCATGATAATACCCCGGCGAAAAAGCTGGGCATGCGTCAACGCGCTCTTTTCCCCGTCAATCACCGTTGCGCCTGCCCTGAATGCCCCCCACGCCAGATAAATCAGGTATCCCGCCCCGGCCAGTTTCAGCAGCGTAAAAGCCAGTTCCGACGTCTGGAAAATCACGGCAACCCCCAGCGACACCGCTGTAGTATGCACCACCAGTCCCGTGCATAACCCCAGCACAACCAGCACCCCGGCCTTCCTGCCCCGAAGCGCCGCCTGTGTCAACACAAAAATATTATCCGGCCCTGGCGTCACCGCCAAAATAAGGCAGGCGGCAAAATAAGTCAGCAGCACATCAAGCGGTATCATCTGGCAAAAGCAAAAAACAAAAAGAAGAACCCAGCATACCGCAAATAGCTTTCGTTTACCAAATGCAGCCTGTCTTTTTCATGAAAAATCAGTCACATGAATTGACTGCAAGCCAGCGCGGCATCTATAATGCTAGGCTTCCCATACGCTCGGGAAAACAGAAGGCCGAGTCCGTCGGCAGTAAAAGGCGGAACCGCCCAATTGAGCGCATCAAGACTAATAGGATAAAACCATGAAAACCTTTTCCGCCAAGGATCACGAGATCCAGCGCGAGTGGTTTGTGATTGACGCAACCGACAAGGTGCTCGGACGTGTCGCCAGCGAAGTGGCACGCCGGCTGCGCGGCAAACACAAACCGGAATACACCCCGCACGTTGATACCGGCGATTACATCATCGTTGTCAATGCAGGCAAGCTTCGGGTAACTGGCGCAAAAAACACCGATAAAAAATACTATACCCATAGCGGCTATCCGGGGGGTATTTACGAAACCACCTTTGAAAAAATGCAACAGCGTTTTCCCGGCCGCGCCCTGGAAAAAGCAGTCAAGGGCATGTTGCCCAAAGGCCCGCTTGGCTATGCCATGATCAAGAAGCTGAAAGTATATGGCGGTGAAACCCACCCGCATACTGCCCAGCAACCCAAGCCACTCGACATCTAAGGAGCTGACATGATCGGTAACTACAATTATGGAACCGGCCGTCGCAAAAGCGCAGTGGCTCGTGTATTCCTCAAAAGCGGCAGCGGAAAAATCACCGTTAACGGAAAACCTGCCGAAGAATATTTCTCCCGCCAGACCGGCCTGATGATCATCCGCCAGCCGCTGGAACTGACCGACAACCTGGAACGTTTTGACATCATGGTCAACGTACAGGGCGGCGGCGAATCCGGCCAGGCAGGCGCCGTTCGCCACGGCATCAGCCGGGCGCTGGTAGATTACGATACCGCGTTGAAAGCGGATCTTTCCAAAGCCGGCTTCATCACACGCGACGCCCGTGAGGTTGAACGGAAAAAAGTCGGCCTGCGCAAAGCACGCCGGGCAAAACAGTTCTCCAAACGCTAATCCGGCAAAAATTGCGGGCAGCCTTTGCCCGTATGTCTTTTGGGGCCGCCAGTACCTGTTACTGGCGGCTTTTTTGCATAAAATACCCTGCTTTTATGCAAAAGCCAAAAACAGGCATTACAATGTGCCCATCTTTCATCCACAGTGAGAATTGCCATGATCAAGGTTGGAATCGTCGGCGGCACTGGCTATACCGGCATTGAGCTGCTTCGTCTGCTCTCTGCCCACCCCCAGGCGCAGCTTGCCGCCATTACGTCACGCAATGAAAGCGGCATGCCCGTTGCGCAAATGTACCCCTCCCTGCGCGGCCTGGTTGATCTGGCCTTTACCGCGCCGGAAGAAACCCGCCTTGAAAACTGCGATGTCGTCTTTTTTGCCACCCCCCACGGAGTCGCCATGAAACAGGCGCCCGAACTGCTGGCAGCAGGCGTAAAAATCATTGACCTGGCAGCCGATTTTCGCTTCCGGGACACGGCGGTTTTTGAGGAATGGTACGGTATGCCGCATTCACAGCCCGAACTTCAGAAAGAAGCGGTTTACGGCTTGCCGGAAATCAATCGGGAAGCCATCAAAACAGCCAGAATCGTCGGTCTTCCCGGCTGTTATCCCACAAGCGTCCAGCTGGGATACGCCCCTCTGCTCCGCCAGGACAAACCCCTTGTCGATGAAACCCGCCTGATTGCCGACTGCAAATCCGGCACCTCCGGTGCAGGCAGAAGGGCGCAAGTCGGCATGCTGCTGGCTGAAGCATCAGACAACTTCCATGCCTACTGCGCATCAGGGCACCGCCACCAGCCCGAAATCGTCCAGGGTCTCAAAGCCATGACAAAAAACCGTCGCGAAATCGGCCTGACCTTTGTGCCGCATCTCACCCCTATGGTTCGCGGCATCCACTCCACGCTATATGCCTCCCTTTTGCCTGACGCCCTCGAACTGGACATTCAAAGCCTGTACGAAAACCACTACCGTACCGATCCCTTTGTGGATATCATGCCTGCCGGCAGCCATCCCGAAACCCGCTCGGTCAGGAGTTCCAATTACCTGCGCATCGCGCTGCACCGCCCGAAAAACAGCAATATGCTGGTCATCCTGGTCGTGGAAGACAACCTGGTCAAAGGCGCTGCCGGGCAAGGCATACAGTGCATGAACCTGATGTTTGGCCTAAACGAAACCACCGGGCTGCTTGCTGCGCCTGTCATGCCATGACAGCAATCAAGCAGGAAAACAGCATGTCGCTTATAATGGCGGCATCTTTCTTTTCCGGAGAACAACATGAATGCAGCCATTGACATGCCGGCGCCCATCAACTTCACCGACAGTGCGGCAAAAAAAGTCGCCG
Source organism: Oxalobacter formigenes (assembly GCA_023667225.1). GTDB lineage: Bacteria > Pseudomonadota > Gammaproteobacteria > Burkholderiales > Burkholderiaceae_D > Oxalobacter > Oxalobacter formigenes_C. The sequence continues at coordinate 3,629 of JAMPAN010000008.1, read as the reverse complement.
AGCTGATCGCTGAAGAAGGCAACCCGGCCCTCAAACTTCGCGTATTTATCCAGGGCGGCGGCTGTGCCGGTTTCCAGTACGGATTCACCTTTGATGAAACCGTCAATGAAGACGATGCCACCATGACAAAAAACGGCGTACAGTTATTGATTGACCCTGTCAGCTGCCAATATCTGGCTGGCGCAGAAATTGATTACCGCGAAGACGAGCATGGCGCGCAATTTGTCATCAAGAACCCGAACGTAACCAGCACCTGCGGCTGTAGCTGCGGTTCCTCCTGTGCCTGATTACCCGCAGCAAAGCTGGCATCCGGTCTGCCTGAAACAGCAGGCAGATAATTGACGCATACCGCACCGGCCGCGTAAAAAACATGAGCACACCGGCACAAAAAGCAGTCTGTCTGCCTGGCAGAATCCGGCAGACAGGGCATCCTGTTTATCTGGACTATGCCGCCACCACGCCGGTTGACCCGCGCGTAGCCGAAAAAATGATCCCCTGGCTTTGTGATCACTTCGGCAACGCCGCCTCCAGCAGCCATGCCTATGGCCGGGAAGCCGCACAGGCAGTCGAAACAGCACGCGCCAGCGTTGCGGCGCTCATCGAAGCCAGCCCCGGCGAAATCATCTGGACATCCGGCGCAACAGAGAGCAACAACCTGGCCATCAAAGGCGCAGCCCTTGCTTACCAGGATCGCGGCAGACACATCATTACCGTTGCCACCGAACACAAAGCCGTACTGGATACCGTGCAAGCCCTGCAAAACCAGGGATTTGAAACCACCATCCTTACTCCGGGAGAAAACGGCCTGATCACCCTGGCGCAGCTGGAACAGGCCATCCGGCCGGATACCATCCTCGTTTCCGTCATGTGGGTCAACAATGAAATCGGCGTTATCCAGCCCATAGCTGAAATTGCCGGATGCTGCCGGGAAAGCGGCATCATCTTTCATTGCGATGCCGCCCAGGCAGCAGGCAAACTGGAAATCAACCTGCAACAACTCCCGATAGACCTGCTTACCATCACAGCACATAAAGTCTATGGTCCCAAAGGCATCGGCGCCCTTTTTGTCCGGCGCAAACCAAAGGCGCGCCTGATAACCCAGATGCACGGCGGCGGCCACGAACAAGGCCTGCGTTCCGGAACACTGGCAACCCATCAGCTTGTCGGCATGGGCGAAGCCTTCCGCATTGCCCGCCAGGAAATGACAACAGAAATCGCCCGCATCCGCAAGCTGGCAGCCCGTCTCTCTGCCGGCCTGGCCGGTATAGAGGCCATTTTCTTCAACGGCGACATGACACAGCGCATTCCCCACAACCTCAATGCCAGCTTCCCCTGTATCCAGGGCGAAGCGCTCATGATGGCGCTAAAAGGCCTCGCCGTCTCTTCCGGATCGGCCTGCACCTCGGCAACCCGCGAACCCTCCCATGTTCTGCGAGCCATCGGGCGGGACCCTGAACTGGCACACAGCTCAATCCGCTTCACAATGGGCCGTTTTACAACAGAAGCCGATATTGACTATGCAGTCAATCTGCTGGCAGCCCAGGTTGCCCGCCTGCGCGAACTTTCCCCCTTATGGGAAGACTATAAAGAAAAACGCACAGAAAGCCGCGCATGACAACCCTTTCAGAAAAAATACAGGATCACTTCGAAAACCCTCGCCATGCCGGCGTCTTTAAGAAAAATGCCCCCCGTGTTGGAACCGGCACAGCCGGGACAACCGCCATCGGGCAAGTCACCCGCCTGCAAATTCAGGTCACCCCCAGGGGAAAAATAGAAAAAGCCCGTTTCAAAACCTATGGCTGCCCGGCAGCCATCGCTTCCGGCTCACTGGCAGCAGAATGGATAACCGGCAAATCCCTGGAAGAAGCCGCAGCCATCACCAGCGAGGAAATCGCCCGTGAACTTGCCCTGCCTGCCGCAAAAATCCATTGCGCCATCCTGGCAGAAGACGCCATAAAAGCCGCAATTGCCGATTACCGGCAGCATCATGGCCAGGAAAAAACATAACCGCTCCCCCTTCAAGCCGTGATAACCAACCCCTTTTCCCTCTTCGGCCTGCCGGAACAATTCGACCTTGACCGGGCAGCGCTTGAAAAAGCTTACAAAAAATACCAGGAACAACCCAACCCGGCATACCCTGCCGCCCTGGTTGACGAAGCCTGCCAAACGCTGCGCCAGCCGCTCAAACGGGCAGCCTGCCTTTGCAGCCTCAACGGCTTCCCGCCCCAAACCGGCACAACCTTATCTTTGCCGCCCGAATTTTTGATGGAACAAATCACCTGGCGCAACCAACTGGACGAAGCTCGCCTGGAAAAAAGACTGGATAAGCTGGAAAAACTGGATAACCGCCTGCGCCGGCAGATCTTTCAACAACTTGAAAAAATAAGGCATGCGCTTTATGCACGGGAATTTGCCAACGCCCGGCAGGAAATTGCCAAAACCCGTTTCCTCAATAAATTTTCCGAAGAAATCAGCTTTGCCTTCGACAAACTGGAAGAACCTGGCAAAACCTGAACCATACACAGCTATCCCCTGCGGACATCTACCGCCTGTTCTGCTTCATAATACGCTGCTGTTCCCGCTGCCAGTCGCGCTCTTTTAACGTATCACGCTTGTCATACTGCTTCTTGCCCTTCGCCAGCCCAATCTCGCACTTGATTCGCCCGCGCAAATAATGCAGATTCAGCGGAACCAGCGTATATCCGGCCCGCTCCACCCGGCCGATCAGCTTGCTGATCTCCGAAGCACGAAGGAGCAGCTTGCGGGTACGCACAGAATCAGGCTTCACATGCGTAGAAGCCGTCGGCAGCGGACTGATATGAGAACCCAGAAGAAACAACTCTCCGTTCCGCACAATCACATACGCTTCCTTCAACTGAACCCGCCCGGCCCGAATAGCTTTCACTTCCCATCCCTCCAGAACCATCCCCGCCTCAAAGCGTTCCTCAATAAAATAATCATGAAAGGCTTTTTTATTATCGGTTATAGTCATGGTCGGGTCTGATTCTCCTGTCGGCAGAAAAAACATTCTATCAAAACATTACCGTTTTCATGACAAGCATCCGCAAAACAGCTGTTGTCGGCTACAGCGCCGAACAAATGTATGCCCTGGTCGAAGATATTGCGCAATATCCGGCATTTCTGCCCTGGTGCGCCAAAACATCCGTTCAGCCTTCAGGTGATGGAAAAACCCTCCTGGCTACCCTGGTCGTTGATTTTCACGGATTTTCACCCGCTTTTACCACCCGCAACCATAACATTGCGCCGCAATCCATCAGCATACGCCTGGAAAAAGGCCCTTTTAAACGCCTTGAAGGCGCATGGCACTTCACCCCCCTGCCTAACGGATACAGCCGCGTGGATCTGGAACTGCACTATGAATTTTCCGGCTGGCTCTTTGAGAAAATGCTGGCACCCGTCTTCGACATTGTCTCCCTTACCCTGGTTGACGCCTTCCATGAGCGTGCCAGGCAGCTATACGGCTGACATCCCCTGCCGGGCATAGCCGCCATCTTTTTCCACACAACGAATTTCCCGCCGCCGGGGCCATGCCCTGCGCAGCCTTTCTCCATCCAAAACACCCCGGCAAACCCCGCCAAAATCACCCCCAAAATTGCCCAAAACAGCCC
>JAMPAN010000007.1 GCA_023667225.1 Oxalobacter formigenes | reverse complement strand
TGAAAGAGTCATATACCGCGCTGATGATAAAGAAAAAAATCCCTATGCAAGATGGGTACCCTCCATTCACATGCCACGTGACGCCAGCCGAATTACGCTGGAAGTGACGGACGTACGTGCAGAGCGATTGAAGGATATCAGTGAAGAGGATTGCTATGCGGAGGGGATTTTCAAGCGCATAAGGGAAGAAGACGGGTTGCAGTTAGGTACAGATGCGAGGTTCGGCAATGAGCGGCTCCTTGTTTGCGCAGAGGAAGTTGCAGTTTTTAAGCGAGAGTGGGAATTTATCTACGGCCCCGGCTCATGGGAATCCAACCCCTGGGTTTGGGTGATCTGCTTTAAGGTAGCGGAGGTGAAAACGTGACAATTAAAACGATATCACTGGAAGAAGCCGCAAAAATTCTGCATGCGCACAAAGAAACCGTCCGCCTCAAAGCAAAGCGTGGGGAAATACCCGGCCAAAAAGTGGGTAAAAACTGGATATTTTCACAGCTTGCTATTGAACGATATCTTGCGGGAGAATGGGTCCCGCGAGTTGTGGAGGGCAAAAAGGAGATTCATCAATGTCACTCTACAAACGAAGTAACAGCTCATATTGGTATTACAAGATATACCCGCCTGGAGGCGGAAAAGTCTTACGAGGAAGCACTGGCACCGAAGACAAAAGGAAAGCCCAGGAATTCCATGATCGCTTAAAAGCAAATTTATGGGATCAGGTAAAACTTGGGTATAAACACCGCTATATCTGGAACGATGCAGTAATCCGGTTTGTACGAGAGAAAGCGCATCTGGCAAGCATAGAAACAATCAAAAGTCACTTTCGCTGGCTTGATCCATATTTGAACGGCGTACAACTTTTGGATATTACACGATCAAAAATAGACCAGATTGCACAGATAAAACTGAATGAAGGCGTATCACCGACAACAGCCAATCGGGTTATTGAGATAATCCGATCTGTACTGAAATCTGCTGAAGTTTGGGAATGGATTGACCACGCCCCCAAAATTCAGAAAATGGCACAGCCAACAAAAAGAGTTCGCTGGCTTACCAAAGAGGAGGCATCACGTTTGTTGCAAGAGCTTCCGCATCACTTGTCGGAAATGGCAGCTTTCAGCCTTGAAACCGGTTTGCGCAGGTCAAACGTAACTGGTTTGAAATGGTCGCAGGTTGATCTTGCAAGAAAGATGGCGTGGATTCATCCAGATGAAGCGAAAGCAAAGCGGGCTATTCCTGTACCACTTTCTGATACCGCTGTAGAAATACTCAAGCGAAATCGGTTGGTCATACGGGAAACAGGATATAGTGATTATGTTTTCGTATATAAAGGAAAGCCAGTATTTCAGACTGCAACCAAGGCATGGAAAAAAGCTTTACACCGCGCTGGCATACAAGACTTTCGCTGGCATGACTTGCGTCATACCTGGGCAAGTTGGCATATCCAACGAGGCACACCTAAAGAAATTCTAAAGGAACTCGGCGGATGGGAAACTTCGGATATGGTTGAGCGTTACGCTCATTTTTCAGCGGAACACCTTTCACCATGGGCGAAATCTTTTACCAAAACAGGCACATTTTAGTACACAGCAAGAAGTTGGAAGTAAAAATGGGTTACGTCTCGAACACATAACCCATTGAAAAATTTGATGAAACTGGTCGGGGCGAGATGATTCGAACATCCGACCCTCTGGTCCCAAACCAGATGCGCTACCAGACTGCGCCACGCCCCGCCGAAGGGTAAGATAATAGCGCTTTCCAGCAGCAGGGTCAATCAACAGAAAACTGATCTTATCAGGAAAATTTTACCGGATCAGGCCGCCTCTGCCGCACAGACATCCGCAATCCGTTTTGCCATGGCATGGGCGGTTTCCTCACGCTCGGCCTCCACCATAACGCGCAAAAGCGGTTCAGTTCCCGATGCGCGAATCAATACCCGTCCGCTGTTGCCCATTTCCCTTTCCACCTTGTCCTTTTCACCCAGAACAGCCTCGTTTTCCTTCCAGTTAAAGCCCCGTGGAATCCGCACATTGATCAGCGTCTGCGGAAACAACCTGAGTTCCCGGCAATATTCGGAAAGCGTAGTCTGGTTACGCTGCAAAGCCGATAAAACCTGAAGAGCCGATACAATACCGTCCCCTGTTGTCTGCTTGTCCAGACAAAGGAGATGCCCCGAACCTTCCCCGCCAAGAATCCAGCCGCGGTCATGCAGCACTTCCAGCACATAACGGTCGCCGACAGCCGCCCGCTCAAAACCGACGCCCATTTTGCCCAAAGCCACTTCCAGCGCCATATTAGTCATCAGGGTGCCGGCAACCCCCTCGACAGCACCGCGCGACAGCCTGTCCTTCACCATCAAATACAACAACTGGTCGCCATTGTAAATCTGGCCATTTTCATCAATCATGACTACCCGGTCCGCATCGCCGTCAAACGCAATGCCGATATCTGCGCCATGATTGAGCACCGTCTCCGCCAGCGCTTCAGGCGAAGTCGCGCCGCAGCCGTCATTGATATTTTCACCATTCGGCTGAATACCGATAGCAATCACCTCGGCGCCCAGCTCGTGAAAAACATGCGGCGCAATATGATAGGCTGCGCCATGTGCGCAATCCACCGCAATTTTCATACCGCGCAAATCCAGCTCATTGGGGAAAGTACTTTTGCAAAATTCAATATAGCGGCCCTGCGCATCATCCAGCCGGCGAGCCTTCCCAAGCGCATCCGACATAGCGCAAGCCATAGGACGATCCATCATTTCCTCAATCTCGCGCTCCATCTCATCCGGCAGCTTGTCGCCGGATGAAGAAAAAAACTTGATACCGTTATCATCATAGGGATTATGAGAAGCCGATATAACAATACCGGCAGCTATCCGCAAGGCACGGGTCAAATAAGCCACCGCCGGGGTCGGCATAGGGCCGGAAAGCATCACATCCACACCTGCGGCAGAAAGCCCCGCCTGGAGCGCCGCTTCCAGCATATACCCCGATATCCGGGTATCCTTGCCAATCAATACCGTCGGCTGAATAGCGGCAGTACCTGATCGGGTCAGCACCTTTCCTGCGGCATACCCCAGACGCATCACAAAATCAGGTGTAATCGGACTGATGCCAACCCGCCCCCTTACACCGTCTGTACCAAAGTATTTCCTTGCCATTTACCTGAAATGATGAGTAATAAACAGCGCCCTATTTTACCGTGTTGTCTATCAGAAAGGGAAAAAACCGCAAAGGCCTGTTTACTACACCATCATCACTCAAAACACATAAAAAGCAGAATATTCCTTATACACAAATTGTTTTTCTCCTCCTTTCCCCCAAGCAAAAAACGGCTTTCCAACAAAGACAGTTCAGCATAAAATGAATCCCTTTCAAAGCAAAGCGGCAGCAAGCCGCCCCGCATCAATCCCAAACAGAAGGAACCAACCGCATGTCTCTCTTGCACCGTGGAAAAACCAAAGACGTTTACAGCCACAGCGACCATACCATTGAACTCAGGTTTACCGACAGGGTTACCTTAAACGACGCCGGGGAAATTGATCCGGGCGGCAACAACGTCTCCAAATCACTCCTTGAAGGCCAGGGATTCGCCTGCCTGTCCATGACATCTGCCATCTTCGAATACCTGGCTAAAAACGGCATCCCTACCCACATGGTTTCCTTCGATCTGGACAAACTTTCCATGATCGTGCGCAAAGCGGAAACCTTCAAACCCGGCCTGGAATGGGTATGCCGCTGGCGGGGTACCGGCAGCTTTATCCGCCGTTACCATACCGTTCCCGGCGTATCCGAAGGCATGGTATTACCCACTCCGGTGCATGAAATTACCATCAAGGACGATGAAGGCGGCGACCCGATGATTGTGCCGGATTCCCTGGTCGCCCTGAAAATAATTACAAAAAACCAACTGGACGAACTCATTGCCTTAAATGCCAAAACTATGGCGCTCCTGCACGGCCTGTACCGGCAAAAAGGACTCGAACTGTGGGATATTAAAATCGAATGGGGCAAAGACGAACAAACCGGCAAACTCATGTTGATTGATGAAGTCAGTGCCAACGGCTGCCGGGCTTTTGATGAAAAAGGCAACCGCATTACCGGGCAAGCCCTCTCCGCCTGCTTCCGGAACTGATTACGCTTACCGCATCAGATTCTGCCTCATACAAAACGGCTGGTTTAACACCAGCCGTTTTTTTACATCCTTGCGCTACACCAACCGTCCTTTCCCTGCGCTCAATCCTCCAGCATCTGGCTAATACCCCGGCTGGCAATACTCGGCCTGGGCAACCCCATTCGTTTTCGGGTCTTGTCTGCCTTCTTCTGCCATTTACGCCCCTGATCAGGATCTTTCGGCTGCCCCAGCCGCCCGAAAAAATAAACCTCTGCCAGCCTTTCCATAGCTGCAATACTGCCATTCTCTGCCGCCTTCCGATACCATTCAAACGCTGCATCGGGATTTTCCGGCGCATCCTCCCCCAAATCATAAACACGCCCCAGATTATACTGGGCAGTTGGATACCCCATCCCTGCCGCTTCCTTCAAAAGAAGCAGACTTCTTTCCAGCTGCCTTTCCACACCCAGCCCTTTGCCGTAGATAATCGCCAGGTTGGACATGGCACATGCATTTTTCTGGACAGCACCCTTTTCCAGCCATTGGCGTGCGCGTTCATAATCCTTCCGTCCTCCCAGACCTTTCATCAAAAACTGGCCTATCTGGCACTGGGCAACAGCATCTCCTTTTTCAGCGCCCTTGAGAAACCAGCCCGCAGCTTCCCGATTATCCCGCACAACACCGTTACCCTCGGCATAAATCAGCCCAATCCGGGTGTAACCTGCCGCACTCCCATAACCGGCAGCTTTTTCATACCATGAAAGCGCCGCCTGAATATCCTTGTCAACACATTCGCCATACTGGTACAACGAAGCCAGCGCCAACGCTGCATCTGCGCTTTCCTGCTCTTCCGCCTTCTTGTAGCAAACAACAGCCTGGAAACAACTTTTCTCTACGCCAAGACCCTTTTGATACATATTCCCCAGGTAATACTGTACCTCCGGATTATCTTCCAGCCCCGGCAGCTGAAAATAGAGCAATGCTTCCGCATATTCGCCCTTCCGGTAATGCTCAACTCCCGTTACCCACTCTTCCTCCGCCTGAACAGAAACCGAAAAAAACAATGCCAGCAATACCAGGAAAATCCGCCCCTTCATAATCCCGATCCACCCTAAAAACAAACCACACAAAAAAGCATACCGTACCCATACACAACAGCCTGTCCCTGCCTAAAAATCCGGACAAGCTTACCGCTTTCTGTTTTTCAACGCCAGCTTTCCCTGCCGGAAAATGTCATCTTCCTGAAACAAATCAATCTGCTACAAAAAAACAAACAGAAAACAGTCCCTGGAAAAGAATGCGGCAAAACAGCATAGCACTTCATAGCCAAATTAACAGGAAACCTGGCAAAACTTGTTCCCCCGGCTGCAAAAGCAGTTAACCACAGCAATTTGAGCCATAAACAAACACCTCAAAAACTATTTCTCTGGCAACAGGGAAAAACCATCCAGACAAATACATCACGTGGCAAAAACAAAAAATGTCTGCCAAGCTATAAAAAAAATAATCCGGGAAAAAAACGGCAATGCCTAATACGCCGCCGAAAGAAACTCAATAAACCGTCATCAGCCCGCGTGCCTCAAACTGGCCTTTCACGCGCTCAATCGTTTCCTGGGAAGGAGGTTGAACATCTGTCAGCTCATAATGCAGCCCCAGCTCCCGCCATTTGAACTCGCCCATCTTGTGAAACGGCAAAATTTCCACCCGCTCCACATTTTTAAGCGTAGCGACAAAATCAGCCAGCCTTTCCACATCTTCCGGCGCATCCGTATAACCGGGCACCAGCACATAACGTATCCATGCAGGCTTGCCTATCCTGTCCAGACGCTGCGCAAATGCCAGCACCTGATCCAGGGGCGTGGAAGTCAGTTTCCTGTGCTTTTCCGGATCAATCTGCTTGATATCCAGAAGCACCATATCCACCACATCAAACCACTCGTCAGGCAAATTCCTGGCAAGCAACCCGTTCGTATCCAGTGCCGTATGCAAACCATACATTTCCTTGCAACGGCGCATAACCTCATGGACAAACCCGGCCTGCACCAGCGGTTCACCGCCGCTGATAGTCAGCCCGCCGCCAAACTTGAGAAAAGAAGCATATTTGCCGATATCGGCAACAACATCATCAACAGAATGCCATGTCCCGCTCTTGCGGTCCCAGGTATCCGGGTTATGGCAATAAAGACAGCGCATCTGGCAGCCTGTAACAAACAGGGCATAACGCATACCCGGCCCATCTACTGCCGCGCTGGGTTCATCGGAATGAACATATCCGCCTAAAACCCCTCCCGCCTCAGGCGGGAGGGAGGCTTCTTCATGACAAGACGCTATCACGCAGCTTTGTGGAAAGTACGGTTGATAACGTCAAGCTGCTGTTCACGGGTCAGACGCGTGAACTTAACAGCATAGCCGCTGACACGGATGGTCAGATCCGGATATTTTTCCGGATTGTTCATCGCATCAATCAGCATGTCGCGATCAAGGACGTTGACATTGATATGGTAACCGCCAGCCGTGCAGAAACCATCCAGGCAGTTGGACAGAGTAATAACCTGATCACTGACCAGTTTGCCCAGTGCCTGCTGCGTCAGGTTGGCCGTCCAGGAAATGCCGTCCTGGTTGTGCGCATAAGGCATCTTGGACAGAGAAGCGCCGGCAGCAACAAAACCCTTGGTATCGCGTCCGCTGACCGGATTGGCTCCCGGCGGGAACGGTTCACCTTTTTTGCGACCGCACGGCGTATTACCTGTCTTGTTACCGTAAACAACATTACTGGTAATCGTCAGGATCGACTGGGTCGGAATAGCATCACGGTAAATCTTTTGCTGACGCAGCTTGTTCATGAAGCGTTCGGACAGCTTGACCGCAATCTGGTCAACCCGGTCGTCATTATTACCGAATTTCGGGAAATCGCCTTCAACCTCGAAGTCGATTGCAACACCCTTCTCGTTGCGGATCGGTTTAACCTTCGCATACTTGATAGCCGAAAGGCTGTCAGCAGCAATCGCAACCCCAGCCAGACCAAATGCCATCGTACGAACAACATCACGGTCATGCAGAGCCATCATCAGGCGTTCGTAAGCATACTTGTCGTGCATGTAATGGATTGCATTCAGCGCACGAACATAGGTTTCGCACAGCCAGGTTTCCAGCTTGTCGAATTTTTCCATGACTTCGTCAAAGTCAAGGTATTCGCTGGTAATCGGCTCAAAACCTTCAGCAACCTTTTCGCCGGACAGCTCGTCAACACCGCCGTTAATCGCGTAAAGCAGCGTCTTGGCCAGGTTGGCACGTGCGCCGAAGAACTGCATTTGCTTGCCGCTGGCTTGCGGAGAAACACAGCATCCGATACAGCAGTCATCACCCCATGCCGTGCGCAGCAGCTCATCGTTTTCAAACTGGATAGCCGAAGTCGTGATAGACATCTTGGTTGCATAATGCTTGAAGCCTTCCGGCAGCTTGTCAGACCACAGAACCGTCAGGTTCGGCTCCGGAGCCGTGCCCAGATTCGTCAGCGTATGCAGCAAACGGAAATCCGTCTTCGTAACCATCGAGCGGCCATCCAGGCACATGCCGGCAAAAGCAATCGTAACCCAGGTCGGATCGCCGGAGAACAGCGAGTCGAAATCCTTCGTGCGCAGATAGCGCAGGATACGGCACTTGATAACCAGCTGGTCAATAATTTCCTGGGCTTCAGCTTCAGTAATCCGGCCTTCGTCCAGATCGCGCTGGATATAAATATCTAGGAAAGTCGTGATACGGCCGATGCCCGTAGCAGCGCCATTGGCTTCACGCGCAGCAGCGATGAAGGCAAAGTAGGTCCATTGTGCAGCTTCAAGCGCAGTGGTAGCCGGCTTCGTAATATCAAAGCCGTACTCCCTGGCCATTTCGGTCAGTTCCTGCAAAGCCTTGATTTGTTCAGCCAGCTCTTCGCGGGTGCGGATAACCTCTTCGCTGAACGGATGGCTGTCGCTTTCCGCTTTTTCGCGTTTCTTGTCAGCAATCAGGAAATCGGTACCATACAGCGCAACACGACGGTAGTCGCCGATAATACGGCCGCGGCCATAGGCATCCGGCAAGCCGGTAATAACACCGCTGCGGCGGCAGGCGATAATTTCCGGATCATAAACATCGAAAACGCCCTGGTTGTGGGTCTTGCGGTATTGCGTATAAATATCCTTGATCGCATCGCTCATCGGCGGGAAATTGTATTCGCGCAGGCTGGCTTCAACCATGCGAAGACCGCCGTTCGGGTAAATACCGCGTTTGAGCGGCGCATCGGTTTGCAGGCCGACGCAAATTTCGTTTTCCTTGTCGATATAACCCGGAGCATGAGAAAGGATGCTGGAGCCGACATCAGCGGAAACAGCCAGAACGCCGCCGTTGGCGCGTTCCTTCTGTTGCAGATCCTTGATAACATTCCAGACCTTCCGTGTACGTTCGGTCGGGCCAACCAGAAAATCCTCATTGCCGAGGTATTCCGTCCGGTTCAGGGCGATAAAATCGCGAACAGCAACATGCTCGCGCCATTCCTGGCCCTTGAAGCCGCGCCATGCATCCAGAGAAGTGGCTGATTCTGCCAAGCGTGGATTTCTCATTTCATTCACCTTCCAAAAGTGTTTTCTGAAAAAACTGCCTTTCCGAAACGCCCGCTACAACAGCCTTCCGGAAAAAACAGCGCAATAGTGTGTTTGTCAAAAGCCAGTTCCGGGTAGTGAACATTAGGCCACGATTGATGTGCTCGTGACAAAGCTTTCAGAAACACAAGGTTTTTCAGCTGGGTGTTTGTTGAAGACCTGATCCGGATCAGACCAGGCCAAACATGCCTACGCGATTGATGCCCGCAAGGATGCTTTCAAAAACACCATCAGGTATGGAAAACATTTTATCCCACTTTCCGGCACCGCGCAAACGACCCAGCTGCTTTTTACGCAAAAACCAACAAATTACATTGTTTTATTTTTGCTACGCTGTTATTATAGCAGATTTGTTTTTTGTCTGCAGAGTACACAAAAGTCCGGCAACAAAGTGTCCAAACACCCGACTCAACCCTGTGCAAAGCATTGACTGGCGCGGGATAGCGCACCCTTCCCTCCCATGCCTGGCAGCAAAACGCCCTGCACGTTCCCACCTTTCCGGATGGATGCGCTCTGTCCTGCGCTCAACCTGCCAGCCCGGCAAAACCGCCAAATCCTTGTCTGAACACGCGCGTATAGCAGAAAAGAGTTTTTGACGTGACGGTATATCGTCCCAAATGTACCGTCACTTTTTTTGGAAGTCGATGGACGGTTTCAGACACCATAAAACAAAAAACCCGCGTAACCTCTTGGTTTTACACGGGTTTTTGGACGTTGCTGGATGCCGTAAAGCAGGTTCCTGGCGGAGATGGAGGGATTCGAACCCTCGATACAGGTTTTGGCCCGTATGCTCCCTTAGCAGGGGAGTGCCTTCGACCTCTCGGCCACATCTCCTTGCCCATAACTGAAGCAAAGTAATCGTAAAATGATAGCTTTTTGCTTCCTGTTGGTCAATGGCAACGAACCGGATTTTGCTATCCTCGCCGCTCTCCTCTGCACTTCCCGGCTTTTCCCGGAAGATAAAGCGAGGAATATTGCCCGCCTGAAAAAGAAAACGGTATGATGCTCAGATTACAATAATACCCGGTGCTGCTGCGCCAAAAAGATAACGGCCCGTTTTCCCAACGCCCATGATAAATAACCTGCCCCTCCATATTTACATCTTTGCCGCCATTTTGGGCCTGCTTGCGCTGGATTTTCTCTTTCGCTTCATTTTTCCTGCCGTGCGCGTCAATCGGGAATTGTCGCGTGCTATCCGCCAGGTAAAAGCACTCGGCCCATCGGCAGGCACAACCGGCCTGGCAGAAATATTTGCCCAGGCCGGCATCCTCCTGCCGCTGTGGCGGGAATATGCCGGCAGCCTGCACCGGCAGACAGAAACAGATACAACCGGCAGGGAAACCGTCTGCTTTCGCTCAACAGCGCCGGCCGAAACCATCTTCCGTCCGGAAGTCATCGTAGATATTCCCCTGTGCGCGGGCTTTTTCCGCCATTTGCCAGGCATCTTCACCGGCGTAGGCATCATCGGCACCTTTACGGGATTGCTCACCGGCCTGGGCGCCTTCCATATATCGGAAAACCCCATCATCGTGCGCGACAGCCTGGGTCACCTGCTGCACGGCGTATCCATGGCATTTGTCGTCTCGGCGGCGGCCATCACGCTTGCCATGTGCGTCACCTTTATTGAAAAAGGCATCCTGAGCCGCCTTCACGCACGGGTAGAAGAACTCATCCGCCTGCTGGATGACCTTTTTTCGCCAGGCGTCGGCGAAGAATACCTGGCACGCCTGGTCAAAGCCTCGGAATTTTCAGCCCGCCAGGCCGCTCCCATGCAAACTGCGCTGGTAGAAGCCATGCGGCAAATCATGGCAGAACAGGCAGAAAAACAGACAGCTGCACTGGAACAGCTGGGCAGCCGCATCAGCGCCGGCATAGAAGAAAGCCTGCGCGTTCCAATGGCAGGCATCACACAGGCCGTGCAGCAAATCACAGCCGAACAGGGAACAGCCGTCCACACCATGATGCACGACCTTTTGTCCCGCTTCAACGAAAACCTGCGCGACCTGCTTGGCACAGAAGCCGGCCACATCCACGAAGCACAGCAGGAAACCCTGCGATCCCTTCGCGAAACATTAACACGCATGGAAAGCATAGCCGACCACGTAGAATCCGCAGGCATCCGGGGCGCAGATGCCATGTCCGAAAAGCTGGCAACAGCCATGACAGGCGCCGAAGCACGGCAGCAAGCCATTAACGACCGGATGGGTGCCTTTGTAGAAACCCTCTCCTCCGCACTTTCCCGCTCACAGGATGCCGCACAGGAACGCCTCCAGCACACATTGGACGACATTGCCAACCACATGGCAGGCGTAATCCAGAGTATGAGCGGCCAAATACAGGCCGCCTCCGAATCCGGCCGCCAACACCAGGTTGAAATAGCCAAAGAAGGCCGCCGGGTAGTAGGCGAATTTGGCGAGCAGGTAGATCTCCTGACCAACAGCGTTGTTCAGGCCGTAGATCAAATGAAAATGGCCGTCAACGCCATGCGGCAAATAACAGGCGAAACCGTCTCCCGGTTAAACGCGGGAGCAGATGTACTGTATGCCGCCTCCTCGGCCTTTGCCGCATCCGGCAGGGAAATGACCGAAACACTGGGCAAAACATCAGGGCTTGTCGCCGAATTCGGGCAAATTTCCGCCACCATCACCGGCATTTCGGGCGAGCTGGCAAGCGTGCTGGCCGATTACCAGGCAGCCCGCGAAACCATGACCGTATTTTTAACCTCCTTGCAAACAACCGTAGAAACCTCCCGCCGCGAATCTGCGCTCACAGGCGATGTGCTGGCCCTGATTGAACAGGCTGCAGATAAACTGGTCAATGCCCGGCACGCGGCAGATAGCTACCTGGCGCGCATCTCGGCCGTCATTGAAGAAGCCCACAGCACCTTTACCACAGGCATGGCCCAGGCTGTAGGCGAAGCCAACCACGACTTCCAGCAATCGCTTGCCCATTCCATCACCCTGTTGCGAACCGGCGTTCAGGAACTGGCAGCCACCCTTGAAGAACTGGGCGCATTGCGGCAAACCCTTCCCGCCCCGATCCTGCCGGGCAGCACCAACAGGTAAAAACCATGCTTTGGCGGCGCGCAGCAACCGGGAAAAGAAACGCCGATGAAGGCGAAAAACCCTTCTGGATATCATTTGCCGACCTGATGACAGCGCTGATGGTGCTGTTTCTGCTCGTCATGAGCGTAGCGCTCCTGGCCGTCACCCGGACCGTTTCTGAAACCGAAGAACGCAAAACCAAACGGGAAGAAGATATCAGCCAGATACTGTCCCGGCTGGAAGAAATCGCGGCAGACCATCCCGGCATCAGCATCAACCGGGAAAAAAATGTCATTGATTTCGGCGACCGTGCCCGGTTCGAGACAGGCAGCTCCCAACTGACAGCAGAACAGGCACGCTACCTGCGCAGCTTCCTGCCAAATGTGCTGGCGCTGGCACAGCAGCAGCCGGGAGAAAAATGGCTCAAACGCATTGTAGTAGAAGGATTTGCCGACCAGCGGGGCGACTACCTCATGAACCTCAATCTCAGCCTGCAACGCAGCCAGCGGGTACTGTGCGTCCTGCTGGAAGACACCGGAGAAAAAGATAACCCGCTCACACCGGAAGAAAAAGAAAAAGTGCGCGACCTCTTTCTGGTAGGCGGCTATTCCTTCAATTCCGCCAAAGCCTCCCTGGAAGAAAGCCGCCGCATCGAACTTCGCCTGGAATACTACGGGCTGGACGAACCCCGCGTGAATAACAGCGACATCCCCCGCGGCCACTTCGGTTCATGCAGGATCTAGGCCATGACAGCTATCGCCCTCTTAAAAACCGCGCTTGCAGAAAAAACACAACAGGCGCTAAACAGCTTTTCCCTGGCCGGTACAACGGCAATCCAGGCAGAAACCACAACACTCACCGAATGGCTGGAAACCGCAACAGGCCTGCATACGCCGCCCAAGCACCGGATACAGGCCGCCCTCATCCGCTTTCGGGCAGACCGGAAAATATCCGATGCCTGGCAGGCACGCCATCTCTGCCACGGCTGTCTGGTATTATACAGCCGCCGTGCTCCCTGGCTTATAGAAGACGCGCACGCCTTCCCTTTTCTATTACAGTATGTCGATAACCTCCATAGCCGTCCCCGCCTTTTCCGGCGATGCTTTCAGGGATTGATGCACGCCTATTTCACCTACGAACCAGGCCGCCCCAACCCGGAAGCCGGCCCCTATCAAAACCGGGAAACCGGCTGGAAAAACCGTCTGATATTACGGGCATTTCTCCAGCGCCGCCGAAACAACATTATTACACCGGACTTCAATCCGGACTGGGTGCAGGCAGTCGCCGCACATCCCGACCTGTTCAACCCCAACCCTTGCCAGGCCTACGTCCACGCCGCCCTGAAACAGGACTTTTCCGCCTTCAATGCCCTGTGCAGCCGCCTGAAAATCAGCCGTGCCTCATGGTTCGCCAGAGGACTGGTCTATGAACAGGTCGATGCCATCACCAAAAAACCGGATAACGAATTCAGACAGCATCTGACAGCCTCCATTGACCTTCTCAGCAAACACAGCTGGTCAGCCGACAAAGGGCTCACCAAACTGATTAACCGCTATGCGGCAAGCGAACAGGCTGAAACCAACGCCTCCCTGCGGGATTTTTCCATTTCCCGCTGGAAAAATCCCTGGCTGTCAAAAGAAGCCCGCGGCTGGCAATCCGTCAGCGAAAAAGCCAGGAAAATGGTATCCGCCTGGACAAAAGAACATCTTATCCATCAATTCTTCTGGATACTGGCCGAAGGCACGCAATATGACACGCGCCGGGCCGCCTTCTGGGCGCAATATTTCAGGCAAATGGAATCCTTGTATTTCGCGCTGGGCAGCCAGGCTGCAAACAACGCCTCGCGCGATTTCATCCGCCTGCGCCAGGCAATGGAAGGCTTCCTGCTCGGTCTGGAACAAACAGGCCGGACAGACAAAAACGCCTGCATCTTCATCATCGGCCATTACGCCATCGCAGAATTTGGCGCAAATCACCTTCCGGCCTATATCTACGACCGGCGTGCGCAGCTGCCCTTTGAACTTAGGCGCGGCTTCAAAATAACAGGCGCAGAACTGAAAAACCAGCGGTCAGCTGCCTTCGTGAAAATGCTGCCGCACGAAGATACCAACGATACCCCCTGGGAAACCACCTTTGCCGAAACCCTGAAACGGCTGCATATCCATACCGGCTAACCGCCACAGCACCGCCATACCGCCACCTATCCCGTCAAAACCCAAAAACCGGACAAAATTCCGGGCAGCAACAGGTACGAACAACCAGCCAGGCCGATTATAATAGGCAAACAACTTAATGCCGCCTCATAGACCACCATAAAATCAGGCCGCCGTGAACAACGTACTCATTATCCGTGCTTCCGCCATTGGCGACATCGTCTTCGCCTCCCCTTTTGCCGAAGCCCTCAGAAAAGCCTGGCCCAAAGCAAAAATTTCCTGGCTGGTCGAAAAAGGAAACGAAACCCTCCTTGCCGGTTCCCCCTATGTAGATGAATGTATCACCATGCCGGCAGCCGAATGGAAATCCCTCTGGAAAAACGGCAAAAAATGGGAAGTCTTCCGGCAAATCCGCGCCTTTGGCGCAACACTCAAAGCCCGGCACTTTGATGTTGCCATTGATTTGCAGGGATTATTCAAAAGCGGCATCTTCGCCTGGATGAGCGCCGCCCCCGTCCGTATCGGCCTGGGCTCGCGCGAAGGCAGCCAATGGCTGATGACCCGCGTCCTCCCCCGGGGAGGAG
Organism: Oxalobacter formigenes; assembly: GCA_023667225.1. Taxonomy (GTDB): domain Bacteria; phylum Pseudomonadota; class Gammaproteobacteria; order Burkholderiales; family Burkholderiaceae_D; genus Oxalobacter; species Oxalobacter formigenes_C. The sequence continues at coordinate 34,121 of JAMPAN010000007.1, read as the reverse complement.
AACCGCGCAGAATCAGCTCCGAATACCAATACCTGGCAAAAGAACTCGGGCTGGACTATGCCCGCTTCACACCGGCGCTCACACTGCATCCGTCCGCCGAAAAACTGGCTCTGGAAAAACTGGCCGCCTGCGGCCTTTCCCCCGGCCGCTACATCGTTTTTGCCGCCTTTACCACCCGTCCCCAAAAACACTGGTTCGCCGATGCCTGGCAGGAATTGGCTTCCATGGTGCAGGAAAAAACCGGGCTTGTCCCCCTCCTCCTGGGCGGGCCTGCCGATACAGCAGCGGCAGAAACCATTGCCGCACCGGCATCCGGCATCCTTAACCTTGCCGGGCAAACACGGCTGGCCGAAGCAGCCGCCATCATCCGCCATGCAGGGGCGCTCATCGGCGTAGATACCGGGCTTACCCACATGGGCATCGCCTTCGGCATTCCCACCCTTGCCCTCTTTGGTTCCACCTGCCCCTACACCGAAACCACCCGCGCCAACGCCAAAGTCATCTGGCTGGGGCTGCCCTGCTCGCCCTGCCGCCGCAAACCGGTTTGCGGCGGCCGCTTTGACTGCCTGCGGCAAATCACCCCCGCGCAAGTCATGGAAGAACTCGCCTCCGTATGGCAGAAACCGGCATGAAAATACTCCACATAGAATCCGGCAAACACTTTTACGGCGGCGCCCGCCAGGTTGCCTATATCATCAGCGAACTGGCAAAACAGGGCATAAACAACGTGCTGGCCTGCCCAGCCGGCGCAGATATCGCCAGAGAAACAGCCCATTGCGCTATTGTTCATGAAATGCCCATGAAAGGTGATGCCGATATCGGCATGATAACCCGCCTCATGGCCGTCATACGCAGCGAACGCCCGGATATCGTCCATCTGCACAGCCGGCGGGGAGCCGACATCTGGGGAGGCATTGCCGCCCGGCTTACCCGCACACCCTGCGTACTCTCACGAAGAGTAGATAACCCCGAAGCCAAATGGGCCGTTTCCCTGAAATACCGGCTTTACCACCACGTCATTACCATCTCGGAAGCCATCCGGCAAATCCTCCTTTCCGAAGGCCTTTCGCCCGAAAAAGTCACCTGCGTACGCAGCGCTGTAGATGCCGCCCCCTACCTTCACCCGGTTGACCTCCATGCCTTTCAGACAGAATTCAGCCTGCCTGCCGATGCCCTCACCATCGGCATCATCGCCCAGCTCATTCCCCGCAAAGGACACCGCTACCTGATTGAAGCCGTCCACACTCTGAGCAGGGAATATCCCTTCCTCAGAGTACTGTGCTTCGGACAAGGGCCGCTGCTTGCCCGGCTTGAATCCGCCGTCCGTGAAAAAGGGCTATCCGCCATCATCCGTTTTACCGGATTCAGAGCAGACCTGCCCAAATGGCTCGGCGGGCTGGATATCCTGGCCCATCCGGCAGATATGGAAGGCCTGGGCGTCTCCCTCCTTCAGGCTTCAGCAGCTGCCGTCCCCATCATTGCCACCCGTGCCGGGGGCCTGCCCGAAGCCGTTCAGGATGGCGTAACCGGCCTCCTGGTTGAACCGGGCAATATCCCGGCGCTCACCAGTGCATTAAGGCAGCTTATAACAGATGCCAGCCTGCGCCGGAAACTGGGCGAAGCAGGCCGCCAGCGCATCCTGACCGATTTTTCCATTAAAACCATGACACAAGGCAACCTGGCCGTTTACCGGAAAGTGCTGGATACAGCCCGCTAGCCTTTGGCTAGCCCCCCAAATTTAGTCATACCCATTGGGATTATTTTGCTGCCAGCGCCAGGTATCCTCGCACATCCGCACAATATCGTATTTCGCCCGCCATCCCAGCACCGTTTTGGCTAAAGAAGGATCAGCATAATAGGCGGCAATATCCCCCGGCCTGCGGGCAACCACCTCATAAGGAATCGTTTTACCCGATGCCTTCTCAAAAGCCGCAACCATCTCCAGCACACTATAGGGCCGCCCCGTCCCGATATTCAGCGTCAGAAAACGCTCCCTTCCCTCCCGCAGCTTATCCAGCGCCGCAAGATGCGCAGCTGCCAAATCCTCCACATGAATATAATCCCGCACCCCCGTTCCGTCCGGCGTAGGATAATCATTGCCGAAAACCGAGAGCTTCTCCCGCCTGCCAACCGCCACCTGCGCAATAAACGGCATCAGATTATTTGGAATCCCGGCCGGATTCTCTCCCATCAGGCCGGACACATGCGCCCCAACCGGGTTGAAATACCGCAAAAGCCCCACCCGCCACAAAGGCTGCGCTTTCGCTGCACTCCGAAGCATATCCTCAACCATCCGCTTGGTTTGCCCATAAACGCTCACCGGCGCAAGCGGCGTCTTCTCGTCAAAACGGGCATACCCCGGATCGCCATATACCGTCGCCGAAGAAGAAAAAATCAGCGTATGCACCCCGGCAGCTTCCATTGCCTCAAAAAGCGCAATACTGCCTGCCACATTATTCTCATAATAGCGCAAAGGCTCGGCCTCTCCCTCGCCTACCGCTTTTAAGCCCGCAAAGTGAATCACTGCACTAACCGCCTGCCCTCGGCAAACCTTCTGCAGCAAGGCGCGATCCCGGATATCACCCTCAACAAAAACAGGCCGCACCCCGCCAATCTTCTCCATGCGGTCCAGCACGCGGGGACTGCTGTTTGCCAGATTATCCAGCAGCACCACCTTTTCTCCCCGCTGCATCAATTGCAGCGCCGTATGCGAGCCAATATAGCCTGTCCCGCCGGTAACCAGTATAGATGCTGTCATGCTCTTTCCTTCCCAATCAATCAGGCCGCTTCAAGCAGCCTTTGGTAAACCTGTTCCGTCTGCGCCAGCATCTGCTCCACCGTAAACAGCTGCTCGTAGCGCTCACGCGCCCTGTGTCCCATTTTTTCCCGCATCTCCGGATCAAAGGCCAGCGTCCGGATTGCCGAAGCAAACGCCGCTGCATTACCCGCCTCAACCAGCAAACCTGTCTCCCCGTCAATCACACTTTCCGGAATACCGCCCACACCCATGCCCACCATCGGCAGCAACGCTGCGCCAGCTTCCAGCAAAGATAACGATAAGGCTTCCCGCCTGGAAGGCGAGGCATACAGATCAAACGCCGGTAAAATCCGCTGCACATCCGGGCGATAGCCCAAAAAATGAAACCGGGCATCCTTGCCCGCCAGGGCAACAACCTCCTGGCCAAAAGGCGTTGCCGTATCCCCGATAAAATAAAAATGGATATTATCCGGGCAGACTTTTCCCGCCTCAATCAGCAAATCCTGCCCCTTGTCGCGATGAAACCGGCCCGCCAGCACAACGGCAACCTGCCTCTCAGGAATATGCAGCTCCTGCCGCAAGGCACTGCGCTCGCCCCGCGCCACATCCGGCACGCCATTATAAATGCGGGTAATCCTTCCCTCAGCATAACGGTTCCGTACCAGATTCTCTTTCACAGCATCCGATACAGCAATCAAATGCCGGCACCGGCGCATATGCTTGCTGGAAGTCGTGGAATGCACCGTACTCACCGGCACAGCCTGCGTACCCATTGCGGCAATACCCGCATACTGCGATGGCCGCACCTGGTGCGCATGCACAATATCCGCCCGCCACGTCCTGATTAGGCGGTGCAGCTTCCAGTAGGAGAAAAGATCCACCACCCCCCGCATTGGCAATGTCTCAACAATCAGCCCGTTCGCCCGGCACTGCGCATCAATCCAGGAATTGGCCGGGGCGGCAACCAGCACCTCATGCCCCCTGGAACGCAGCCCCAGCGAAAGGGAAAGCACATGATTTTCAGCTCCGCCAAACGTCATGCTCCGGATAACCTGAATAATACGCATCAACAGGATGCTCCCTCGCCTGCTCTGCCAGCATACCCTTTGGGAACATCCTTTCTGTAAACCTTCCAGAGAAACCCCGGCAGCGTATCCCCATAGGAAATCGCCTTGCGTGGAATCTCAAACGGATTGCGCGCATAATTGGCCGCAGCGCGAATACAGGTCAGTCCTGAGCGGTATCCTGCCTCAGCTACCATCTCCGCCACCTGGGCATTGTAACTTCCGTAGGGATAACAAAAATCAGGAACCGCTTGCCCCAGCAAGTCTTCCAGTTTGGCCTTGCTGTCAACTATCTCGCCTCTTGCAGCCTTGGGATCGCACAAAGCCAGGCGCACATGCGTCATGGAATGCGCGCCAAAATGCACCCCCTCCTTCTGCAACTCCCGGATAGCGGCGGCATCCATCAGCGGCGCCTTTTCCGGCACATCATCCATCCAGGCGGTCACCCTGCCAAGCATCCCCGCCACCAGAAACATCGTCACCGGAAAACCGTATTCTCTCAGCACCGGCCAGGCATATTCGCGAAAATTCTCGCAGCCATCATCAAACGTAATCACAACAGAACGTGCAGGAATCGGCCTTCCCTCAAAAAGGCAGGCATAGGCATCATCCAAACTCATCACATGGCAACCACACCACTTCAGCCAAGCCATCTGGCGGCGAAACCGGCCCACATCACAGTAAACCGGGCGATGCAGCCTGGGATTATTGAAATGGCCCACCTGGTGATACATCAAAACCGAAATAGGCGGCTGCAAAGGAGGCATCTGGAGAATCATCAAACAGGAAACGAAAAACTTGGCTGACAATATTTGCCGTAACTTTTTAAAAGCAAATGCACAAAAAATGTGCCAGAAGTTTTGATAAAGATACCAGAAAAACAGCCGCCTCACTAGGCTGCCCCTGGTAAATCTTCCCTGTCAACATGCAAGAAGAACAGGAAACCCAACGCCATGCTATCTTTTATGTTTTCTGTCAAAGGCAAACTCCAGCCCCAGTATCCGAAAAACCTTTTTCGAGCCAGCGCTGGCATTGGTCAAAGAAAGGATTTTTTCCATTTTAGAAAGCGGATAAAACCGCACAAAGTGCTTTCCTTTTCTTAAATAACCCAAAGTTCCTGCCTCATTATCCGGCAAATGTACATAACTTTCAATAAATTTCTTTGCATACTTGAAAAAAGCGGCTTCATCACTGGAGTAAGACAGCCCAAAGTGAATCATCTTGCACAGCATTTTAGATAATAGCATGCTATTTTCTTCAACAATGCCATAGGAAAGGTAATAGTCATACATATCCTGAAATATAGGCAAGAAGATAGCATCGACAGGTTGTTTTTTTTCTCTGTCATTATGGAATTAGGCCTGGCAATGCGGTAACAATAATAGGGTTCCTGGATAAAATAGCCTGTGTTTGCCCATGCTGCATATTTAATCCAGAAAGCATTGTCTTCAAAAAGCTGCTTTTCAGTAAAAGTAATATTTTTGTCTTGTATGATCGCTGTTTTATATAACTTGTTCCAGACTCTCACGCGTATATCGGCTTTTATTTCCTGTGATAGACTAGCCTTTCCTTCAATTGCCAGTTCTTCCTTGAAAATAGGATGCCAGTTTTCCTTTACCTTCCATTCCCCATCGTCAATCATCCATACACTGGTGCCATAGGACACAAAATCCAGCTCGCTGTCTTTCAGAAAAATTTCCGTTGCAACCTGGTAAGTCTGTGGTGCAATCCAGTCGTCCGAATCAACGAATGCAATATAAGGGGACTGGACAACAGCCAATCCGGCATTGCGTGCGGCAGAAAGTCCCCTGTTTTCCTGGTGTATCACCCGAATTCTCTTGTCACTACTGGCATATTCCTCCAGTATCTGCGGGGATATATCGGTTGAACCATCATTGATGCAGATAATCTCAATATCCTGGAGTGTCTGCGCACAAAGACTGTCCATACAGCGCCGAAGATAAGGGCCTACATTGTAAACAGGAACAATCACAGAGACCAGCGGCATAATATCAGTTTTTCCTTTACTTGCTATTTTAATTGGATAACACTTATCTCCGGCTTCTTTTTCGCTTTTTCCTGAAAGAAATACCCAATATCCTGAAAAGATTATAAGTTCTCAACCGGGAAGTCTTTTTTTGGAAAACCAGTCCGGATAAAAAGGCAATGCCGCGCAATGCCTTCCATAACAAACGGTGCCTTTGCCAGGTTTTCTCAAAACCGGCAAAAGGCGTTAAACGAAGATATTTAAAATATTCTTCAGTAAAGGCAGAATTTTTATAAGGCAGCCACGGTTTCCTATCACCGATATAATGCAGAACATGGGCCTCATGCAACCGGGAAAAGCGCATATCTTGCGGCAAACGGCCTATCTGCCCATTCCAGACAGGAGAAATATAACGGACAAACCCATCCAGTGCGCCGGCAATCACATCCTGGTCATGCCAGACAATCCTGGCCTTATTCTTCAGTATATAGTCAATGAATCTGTTCACAATGCGGTCTTCGCGCATCTTTTTGCTGTTCATCAGCAAAACGCCGGAATTAATATATCGCTTTGTGCCCATGCGCCTCCTGTTGCCGTGTGAATCAATGTCACGCACTCCCAGAATATAATCATTCCCAATATCCATATCATACAATTCCGCCAGGCTGTGCAGGACAACAATATCGCAATCCAGATAAATAACCTTGTCTTCCCCTGGAATCAGGTCAGGAATAAAAAGCCGATAATAAGCATCAATCGTTATTCTATCTGTGGGAGTGATTGGAAATAAATTAACAAATTTCTCCCTAACGGGTATATATTCAATATCAAAATCGGCAATTAACTTTAACTGATTTATTTTTTTCTGGTCTTCCTCTGTAAAATCATTGCCCAGAATATAAAAACGGAATAAATCCGCTTCCGCCTTATTGTAAAGTATGGAAGCCAGCGTTACCGAAAGGTGCTGTATATAATTCCGGTCACTTGCCAGACAAATAGGTATATTCATCTTCAGAACTTTTGCATAATCATCCAGGAGTGGATGGTCTGCAAGTATAACTTCCGTTAATCCTGTTGAGCCTCAATTATACATCCGTGCAGCTGCCAATCTGGCAGAAAATGCCTTGACTTTTTCCTTGCTCATCTTTTCCTCTCAATGCCAACCATTCTTGCCTTATTAACCACCTCTCATTTTCTCTCTTCCTTCTCCCCTGCCTCCTTGGAAAACTGCAAATAATACAGATTCGCATAAACCCCGCCCCGTTGCAGCAATTCCGCATGGGTGCCAATCTCCACAATTTCCCCGGAAGACAAAACAACAATGCGGGAAGCCCCCTCAATCGTGGAAAGCCGGTGCGCAATCACAAAGGTCGTCCGGCCTTTCATCAGCTGATCCAGCGCCGCCTGCACTTCCCTTTCCGATTCCGTATCCAGCGCCGATGTCGCCTCATCCAGTATCAGGATCGGCGCATCCTTGTAAATAGCCCTGGCAATCGCCAAACGCTGCCGCTGCCCGCCGGACAATTTGGAACCGTTATGCCCAACCGGCGTCTCCAGCCCGTTCTCCAGGCCGGCAATCACATCCTCAAGATAAGCGGCCTTTGCCGCCGCCTGGATTCTCTCCGGATCAGGAGACATATCGCCATAGGCAATATTGGCGGCAACCGTGTCATTAAACAGCACAACATGCTGGCTGACCATGGCAATCTGCCTGCGCAGGCTGGCAAGGGAAATATCGCCAAGCGGCTGCCCGTCCAGCAATATCCGGCCTTCCGTCGGCTGGTAAAACTCTGGCAGCAGATTGATCATGGTCGTCTTGCCGCCGCCGGACATGCCCACCAGAGCAATTGTCTCGCCCGGCTCAACGCGAAGGTTGATATGCTGAAGCGCATGGCGGGAACTGCCGGGATAACAAAACCCGACACCGGCAAACTCAATCCCCCCCTTGGCCCGCGCTGGCAGCGTAACGCCGTCCGTGCGTTCCACCGGCGCATCAACCATATCGAAAACCGCCTCGGCAGCAGCCAGCCCGCGCTGCAACGGGCCATTGACCTCTGCCAGCTGCTTCATTGGCGCCAGCAGCATGAGCATAGCCGTAATAAACGAAACAAAACCGCCCACCGTCAAATACCCGTGCCGGAACTGGTAAAGCGATATCAGCACAATGGCCGCCACCGCACAGGCCGTCAGCAGCTGGGTAATGGGAACCGTGGAAGCAAAAGTCTTGGTGGTTCGCATCGTATAACGCCGGATCTCCTCCGTCCCCTTTCCGAACCGTTCCTTCTCAAATTCCTGCGCGTCAAATATCTTCGTCACCAGCTGGGCACGCGTTGCTTCCTCCAGCTCCTGCGTCAACTGCGCGTTCAGCGCCAGCGATTCCTGGTTCAGCTTTTTTAACCTTTTGCCGGTATGCCTCACAACCAGCGTCACCAGCGGCATCAGCACCAGGGTAATCAGCGAAAGCTTCCAGTTAATATAAAAAAGCCAGCCGATCAGTCCCACCACCGTCAGGAAAGAACGCACCATCGAAGTCAGCACATTGGTCACCATGCTGATAATCTGCTGCACCTCATACATGAGCGTATTGATAATGCGGCCGATGGAATAGCTTTCAAAATAACCGGGAGACATCCCCAGCATCCGTTCAAACATCTGCTTGCGCAAAACAGCCAGCAATCGGGAAGAAACCCACGTCATCATATAAGTGCCGGTAAAGGTGGCCGCGCCCCGTATCACAAAAAGGCCGATAACAATGGCAGGAACATACCAGTAGGGAAAATCCGCGCCTTCCTTGAACCCCTTGTCCAGCAGCATCTGGAAGAAAAAAGGAATCACCGGCTCGGCCCCGGCTGTTACCAGCATGGCCAAAAGCGCTACCGCCAGCCGCGCCATGTATGGGCGGTGCATGATAAGAAGACGCTTGATATAAAGAGGTAAAAACATGAAAATTAACGGGTTACATTCATATAAAATGATAAAAAAGAAACTTTCCCTGTCTGACAGTTACCTTCCATCCGGCATTTTCAAAAAGTCTCCGTAACGGGCATATTTATATTTCATAAGGTGATTTCTCTGGAAATAACTCCTCAAGAAAATCACACGTCTGTTTTTTTAGCAAAGGGTCATTGCCAGGACTGGCATTGATGCAAAACATCTTGGGCCGCCACTTCAGAATTTTCCTGAAGTATTGGGGTGATTCAATGGCGGCAAGCGTATCTGTGAAATGATCATTTCTATTGCCAAGAAAAGGAAAAATCAGGCTAAAATATTTCTTCGCCCGCGTCTTATGGGATTCAGACAATTTGTATCTTAGTCCGAAAACCATTTCATATTGAATCAAAACACGCTGTATTTCCTTGTCCGTTCGAAACGGGCTGGTATTGCATTGCAAGAAATCAGGATATTTCTCACACACATGCCTGAGAATGGATCGGGTCATGGCATCAGGCACATGGTTCAGTTCATAGAAGTCATGCCACCCATTGGCAAGACAGCTGGCTTTCCATGCCCGCAAGGTTGTATTTCTGAAACTCCACTCTTTATTCAGCGCTATCGCCTCGTCAATTTCTTCCGGCGACCTCATGTCTTCAGAAGATTTTCCCTCGCTTGTTATATGCAAATCCCTGTGCATTCGGGAAATCGGATTACCGCCCTCATCAAAAAAATCATCCTTGTCCAGTTTGCCAAGAAAAAACATATCATCGTTGCAATAAATAAACTTCTCAGCCAACCCATCAAGATTGATTATGCCATATGTTTCGATAGTAATGGAGTTAAAGCACGGCAATATATCTGATGGCAAAACCTCTGTATGGTCAACGATGGAAAGCCTGTTATTCTCTTTCAACCATGAGGGCCTTTGGTTGTCTGTAATAATCCAGATATGGTTAACCCACGGTATAGACTGATGCAGGGAACGCAGGGAGTACTTCAGCTCGTCATTGTCAACATAACGCATTTCACCAATAGTTTCTTCACTTTCCGGCTTCAGGCTGTTTAAGCCAAATTCATTGAGTCTTTTTTCTTTTCTCTCCCGGAAAGCAGGGTCATTTCCATCGCACCACAAATAAACAACATCAACGGGGTCATCTTTAATCGACATATTCTTACAATATATAATTTGCCCGATAAGCCTGATAAATCTATCCTGTAATAATCACTGCCTTACAAAAGCCGCGCAACATTTTTCCTTCCGCTTTATCAACGCAGCCAATAATATGGAAGACACGACAACATAAAACTGAATAGTTATTCTCCACTCAAAAATAACATCCGACAAACCGAAAAAAAGAAAAAACAGATGATAGACTGCCCCCATAAAAGCTGTTGTTCTTAAAACAGAGTCGGAAGAGCGAATATAAGAAACAAAGTAAATAAAAGGCACAAGAAAAACAGCGATAACCATTATACCGCCAAGGATACCGTACCTGATTGCCCGTTGCAGAAATTCATTATGCGCATGTGTTTGTCTGGCGGTTTCCGGCGCAAAATTCCTGCCTGCTGTTACCATATTTTTCTGAAACGATTTACTTCTTCCTCCAATTCCTGTCAGTGGATGTTTGGTAAATACCTTCCATGAGGTTTCCCAAAGTTGCAAGCGTGCCCCTATAGAAGTATTGGCATTGCCTTTCTGATATTGCATGATATCGCTTTGTATCTGTTCAAAACGTCCCGGCACTTTGCCGGTAAACATAGCAGCGGCAATCAACGCGCTTAAAAGGAGAACAATGCTGCTGGCAATAACAATTTTTTTTTCTTTCCTTTCTGGAAAAACAGGCTTGCCAAAACCAAAAAAACCAGGGCGATTATCCAGCTTGCACGCGTCTGTGAAGCATAAAGGCCGCACATCACAGCACACAAGGCAAGCGTTCCCAGAACAATACTACGTTTTTTTTTCGGATTATCCCATCCTATGGAAGAAACAACCATCGCTCCCATTAGAACAGAAAAATTGGTAAAAGGTATCAGAAACATCCCCGTGTAATTAAACGGTTCCGGCCTTACCTCCCCCATACCGGAAATCACAAACAGGAACACCCCGCCGGCAATAGCGCAAAAAAACCATCCCCACCTGGCCCATTTAAGCCTTTCCAGCGGCAGGGAAAGCCAGCCATAAACCAGCAAAGGCAACAGCACGAAACGGAACGGCTCGGAAAACAGCAGGGAAAGCCGCAGCCGGGTGGCAAACAGCTGGGTTGAAAGCTCCGCCAGAAAAAATAACGACATGGCAATCCACAAGGGCCAATAATCTTTCAGCAAGCGGGAAAATGGCAGAGGCTCATTTTTTCTGCAAAAAACAACGCCAATACTCAACACCACCAGCAGCCAGAAAAGCGCATCATTTGCCTGCTTCGAAAAAAGCGCGCATACCGGATAAATAACAGCAATAACCGCCATCAGCCCGGATAACATGCCCGTTTCCGCAAAAAGCGCATATATCTTATCTTTCAGGTTATGCAGCATCTCTCAGAAAACCCCTTTCCCTTTTTTACAACACGCCATCTATGCTCCCTCGCCCCGCGATAAATCCTGCAATGCCTGCAAGCAGGCATCCGTTGGATTCACGCGCCACGCATCACCAAAAACCAGCTCACACCGGCAATCCGCAGCCTGAAAATCAGCCACAAGCGGCAGCCCGTCTTCCATCAGATAAGGGCTTAACCCGTCCTTTAACCTGTCAACTAATGCCGTTTGCTCTGTCAATGAAAACCGCAAATGCCTGTAAAAATGCCGTCTTGCCCCGGCAATATCCAGCGCCTCATCTGCCGTAATACGCAAACCGCCGGAAAAACGGTCTTCCGATATCTTGCCAAAAACCAGCAGAAACTCATCTTCGGCAAACATATCCTGCCTCTGCTCCAGCAGCTCTGAAAACATCGTCGCTTCCACCGTGCCGCTGCCATCGTCCAGCGTAACAATCAGCATTTTCCCGCGCTGCGACATCTGGTTGCGCACAGAAGAAACAATGCCTGCCACCCATTTTGCCTCCCGCGAAGCGGCAAGCGAAGCAATCCGCACATGCCCGAACTGCGCAGCCTCTTTCTCATAGGCATGGAAAAGATGGCCAGACATGCAAAAGCCAAGCGCCTCTTTCTCTTCCTGCAACGTCTGCTTTTCAGTCCAGTGCGGCGTCTTCACATACTCCGCCGCATGAAGCACCGCCTCCTCCCCGCCAAACAGATTCCCCTGGTTGGCCGAAGATTCCGCCTGCTCGGCAGCCTCAATAGCCAGCGGCACAGATGCCAGCAGCACTGCCCGGTTCTGGCCGAAACAATCCATAGCCCCCGCGCGAATCAGCGAATCAATCGTCCGGCGGTTCACCTGGCGCCGGTCAATACGCGCACAAAAATCAAACAAATCAGTAAACGGCCCGCTCTTCCTTGCCTGGACAATAGATTCAATTGCCGATTCTCCCGAACCGCGAACAGCCCCCAGCCCGAACCGGATTTCCTTCGGCGGCTGGCCGTTTCCCTGGCTGACCGGCCTGAAACGGTATGCCGAAAAATTGATATCCGGCGGCAAAAGCGCCAGCCCGCACACACCCAGCGCATCCTCCGTCAGGATACGGATCTTGTCCGTATCCTCCATGGAAAGCGACATATTGGCTGCCATAAAAGCCGCCGGGAAATGCGCCTTCAAATAAGCCGTCCGGTAAGCCAGCAAGGCATAGGCAGCCGCATGGGACTTATTGAACCCATACCCGGCAAACTTTTCCATCAGGTCAAAAATCTCATCTGCCTTTTCCTGCGAAAGATTATTTTTCGCCGCCCCATCACGGAATATCTGGCGTTGCGCCGCCATCTCGTCGGCATCCTTCTTGCCCATGGCGCGCCTGAGCAGATCAGCGCCGCCCAGAGAATAACCGCCGATAATCTGCGCCATCTGCATCACCTGCTCCTGATAGACCATAATGCCGTAGGTCTCGGCAAGAATCTTTTCCGTGCGCGGATCAGGATAATCAAACTTTTCCCCGTGCTTGCGGCGGCAAAAATCCGGAATCAGATCCATCGGCCCTGGGCGGTACAGGGCAACCAGCGCGATAATATCCTCAAACCGGTCAGGCCGCGCATCCTTCAGCATCCCCTGCATCCCCCGGCTTTCAAGCTGGAACACTGCAACCGTCTTGGCATTCGTCAGCAGCTCGTAAGTCGGCTTATCGTCAAGCGGAATCGAATCAAGAGAAAAATCCGCCTGCTCCGGCCCCTGCTCCCGGACATAGCGCACCGCCAAATCCAGAATCGTCAGCGTCGCCAGGCCAAGAAAGTCAAACTTGACCAGGCCGATCTCTTCCACATCCTTCTTGTCAAAATGCGAAACCACGCCGGACTCATTCCCCTGCGTGTAAAGCGGGCAAAAATCCGTCAGCTTGCCCGGCGCAATCAACACTCCCCCGGCATGCATCCCCACATTCCGTGTAATCCCTTCCACCTGCTCCGCCAGCGCCAGAAGCTGCTTCACCTCCTCCTCATTGGCCTCGCGCTCCGCCAAAAGCGGCTCCTCCTTCTTCGCCTCGGCAATCGTCACCTGCTTGCCCGGCTTGAACGGAATCAGCTTGGAAATACCATCGCAAAAACTGTACCCCAAATCCAGCACCCGCCCCACATCGCGCACCGCCGCCTTGGCCGCCATCGTGCCAAACGTCGCAATCTGGGAAACCGCATCCTTGCCATAGCGCTCCTTCACATACTGGATAACGCGATCCCGCCCTTCCTGGCAAAAATCAACGTCAAAATCCGGCATGGATACCCGCTCTGGATTTAAGAAACGTTCAAAAATCAGGTTATAGGCCAGCGGATCCAAATCCGTAATATGAAGAGAGTAAGCCGCCAGCGAACCCGCGCCGGAACCCCGGCCGGGGCCGACAGGCACCCCGTTTTGCTTCGCCCAGCGGATAAAATCGGCCACAATAAGAAAATAGCCTGAAAACCCCATCTTGGTAATGGTGCCAATTTCAAACTCCAGCCGCTCCTCATAACGCGGCCTAGCTGCTTCTCGCTCGGCTTCGTCGGGGTAAAGCTGGAGCAGCCGTCCCTTCAGGCCATTTCTGGCTTCCTGCGCCAGAAAATCATCCAGCGTCATCCCTGGCGGCGTCGGAAACTCCGGCAAATAGTGTTTGCCCAGCGTCAGCACCAGATTACAGCGTTTGGCAATCTCCACCGTATTTTGCAAAGCGCCGGGCAAATCCGAAAACAGCTCCCCCATTTTCTGCCTGGGAAGAAAGCACTGATGTTCATTAAACAAATGGGGCCTGCGCTGATTTGAAAGAATCTCCCCGCCGGAAATACAAATACGCGCCTCATGCGCGGTAAATTCCTCCGCTGAAAGAAACTGAATCGGATGCGTGGCAACCACCGGCAGCTGCAACTTCGCCGCCAGCGCCACCGATTGCTTAAGAAGCGCTTCCGCGCCCGGCTGCCCGGTGCGCTGTATCTCAATATAAAAACTGTCCGGGAAAATACCTGCCCATCGCCGCGCCTTCTTCTCTGCCGCCGCCGGGTTGCCCTTCTCAAAAGCCTGGCCAATATCGCCATCCTTGAACCCCGAAAGCGCAATCAGCCCGTTGCCTTCATCACTTTGCGTCAGCGCCTCCAGCCATTCCGCCCGGATTTCAGCCCGCCCGCGATACTGGTTTTCCAGCCAGGCGCGGGAAAGCAAATCGCAAAGCTGCAAATAGCCGTGCCGGTTCTTGACCAGCAGCAGCAGGCGAGAAGGCTGCTCCCTGTCCTGGTTATTACTCACCCATACATCGCAGCCCGCAACCGGCTTGATACCCGCCTTCCGCGCCGCCTTGTAAAACTTGATCAGCCCGAAAAGATTGGAAAGATCCGTCAGCGCCATCGCCGGCTGCGCATCTTCCGCAGCCGCCTTAACCGCATCGTCAATGCGCACCAGCCCATCCACAATAGAATATTCGGAATGCAGGCGAAGATGAACAAATCGGGGAGAAATCATTTTGCTATTTTACCCTGTCTGCCTGCCGCCACACCGTCTTGTCACGATGATTTTTAGCCTGTTCCCCCATAACCCCTGCATAACTGGCGAAAACCCGCCGCCATACCGTAAAATAAAAAGGACTATGACATCGGAGAACAAGATGCAACAGCCCCCTTCCCCAGGCGCCCGCCTGGCCCGTCTCATAAAAAGATGGCTTATCCTTGCCAGCCTTTGCCTGCTGTTCGCACCCAACCCCGCCTTCTCACAGGAAACCGCCAGTTATAAACTGGTTCTCACCAACAAAAGCCCGGCCAGAATCACCAAAATCATCCTGGCTCCCTACGGCCTCATCCAGATCCATGCAGAAACCAGCCTTGCGCCCGGAGAAAGCATCACCCTGGCTCGGCCTGCGTGCGAAAAAATGAAAATGGAAATCACCCACAGCAAAGGGCAATTTTCCTTTCCTTTCACCCCATTCGCCAACGAAAAAAACACCGCCATGACCCTGCTGCTGAGAAAAGATTCCGTTCCCGTCCTGCGCTTTGAAGAACGGAAAAAAGCCGATATCACCGGCGACAATGCCGATTGGCGTTTTCCCCAGATATTGGGCGCCGTCCCCTTCGGGGTAGGAAAAACCACCCTGGCTGAAGCCGTCCGGCGCGGAGCCAGAACCGGCGGCAAACCCAACGAACAGGAAGCCACGCTTTCATGGGGAAACCGCCTATGGAATCTCGCCATGACATTCCCTGGAAATGCGCCTGAAAGCCGGTTAAGGCAAATGGAAATGGTCGCCAAAGGCGCGCCGGGCAAAACGCCGTCAGCCGTCCATGAATCCCTCATGGCGCACGGTTACGTTTACTACAGCATGACACTCAAACAGGCGCCCAAAGAATTTTATGTCACCGTGCCGCTTGCCCGTGCGCTGGAAAGGGCAAACATGAACGGTCGCAGCCTGGCTGCCGTACTGGCTGCGCACCCCAACGAAGTCGTCGTACAATCCCGTCCCGGCAAAAAATCATGGGTAGTCTCCATGACACTGGCGCCCGACCTGGTCAAAAACCCCTAGCCGGATTACTGGCAGGAAAACGCCCCGGATTCCGGCAGAACCCCACGCCTGGCCACGCAATTTCCTGCTGTTCCTTGAAGGTTGCTAAAAAAACTTATTCCCCTGTTACCGTCTTGCAGGGCCAGCCGCCCAAAAGCGCCGCCACCTTCTTTCGTGAGGAGGAAGAAACAGGGCGCACACCGGCATCTGCCTGGGGTGCGGGAGAAGCAGGCTCATAAGGCTTGTCAAACCACGGATCATGCGGCTGGCCCTGGGCGGCCATAACCGACCGGTAAGGACTGCGTTCCGAACGGTTAAGAGACGGAGCCGCCCCCTGGCGGCCCTCCCGCTGCCCGCCAGAAAACCGGCGCGCAGCCGCCCTTCCCGGTTCAAAACCGGGCAGAGAAACAGGCGAAAGCTTCCGTTTAATCAGCTTCTCAATCTCGGCCAGGCACCGCTCATCCTTGTCGCAATAAAGCGAAATGGCATCGCCTGAAGCGCCCGCCCTGCCTGTCCGGCCAATCCTGTGCACATAATCTTCCGCCGAAAAAGGCAAATCATAATTAATCACGCACGGCAGCTCCGCAATATCCAGCCCCCTTGCCGCCACATCTGTGGCCACCAGCGCATCAATTTCCCCCTGCTTGAACGCCTCCAGCGCCGCCATCCTTTCAGGCTGCGTCCTGTCCCCATGAATGGCAGTCGAGCGAATCCCCTTTCTTTCCAGCAAACGGGTCAAACGGGAAGCGCCAATGCGCGTATTGGTAAACACCAGCACCTGCTTCAAATTCCGGCTCCGGATAAGATAGGCAACCGCATCGCTCTTTTCCGCTTCCTCCACCTGATAAACAGCCTGGGATACCGTATCGGCAGCCGCGTTGCTTCGTGCCACCTCCACCATAACCGGATCGTGCAGGAAACTGGCCGCCAGCTTCCTGATCTCCGGAGAAAAAGTCGCTGAAAACATCAGGTTTTGCCGCTTTTTGGGCAACAGGCTGATAATACGCTGCAAATCCGGCAAAAAACCCATATCCAGCATCCGGTCTGCCTCATCCAGCACCAGCATACCGGCCTGGGAAAGGCTGACAGACTTTTGCTGCACATGATCCAGCAGACGGCCGGGCGTGGCAACCAGTATTTCAATACCCGCCCTGAGCGCAGCCGTCTGGCCAGCCATATCCACACCGCCAAACACCACGGCCGAACGCAGCCCGGTATAACGCGCATAATTGCGCACATTGTCAGCCACCTGGTCCGCCAGCTCCCGCGTAGGAGCCAAAATAAGCGCGCGCACCGGATGGCGTGCGGGAGACATGCTGGTATTGGAAAAAGGCAGCAGCGCCTGGATAAGCGGCAATGAAAAACCGGCTGTCTTCCCTGTGCCGGTCTGGGCGGCCCCCATCACATCACGCCCCTGCATCACAACCGGTATCGCCTTTTGCTGAATAGGCGTAGGAGAAAGATACCCCTGGTCGCGCAATGCCCGGAGAACCTTCTCATCCAGGCCAAAATC
Organism: Oxalobacter formigenes; assembly: GCA_023667225.1. GTDB lineage: Bacteria > Pseudomonadota > Gammaproteobacteria > Burkholderiales > Burkholderiaceae_D > Oxalobacter > Oxalobacter formigenes_C. The sequence goes on along the minus strand of JAMPAN010000007.1, from coordinate 16,820 downwards.
CTCAAACTGCGGCGCAGCAGCCGCCTCATCGACCATCTTTTGATTATCTGACATAATAAAATAAATACAACAGCAGCTGCCTAATTCAGGGCAGACAGAAAACTGCCATCAGGGCAATCTGGCCCAGGCGGATTAAAATAGTTTCGAAACAGGCGTATTGTACGCCACTTGCGCAAACAAAGCGCAGCCCTGCCATGAACAGCAAAACCACGGAAAAACCGCACCAGGAATACTGCCCCTTATGCCATAGCCCGGCTGTCGCCATTGTCTATGGCAAATCCTGCTCCGCATCATCTTCCGCCAGCCTGCCGGAAAAAACCTGCTTTGGCGGCTGCATCGCCTTCCCTGATGAAAACGGCGCCATTGCAAACCGCCTGTGCCCGGCCTGCCGGCACGAATGGGTTTCGTCCTGCCCGCAAAAATAATTTTTTATACAGGAAACTCGCTTTTCCTGTTTACCCCGCCAGGCATTGCTGGCATCTTCCTTGCATTTTCCCGCTAAAAGCGTATCGTCATACCCGGTACGAAAAGGAAAAAACGCCATGAAAGCAATGGCCTTCATCAAAAACTGGACGCTGCCGCTGGCCATGATCGCCGGTGCCGCAGGCTTTCCCGTGCTGGTACATCTTTCACCGCTGACCCCCTTCCTGATCTTTACCATGCTGTTTTTGACATTCTGCCGGGTGCCCTTTTCCGCCATCCATTTCAGGATGCTGCACGGTTGGCTGCTGGCGCTTCAGATAGGCGGTGCCATAGCCGTCTATTACGCGCTGGCGCCCTTTAACATACTGGCGGCGGAAGGCGCTATGGTCTGCGTCATGGCGCCCACGGCAACAGCCGCAGCAGTCATTACAGACAAACTGGGCGGCAGCGCGGCCAGCATCACGGGCTATACGCTCCTGTCAAACCTGGCAACCGCCATTGCCGCCCCGCTTTTCTTCCCGGCAGTCCACCCCATATATGGCGGACTGGATTTCTGGGAAGCCTTTTTCCTCATCTTCCGGCGGGTACTGCCCCTCCTTGTTGCGCCGTTTGTGGCGGCGGTTTGCCTGCGCCGCTTCTTCCCGCAATGGAATGCCCGTATCGCGGCCAGGCATGAAGCCTCCTTTTATCTCTGGGCCTTGGCCTTGATGATTGTCATGGCGCAAACCACCCACACCGTTATCCATGAACCGGCAGAAGGCTTGACAGAAATCTGGATCGCGCTGAGCGCACTGGCCGTTTGCTGCCTCCAGTTCTTTCTGGGCAAACGCATCGGCGCTTTCTACGGGGGCAAAATCACCGGCGGCCAGGCGCTGGGGCAAAAAAATACCATCCTGGCCGTCTGGATGGCGCACACCTACATGACGCCCATCACAGCCGTAGGCCCCGGCGCTTATGTACTCTGGCAAAACATCATCAATTCCTGGCAGCTCTGGCAGCAAAGAAAAGAAGAAGAACGCGGCATCACACGGGAAAAAGAACAAGACTGACAGCCCTGCCCCTTACGGCAAAAATCAGAGCAGATTCAGCCAGACAACAAGCGTCACTACAGAACCAACAGTAGAAAAAAAGATCGTGCGTGAAGCCACGCCTGCCCCTTTTCCATAAAACTCTGCCAGCATGAAAGGGCCTGTGCCGGTCGGCATGGCCGACAAAATCACCGCTGTTTTGGCCCAGATATCCGGCAAAAGAAAAACCTGCCTCACAAGCACCCAGGCAATCAGCGGCTGGCAAACCAGCTTTAGCAAAACCAGCCATGCCGAAACCGCCGTACTGGTTGCTTCCTGCTTTTGCGCCAGAAAAAGGCCGGTTGCCACCAGCGCGCAGGGGCAAGCCGCCGAACCCAGCAGCCTGACCCCCTGCCGGATGCCATCCGGAAAACGAAAGCCCAAAACCAGCATGGCCATACCCGCAAGCGGAGAAAGAATAAGCGGATTCCTGAAAAGAGAAAAAACAACCTGCCCTGCCGGCCTGGCAGCCTCCCCGCTCCGGTTCTTGCCCACCTCCATCAACACCAGGGAAAAAGCGAAATTGACCGAAACCGTCAGCACACCGGCAATCACTACCGGCGGAAGGCTGGCCTCGCCAAAAGCCAGCAGGCACAGCGGAATACCGATATACCCCGTATTGGCATAAGAAGCGGCCGTTGCATCAACTGCCGCAGCAGCCACATCTTTCGTCCTGAAAAAACGAACCAGGAAAACCGGGATAAAAAGCACGGCGGCAGCAATTTCAAAAACCACAATAAACCCTGGCTGCCAAAGCTCTTCCCATGTACTGTTGACAAGAATATCTGCCGTGAGTGCCGGCAGGGCAAGAAAAACCACAAAACGGTTAAGCTCGGTAACTGCGGCAGCCTGCATCACGCCGCTTCGCCTAAAAAAATACCCCAAAGCGATCAGCAAAAAAACCGGCAGGACAACCGGAACAACTTCCAGCATCATTCAAACAGCGTTGCCAAAACAGATAAAAAGAAAATGCCGGGAAAACACCTCACGGCCAGGCGGCAAATTTTACGCCGGTTTTCCCCGGCCAGCCCTCCCGGACCGGGCAGCAGCCGCCTCCACGCCGGAATCAACACGGCAAAAAAACAGCCTGCCCTGTATGGAGGATTTTCCGCACCAAAAAAGGCAGGTATAATGAACAATTTCCATCACTCCCGTTTCCTGCCAGTATGTTGACCATCACTATGGCCGCACACACAGAACAGCTTGCCGGCTGCCTGGCAAACCGGCTGGCCGCTTCGCCCCTGCCGCCTTTTGCCGCAGAAGAAGTCATTGTTCCATGCGCAGCCATGCGCCGCTACCTTTCACTGGCATTGGCCCGGCAAAGCGGCATTTGCGCCAACCTGCACTTCTCCTATCTGGGAAGCTGGTTCTGGGAACAAATCCGCAAAATCGTGCCTGTCGCGCCGGATTCACCGTATGCGCGTAACAGGCTCGTCTGGCAAATCTTTCCCATCCTGGGTGAAACAGCCTTCATATCAGCGCATCCCCGCCTGGAACGCTGGCTGGCAGGCAACGACCAGACCGGCCGCTTTGAACTGGCCCTCCTCCTGGCGGCACTGTTTGAGCAATACCTCGCCTACCGCCCGGACTGGCTCAAAGCCTGGTTTGACGGCAAAACAGCCGTGAAAGGCTGCCCGGAAGACGAAGCCTGGCAAGCCGCGCTATGGCAAAAAATCGAAGAAAAAACCGGCTCGGACGGCGTACATCCCGCCCATCGTTTTTTTTCAGTCTTACAGGAAAACCCGGCGGCGGCAAAAACGCTGCCAAAAAGGCTCTCGGTATTTTGCCTGCCAGCCATACCGCCGCAATACCTGGACATGCTGGAAGCCATCAGCAAATGGGTAGAAGTCAACCTGTACGTGCTGAATCCGTGCCGGGAATACTGGTTTGATATCGTGCCGGAAAAAAAGCTGGCAGCTTTGCAGCAGGCAGGAAAAGCCGCCTATCACGAAACAGGAAACGCCCTCCTGGCAGCCTGGGGAAAACAAACGCAATCCTGCCTCTCCCGGCTGTCCGCACTTAACACCGGCCATGATTTCCTGGAACCGGAAACGCCGCCTGCGCCTTCCCTGCTTGGCTGCCTGCAAAAAGCCGTGCTGGCGCTTGAAGAACCGGTACTGACTGCTTTGCCCCCAAAAGACCGCAGCATTGAAATCCATGTCTGCCACTCGCTCATGCGGGAAGTAGAAGTCCTGCACGATCAGCTTCTGTCGCTCTTTTTGGGAGAAAATCCGCCGTCCCCTTCCGATGTCGTTGTTATCACGCCGGACGTTAAACAGGTTGCCCCGCTCATGGAAGCCGTATTTGACGATGCAGCTTCAGGCAGGCGCATTCCATACCGTATAACCGGCCGCCCTGCCAGCCTGACCAACCCGGTAGCCAAAGCGCTCCTGAATGTATTGTCGCTGGCAGCGTCGCGCCTGACAGCGGCAGCCGTGTACGACCTGTTGTTGCAGCCTTTGGTAGCAAGGCAATTCGGGCTGGAAACCGCACTGGAACAGATTCATGCCTGGCTGGAAGAAGCCGGCGTCTGCTGGGGATTTGACGGAAAACAAAAAACCGCCTTGGGCCTGCCGCAAGACAACAGCCGGAGCTTTTACGACGGATTTTACCGGCTTTTCCTGGCCTACGCGCTGCCGCCGGATACCGCCGCGCCGTTTGGTTCTCACCTGCCTGCGGGCAACCCGGAAGGCTCCGCCGCCGCACAGCTGGGCTGCCTGTGGCGCCTGCTTGGGCAGCTGAAAGAACTGGCGCAAACGCTGGATTCCCCCCGCCCCGGCTATGCCTGGCGGGAAATCGTGCTGGACGCAATGGATCATTTTATCTGTAGTGAAGCCGCTGAACCGGAAGACGACCTGGCCGTGCGGGAAACCATCGGGCAGCTCTTCGACTGCATGGAAATGGCCGGTGCCAGCCCAATAGAAGCCGCTGTCATGCGGCAGGCACTATCAGCAGCGCTGGACGAACCGGCGCACGGCAGCATCCCGTCCGGCGCTGTTACGCTGGCTCCAATGGCAGGGCTGAGAAACCTGCCTTACCGCTTTGTCTTTATCATCGGCATGAGTGACGGCGCTTTCCCGGCAGAGCGCCGCCCGCCGGGATTCGACCTCATGGCGCACGACCGCCGGACAGGCGACATGCAGCGTAAAGAAGACGACCGCAACCTCTTCCTGGACTGGCTGCTAAGTGCAGAGGAACGCCTGTATATCAGCTATACAGGACGAAACGCGCGGGATAATGCGCCCCTGCCGCCCTCCCTTGTCGTCTCTGAGCTGCTGGATTGCCTGGCTCGCGCCGTAAAGAGAGGATGTCCGCAAACAGACAGATCCCAGGCAGAAAAAGCCGTAAAGGCGCATCTGGTCATTGTCCATCCCTTGCAGGCATTTTCAGCGCGGTACTTCGAAGCAGGAGGCGATGAGCGCATCAAAAGCCACCATGCCGGATTTTGCCGGGCGCTGCTGGCGCGCCGCACTCAAACAGCAAACCGCCAATCACAGCCTGAAAAAGCGTTTCCGGCAGCTGCCGGACAGGAAACAGAACAAAAAACATCCCTTGAGGCAGCCGGTGCGGTCTTCTTTGGAAAAGCGCTGGCAAAACCTGATGCGTCCTGGCAGCAAGTCACCCTGGCGGATCTGGCCTGCTTCTTTGAAAACCCCAGCCGCTTCCTGCTATCCAGCCGCCTGGGGCTGGCCTTCCCGTCCGAACAGGAAGCCCTGCCGGAAAGCGAGCCTTTCACGGCAAACGGGCTGGATACCTTCCGTTTCGCATCCCGCCTGCTGCCGCTGTTGCTGTCAGACTGCGAAAAAGAAAAAATAACGGCCGCAGCGCGGGCCGGCAACGAATTCCCGCCGGGCAGAATGGGGGAAATCATCATGGAAACAGAACTGGAAAAACTCTCCGGCTTCTCAGTCCCCCTCAAAGCAAACCTGGCTGCGCCCGTTCTGCCGCCGCTGCCAGGAAAACTGGCCTTTACCTTGCAGGAAGAAAAGTGGACACTTGAGGGAGAACTGGCAGATGTGCGGAAAAACGGCCTTATCCGCTACCGCTATATCAAAGCAGATGGCGAAAGCGGCGCCCGCTTCAGGCTGTCTGCCTGGATAGACCACCTTTTCCTGAACGCGCTTGCGCCCGAAAATGTTACCTGCCGGACAACCTGCCATTTTGCCGGCAGCCGGCTGTCCTTTTCTCCCTGTCCGCCAGCCGCAGCAAAACAACACCTCGAAAAACTGCTTTCCCTCTACCGGAAGGGCCTCACAGAACCGCTGCATTTCTTCCCGCAGACAGCGCTGGCCTTTGTGGAAAAAAACGAAAGCCTGGCAGAAGCCCGTAAAAAATGGGAAAACAATTACCATAACGCCAAAAGCGAGGGAGACACCCCGTTCTACCGGCTGGCCATGCGCGGGCAGGATACCGTGCTGAATGCTGCTTTTGAAGAATGCGCCCGGCAAGTCATGTCCCCGCTTAACGAAATGACAGAAAAACCATGACGGAAACAACCGTTCCTGAAACACTGAATGTACTGGAGTGCCGTCTGGGCGGCATGACCCTGATCGAGGCTTCTGCCGGAACAGGCAAAACCTGGAACATCTGCATGCTTTACCTGCGCCTGCTTCTCGAAAAAAAGCTGGCTGTGCCGGAAATTCTGGTAGTCACTTTCACCAATGCAGCAACGGCAGAGCTGAAAGAACGCATCCGTGCCCGGCTGGCAGAAATGCTGCTGTTTCTGGAAACCGGGGAAGAAACTGATCCCGTCCTGGCGCAACTGGCTGTTAGGCTGGCCCAAACCGGTGCCACCCGCGAAGACATGGCGCTATCCCTTCAGGCTGCGCTGGCTTCCTTTGATGAAGCCATGATCCTGACCATCCACGGCTTCTGCCGGAAAATTGCCGCCTCCCTGGCATTTGAAACCGGCCAGCCCTTTGCTTTCGAGGTCTCGCACGAAGAACAGGAAACACTGCGCCAGGTTGTGGAAGACTTCTGGCGAAAAAACATCGCCTCCGATACGCTCGATAAAACCCTGGCGCACTACCTGTACGCCATACGCGTCACACCGGAAACACTGTGCGAATTCCTTCAGCGGGAAATCAGCCGACCGCTGGCACAAAAACGCTGGCCGGAAAACCTCTCTCCGGTAAACCGGCAGGCACTGGCACAATTGCGCGAATCCTACAACAAACTGGCAGGCCTGTGGCCCTCATGCCGGGAAACCATATCCGGCATCATCTCCAGGGCACTGGAAGAAAAAAACATCAGCGCCAGAAAATACCCTCCTAAAAACCTGCCTCAAATTCTGGATACCTATGAGCAACTTTTCCAGTATGAAGATCCGGCCGCCCTGTTTACCCTTTCCGAAACCGGCTCGCTTGAACGCCTGGGCAAACTGACAACATCAGCGCTTGAAGCTGCCCAAAACAAAGGGAAAACCGCGCCCTTGCATCCTTTCTTCGCCTGCGCCCAAACCTGGATGGAAAAGCGGAATGCCGTACTGTCAATGCTGGAACGCGCCTACCTGCATCTGCTTGGTCAACTGTCGGAAGAAACAGCAGAAGTCCGCCGCCGCAGGCAGGCCAACCGCATCCTTTCGCCGGACGACATGCTCTACCGCCTGTACGATGCCCTGCGCAATCCGGCTCTGCCCGCCCTGCCCAAAGCCATCCGCAGCCTGTGTCCGGCTGCGCTGGTCGATGAATTCCAGGATACCGATCCCATTCAGCTTTTCATTTTTCGGGCCATCTATGCCGGTTCCGGACAACCGCTCTTCCTGGTGGGCGACCCCAGGCAGGCCATCTACCGTTTCCGAAACGCCGACCTGCATACCTATCTGACTGCCAAAAAAGAAGTGGACAACACTTACTCCCTAACAGCCAACCAGCGCTCAACCCCGGAAATCATTGCCGCCTGCAACACCCTTTTCATGCGCAACCCCAAAGCTTTCATGCTGGAAGGCATCAACTACCCGCCGGCTTTGCCGGGCAAGCGAAAACGCGAGACGCTGCAAGACACAAGCATACCCGGCAAAACGGCAAAAAACGGCATAGTCGTCTGGCAGCTTCCCCATACAGACGAAACACGCCTGACACGGGCAGAAGCCAGACAGGCTTCTGCTGCCGCAACAGCAGCCGAAATCGTCCGTCTTCTGTCTGCCGGCAACAACAGACAAATCACCATTGGCGATGCGCCCCTCAAAGCATCGGATATCGCTGTACTGGTACGCACCCACAACGAGGCAGATATCATACAGCAGGCACTGTCCGCCCTGGGCCTTCCCAGCGTTTCCCTGTCGCAAAACAGCATCTGGGAATCGGCGGAAGCCAACGAGCTGGCCATCATCCTGGCAGCAGTCGCCCAGCCGCGCCGCCTGGCAAGCCTGAAAGCAGCGCTGGCAACAGAACTGCTGGGGCTAAACGCTGCCGCCATCGAAGAAATCACCATCCACGACACATTACAGCTCGACTGGCTGGAAAAATTCATGGCCCATCAGGCAGCCTGGCTGGAGCACGGCGCAGGATTTGCCATCCGGCAAATCATCAGCAGCCATGACATCCCTGCCCGGCTGATGGCGCTGCCGGAAGGAGAGCGCCGCCTGACCAACCTGCTGCACCTGGCTGAACTGCTCCATGAGGCAGGACAGGCATATTCCCTGCCAGAGTCCCTCCTGAAGTGGATAACGCAGCAGCGGAATACCCGCCCGGATGAACAGACACAGCTTAGGCTCGAATCAGACGACCGGCTCATTCGTATCATCACCATCCATGCAGCCAAAGGACTGGAATTTCCCTTTATCTTTTGCCCGTTTCTTTGGGATGCCAGCCGGATCAACCGGACAAGCAGCCTGCCTGGCCTGCTCTGGCAGGAAAACGGGCAACTGGTTATGGACTTCAGGGAACATGATCCGGATCAGCAAGAAACCATCAGGAGCCTTATGCAAATAGAAGAGGCGGCAGAACACCTGCGGCTGATCTATGTAGCGCTGACAAGAGCCATCTACCGTTGCTACCTCGTTGCAGGCTGCTACCTTCAGCCGACCAGCGGGAAACCCAGCATCAAGGCCAGCACAAGCGGCATCCTGAACTGGCTGGTAAGCAGCGGCATCACACCGCAAACATGGCTGAAAGAAGGAGATGAAAAACGGGTAAACGCCATTGAAGCAGGCTGGCAATCGCTCGCAGGCAATGATACAGGCATCACGCTGGCAGCCTTGCCCATAACTGGTAAAGACAACCCGAACCTGCCGCCGCCCGCAGCAGAACCGCTTCCGCCCCTGCAAGCCGCTCCCCTGCCGCAATGGACTGCGCCCGGATGGCGAATCGGCAGCTACTCCGCCCTGATTTACGGCGCTGCGCACGAAACACCGGGAAGCGACCGCGACGAGCGTACCGCCGGACAACTGCCGGAAGAAGAAAACCCGGCATTGCCCCCGGACGATATCCTGTACTTTCCGGCCTCCCGCTATGCAGGAAATTGCCTCCATGCCGTCTTTGAAAAAGCAGACTTTACCGATGAAACCACCTGGGAACAGGCTATCAGCCAGGCTCTGCTCCGCCATCCGCCGCATGGAACCGCCATGCCGCAGAAAGAACAGTCCGGCGTGCTGCCCGGCATGATCCGCCGTATGCTGCGCCAGGTTCTGGCTACACCGCTTCATGACGGCCTGCGCCTGGAAACCGTAGGCATGGACAAACGCCTGACCGAACTGGAATTCTTCCTGCCGGTAAAACACCTGCCGGCAACCGCCATGAATACACTCATGGACAGCGCATACCGTGGATCGCGCCTAGCCTTCCCTGCGCTGGAAGGTTATATCAAAGGCACAATTGACCTTGTCGCAGAACACAACAGCCGTTTTTACCTGGTGGACTGGAAATCCAATTTCCTGGGCATGGCTCCGGCAGATTATGCCGGCACAGCACTTGAAGAAGCCATGGCCCGGCACCATTACCACCTCCAGCACCTGCTCTACACCGTTGCGTTAAATCGTTATCTCTCGCAGCGCCTGCCGGGCTATACCTATAACCGGCACTTTGGCGGAGCGCTCTATCTTTTCGTGCGCGGTGTCAGGCCGTCATGGACAACCGCCAGCGGCAGTCCCTGCGGCGTCTTCTTCCATCGCGCCGCTGAAGAAACCATCCGCCGCCTGGACACCCTGCTTTGGGAAGGAACCCCGGTATGACGCCACTTTCCCCAACGCCGCACGGCCTGCTGGCTGATGCCTTTGCCGAACATGTCAGGCTGTGGGCACAGGAACAACACGCCGGTGAGCAGGCAATAAAATGGCTGCCGGAACTGGCGCGCCGGCTGAGCCTGGCTGTCTCGGCCGGACATGTCTGCCTGCCGCTGGAAGCAGCGTCAGATGAAGAAAACCTGCCGCCGCCTGAAAATCTGCGTCCTGTCCTCCTGGCTTCAGGGCTGGTCGGCACCCCTCGCTCGCCGGGAAACCTGCCGATGGTGCTGGATGAAGAAAACCGCTTGTACCTCCATCGCTACTTTGCCTATGAGCGCACCCTTGCAAAACGGCTTTTATCCCTGCATGAAACCCTGCCGGCCAATATCGCTGCTGCAAAAGAGAGCCTGGCGCATTTCTTCGGGCCGCAAAAAACCACCGGAGCAGACTGGCAGCGGCTCGCAGCGGCACTCGCCTTAAGGCAGCGCCTCACTATCATCAGCGGCGGGCCGGGAACCGGCAAAACCACCACCGTAGCCGCCATCCTGGCCTGCCTGCTTTCCCTCAACCAGCAAACCCGCATTACACTGGCCGCGCCCACCGGCAAAGCCGCCATGCGTATGCTGGAAGCCCTGCGTCACCAGACAGTGCGCTTCCCTGCAAAAATACAGGCCGCCATGCCAACAGAAGCCTTCACCCTGCACCGCCTGCTGGAAGCCACCTCCCGGCCGGGCGTTTTCAGACGCCATGCAGGGCGGCCGCTCATGCTGGATGTCCTGGTAGTCGATGAAGCCTCCATGGTCGATCTGGCACTGGCCTGCCGTCTGCTTCAAGCCCTGCCTTCGCACGCGCGCCTCATCATGCTGGGAGACAAAGACCAGCTCGCGGCCGTGGAAGCCGGCGCCGTTTTCGCCGAACTCTCGGCCTGCCCCGCGCTCACGCCTGCCTGTACAGCCGATCTTGCCGCCATAACCGGCATCCCCGAACAAGCGATCCTCCCTTCCTGCCAGGCAACGCAGCCGTCATGGCAGGACAATACCGTATGGCTGACGAAAAACTTCCGTTTTGGCGAAAACTCCGGCATCAGCCGCCTTGCGCTGGCTGTGAGGGAAGGCAAAACAGCCGATGCCTGCGCCGTACTGGCCAACTCCCCGGACGGCTCGCTGACCTGGCTGCAAAACGCCGCCACCGCGCCCAACGGACAAGCCGCCGCCTGCATCCGCGAAAACTACGCCGCCTATCTCCGGGCAGTCAACAACTGCTCCCCGGAAAACCCGGCAGCCGCCTTTGAAACCTTCGAACGTTTCCGGGTGCTTTGCGCGCTTCGGGAAGGCCCTCAGGGATCAGAAGCCGTCAACGCGCTCATCTCTGCCTGGTTTAAGGCAAAACGGGAAACCCCGCAGCAGGAAATATGGTACACAGGCCGGCCCGTCATGATACGGCAAAACGATTACAGCCTGCGGCTTTTCAACGGGGATATCGGCTTGGTTCTGCCAACCGGGCACGGCAGGCAAACCGTCTGTTTTCCGGACGGAAAAAACGGATTCCGCACCATACCGCCTCCCCGGCTGCCAGCCCATGAAACCGCCTTCGCCATGACAGTACACCAGTCGCAGGGATCGGAATTTGAATCCCTTCTTATCCTGATGCCGCCAGATCCCGGCCCCCTTCTCACGCGCGAACTGTTGTACACCGCCGTTACCCGCGCGCGGCAGCATGTCTGGCTGGCCTGCTCCGAAACAGTCCTCCATACTGCCATTGTCGCATCAGTACACAGGCACTCCGGGCTGGCAGCCCGAATGCGGGAAACCTGCGCCTGATGCACTCAAACGCAAAGCGGCCGGCTGCCCTGCCTCCTCATGAAAACCGAGGGAGCAATACCCTGCTCTTTTTCGCAATATGCCAGCATGGCATGGAAATCATCAAACCATGCCGCCGCCACGCCGCCCTCATCCGCCGGCAAAATCAGGCGGCTTTCCGCACCCAGAGAGCGGGCCGTAAAAACAACAACATGGTAAAGCCATAACGCATCGGGATCAGGCAGCCTTCCCATACTTTCCGTCATTCCCGGAAACAGCCGGTCCAGATTGCCCCGCCCGGCTTCCTTCCGGATAAAGGCATCATAAGCAACCGCCTCCACATGCACGCATAGCCAGGCCTGCCTTTCCGGCAAAAAGCGCTCTGCCCTGGCGCTTTGCGACTTCATATCGCCAAAGCCCAGCGGAAAGGCAATATGAGGATTTGAACAATAAAAAAGACAGCTTTCCATCTTGTCAGGTTTTCCTGTGCGGATTGTAAAAAAACCGGAAAATCATCATGCCATATTTATGGCAGGAAATTCCTGCTCCCATCGCTTTTTTTCCCTCTGAACTGCCTTCATTTGGCACTTTACTGATTCTCATCAGCAGACGCTGCACGGTTTTCGTGTCTGATGAGAAAGCAGCAGCAACACAACCTTATATTCCTGGAGGAGGCAATCATGTGGAAAGCAAAAATAAAAGGAGCGGCGGGCATCATGCTGGCTGCGGTTTTCATGGCACTGGCAGGCATATCCCACGCCCAGTACCTGGGCCCTGGCGAAATGCAGGCTGACACAACCGTCGCCCAGATTATCGCCAAACCCATCGACGGCCGGCAGGTTCTGCTCAAAGGGCGCATTACCCGTCGATTCGGCAAAAAATATTACGAATTTCAGGACAATACCGGCACAATCCGCGCCAAAATCAGTGAAAAACTCTTCTATAACCTGACAGTTACGGAAAACACCACCGTAGAAATCTTTGGCGAAGTGGATAAACGGCTGGTGGAATCCCCCATTATCAAGGTATTCCGCCTTACCGTAGCGGCATCCTGATATCTTCTGCAATCAATCTGCCTGCATCCGCTTCTGCCGGATACGGACGCCCCTGTTTTTAACAATAAAAGGAATTGGCATGAAAGCATCCCAAAAAATCATGGCAGTAATAGGCATTGCCCTGGCCGCCGGTCTGTTTGGCCAGGCCCAGGCGCAATATACCGGCCCCGGCCAAAACACAGCCGCTGCAATAACAACCGTTGCCGGTATCATGAAAAACGCAGCCGATGACCAGGAAGTCACACTGCGCGGCCGGATTACCAAAAAACTGAAAAAAGAACACTACGAATTCCAGGATAACACCGGTACCGTCCGCATGGAAATCGACGACAAACACTTCCATAACATCCGGGTTACAGACAAAACCCTGGTCGAAGTGTACGGCGAAGTGGAAAAAGACTTTGCCCGTCCGCTTGAAATTGATGTCAAAAGGCTGACCGTCATCAAGCCGTAAGCGGATTCCGGCAGCATCACAACAGGGCCGCCTCCCTTCTTCCGGCCCTGTTTTTGTGAGAAAATGCAGAGCTGGTCGATAAACAGGACAACTGATGCAGCAAGAAAAACGCAAGGCAGGCGTCTTCGGGTGGCTGGGCATACTGCTTTTTGTCATGCTGGTACTGCAACCGCTTCTGATACTGATAGGCCTGCGGAATACCCTCCTGGAAGCGGAACTGGATTTTCCCCAGTTACAGGAGCGCTATACCTGGTACTATTTCCGGACAACAGTTTTTCTTGCCGAAGTCGCCCGTGCGGCAATCAGCATAATTGGCGGCATCCTGCTTTTCAAGCGCCGCAAGCGTAGCTCGGTATATGGGGCAATCATCGCCCTGTGGGCCTCAGGGCCAATTGGTCACGCCTTTACCCTCATGTTGCCGTCACTGATGTACGGTTTTGGTTCCCCCGTTCACAACATCCTGCGTTATTCAAACCCGCTGCTCATCGCAACAGTCATCCACGCAGGCTACACCGTCTATTTGCTGCTTTCCAGGCGGGTAAGGCAAACCTACCCGCAAAACGGGCATCTTTCTCCCGGTGAAACAGACGACTGACAAAACAATCCCGGTACCTTTGCAGCCGGTCTTTGCTTCACCATATCCCGTTCATCCATCCTTTCCCCCTTTTTCACGGCACAGGGTATCCGCCTGGCCGCCGCATTTTTGCCCGGTTTTTGAGGTGCAGCAAACCGCAGGAACTGCTTTCGGGATGAAATAACAGCAGAGTTCGCTGCCATGAAAGAAAGCGGCCCATCCTGAAAAGAAAGAAAACATCATGTTTTTTCACCTGTTTTCACCGCCTGCCAAAAACACTTTTACCCGGCCTGCCAACACTTCCGGCAAAGGAAAAAGAATAAAACCCGAACAGGAAAAAACAGTAAAAAACCTGCTCGAAAAACCGCTATATGGCGAAATATTCAGGCTGACAGGCAAAATAGAAGCATCCCTGGGCGGCAACCACTACCTTTTTTCAGATGGAACAGGCCGTATCACTATTCGCATCAGCCCCAGGGTATTTGGCGAAACCTCCCTTTTCAGGACATCCCGAATCGCCATCCGGTGCGACCTGAAAAAAACGCACTCCGGCCTCCCTATCCTGCGGACTCGCCGCCTGCGGGTACTCTATTACTAACCGCCAAAAAGAAAAAGGCAGGTTGCAGCCCTGCCTTTTCCGGTATCCGTGCAACGTCAAAAAGTGTGGCGAATACCAAACTGGACGCCGGCAATCTCGCTTTTGTCCACCATGGTGAAATTGTAGTGCCGGCCGGCAAAAGCACTGCCTGCATCCAGATAGGAAACCATCCCGTAAAGAGATGTCCGTTTGGAAAGAAAATAAGTATAGCCCGCCGAATACTTGTGAACATCCTCATCATTCACGCCATCATCCCAGTTACCGTAACTGTAGGCAAGCTGGATTTCACCGCTGCCAACCCGGTAAGCCAGGCCCAAAACCGCATCCCGCTGGTCCACCGCGCGGCCGGCCTCCATCCAGCCGGCATACAGTCCCGTTGCCTGCCGGTAAGTATCGGCAAAACCGGCCTGGGTTCGCGAATCCTGGAACCCAAGAGAAACCGTTGCCGCCCCCCATGTATAAGCCCCGCCCAGATTCCAGGCATAAGAATTGTCAGAATCAGCCATGCGGTAATAGTTGGCGGTCATAAACAGGGGACCATTGTCATACTTTAAGGCAGCATTCCAGCCGTCATTGCCAATCTTCCTGTAATAGGCGCTGTCATGGTCATCCTCCCCCAGCGAATAGGAAAGGCCAAAAGAAAAACCCTGCCATGACGGGCTGTCATAACGCACAGTATTGGGCAAATGTTCGGCATACAGATTATTGCCATACGCCAGGTTGGCGCCAACACTGAAATTGAAAAAAGGATCCAGGCGGCGGTAATTCTCGACAGACAAATTGGCCACACGTCCCAGCCTGACAGCCCCCCACTCCGCATGAGTCAAACCGACATTGGCCTGGCCCTGAAAATCAGGCCGCCTGAAGCCCTCATTATTGCCATCGCTGCGGCTGCGGGCAAAATCCACCTCATTTCGCCTGCGCGCCCGGTCGCCGTCATTCAGCTCAAGCTGTTCCTCAACAGTAAAAGTAGCCTTCAGCCCCCTTCCCAAATCTTCACTGCCGGACAAACCAATAAAATTGCCGTAATTGCACGCCATACCGGCATCCCGGCCGCTTTCCTTGACATAGCCGGTATCCACATTACCGTAAAAGCGGAAATCAGGCCGGGCGTATGCCGCCTTTGCCGTCACAGCAGCCATACCCAGCGCCCCCAGCGCCACAAAAATCGTTTTCATCTTGTCAGTTTCCTGTATCGCGGATTCAATAAGGTAAAGGGAAAAGCCCCGCGAAATTGTATGCCAGGCCGCGCCGTTTGGGAGAAAACGGCCGCCTCCTTCCCGCTTTTCACTGCCAAACCATGAAAAACGCCCCCGGTTTGTTGCTTTTTTGCCATAAAAACCGGTTCCAATCCCATGCCGGCTGCTATTCGAAAACAGGAGAATCTTCAGGGAAAATAATAAAATCCGGCAGCCTGGTTTTTTTCAGTTATCCGAAGAGCAACCCGCTGCCGATACGCCGGGGAAACGCACCTCTCACGGAAGCGCTGCCCTAGCCGGTAATGGCAATCAGCTCAATTACAAAATACAGCGTCGTATCGCCCCGGATAAAATCCACCGGACGCTTGCCGTTGGCAGATCCGGGCGGGCAAGTAAACCTGGCCTTGCTGCCCACCTGCATTTCCGGAATACCGGTCTGCCAGCATCCAATCACATCTGACAACTTGTAAATAGACGGATAACGGCGCGAATAAGACCGGTCAAACTCGGTTCCATCCTCCAGACTGCCAATATACTGGATTTGGACAATAGCGTTCGGCGCAGGTTTGGGGCCCTTGCCTGCCCGAAGAATTTTCATCTTCACCCCGTTATCAAAAACGGTTTCATCATCATCCATCTTCTCATCGGAAACCGGGGCAGCCGCCTGTGCCTGATTCTGATTCAGAGCAGGAGCAGCTGCCGGAGAGGCCTGCTGTGCCTGAACAGGGGCGGCAGGCTGTGCCTGCTGCGCGGCAGCAACAGACATAAAAAGGAAAAAACCGGCCAAAATAGCCCCTATCCCCGTTATCCAAAATGTCTGTTTGCTGTTCATGCGCACCGCCTGTCAATAGACAGGCCTAATTAAACCATGAAACCCGGCTTTGCGCATCTTTCTGTGCAAACCAGCTTGCCAACACACCTGCCTCCTGCCAAAACCGCCTGCCGGTGTTCCCGGATACACGTCAGGCCTTTCAGCCATTTATCCGTCCTTCGGATGCTGTGCGTCAACACACAATAACAACATCTGCCGCATAAAGCAGTATCATGGCAAACTGTCAGTTGCTTTTCAGGAAAAAACTATGCCGTTTAGCCACATGACCCTTTATCTTGGCAAAGGCTGCCCCGGCTGCGCCTTGCTTGAATCATACCTTGCCGCCGCTTCCGGCCGGTTTGCCAATCTGGTCTGCAAAGAAATTTACGCCGGCAGGGCGCATTACGAAGAACTGCGCGAAACAGGCAAACGCTACGGTATCCCGGAAACCTGTATCGGCATTCCCTTCCTGGCAGCAGGAGACGAATACGCGTCAGGCCATACCGCCATTATCGCCTTGCTTGAATCCCGCTTGCAGGCATAACATCCCTTGGGAAACTGCTTGCCGCCTTCAAGGAAAATACATCCCGTCAGGCTAAAAAAAACCTCATAACTTTCAGACTTTCAATAAAAAGACTCATAAAAAGCGGAATATTGTTCGAGCAGGCGGTTCAGTTTC
>JAMPAN010000006.1 GCA_023667225.1 Oxalobacter formigenes | reverse complement strand
TGTTTACTGGCTTTGCGGGCTGTTTTGGGCAATTTTGGGGGTGATTTTGGCGGGGGTGCGGCGGCTGCAAATGGCAGGAAAAAAGCGTCTTGCAGGTTATTACTAACCTGTATTAGCCTGGCAGTGTGAGGCAGGGGGCTTATTTACGCACCATGATGATGCGCCCTGTGCCGTAACAAGCAAAAACAAGACTTGTTGTTTTTGCTTTATCTGGCAGAAGTACCGGGAATGCTGGAGACGGGCATCCTGGAGCAACAGGGCCTTATTTCACACGACAAGGCTGGGTTGTTCTGTTTTTTCTCATTTTTTCTTTTTTCCGATATTTCTCTTCTTCCGGTGTACTGGTGTGCCGCTTGTTTTTTTGCTCGGATCTTTATTGATTGTAAAAGTTGGCATGATTTTTGCTTTTCAATGGATGTGGTTTGATTTTTTGAGGCGTTTGTTCCGGCAATGGGAAATGGATGTTTGCTGTTGTAGGGCATGGCATGTTCCCAGGTGAGGCAGCGCTGGAAGAACAAGCAATTGATGCAGGAAAGGAAAAGGAGGCGTTTATGAAGTTTGTGCAGGCGATTATCAAGCCTTTTAAACTTGACGAGGTAAGGGAGGGGCTTTCTGCTATCGGTATTCACGGGATGACGGTAACGGAGGTAAAGGGATTTGGCCGCCAGAAGGGGCATACGGAGTTGTATCGGGGCGCTGAATATGTTGTGGATTTTTTGCCGAAGGTGAAGGTGGAAGCGGCGGTATCTGACGGGATGCTTGAACAGGTGCTGGAGGTGATTCGCCAGACAGCAGCTACCGGAAAGATTGGCGATGGCAAGATTTTTGTGTTTGAGCTGGGGGAAGCGGTTCGTATCCGCACGGGGGAAACGGGCGAGGAAGCCCTGTAAGGAAAGGAGGATAAGATGAAAGCAGGTATTTTTTGCACCGGGCGCTTACGCAGTTTGCCCTTGCAGGCGATTGCAGGCATGGCTGGTTTTATGTGTGCCGGATTGGCGATGGCGCAGGAAGAAGCGGCAGCCGGAGCAGCCAAAGTGGCGCAGGTTGCCCTTTCAGCAGGTGATACAGCCTGGATGATGACTTCGGCCTTGCTGGTGATTTTGATGATTGTGCCTGGGCTGGCGCTTTTTTATGGCGGGCTGGCACGCAGCAAGAATATGTTGTCTGTGCTGATTCAGGTATTTGTGATTTTTGCCATGGTATCGGTTGCGTGGTGTGCTTATGGCTATACGCTGGCTTTTTCGGGAGAAGGGCTGATTATTGGTGATTTCGGGAAGGCTTTTTTCCTGGGGATCACACCGGATACGATGTCGGCTGCCTTTCCCACTATACCGGAATATGTGTTTGCCGCATTCCAATGCACTTTTGCGGGGATTACCTGTGCACTGATTGTGGGCGCGTTTGCCGAACGGATACGTTTTGTGGCGGTACTGGCGTTTGTGCTGCTCTGGTTTACGTTCAGTTATGTACCGATGGCGCATATTGTCTGGGGCGGCGGCTTTTTGAATGCCGATGGGGCGCTGGATTTTGCGGGCGGCACGGTGGTGCATGTGAATGCCGGTATTGCGGGCCTGATAGGGGCTTATATGGTTGGCAAACGAATTGGTTTCGGGCGCGAGGCGCTTACGCCGCATTCCCTGACGCTGACGATGGTGGGCGCTTCGCTGTTGTGGGTGGGCTGGTTCGGTTTTAATGCCGGTTCTGCCGGGGCGGCCAACGGGATTGCCGGACTGGCCTTTGTTAATACGGTAATGGCAACGGCTGCCGCTGCGCTGGCCTGGATTGCCGGCGAAGCTATTATTAAAAGGAAGGCTTCCATGCTGGGTGCTGCTTCCGGCGCGGTTGCCGGGCTGGTGGTTGTTACACCGGCCGCCGGGTTTGCAGGGCCGTTGGGGTCTATTGTGATGGGGATTGTTTCCGGTTTTGTCTGCTTGTGGGGGGTAACCGGCTTAAAACGCCTGCTTAAGGTGGATGATGCGTTTGACGCTTTCGGGGTTCACGGCGTGGGCGGTATTCTCGGTGCGGTTCTGACCGGGATTGCAGTTTCGCCCGCCCTGGGCGGCACCGGCATTGAGGGCGATTTTTCCATGGCAAACCAGGTCTGGATACAGGTGAAGAGTGTACTGGTGACGATGGCCTGGTCCGGCGTGGTTTCTGTCGTTGCCTACAAGCTGGTTGACAAGGTGATTGGTTTAAGGGTGCCGGAAGAAGAAGAGCGTATTGGGCTGGACGTGACTTCTCACGGGGAAACGGCTTACCGTTACTGATTTTCTTTCCTTTGTTGCAGCGTTGGCGGGTCGCTTCTGGCGATCCGCCTTTTTTGTTTTTGGCCTGAAATCAGGATAAAGAAAAGTCTGCCGGGCAGCTTCCTGCCGCCTTGCGCGGCAGGAAGCTGCCCGGCAGGTTAGGAAAGGCCGGTTATTTGCCGAGCAAAAGGCTGTTGATACGTTTGACGTAAGCTGCCGGATCTGCGGGAATGCCGCCTTCGGCCAGCAGGGCCTGGTCAAAGAGGATGTTTGCCCAGTCGTCAAAGCGGTTGTCATCTGCTTTCAGGCCGGTAACGAGCGGGTGCGAGGGGTTGATTTCCAGGATGGGCTTGGTATCCGGCGCACCTTGCCCGGCGGCTTTGAGGAGCCGTTGCAGGTTGCCGGAAAGGTCATGTTCACCGGCAACCAGGCAGGAGGGCGAATCGGTCAGCCGATGGGTGATGCGCACGTCTTTGGCCTTGTCTTCAAGGATTTTTTTCATTTTTTCAACAATGTCCTTGTACTGGTTTTGGGATTCTTCAAACTGTTTCTTTTCTTCTTCGTCTTCCAGTTTTCCCAGATCCAGCCCGCCTTTGGCGACAGAGACAAGTTCTTTCTCTTCAAATTTGGTCAGGAAGGAAAGCATCCATTCGTCCACACGGTCGGTCATGAGCAGAACTTCCACGCCTTTTTTGCGGAAGATTTCCAGATGCGGGCTGTTTTTTGCTGCCAGGTAGTTTTCTGCTGTGACGTAGTAGATTTTGTCCTGGCCTTCTTTCATGCGGGAGAGGTAATCTGCCAGGGAGACGTTTTGAACATCGGTATCGTTATGTGTGGAGGCAAAGCGCATGAGTTTGGCAATACGTTCCCTGTTGGGGATGTCTTCGCCGATGCCTTCTTTAAGAACCTGGCCGAACTGGCCCCAGAATTCGGCGTATTGGTCTTTTTTCTCCTGTTCTTCGGCATTAGCGAGTTCTTCAAGCATGGAAAGCACGCGGCGGGTTGAACCTTCACGGATCATTTTCACATCACGGGATTCCTGGAGGATTTCGCGGGAGACGTTCAGCGGCAGGTCGCTGGAATCGATAATGCCTTTGACGAATCGCAGGTAAACGGGCATGAGCTGTTCGGCATCATCCATGATAAAGACTCGCCTGACGTAGAGCCGGATGCCGCCGCGCTTGTTTCTGTCCCACAAATCAAACGGGGCCTGTTTGGGAATGTAAAGCAGCTGGGTATATTCGGTGCGGCCTTCAACGCGGTGATGCGTCCAGGTGAGCGGATCGTTGAAGTCGTGCGAGATGTGCTTGTAAAATTCCCTGTACTGTTCGTCTGTGATATCGGATTTGCTACGTGCCCACAGAGCATTGGCCTGGTTGATGGTGGTCAGCTCGGTACCGGGTTTCATGGATTTGGTCTCATCATCCCAGACATCTTCTTCCATCTGGATAGGGATGGGAATGTGGTCGGAATATTTGCGGATGATGCCTTTGAGCCGCCAGTTGGTGAGCAGCTCGTCTTCTCCTTCCCGAAGGTGCAGGGTGATATCAGTGCCGCGCTTGGTTTTTTCGATGGTTTCTACGCTGAAATCGCCTTCCCCGGAGGATTCCCATCGGACGGCTTCAGTTGCCGGGATGCCTGCCTTGCGGGTTTCGACGGTGATTTTGTCGGCTACGATGAAGCCGGAATAGAAGCCTACGCCGAATTGCCCGATCAAGGCGGCGTCTTTCTGTTCATCGCCGGTTAAGCGGGACATGAATTCTTTTGTTCCGGACTTGGCGATGGTGCCCAGGTTGGCAACGGCTTCTTCACGGGTCATGCCGATGCCGTTGTCGGAGATGGTAATGGTGCGTTTATCCTTGTCGTAGGAAACGATGATTTTCAGATCCGGATCGTTTTCATAGATTTCGGGTTTATCGAGCGCTTCATAACGCAGCCGGTCTGCCGCATCGGAAGCGTTGGATATCATTTCCCTTAAAAAGATTTCCTTGTTGGAATACAGGGAGTGAATCATGAGTTGCAGAAGTTGTTTGACTTCTGCCTGGAATCCCATTGTCTGTTTTTCTGGTTCGGCCATTTTTTCCTCTTTTGCCAAGTCTGGTTAAATGAATGAGAGGAAAATAGGGATGGCTTTGCTTTTTTCAAGGGGAAATTTTGGTTATGCCGATATCCGGCGTATTAAATAAAAAGCCCTCCCTGCTACGGGAGGGCAGCAACAGGTTTGGCACCGGTTTACAGGTAGGTAAGCCAATGGCTGTATTTGGCAGATTTGCCCGATACAACGTCAAAGAAGAGGGATTGCAGCTGTTCTGTGACGGGGCCGCGTTTGCCGGAACCGATGGTGCGGTTGTCCAGCTCGCGAATCGGGGTGATTTCAGCGGCTGTGCCGGTAAAGAAGGCTTCGTCAGCGGTATAGAATTCGTCGCGGGTAATGCGTTTTTCAATGACTTTGAAGCCCAGGTCTTCTGCCAGGGTGATAACGGCATCGCGGGTAATGCCGTCCAGGCAGCTGGCAAGTTCCGGTGTGTAGATTTTGCCGTTGCGGACAATAAAGACATTTTCGCCGGATCCTTCGGAGACAAAGCCGTCTTTATCCAGCAGGAGGGCTTCATCAAAACCGCAGGAGGTAGCTTCCTGGTTGGCCAGGATGGAGTTGATATAGTAACCGGATGCCTTGGCGCGGACAAGGGAAACGTTGACATGATGCCGCGTGAAGGAGGCGGTTTTGACGCGGATACCTTTGTTTATGCCGTCTTCTCCCAGGTAGGCACCCCACGGCCAGGCGGCGATCATGGCATGGATGGTGTTTTCCCGTGCGGAAACGCCGAGCTTCTCAGAACCGACCCAGATGAGCGGACGGATGTAGCCGGAATCCAGGTTGTTGACCCGGATGATTTCTTTTTGGGCTTCCATCAGGGCAGCATGGTCATACGCTACATTCATCTGGAAGATTTTGGCGGAGTTCAGCAGGCGGCGGGTATGTTCGGGAAGGCGGAAAATGGCGGGGCCTTTGGCTGTTTTATAAGCGCGGACGCCTTCAAAGACTGCCATTCCGTAGTGCAGCGAGTGCGTCAGCACATGGATATTGGCATCGCGCCATTCAACCAGTTTGCCATCCATCCAGATTTTTCCGTCACGACTGTGCATTGGCATGAAATTCTCCCGGTTTTTAATCGTAAAATGAAATTTTAATGGAATTTAAGAGAGTTTTGTTGAGGTTATAGAGGCAGGGATTTCGGGTATGCCTGCGCTGTATCAGGGTTTTTACGGCGGGCACTGCGGTAAAATAGCGGTATTATCTTTTTGCGGGGGAAGGCCATGCAATTCAAACGGTTGACTGATCTGGCGGAAAATGGCGATCTTAAAGGCAAGCGGGTGTTTATCCGCGCTGATCTGAATGTGCCTCGGGATGCGGGCGGGAATATTACGGAAGATACACGGATACGCGCTTCCATGCCTGCGGTTGAGCTGGCTTTGAAGGCCGGAGCGGCTGTGATGGTGACTTCGCATCTGGGGCGTCCGGCAGAAGGCGAGTTTGCCGAAAGCGAGTCGCTGGCACGGGTGGCAAAGCGTATGTCGGAACTGCTTGGACAGCCGGTTGAGCTCAGGCAAAACTGGGTTGACGGGGTAGAGGTTTTACCCGGCCAGGTTGTGTTGCTTGAGAATGCCCGTTTTAACAAGGGCGAGAAGAAAAATGACGGGGCGCTGGCAAAAAAAATGGCGGCGCTTTGCGATGTGTATGTAAATGATGCTTTTGGAACGGCGCACCGTGCGGAAGCCACGACATACGGCATGGCAGAGTATGCGCCGGTTGCCTGCGCAGGCCCGCTTTTGGCAGCCGAGCTGGATGCGCTTGGCAAGGCGGTAGATCATCCCGCTCGTCCGCTTGTTGCAGTGGTGGGCGGGGCCAAGGTATCAGGCAAGCTGACCATTCTCAAGACGCTGGGCGGAAAGGTGGACAACCTGATTGTGGGCGGCGGAATTGCCAATACTTTCCTGAAGGCAGCCGGTTACGAGATTGGCCGTTCCCTGGTGGAAGATGAGCTGCTGGAAGAGGCCAAGTCGATTATGGCAATGATGCGCGATCGGGGGGCTTCGGTTCCTGTCCCGGTTGATGTTGTGTGCGCCAAGACGTTTGCTGCCAGTGCGCCTGCAATGGTGAAGCGGGTGGAAGCTATTGAGGCGGATGACATGATTCTGGATATTGGCCCGGAAACGGCCGGTATGCTGGCCAAGCTGATTGGCGCTGCCGGTACGGTTGTGTGGAATGGACCGGTTGGCGTATTTGAGTTTGACCAGTTTGGCAGCGGCACGAAAGCGCTTGCCATGGCGATTGCCGGTTCGGGCGCTTTTTCGATAGCAGGCGGCGGGGATACGCTGGCGGCTATTGCCAAATACGGGATTGCAGGCAGGATCAGCTATATCTCGACAGGCGGCGGCGCGTTTTTGGAGTTTCTGGAAGGCAAGACGCTGCCTGCGGTGGAAATCCTGATGCGGCGATCCCGGTAATTTTTTAAAACATTTAAAGGAGAGACGGATGCCTATCGTATCAATGCGTCAATTGCTGGATCATGCTGCCGAAAACGGTTATGGCATTCCGGCTTTCAATGTGAATAATCTGGAACAGGTTCAGGCGATTATGGCCGCGGCTGACGAGGTTGGCGCGCCGGTTATCATGCAGGCTTCGGCCGGCGCGAGGCGTTATGCGGGGGAGGCTTTTTTGCGTCATCTGATTGAGGCGGCAGTGGAAGCCTATCCGCATATCCCGGTTGTGATGCACCAGGATCATGGGCAATCCCCGGCAGTTTGCATGGCAGCAATCCGTTCTGGCTTTTCTTCGGTGATGATGGATGGCTCCCTGATGCCGGACGGCAAAACGGCGGCTTCGTATGCCTATAATCTGGAAGTGACGCGCGAGGTGGTGAAGTTTTCCCATGCGATTGGCGTGACGGTAGAAGCGGAGCTGGGTGTGCTGGGTTCGCTGGAAACGCTTTCCGGCGGCAAGGAGGACGGCCACGGCGCGGAAGGCAAGTTGACGAAGGAGCAGCTGCTGACCAGCCCTGATGAGGCAGCAGATTTTGTGCAGCAAACGCAGTGCGACGCCCTGGCGATTGCTATTGGTACTTCCCACGGCGCTTACAAGTTCACGCGCAAGCCGACCGGCGATATTTTGTCTATCCAGCGTATCAGGGAAATTCATGCGCGCATCCCGAATACCCATCTGGTGATGCATGGCTCTTCTTCGGTGCCGCAGGAACTTTTGGCGGAAATCCGCCAGTTTGGCGGAGATCTCCGGGAAACGTACGGTGTGCCTGTAGAGGAAATTCAGGAAGGTATTAAAAATGGTGTGCGCAAGGTAAATATTGATACGGATATCCGCCTGGCCATGACGGGCGCTATCCGCCGTTATATGGCGGAATCGCCTTCCCATTTTGACCCAAGGGAGTACATGACGGTTGCCCGTGATGCGGCAAGGCGGCTTTGCAGACAACGCTACCTGGAGTTTGGCTGCGAGGGCCAGGCAGGCAGGATCAGGCCGGTTTCGCTGGAAAAAATGGCCGCCAAATACAAGGCAGGGGATTTTGCACAAATTGTGAAATAAGGAGGCTGTTTTTTACCGGGCTGTGCCGGTAATTGCCAGATGTTGTTATTTTTCTATTTGTGAAATAATTATGTTTTGCCTTGAATATTGCCGGAAAGGGGCAAGCCACGCGCGTTGTTTGCGGGCGGGGTTTCAGCAGGTTATCTGCACGATGCGGGTACGCCTGCTGACAAGCTACTGGCAAAAGGAATAGGACAGACAAGATGGTGATGAAAAAGACAGCTCTCAAGCCGGCTGCCGCACCGGGAGCCGTTTCCCGGAAAAAGACAGCGGCCAAGCCGGAGACAGCAAGGAAAACGACACTGAAAAAAGCAACGGTAAAAGCTGCTACAGTACAAGCGGCAGCCGGCAGCAGTCTGGATAGAACGGCGGATCGGGCACTGGTCGGCATTGTTATGGGTTCCACTTCGGACTGGGGTGTGATGATGGAAGCGGCAAAGATGTGCCGGGAGTTTGGTATTTCCTATGAGGCAAGAGCTTTGTCTGCACACCGTTCTCCTGCCGAGCTTGAGGCGTGGATACAGGATATGGAAAAGCGCGGCTGCCAGGCTTTTATTGCCGGTGCAGGCGGTGCAGCCCATCTGGCCGGGGTGGTTGCCGCGCAAACTATTTTGCCGACTTTCGGGGTGCCGATGCCTTCCAAGTATATGAAGGGCCTGGATTCGCTTCTGGCGACAGTGCAGATGCCAAAGGGGATTCCGGTGCCGACAATGGCTATTGGCGAGGCGGGCGCAGCCAATGCAGCTTTGGCAGTTATTGCCATGATGGCGCTGACTGATGCTGCGCTACGGGAAAAGCTGCTGGATTTCAGGGCAAGGCAGTCGGAAAAGGTTTCCCATGCCAGCCTGCCTGAACTGGAGTAAGTGATATGTCCGGAATGATGCAGACAAATCTGAAATCGCTACCATTTTTGCACCGTGGCAAGGTTCGGGATATTTATGCCGTGGGCGAGGATAAGCTGCTGGTTGTGCAGACAGACCGGCTTTCTGCTTTTGATGTGGTGCTGGATGATCCTATTCCGGAGAAGGGAAAGATTCTGACAGCTATGTCAAATTTCTGGTTCGGGAAGTTTGGACACATGATGCCGAACCACATGACAGGAGTGGATCCGCTTTCTGTGGTGGCGCCTGATGAGCGTGATCAGGTTGCAGGCCGCGCGGTAGTGGTGAAAAGGCTGAACCCACTGGGAATTGAGGCGATTGTCCGCGGTTATATAATTGGAACCGGCTGGCTGGATTACCAGAAAACGGGGATGATTTGCGGGATTCCCCTGCCGCCGGGCCTGAAAAAAGCACAGAAGCTGCCGGAGGTAATATTTACGCCTTCCACCAAGGAAGCCGTTGGGCAGCATGACCAGAATATTACATTTGCCGAGGTTGAAAAAAGGGTTGGCGCTGATGTGGCGCGGCAGGTGCGCGAGATGGCTGTCAGCCTGTATTCGGCAGCTCTGGAATATGCGGCAGGAAAGGGTATTCTGATTGCGGATACCAAGTTTGAGTTTGGTACGGATGCGCAGGGCAAAGTTTATCTGATTGACGAAATCCTCACACCGGATTCTTCCCGTTTTTGGCCGGCAGCCAGCTATGTTGTGGGGAGTTCCCCGCCTTCTTTTGACAAGCAGTTTGTGCGCGACTGGCTGGAGGCTCAGCCGTGGAACAAACAGGCTCCTGCGCCCCGCCTGCCTGCCGAGATTGCGCAAAAGACGGCCCAGAAATACCAGGATGCGCTGCGGATGCTGACGGAATAAGACGGTGGTTTCTGACAATCAAGCAATTGCGCGGGCTGCCACTGCGCTGGAAGCGGGCAGGCTGGTGGCTTTCCCTACCGAAACGGTATATGGCCTGGGAGCGGATGCGGAAAATCCGGATGCGGTAGCCGCCATTTATGCGCTGAAAGGCCGCCCGGCTGACCATCCCCTGATTGTGCATGTGCCTGAAGGCGCGGATTTGTCTTACTGGGCTTTGTCTATTCCGGTTGAGGCTGAAAAGCTTGCGGCTGTTTTCTGGCCTGGTCCCCTGACGATGATACTGAAACGGGCTGCGCATGTGCCTGCTTTTGTAACGGGCGGGCAGGATACGGTGGGGCTGCGTTGTCCTTCCCACCCGGTTGCCCAGGCGCTGCTTTTGGCTTTTCGGAAAGGGAAGGGAGGCGTGGCTGCGCCTTCAGCGAATCGTTTCGGGCATGTCAGCCCGACGCTGGCACAGCATGTGCATGATGAGTTTGGCCAGGATAAGCGCCTGGCGGCGGTACTGGATGGCGGGCAGAGCGAAGTGGGCATTGAATCTACTATTCTGGATCTTTCCCGGATGGAAACGCATGGCCCGGTATTGCTGCGTCCCGGAAAGATCAGCGCGGCAGATATTGCGGCGGTTATCGGAAAAGCACCTGTTGGAGCAGATGCTGCTGCGCCGAGGGCTTCCGGCACGCTTTCATCGCATTATGCTCCCGCTACGCCGGTTGTGCTGGCAACTGTACCTGAGATGGCAGCGCTGTGTGCCCGTCTGAAGGAAAAGGGGCGGCGTATAGCAGCGATTTATTATTCGCCGCTTTCGGCTGACTTCCAGTCTTTTCTTTGTGCCCGGCAGGTGATGCCTGATTCTGCTCCAGCCTATTCGCATAGGTTTTATGCCGCCATGCGGGCGATGGACGGGATGGCGGCTGATGTGATTATTGTGGAGCGGCTGCCTTTGGGAGATGCCTGGGAGGGCATCCATGACAGGCTGCGCCGCGCCGCGCATGGTTCATCGGGCGTTATAGAAAAACTGCTGGCATAAAAGGCAGAGTACATTCCCCGTTTTTCTGTTTTTGCGTTCCCTTTTTCACTGTGGGCTGCTCCTTTTTTGCCGTCAGGCAATTTTCCTTGCCGGCATTATTGAGAGAAAACAGGAGGAAGGAGCTATATGCCTTGTATCAGGCAGGTTTTTCCGTTTTGGGATACAGTGAGGGAAAAAAGAAAACGGAGGAATGAATATGGCGACAGAGTTTGCGACGCTCGGAGGAGGATGTTTCTGGTGCCTGGAAGCGATATTCCAGGAGGTTAAGGGGGTGGAATCTGTTATTTCCGGCTATTCAGGCGGTCAGGCAGAAAATCCGTCTTACGAGATAGTCTCCCAGGGGACAACAGGGCATGCGGAAGTGGTCAATATTACATTTGATCCCGCTGTAATCAGTTATCGGGAGCTTCTTCGCCTGTTTTTTACCATGCATGACCCGACTACACCAAACCGGCAGGGAAATGATATTGGCCCGCAGTACCGCTCGGTTATTTATTACCATACGCCGGAGCAGAAAAAGACGGCGCGAGAGGTGATGTCGGAAATGGCGGGAGTGTGGTCTTCTCCGATTGTGACGCATCTTGGGGCGTTCACCCGGTTTTATCCTGCCGAGGATTTTCTCCAGAATTTTTTCAGGGATAATCCGGAGCAGGGATACTGCCTTTTTGCCGTTGCACCGAAAGTGGCACAATTTCGGCGCATGTTTACTGGTTACCTGAAGAAATAAAACACCCCTGCATGTTTTTTCATGCAGGGGTGTTTATTGATGGGCAAACTGTTTTCAGTTCTGGTACATGTAGTTTCTTGACCAGGAGAGGGGCAATTTCTTGCCTTTTCTGGTGCAGAGAACCTGGAAGATGGCGACCCGGTCGGCAGCGAAAGCGTAGGAACAGCCAGCAAGATAAACGCGCCAGATACGGTAGCATTTTTCATCTACCATTTTTTTGATGGTTTCGGTGCTGTTCTCAAAGTTTTCTGCCCAGATGCCGCAGGTGCGGGCATAGTGGTGGCGGAGGTTTTCCACATCCAGCGTTTCCAGTCCGGCTTCCTGCATGGTTTTCAGCACCAGGCTGATATGGGGAAGTTCGCCGTTCGGGAAGACATATTTTTCAATAAATTCCCCTCCGCCAAACGGGGTTGCACCGTTGTCCGGATCACAGGATGTAATGCCGTGGTTCATTGCCAGGCCATCGTCTGTGAGCAGGTTGTGCATAATCGTGAAGTAGTCTTTAAGATGGCGCAGGCCGACATGCTCAAACATGCCGACGCTGGTAATGCGGTCAAAACGTTCATGGATATCCCGGTAATCCTGGATGCGGATTTCAATCTGGTTTTCCAGGCCTGCCGCCTTGACGCGTTCTTTTGCCAGTTCATACTGGTTTTCCGAAAGGGTGATGCCTACGCATTTTGCGCCAAATTTTTCTGCTGCACGGATAACCAGCCCGCCCCAGCCGCAGCCTATGTCCAGCAGTTTGTCTCCCGGTTTGATGCGGATTTTGGTCAGGATGTGATCCAGTTTTTTGGTTTGCGCTGTAGCAAGGTCTTCATCGCCATTTTCAAAGTAGGCGCAGGAATAAACCATTCTCGGATCAAGCCATTGCTGGTAAAACTCGTTGGAGACATCGTAATGGTACTGGATGGATTCTTTATCGATTTTGCGGTTATGGAAGCCGCCAAACAGTTTTCTGAAACGGGACGCGCCGGATGCCGCAGTATCATCGAATCCGGAAGCCAGCCGGTTAGCCAGGTCGATCACATCGGTCAGTTTGCCTTCGACATGCAGTTTGCCTTCGACATAGGCGGTGCCCAGGTTATCCAGAGACGGTTTGGTCAGGTAGTGCAATGATTCCAGCTCTGGAACGCGAAGGGTGACGGTGGGCGGTTCATTGCTGAAGTTGTAGCTTTTGCCGTTCCACAATTCAACACGAAGCGGCATGGAAGATTTTTTCTTGAAATTGGTTACCCAGTTTTCCAGTTTTTTTTCCCAGAACACAATAGTTCTCCTTGTTAATGGCGTGATCTGAAACAGCGGTATGTAATCGGTTATCGGGACAGTGCTGCGGGCAGGCAATAATCCTGCCTATCCCATGTTATATTCAAATAATTTTACATGAGCTTTCCTGGGGTGTCGATTATGGCAATGTGACCATTGCCTTTTATCATGGAGGAGCATAAGGGATGTATTCTGCTTTTCCAGGGAGGTTTGGTTAAAGTGGATGAATGGATAAAACCAGCAATCAGAATCAAGTGACGGTATGGATGAAGAAAGCCGGATGAATACGTTTTTTGATGGGGTACGCCATTTGTATGGAGAGGCTGCTTTTTTGCGTTTTCAGCAGGCGCATGTTTGCGTAACGGGGATTGGCGGTGTAGGTTCGTGGGCGGCTGAAGCATTGGCAAGGAGCGGTATAGGCCGTTTGACCCTGATTGACCCGGATCGGGTTGCGCCATCGAATGTTAACCGACAGATTCTGGCGCTGGAGAATACGCTGGGGCTTCCCAAGGTTGATGTTCTGGCTGAACGTATCGGAAAGATTAACCCGTTTTGCTGCGTATTGGGGAAGGCGGTGAAGGTGACGCCGGAAAACGCCGCTGTGCTTTTCAGCCAGTCAGCATTTGATTATGTGATTGACGCTATTGACGATGTGTTTGCCAAGGCGGCGCTGATTGTCTGCTGCCATGAAAAGGGGATTCCCCTGATAACGGCCGGCGGCGCAGGCGGTCAGATGGACCCGACTAAAATCACTGTACGTGATTTAAGCAAAACGGAGCAGGAACCGCTTCTTGCACGGGTGAGGAGACGTTTACGGCAACAGTATGGTTTTTCGCGAGGCACAAAGCCTTTTGGCGTGGATGCGGTTTATTCAGCCGAGCCGTTACGTTATCCTGAAAACAGGGCAAGGCAGCCGGAAGCGGCTGTGCAAGAGGGTATGGAAGCCAGGCCGCCGCGTTTTGGTACATCGGTAACGGTTACCGCCTGTTTTGGCATGACGGCGGCTTCTGTTGTGTTGCAAAGGCTTGCAGATAGCGTATCCGGGCGGAGCAAGGCCAATTAGCGTTTCAGTATGCGCGTTGCCGGCAATATGATTGGGCGGCGCTTCTTTTTTTATTCTGCCTGAACCGGCGCTTTCGGGTATTGGTTATGTCATTTGTTATTTCTATCCCGGTGTTTGTCTTGCCTGACGGTCGGCAGGGGTGCCGCAACCCTGAAGTAAAAACAGGCAGAGCAGGCATGTTTTTCTTAATAATTCAGATAATGTGCCGATAAAACAGATAAGGTGGTAAATCGGGATGAGGCAGGTTTCAATTTGACAAGACAATGAGGTGCTATGTGTCGGTAAGTATCAGCGGCAATATCAGCCAGATCAGTATGGTGAATGACGGGATTGGGCATGTTAAAACAGTCAATCTCCGGGAGGGGCAAACGGATGAACAGCTGCCAGAGAGTAATAAGGCGGTGAAGTTATCGATTTCGCAGGAAGGCATGGAAAGCTGCAGAAAGGATCTGTATAAAAACGGCAGTAAAACGGCGGATGAAATTACGGTAGAAAAGCATGCTTTTATGCAGCAGGCAAGGAATGTTGTATTTATCAATCAGACAGAAAGTGAATTATTCCAGAAAGTCAGTGAACTGAAGGCATTGCGGGAAGGCAGTGGTATATACCGCCTTTCAGACAAGGCTGAGGATTATGTCAAGGCCTATGGGAACCTTTACGATGAAATTGTGCAAGGGTATGAGAATGGCACAAGGGAACGTTATGTGGAGGATGCCTGTTCTGAAACGGGGTTTCGCCAACTGACAATGGAGGAAGAATTAGACAGTCTGGATAAAGCGTATCAGAAATTGGCCGAAACAGAAAACAAGCTGGCTGAAAATGCCAGGAAAGCGGCTTCTGCTTTTAAGCAGACCGCAGAGAAGCTTTCTCAGTATAAAGGGGTAAAAACGTCATTTGCCGATGCTTATAAAAAGTTGGAAGAGCAAGGTGTTGTTTCACAGAAAAATACAGGAGAAAAAATGGCAGTCCTGGCCCAGGCATGGAAAGATACCTATCAGGTTTCAGGTTCCAGGGATAATGGAATGGAAAAGGTTTTAGCCATGCTGAAGGATATGTTCCCTGTTGGCAGAGAAGCATAGAAAGTATTCAGTATATTGAATTTTTTAAAACAGGCTGTTTATGCCGGGAATCAGGGATATGGATAACCAGGAATATGGTATTTCCCCTATTATTCATTAATGCGCTTCAGCCGGTTAGTACTGGATAATGCCAAATAAGCGGCCTGTGAAATTTCTGCTATGATTTTCTCGGCGCTTTTCATGGATTCTTCAGGGTCCTTTATGAAAACAGCAATGGCGTATGTTGTGCCGTTTGGCAAAATGACAAAACCCATATTATTGATACCGGTTATTTGCCTTTTCTGGTTTTTGTCTCCTGTGCCTGTTTTATGGCGAATGATGATATTTTTTCTGTGAAATGGTTGGGCAACCTGTTTTTTTCCTGTGTTGCAGGCAATCATGGTGTTTTTTATGAATGATTGATATTCCTGTGCAAGAGGTTTTCTCCTGGAAAACTGTCTATCAGTTTTGCTGCGTCCGAGGGGAGCTCCAATTGCTATAGCAGGATTTTATCTGATAGTGCATATCTTTTTGTGTTGCAGATATAGACAATTCATTGAGACCCAGGGAGCGGATATAATTGTCTGTTTCGGATGAAATGCAAATATGGCTGAATAGGATATCACAGTTATTGTTATCTGATAACTGCAAGGTGTATTTCAGCAGCTCTCTTATGGTGATATACACGCCGCCATCAGGGTATTTTTCTTTTAATAGGCTATGGGTATTTTCATGTAAACTTTTTTTCGGATGTATGGTTTGTGTTCCAGCGGTATATTATTTTTCTGCAAATAATGACAGACTGCAAGTGCCTGATGAAATTTGAATATGCTGAGCATCGGGTATTTGTAATGATTGTTGACAGGCGAATATTTCATTGCTGTCTATCAATATGGAAGCACCGATAGTTGCTTTTTTGCCGGTTATGATTTCAGAGACCGGGTGCCATACGGGATTGCGTTCTTCCGCTTCAGACGGAGCTGATATTATCAGCAACAATGAAATGAAAATAAATGTGATATTACGCATGACCGGTGTGTTTGTAGATAATGTACTTTTGCAACTCAATGGCGAACGCAAAATATATAAAAACAGGTGTTCATGGTATTGGAAAATGATTATAAAAAAATACCGGCCGGAAGATGGGAGGGAATTGGCGGAGTTGTTTTATGATACCGTGGTTAATGCACATGATTATACCAAATAACAATTGAATGCCTGGGCGGCAGCCGACATGAATCTGGAAAAATGGGATCAATCCTTGCTGGAGCAGCACAGTATTATTGCTGAATCCGGAGGGATAATACTGGGGTTCGTGAGTATGGATATTGGGAAAGCCTATCTTGACCGTTTGTTTGTTCATAAGAATTACCAGGGACAGGGTATTGCAACGGCGGTTTGTGATCGCCTGGAACGGGTTGTTGAAGGAAAAATAACTGCGCATGTTTCTATTACAGCAAAATCCTTTTTTGAAATGAGAGGGGCTATAGGGCTTTCAGGAAACCATATATAAAGCGGCAGTGTATTGTTCTTGTCTTAATGGTATTTCCGGATATATATTTGTTCAGTCCTGGTTTTTTATTATAGGTAATTTGTCTATTAACTATTTGTTGGATTATTTTCTATGCCGGAACCGGGTATAGAAAAGGTGTTATGGAAAGTTTTTTGCAGTAAAATATTTTCAGACTTTTTTATTCTTCACTTTGCCGGAAGATATTTTCTTTTAACCGGCTGCCTGGGCAATATGGGTTTCTGCCTGTTTTTCTACTTTTTTCAGGAGCAGAAAAAGGCAAAATGCCAGCAGGGTCAGGCTGATGCCGTTGCTGAACCAGAAGCTGCCTGCACCGCGGATTCGAGCAGGCAGGTTAATTGCCTGCAGATGGAAAGCCAGAAGATAGCCGCCGCCCAACCCGACACACCATAAGGTTATGAGGTAAAGCAGCGTTGGCGCCAGGACAACTTTGTATGCCCTGAGAATGTAGGCTGATGTTACCTGGATGGCATCGAAAAGCTGGTAGCAGCAGACAAACAGAAGAAGGGGAACAGCATGAGCGGCAATGATCGGATCGGAGGTGTAAATGCTGACGATGTGTTTTTTTAATATCCAGATACCGGCAGCAACAACAATGGCAACACAGGCTGCCATCTGCTGGCCGGAGAAAGCGATTTTTCTGGCCAGCGGCAAGTTTCCGGCCCCGATGGCCTGGGCGACAAGCGTACTGGCAGCACTTGCCGTAGCCAGTGGCAACATGTACAGCACAGTGGAAATGTTGGCAATGATCTGGTGGCCTGCAACGGTGTCAACACCAATGCGGGCGATAAACAGCGCCATGAAGGAAAAGGCTGTAACCTCAATGAAATAGTTCATGCCGATCGGCAACCCCAGTCTGAGCAGTTCTTTCAATGACAGCCAGTCGGGAAGGGCGGTTTTAAACAGGTGTAAAAAACGGTAAAAAGGATTAAGCCTGAGGATGAGTATGGCGGCAAGCAGCATGAACCAGGCAAGAAACAGAGTGGCAAGGGCGCAACCAGGGCCGCCCATAGCCGGCAGACCGGTTATGCCAAAGATAAAAAGGATGTTGAGCGGGATTTTGAGCAGCAGGGCGCAAACCTGGATTGCCATAACCATTTTGGGACGGGACAGGGCGGTATTTAAGGTGTTATAGACCAGAAATACCAGTGAAGCAGGCAGGGAAAAGGCCAGTATTCGCAGATAAAGGGTAGCCTTGCCTACCAGTTCCGGCGGCGCTTTGGCAATGGCAAGCAACGGCACCGGAAAGGAAAGGAGGGCGCAGCCGATGATGGAAAGAAAAAGGGCCAGCCAGACGCCTTGCCGGGCTTTTTTCCCTATTTCGGCAAAGCGGCCTGCGCCGTACAGCTGCCCGAAAATGGGCATGAGCGCCTGCATGACGCCGTTAAGGGCAACATAGATGCTGATGTAAATGGAAGCACCGATAGCCAGTGCTGCCAGGTCGGTTGCCGAAGCACGCGCAACCATGATCGTATCCATGACCGGATTGGCAATAGCAGCCAGTTGTCCGATGAGGATGGGCCAAGCCAGGCTGGCGATGTTAAGCGTCAGGTTTGTTGAAGCAGGTTGCACCTGTTTCATCGGTTTTTTTGCCGGTATTGGTACAGCCGGAAACGCTCGGTACGGTCACTGGGGCGATTACCTTCCCATAGCAATTTCATATCGCCTTTATAGGCAGGAGACGGCTGGCGATTGCGTTTGGGAACTGTATCCTGCAAAAGAAGGTAGTCGCATGTATCGTGAGCAAGTCCGGAAAAGCGGATGCCGCCAAAATAGGCAAAGGAAGCGCGTTGCGCCCAGCCAATGTCGGTATCCACACAGAGGCGTTTGTCCGGGATGTTTTCAGCCAGGCTGGCGGCGACCGGGACATAGCTTTTGTTGTAGTTGATCCAGGGCAACCAAAGGGTTGCCAGGAGAAGCCAGCACAGGATAACGCCGCCGGAGGACAGAACAACTGCCCGCCAGAGTACGGAAGGCTGCCTGGAAAGACGCCAGTACACCAGGATAAACCAGCTTGCAGTAGCCAGAATGGCAATAAGGAGGGCAAAAGGATGAATTTCCGGGATAAAACCCGGAGCCAGCTTGAGGGCATTTTTTGCGATGCCTGGCGGCCAGCCGGTTTGTGCGGCCAACCAGCAGACCCAGATAACGGCGGCGATAAGCGTAAAGCTCATGACGGAAAACCAGTCAACGGCATTGATGGCACCGCGTTTCATGGTGGGCAGGCCAAATGCGGCAAGAATAGCCAATGGCGGAAACATGGCCAGCATGAAGGTTTCTTCTTTCTGGAAATTGAGGACGGCCAGCAGGAAGAATATCAGGGTGAACAGCAGCGGAAGCATAATGTGGGGTTCACGGAACTGGCGGCGCCAGGCGTAAACTGCCCAGCAGGCGTAAGGCCATGCCGGCCAGAATCCCCAGAGGGCATACCGAAGAAAGTAATGGCCAGATTCAAATGTGGGCGGTTCTATTTGCCCGATATTCCATTGTATCCACAGGTTGACAGGGGAACCGTGATAGGGCTGGAAGGTGTGGGCAAGGCCTATCCAGATGAAAATAACGCACAGGGTAATGAGTGCAGCAAAAAGCAGGTGCAGCAGTATTTTCAGGCGGGGTGTTGTGCGGAAAAAAGAGACGGCAATGAAGCCAAAATAGAGGGTGGCAGGGGTAATGAGTCCGTTTGTCAGGGCCAGACCTCCCATCGCCAGTCCCAGCAGGGCGGCATTTTTCAGAGTTGGGTTATCAAGATGGCAGGCGCTCCTGAACAGGGTAAAGGCAATCAGGGCAACGTAAAGGGCGTTAACACTGGTTTCATGGCTGAACATAATCAGTCCCAGGCAGCCCAGGTAAACCAGTAAGGTTCCGTCAGCCAGCACCCGGCCGTAATCTTCCGGTTCCGGATGGCCACCAAAGGCCAGTCTCATAGGCTGCGCTTCAGTGCGGCGGCCAAGAAGAAAAGCCGTTTGCCAGACTGAATAAGCGGCGAGCGAGAAAAAGAGGAGGGTTGCTATTCTTGCTGCGTTAACAGCGCCTATCAGCCATCCGAAAATCCGGATACAGGCAGCGCCCAGCCAGAATGTCAACGGGCCATACCTCGGCATGGCGGTTCCGGCTATGTTGGGGTACAGCCAGTCACTCAGGGTGCCTTCCGCCATGGTCCACATGACGCCGAAATTGGCAGCATCAATGTTTTTCCAGGGATCGCGCCCAAACAGGCCGGGAAGGATATACAGCAGGCACAGCAAAATCAGCCCCCAGCGCGGCAGCGTCAGCGTGGCAGATGCTGCCAGCCGTACGGGCTTAAGGGGGGAAGTGTGCTGTGACAGCGAATTGGACATAGTTGTCGCGGGATAGATACG
Source organism: Oxalobacter formigenes (assembly GCA_023667225.1). Classification (GTDB taxonomy): domain Bacteria; phylum Pseudomonadota; class Gammaproteobacteria; order Burkholderiales; family Burkholderiaceae_D; genus Oxalobacter; species Oxalobacter formigenes_C. The sequence continues at coordinate 30,090 of JAMPAN010000006.1, read as the reverse complement.
GATTTGAAATGAGCCGGAAAAAAAGGCAGCCGAAGCTGCCTTTTCCCGGCGGTTGGCGCATTAACCTGCCATGTGGGTTTTGGAACCAACTTTGCCGAATTTTTGGCGAAATTTTTCGACCCGGCCCGCTGTATCCACAATTTTGTATTTTCCGGTGTAGAAAGGATGCGATTCAGATGAAACTTCAACCTTGACGTAAGGATATTCCTTACCCTCAAAGGTGATGGTTTCGCGGGTAGGAATGGTTGAACGGGTAATAAATTTGAAATCGCACGAGATGTCGTGGAAAACCACTTCACGATAGTCCGGATGGATGCCTTCTTTCATTTTTGCCTCTGTTGTTCGGTAGCCAGCCGGCGCTTAATGGGTTCATATAGTTTCTCCCTGCCTCCGGCAACTTGCCTGGGTTTTTAACGAATTTTCTTTTGCACCCTGCCAAATAGCAGATTGTGCGAAACAATGAATTATGCCATAAATACAAAGCTATAGCACTATTTTTATTCTGGCCTTAAAATGGGACGTCTATTGAGTGAAACAGAACCTTTTCATTTAGTGGTGTCTGGGAGGATATAGTGTTTGCCCTGCTTCGTTGACCTGTTGCCGCAGCATCTGGCGGTCATGGTGCGACATTCGGCTGACACGCCGGTAACTGGCGCAGGGGGAATCACCGCAATAATCATCAGGCAGGGGATGATGCCGCATTCGCCTTCCGTAACGGGAACCGGGAATCTCTTCTTCTGTTATTTGCAGGGACGGTTCTGCTGTTTTTTCTTCCGGTATTTCCTGTGCATACGCTATTCCAATCAGGAGGCTACAGGAAAAAGCGGCGATAGCAAACTCGCAGCAGGTTTTCATGTCTGTTTTCGTTTTGTCTTCAATTTATTTTTCCTGACATTATTGTATGAGAGGCCAGCCGGTTTGGTACACGGAAAACGGTAAAAGTGTGTCCAAAGTTGTAACTTTGTGTAAGGCTGTTTTCAGGCAAGGATGGAGGTGCTCTAGTCTGGTATTGTCAGTACAATAGCTATTGTTGGGGGCAGAATCATGAATACAGCTGAAAACCGGGATAAAGCGGCGCGCCAGACAAAGATTCTTGTGGTGGATGATGATGCCCGGCTTCGTGATTTGCTGCGCCGTTACCTGAGCGAGCAGGGGTTTTCTGTTACAACAGCAGAGAACGCCCAGAGTATGAATCGTTTCTGGCTGCGCGAACGGTTTGATTTGCTGATACTGGATCTGATGTTGCCTGGAGAGGACGGGCTGTCCATTACCCGCCGTTTAAGGGGAGGCGGTGATATGACGCCTATTATTATGCTGACAGCGAAAGGAGAGGAGACGGACAGGATTATCGGTCTGGAAATGGGAGCCGATGATTATTTGCCCAAGCCTTTTAATCCCAGGGAGCTGCTGGCGCGGATTGGCGCTGTTTTGCGCCGCAGGCAACCGGATCATATTCCCGGTTCGCCAACGGAAATGCCGCAGCTTTTTCGCTTTGGAGAATTTGAGCTGGATTTGGGAACCCGTATGCTGAAAAAGAACGGGGAGCCGGTTCAGCTGACGACCGGCGAATTTTCGGTTTTGAAAGTTTTTGCACAGCATGCACGCCAGCCTTTATCGCGTGACAAACTGATGAGTCTGGCTCGCGGGCGGGAGTATGAGGTATTTGACCGCAGCCTGGATGTGCAGATTTCCCGTCTGAGAAAACTGATTGAACCTGATCCCTCGCATCCTTTTTATATCCAGACGGTATGGGGACTGGGGTATGTATTTATTCCGGATTGGCAGCCGCAGTAATGGATAGCGAAGCCCAAATTGGTTCGGTACTGATACCCTGGTGGAAAAGCGGGCTTTTCTGGCGGACATTTGCCTTGCTTGCTTTTCTTATCAGTGTCAGCATGGGTGCGTGGGTATTGAGTTTCCGTATGGTGGAACGGGAGCCTTTTGCACAGCGGATTGCCAATCAGCTGGTTTCGATTGTCACGATTACGCGAACTGCCTTAATACATTCTGCGCCGGATTTGCGCAGAGAACTGCTTTTTGACCTTGCAAGCAATGAGGGTATCCGTATTTATACACTGGAGTTGCCTGATGAGGTAGAGCCATTGCCCGAAGACGGTCAGTGGCCGATTCTTTTGCGTCTTCTCAGAAGCAAGCTGGGGGAGGATACGCGCATATCGCGGAAAGTTAACGGGATAGAAGGATTCTGGATCAGTTTCAAGATAGATGACGAGGATGAATATTGGCTGGCTTTGCCGATTGGGCGTCTGGAAGGTCCGGTAAACTGGCAGTGGCTCTGGTGGGCTGCGGCAGGGTTTGGCCTGTCTCTGATGGGCGCCGGTTTTATTTCCGGTTTGATTAATCAGCCGTTGGCACGGCTTGCGATTGCCGCACGGACATTTGCCAGCGGCAGGACGCCAGAGGTGTTGCCGGAGACCGGATCTGCCGAGGCAAGGGATGCCAACCGCAGTTTTAATCAGATGGTCAGCGAATTGGAGCGTAATGAGAGAGAGAGGATGGAAGTATTGGCCGGTATTTCGCACGATTTGCGTACGCCATTGACGCGTATCCAGCTGGAACTGGAAATGTCTGCTTTGCAGAGAGAAGAAAAAGGCGGTATGGAAGCCGATATCCGGCAAATGGACGCTATTGTCGGTCAGTTTCTGGATTATGCGCGCTTAAGCGCGCCCAAGCAGAATGAGGCAGTCAATATCAGCCTGTTGCTTGAGGAGGCAGCAGAAAAGGCTGCACGTATGCATGATGTGGTGGTTTGGCGCCAGATTGCACCGGATATTTTTGTCAGGGGAAACCGAACTGATTTTGAGCGTGTGTTCAGTAATCTGTTTTCCAATGCGGAACGGTATGGGCGTTCCATGAAGACCAATATGGTGGAGCTTTCTTTTGCCTGCCATTATGAAGATGATGAAGTTATTGTGACAGTTTCTGACCGCGGGCCTGGTATTGCAGAAGAAGACAGGGAGAGGCTGCTTAGGCCTTTTACCCGGAAGAATACGGCAAGAAGCCAGGCGGGCGGTTCGGGACTGGGGCTGGCGATTGTGAACAGGATTGTTCAGCACTATGGCGGAAAACTGACATTGGCAGGCGATGTGGCGGGTGGTCTGGTTGTCCGGATGGCTTTCCCGGCAGCTGAACAAGAGAGGGCCTAAATGTTTCGGTTATGCCTAGGTTCAGACCTCATTTTTTGTGTATCCCATGCGGCGGGGAGGAGCCCTTTTTTGAGCAGACTTGCTTGCCTGCTGATTTTGCAAGCTTGGAAAAGATGTACCCATGCGATTCCATCAGACAAAGCGGTTATATAGAGTTTTATAAGGACCATACTCATGCAAAGCATCCTCCCATTGCATGCCATACCTGATAACATAGACAATGCTGCGGAAGCACTCTTCTGTCATCAACGCGTGAAATACCATGTGAAGGGGAAAGAAAGGGGTGATACGTTCAAGTTGTTTCGCGGAAAGATAAAAAAGTTGCCTCGTTGCCTCCTCCTTCAGAATCAACAACCTTCTGCTTTTTGACAATTAATGAGGCCTGAACCTAACAAAAGTAGAAACTGCTAAAAACGATGACTTTGAATGTGAGGCGTTAATGAAACACGAAATCGATCTTTTTGGAGAGGTCAAACTTGAAGTCCAAAAGAGGTCCACAAAAGGCACGAAGGCGGCAAAAGAAGCTAGGTCGGGAACATTCACCGACAACATGAAACTACCCATTCACAGGTGGTTTAGATATTCAGCCGGCTTTTCTGCAGAATGGGCTAAAACTATCATCGAGCAAGAAAAAAAAGGACCTAAATTGACAGTATTGGATCCTTTTGCCGGCTCAGGTACAACTTTGCTTGCCGCGGAACATGCAGGGGTTGAATCCTACGGGCTAGAGAGTCATCCTTTTGTGGCTCGAATTGCAAGTGCCAAATTACTTTGGCACAAAATTGATACCAAGAATTATATTGAGAAAATTAATTTCCTCATTGAAAAATCAAAAAAAGAGAAATCAGAATTTCCACCAAATACATCTGTGCTTCTTGCGAAATGTTATTCGGACGATTTCTTAAATAAACTATTTGCATTGAAAAGTGAGTTTCTCAAGAGAAACAGGGACACCTCTACCGATAAACTGGTATGGCTGACCATTACTTCAATACTTAGAGCATGTAGTCATGCAGGTACGGCTCAGTGGCAATATATTCTTCCGAATAGAACAAAGGCAAAAGTTTTAGATCCGTTTGATGCTCTTGCTGCCAAAGCAGACCAAATCGCTCAAGATGTTGAGTATGCAAAGAAAGAGTATTCGTCACTAGCCAAAATAATTCAACTAGATGCAAGACTGGCCTCTGCAATTCCAGAAAAATCGATTGATCTTGTAGTCACTTCACCTCCATATCCCAACAACTATGACTATGCCGATGCTACTCGCCTAGAAATGACATTTTGGGGGGATATTGAAGGCTGGAGCGATCTTCATGAAAAAGTAAGAAAGCATATTATTAGATCGTGCTCACAGCATTCTGCCGCTGATCGCATTAATCTAAACGAGTTCCTAGAGTCGGAGTTATTAAAACCAATTTCAGGTGAAATATCTGAAGTATGTAATGAACTTGCTGAAGTAAGAAAAACAAAAGGTGGTAAAAAAACATATCATACAATGATTGCTGCCTATTTCTTAGATCTTGCCCAGATTTTTCACCGACTTCGTCCATTGTGTAAGTATGGATCAAGATTATGCTTTGTCGTTGGGGATTCGGCACCTTATGGTGTTTATGTCCCTGCTGAGGAATGGCTTGGCAAATTAGCAATTCATGCCGGATTCAAAAGCTATACTTTTGAAAAAATCCGCGATCGAAATGTCAAATGGAAAAACAGAAAACACGATGTTCCTCTGCATGAGGGGCGTCTTTGGATTGAGGGGTAAAAGTGGCAGACTCACCGGCACATAAGTTCGGGCAAATTATTGGGGATTTGCTTGAAGAAATTATGGCTCCGCAACTTCAGCTGTTTTGTAATGCACGAGGGTTATACCTTGACAAAAAAGGTACAAGAGGTACAGCAAGACCAGGAAAAAAGGTCACTTGGGAAGACAAGTTTGGCAACAATCACGATCTTGATTTTGTGATTGAAAAAGGGGGAAATCCTCAGCAAAAAGGTCGACCTTTAGCTTTTATTGAAGCTGCTTGGAGAAGATATACCAAACATTCACGAAACAAGGCTCAAGAAATCCAAGGAGCTATCCTGCCCATTGCAGAGAAATACTATTGGGATCAGCCCTTCTTAGGAACTATTTTGGCCGGCGAATTCACGGCTGGATCATTGACGCAAATGCAGTCATCGGGTTTTAAGGTGATGTACTTTCCCTATGAAACCGTAGTTGCCGCTTTTGCATCGGTAGGCATTAATGCTGAGTTTGATGAATCCACACCTGATTCACATTTTCAAAGGGCAATCAATCAAATAGAAGCCCTAAATGCAAACCAGCGATCAAGCCTAAAGAATAATCTCATTCAGCAAAATTCAGACCTATTAAATAGTTTCCTTACCGATTTGAAAAACACCCTAGATCGGCAGATTGATAGAATTGTATTGATACCACTTCACGGTGGAGAAAATCAATTTCAATCTATTCGCGATGCTTTGGACTTTGTCCAAAACTACAATACTGACATGATCAGTGATGGCACTTTCAGAAAGTTCGAAATAATTGTTTGGTACAACAACGGAAATAGAATCGATGCACAATTCTCTACCAAAGATGAAGTTTTTAGTTTCTTGAACTATGTAGCTACTGCATAAGAAAAAGGCTAGGTTTTTCTAACAAATAAATTTACAAAGGGGACTATAGGGAGTGGTGCGTTTTTATGGAAAAACATTACTCCCTTACAGACAAGCAATTTGCGTTGATTGACCATTTTACAGGAAGAATGCGACAAAAGGGGCAGAAGGCCTACAATCAGTGACCGCCATGTCAAGAAAGTGTACTTTATATTCTGCGTGAAGGATGTCGCTGTCGAGTGTCTTCAGAATATTTTAGGCATTGGATGGCGGTATTTATGCGCTATAAGCGTTGGATTGAACGCAGAGTCAGGCGGAAAATGCTCATTCGTCTTCAAAAAAGCAAAGTTCTGGAAGTAAAGATTGCCTTCATGGACAGTACAGTGGTTCGAGCGCAAGACACATCTGAATCCCGTAAAAAGGATGCTGTCAGGCATGAGGTTGTTCCAAGGAAGGATTTGGTACCAAGCTTCATCTACTTGTTGACATCGCAGACAGGTTATTAGCTGTATTGCGGTTTCTAGGTTAGGCAAGTGATCATCGATATGCTCCGTGCCTAGTGCGTGAAGCGGCAAGGTATGAAATGAGAGTTATGATAGGTGATAAAGGGTATGATAGTGCGGCCTTACGAGATTTTTTTGTCAGTTATTGATAGAGCCGATAATACCAACTCACTACAATAATTCGATAAGACATGCATTTAATAAAAGTCATTATAAGTAGCACAATACGATTAAAAGGTTTATTGGGGTACGTAAGGAGAATCGGTAAATTGCAGCACGATATAACAAAAGAACCGACCATTACGAAAGGCTTATTATGCTAGCCGCCCTTAAAAATTACCTTAAATCTATTTGTTAGCAAAAGCTAGTTACATGACTAGCTTTTTATTTACGTTAAATTCGGTATCGCTGTGTTGCGTATTTGTATTGACACACCACTTTCTGCACAACTTAAGCGGCTAAAACATAAACCTCAGCAGGTGTTTGCATCCCCAAGGCCCAGTGTTCACACTGGGCCTTGGGGATGATTGAATGGAATAAGCGATAAAAATCAGGAAAAGCTCCTGATTTTCGTTAGCTGCAAAATCAACACAACATCCAACACAGCCTAATTTTTATGGGCAATGGCTCTTAATCTTTTGTAATCAGCTATCCATTCCTGACCAGTCCATCCGGTATTTTCAGTTAGCGTTTCCACATATTGAAAGATAAAGTCATGCCGGTTTTCCGGTATCATAACCAGTTCGGAAGCAAAAAACTGTTTTATCCAGTTTCTTAATCCCCTCCGGCCATCGCTTAACGGGGTTGGCCTGTCATAATCATAAATGGTATCGATTATAAAGCCGTTTTTTTCAAGTATTGCTGAAAATTTATCTGGCGTAATAAAGTTGAATTTTGTTTTGTAGTCAATGCCCAGTTTCTTGCTTGCCTGTGCAAAAGCATTTTCAATGGACGCAATGTTGCCTTTTGCACCAAATTCACATACCAGACAGCCTTGCGGTTTTAATGACCGGTAAATATTTTGCAAAAGCAAGTGATGGTCAGTGATCCAGTGAAAAACGGCGTTGGAGAAAATAACGTCAAATTCCTGTGAAAAAGGCAGATCCAGCGCATCGCATACGCTGAATGCAATAATATGCCCAAATTGTTCTTTTGCTTTGGTTATCATGCTTTGTGAACTGTCTATGCCTATAACTTTACCTGCCAGGCGGGATAATTGCACTGTTAAGGTTCCTGTGCCGCAACCCAGATCCAGTATGGATTGTTTCCGATTATCAGGAATGAATGCAAGCAATTCCCTGCCATATCCAGAGACAAAGTGGTGATTTGCATCATATAACGTGGCATTCCATTTCATTATTTTTTCTGTTTTTTTATAGCGGGAAAGAAAAAAGCCATATCATGGCTCAATAACCTGTGGCAGGTGTATTTGCCGGTGATTATGTTTTTATATTCGAAATGATAGTGTCCGGATAAAGTGATAATAGCCGGGATTTTGCTGTTTTCTTATCTATATGGCTTCGCATTATCCTTTCCGGAGAGTGAAAACAGGAATTTCCGAAGGAACGCCGAAGCGGGCGGGAAAACCATTCCACAGGCTGGCGCCAGGGCAGATATACAGTTTCATGTTGCCGATATCGTACCAGCCTGACAACAGATTTTTGTTAAAGTACGCAACAATTCGATCAAATCCTATTATTTGTCCGCCGTGGGTGTGCCCTGAAAGCTGAAGGTCAATGCCTGCTTTTGCATGAATTTCCGCATTTTGGGGCCGGTGAGCCAGCAGGATGCGAACTGTATTTTCCGGAGTATTTTCCAGCGCCTTGCCGATATCCGGAATGGGTTTGCCAAAGGCTGCTGCTGCCGCATCGGTGATACCGGCAATAACCAGGGGGGCATCATGGATGGAAAGGGTAACATGAGCATTATTCAGCATATGGATACCCAGCCCGGTCAGCCGGGTTTGCCAGGCATCGTAATCAGAATAGTATTCATGATTGCCAACAACGCCATATATGCCGTATCGGGCTTTCAGGTCTTTCAGTGGCGCTATGTCGGTTTTCCGCTCTTCTGTGCCGCCATCCACGATATCCCCTGTCAGCAAAATGAGATCAGGCCGGATGTTGTTAATGGTTTCCACCACTTTCCTTACCTGGTTTTCAGGATTGAAGGCGTTGACATGTAAGTCGGTAATCTGGACGATGGTTAACCCGTCCAGTTCGGAAGGCAGGCGCCTGAGCCGGACTTCTTTTATTTTTACCTCCGGCAGGCGGATAGCTTCATACAGGCTGTAGGTACTGCATGCCAGGGAAAGCAGAACTATGCCGAGGGAAAGCGGCCAGGCCATGAGGGCCGGTTTTACGGAAAAAAAACCGGTTTTGGCGGCCAGCCACAGGATACATACGGCAATATCGCGGATGACAATAAGAACAAAGAGAAACACCAGGGTTGCATAAAGCCAACCGGCCAGAATGATAGCGAAGCGCGGCAGTTCCGGCGAGGCCAGGCCACCAAAAAGATGCTGGAAGAAGAAGTGCTTGAGCGATATCAGTAGAACTAAAGCGGCCAGGCCAAGTCTGGCTGTCATGCCAACAGGTAAAGGCATGACGAGCCGGAATACGATCCAGGCGAAAAGAACGAGAGAATAAAGAGTAATCATCAATCTGTATGGGAAAAGGAAAAGATAGTGCTTTGATTATAGGATAAGGAAAATATCGGAAAAAATATTTTTGGAAATGGGCCATGCAAGGGTTCGGGCAGGCAGAGAGCCGGATTGTTGTACCGCAAAAAAATGGCGGAATAAGCCGGTATTTCCTTTATACTGGTTCAGTTTTGGGTAAAGAACCCTTATCCTTATTATTGTTGCGTGTTTTGCCTAGAAACGGGCGTGACTGGATGTGTGAAAAGGGAGAAAAATGAGTGGCGTGCCGGTACTATACAGGGGAAGTCTGTTCTGCGTGTTGTTTGCGGCAGTGTGCTGCCTGACGGGGTGCCGGGAAGAAGCAGAACCGGTTCAGCAGAATGTTAAGGTAAATTATCTGGTCGCGCAGGCAAACGATGTGCCGTTGATAACGGAAATGCCGGGAAGGGTTTCGGCTTTTCTGGTTTCTGAAGTCAGGCCCCAGGTGAGCGGTATTATCCAGAAACGGCTTTTTGAAGAAGGATCAGATGTCAGAGAAGGCCAGCCGCTGTATCAGATTGATCCGGCCCTTTTTAAGGCAGCCTATGACAGTGCCCGTGCGGATCTCGCCAGGGCGCAGGCCAATGTGGTTGCCGCCCGCCTGATGGCAGAACGTTACAGCAAAATTGTGGATATCAATGCTGTCAGCAAGCAGGAATATGATGATGCGGTTGCAGCGCGGGATCAGGCGATTGCATCGGTTAATGTAGCAAAGCAGGCGGTGGAAACTGCACGGATCAATCTGGAATATACCAGGGTACTTTCGCCTGTATCCGGCCGGATCAGCCGTTCGTTTGTGACGCCAGGCGCACTGGTAACCCAGAATCAGCCTGATCCGCTGGCGACGGTACAGCAGTTATCGCCTGTTTATGTAGATGTTACCCAGTCCAGTACCGAGCTGCTGAAGCTGCGGCGGGCTTTGGCAACGGGAGAGGTTCAGGACGGTGCACAGCGTGGGACCAAAATCAAGTTGAAGCTGGAGGACGGTACGCCTTATGCCAAAATGGGCGGCAACCGTGCAGAGGGGGAGGAGACGGACTGGATTTTGGGAAAACTGCTGTTTTCGGATGTGACCATTGAGCAGAGCACGGGTGTTGTAACGGTGCGTGCCACTTTTGATAATCCGGATCACGTTCTTCTTCCCGGCATGTATGTCAGGGCTGTGATTGAAGAGGGGGTTCGGGAAGGCACTATCCTGATTCCACAAAAAACAGTTATGCGTGATACCAAGAACCGGCCGATGGTATATGTGCTGACAAAGGAGAATCCGCTGCAGCAAAACGGGGAAGGGCAAACAGAAAATGAAACGGCCCCTGAAAGTGTTTCCCTGGAGCAGAATGATTATTATGTCGCTACACGTTATGTAACGCTGGATCGTGATTACAGAAATAACTGGCTGATAACAGACGGGTTAAAACCGGGAGACAAGGTGTTGACTGATGGTTTGCAGAAAGTGAAACATGGGCAGGTTGTAACCGGAGAAGAAGTCCGCTCTGAAACCGTGCAGGAAGCAGTTTCTGTTGCCAATACTGAAATGAAGGAGACGCAGCCAGCCAAAAAAGAATCACAGGCTGCAGAAGAAAAGCAGTCTGTTGCCAATGTTGACAGAGAGCAACCTGATCCAGAAGGAAAACCGGCAAAAGAAGAAGCGGAGTAAGTAATTTATGGCCAACTTTTTCATTGATCGCCCCATTTTTGCATGGGTGATTGCTATCCTGATTATGTTGGCAGGGGCGCTTTCCATTTCTACCCTGCCGGTTGCCCAGTATCCTTCTATTGCCTCGCCTGAAGTCGCTATTTCGGCCACTTATCCCGGTGCTTCTGCCAAAACGCTTGAAAGTACAGTTACGCAGGTGATTGAGCAGCAGATGAAGGGTATCGATAACATGATTTATATGTATTCGAGCAGCGACTCTTCAGGCCAGGCCACAATCAATCTGGTGTTTGATTCCGGGGTGGATGTTGATATTGCGCAGGTACAGGTGCAGAACAAATTGCAGCTTGCCACGCCGCTGCTTCCGGAGGAAGTTCAGCGGCAAGGGTTGTCGGTAACCAAATCAGTCAAGAATTTTCTGTTGGTCGCTACCCTGATTTCAGAAGATGGCAAGATGGACGGGGCTGATCTTTCTGACTATATTGCCAGCAATATCCAGGATGCAATCGGGCGTTTGAACGGGGTAGGCGATACACAAATTTTCGGCTCGCAATATGCTATGCGGATATGGCTGGATCCGCTGAAAATGGAGCAGTATAAACTGAATCCATCAGATGTTATCGCCGCCATCCAGGCGCAGAATGCGCAGGTGACTGGCGGGCAGGTCGGCGCGCGTCCTGCCCTTCCGGGACAGGAAATTAACCTGACCATTATTGCTGCAGAGCGATTTGAAAAAGTCGAACAGTTTGAAAATATCTTTCTCCGGACAAATACAGACGGCTCATCGGTATTTTTGAAGGATGTGGCGCGTATTGAATTGAATAATGAACTGTTCAATTCGGAGGATTTTTATAACGGCAGGCCGGCAGCCAGCCTGGCCATTAAGCTGGCTTCCGGTGCCAATGCGTTGAATACGGCGGCATTGATCAAGAAGGAGCTGGAGTCGCTCTCCAAGTTTTATCCGTCCGGTGTCAAAAATGTTTATCCTTATGACACCACACCTTTTGTCAAGCTTTCCATTGAGGAGGTTTTCCATACGCTGGGCGAGGCGATTATTCTGGTTTTCCTGGTGATGTATCTGTTTCTCCAGAATTTCAGGGCAACGCTGATTCCTACTATTGCCATTCCGGTTGTTTTACTGGGAACTTTCGGGGTGCTGGCCTTGACGGGTTTTTCCATCAATTCACTGACTATGTTCGGTATGGTGCTGGCAATCGGGCTTCTGGTTGACGATGCTATTGTGGTGGTTGAAAACGTCGAGCGGATTATGCATGAGGAGCATATCGGGCCGAAGGAAGCAGCGAAAAAGTCCATGGGGCAGATTACCGGTGCGCTGGTGGGGGTTGCCATGGTTATTGCTGCGGTTTTTGTGCCGATGGCTTTCATGAGCGGATCAACCGGCGTGATTTACCGTCAGTTTTCCATCACTATTGTGACAGCCATGACGCTTTCAGTTTTGGTTGCCATGATTTTAACGCCTGCCTTGTGTGCCACGATGCTGCCGGATGTGATGCCGCACAGGACAACGGGTTTCTTTGGACGGTTTAATACCTGGTTTGACAGGGTTTCCGGCCGTTACCAGGGAGGGGTTGCCCGGGTGATTTCCAAACCAAAGCGTTATCTGCTCGTTTTCCTGGTGGGAATCGGATGTATCGGCTATATGTTTTGGCGGCTTCCTTCCGGTTTTTTGCCTGATGAGGATCAGGGTGTGCTGTTTGTCCAGGTTACGCTGCCTACAGGGGCAACGCTTGAGCGGACACGCAAGGTGCTAAATGAAGTAGATACCTACTTTCGTGAAGATGAGAAGGATTCGGTGGCAAGTGTCCTGACTATTGCCGGTTTCAGTTTCGGCGGCAGCGGACAAAATGCCGGCCTGGCTTTTGTCAGCTTAAAGGACTGGAGTGAGCGTAAAAGCAGCGAGCAGCGTGTTTCTGCTATTGTGCAGCGAGCAATGGCACGATTTTCACAAATTCAGCAGGGTGAAGTTTATGCGTTTTCCCCGCCAGCTATTATGGAATTGGGCAATGCAACGGGGTTTGATTTTGAGCTGATAGATCGTGCCAATCAGGGGCATGAAGCGTTGATGAATGCACGCAATATTCTGCTGGCCAAAGCGAACCAGGATCCCGATTTGCAGGCAGTGCGCCCAAACGGTCTTGAGGATGTGGATCAGTATGTGCTGGATATTGATTTGGCCAAAGCAGGTGCGCAAGGTCTTTCAAGGAGCGAGATCAATACTTCGATTGCTGCATACTGGGGCGGTATGTATGTTAATGATTTCATGGATCGCGGGCGGACAAAAAAAGTGTATCTCCAGGCTGATGCGCCTTATCGTATGCAGGCCAAGGATTTTGACCGCTACCGCATCCGTAATGCAAAAGGCGAGATGGTTCCCTTTTCATCATTTATTTCTATGGATGTGGAGAAAGGTTCTCCCCGCCTGGAACGCTATAATGGTTTGCCTTCGCTTGAAATTCTTGGTGTGCCTGGCCAAAACAAGAGTACAGGACAGGCTATGGCTGCCATGGAAAAGCTGGCAGGAGAATTGCCGCCTGGTTTTGACTATGCCTGGACAGGTCTTTCTTACCAGGAAAAGATGGCCGGCTCACAGGCGCCGATGCTTTACGCTATTTCGCTGGTGATTGTTTTCCTTTGCCTGGCGGCGCTGTATGAGAGCTGGTCTATTCCTTTTGCCGTTTTGCTGGTTGTGCCAACAGGTGTGATTGGCGCTTTGGCCGGAATGATGCTTCGGGGAATGAGCAACGATGTTTATTTCCAGATTGGTATGCTGACAGTTATTGGTCTTTCAGCCAAAAATTCCATCCTGATTGTGGAGTTTGCCAGGGAAATGCATGAAAAAGGGGAGGATCTTTTCCATGCCATTGTCCATGCCGCCCGCCAGCGCTTAAGGCCGATTATCATGACTTCTCTGGCTTTTGTGATTGGCGTTATACCGCTGATGATTAGTTCCGGCGCAGGTTCCGGCGGCCAGAACGCGATTGGCACAACGGTTGTTTGCGGTGTGACGGCAGCGACTGTGCTGGGGATTTTCTTTACGCCTATTTTCTATGTTCTTGTAAACAGTTTCTTTGGTTCACGGAAAAAAACGGTGAACAAGGCACCGGCACAATCAGAGGAGCCTATGCAGGCGCAACCTCAGATGCCGGCGCAGCCACAGCAGGAGAACCCTGAACAGGTACAATTGCCATTACAACCGCAGCCGGAAGAAGGGGACGAACCTGCCCAAAAAACGGAAGACAATGGGGAGGACGGCAAAAAGTAGGTCTTGAGGATGTGTTTTCTTTTAGTACACAGGGAAAACACATCATTATTTTTTGCAGGCTATTATCTGTATGATTGCCGGTGCAGACAGAAAAAAGCAGAAAAAGCCAGGCGGCGGGTATAATAGATACCTTCCGGACTGTCGCCAATTTCTACTTTTCAATACATGATGCTCATCATACCGGGTTCCAATGCCCTGTCTGCTTTTCGTACAAAAGGGTTTCTGTCGCGTTTAAGACAGATTAATCCTGATATAAGAGGAATTACTGGCCGTTTTATTCATTTGGTTGATATTGCTTCTCCGCTTTCTGACGAGGAAATGTTCCGGTTGTCTTCCCTGCTGGATTACGGCGAGCGCTTTACTGGAGACGAAGCCGGCATGGAGCTGGTAGTGGTGCCGCGGCTGGGCACGATTTCTCCCTGGTCTTCCAAAGCGACTGATATTGCACACCATTGCGGTTTACAGCAAATCAGGCGTATTGAGCGGGGAATTTCTTTTTATATCGTACACAGGCAGGATGCTGCTCCGCTTACAGAATCGCAGCGTGCGGATGCAGCGAATATTCTGCATGACCGCATGACGGAAACCGTTCTGTTTGATAAAAAGGAGGTTGACAGGCTTTTTACCGAATTGCCGCCTGCCCCCCTGGAATATGTGGATATTGTGTCGGGAGGCAAGGCGGCAATTGAAAAGGCCAATGCAGAAATGGGGCTGGCGCTTTCAGAGGATGAGATGGATTATCTTTATGAAGCGTTTGCCGCAGCCAACCGCAACCCGACTGATGTTGAGTTGATGATGTTTGCCCAGGCCAACAGCGAGCATTGCCGCCACAAGATTTTCAATGCAGACTGGACGATTGATGGCGAAAAGCAGGACAGGTCGCTTTTCAGCATGATACGCCATACCCATGAGCAGCATCCGGAAGGAACCATTGTTGCCTATAAAGACAATTCTTCCATTATCCAGGGCGGGAAAGTCATGCGGTTTTATCCGCGCGGCGAGGAGGCCGGGCATGAATACCAGGCTTCCGATGAGCTGATCCATATTTTGATGAAGGTGGAAACCCATAACCATCCCACGGCTATTTCTCCTTTTCCTGGCGCTTCAACTGGTGCAGGCGGTGAAATCAGGGATGAGGGGGCTACGGGCAGGGGGGCCAAGCCCAAGGCCGGCCTGACCGGTTTTACGGTTTCCAGCCTGATGTTGCCGCAGGCACGACGGGCGTGGGAAAATGCGTCGGATGTTACCCAGCCTGGCGAGGCTGCAAAAGAAAGGGCGGCTTATGGCATGCCGGAAAGGATTGCTTCTCCCTTACAGATCATGATTGAGGGGCCTATTGGCGGCGCAGCTTTTAACAATGAGTTTGGCCGCCCCAATCTGGCTGGTTATTTCCGTACTTATGAGCAGAATGTCGGCGGGCAGGTTTTCGGTTATCACAAGCCGATTATGATTGCAGGCGGTATCGGCAATATTTCAGACAGCCATACTTTCAAGCGTGATCTGCCGCCGGGCAGTTTGCTGATTCAGCTGGGCGGTCCCGGTATGCGGATTGGCATGGGCGGCGGCGCGGCATCTTCAATGGCAACAGGTGCCAACACGGCCGACCTGGATTTTGATTCTGTCCAGCGAGGTAATCCTGAAATGGAAAGGCGGGCGCAAGAAGTGATCAATGCCTGCTGGGCCATGGGAGAGAATAATCCGATTCTTTCTATTCATGATGTCGGGGCTGGCGGACTTTCCAATGCTTTTCCTGAAATTGCCCATGATGCCCGTTGCGGCGCTCATTTCGATTTACGCCGGATTCCGCTTGAGGAAAGCGGCATGTCGCCAAGGGAAATCTGGAGCAATGAGTCCCAGGAACGGTATGTTCTGGCTATTGCACCGGAGAATCTGCCGCTTTTTGAAAGGCTTTGCGAAAGGGAACGCTGTCGTTTTGCCGTGGTGGGAACAGCAACAGAAGAGCAAATGCTGAAGCTGGTTGATCCGCAATATGGCAATGAGCCGGTTGATATGCCGATGGAGGTGCTGCTTGGCAAACCGCCAAAAACGCACCGGCAGGTAAGCCATGTTGCGCATCACTATCCGCCGGTGCAGGTTGACGGGTTGAATCTGGCAGAAACGGCAGAGAAAATATTGCAGCTGCCGGCTGTTGGCGACAAGTCTTTCCTGATTACGATTGGCGACAGGACTGTCGGCGGCATGACGGCGCGTGATCAGATGGTGGGGCCCTGGCAGGTGCCGGTGGCAGATTGTGCTGTTACGCTCATGAGTTTTGAGGGGTACGAAGGCGAAGCCATGGCAATGGGGGAGAGAACGCCGGTTGCGGTTATTGATGCGGCGGCTTCGTGCCGGATGGCGATTGGCGAGGCGCTTACCAATATTGCTTCTGCGCCGATTGGCAAAATATCGGATATCAAGCTGTCGGCCAACTGGATGGCTGCCTGCGGGCAGGCCGGGCAGGATGCCGCGCTTTTTGATGCTGTTAAGGCGGTTGGCCTGGAATTATGCCCGGCGTTGGGTATCAGCATTCCTGTCGGTAAAGATTCGCTTTCCATGCGGACAACCTGGCGGGAAAATGGCGTTGACAAGGAAGTGATTGCGCCGGTTTCCCTTATTGTGTCTGCTTTTTCACCGGTCGGGGATGCCAGAAAGGCGCTGACGCCGCAACTGAAAACGGATGCAGGTGATACGGCGCTGTTGCTGGTTGATCTGGGACGCGGGAAAAACCGCCTGGGTGCTTCCGCACTGGCGCAAGTGACAGGGCAGATTGGCCATGAGGCGCCGGATGTGGATGATCCGCAGGATGTGGTTTCTTTCTTTTCGGCAATACAGCAGCTGAATGCCGAAGGAAAACTGCTGGCTTATCATGACCGTTCGGACGGCGGCCTGTTTGTGACATTGGCTGAAATGGCTTTTGCCTCGCGCACCGGGCTGCGCCTGTCGCTTGACGCTGTTTTGACGGGAAGCGAGGGAGCGGCAGACTGCTTGCATGACAGCCTTTTCCGTGTGCTTTTTGCCGAAGAATTGGGCGCTGTTATGCAGGTAAAGGCACAGGATCTTGAATCGGTCATGCAGTGCCTGAAAACATGCGGCCTTGACTCTGCTGCCCATGTTATCGGGACGATAACGGATGAAAAAAACCTGACGGTTTTGTATGGCGGCAAAATGGTTTATTCGCAGCCGCTTGCCGGATTGAACCGCCTATGGAGCGAAACGAGCTGGCGTATTGCCCGCCTTCGGGATAATCCGGATTGCGCCGATATGGAATACCAGCGGATAGCAGATGAGGCTGATTTTGGTATGCAGCCTGTTGTTCCGTTTGATATGCAGGAAGATATTGCCGCTCCCTATATTGCAACCGGCGTTCGTCCCAAAGTGGCGATTCTGCGGGAGCAGGGTTCCAATTCCCATGTGGAAACGGCTTATGTGATGCACAAGGCAGGCTTTACGGCTGTGGATGTACATATGAGCGACCTGATTGCCGGGCGGACTGACCTTGCCGGTTTTAGTGGCATGATTGCTGTGGGCGGTTTTTCGTACGGGGATGTGCTTGGTGCGGGCGAGGGCTGGGCCAAGACGATTCTTTTCAATGACAGGCTCAGGGAACAGTTTGCAACCTTTTTTGCAAGAAAAGACAGTTTTGCGCTGGGGATTTGCAATGGCTGCCAGATGATGAGCAACCTGCAATCCATTATTCCCGGCGCAGATGCCTGGCCGAAGTTTACCCGAAACCGCTCCGAGCAGTTCGAGGCCCGTTTTACGATGGTGGAAGTGCCACAATCGCCTTCTGTTTTCTTTGACGGCATGGCCGGGCTGCGTACGCCGATTGTGGTTTCGCATGGCGAGGGATTTGCCGATTTTTCCCGGCAGGGCGATATGGAGAAAGTGCATGTTGCCATGCGGTATGTGGATCATAATGGGCTGCCGACGGAAACTTATCCGTTCAACCCGAATGGTTCTCCAGGCGGCATCACCTCTGTTACAACAGCGGATGGCCGTTTTACGGTGCTGATGCCCCATGCCGAACGGGTATTTCGTACCGTACAACATTCCTGGCATCCTGATTCCTGGAAGGAAGATTCTCCCTGGATGCGCATGTTCAGAAATGCCCGCCGGTGGGTCGGCTGATAACTGCGTGCCTGTGCCGCCTGCTACCGGGCGGCTGGCTCTGCCATAGAGATAACGTATAATTTTTCTTTTGCGTCAACGCTATTTTCCATCATCATGAAAGCTTCTGAAATCCGCGAGAAATTCCTTGGTTTTTTTGCTGAAAAAGGGCACACCGTTGTGCGTTCAAGTCCTCTTGTGCCGGGCAATGACCCTACGATGCTCCTTACCAATGCCGGGATGGTGCAGTTCAAGGATGTATTTCTCGGTATTGACAAAAGGCCCTATACCCGCGCAACAAGTGTCCAGCGGTGCGTGAGGGCAGGCGGCAAGCATAATGATCTGGAAAATGTGGGCTACACCGCGCGCCACCATACCTTTTTTGAAATGCTGGGTAATTTCAGCTTCGGGGATTATTTCAAGCGTGATGCCATCCGGTATGCGTGGGAATTGCTTACGCAAGTCTATAAGCTACCGCCTGAAAAGCTGTGGGTGACGGTTTACCATGAAGATGACGAGGCATATGGCATCTGGACTCATGATATTGGCCTTCTCCCCGAAAGGGTGATTCGCATTGGGGACAACAAGGGCACCCGGTACGCATCTGACAATTTCTGGCAGATGGCCGATACAGGGCCGTGTGGTCCCAGCAGCGAGATTTTTTATGATCATGGCCCGGATGTCCCCGGCGGCCTGCCCGGCACGCCGGATGAGGATGGAGACCGTTATATTGAGATATGGAACCTGGTTTTCATGCAGTTTGACCGGGACGAGGCGGGCAATCTTTCGCCGCTTCCAAAACCCTGTGTCGATACCGGTATGGGGCTGGAAAGACTTGCTGCCGTTTTGCAGCATGTCCACAGTAACTATGATATTGATCTCTTCCGGAATCTGATACGGGCCGCCGCCCGCGAAACAGGAACGGCTGATTTGTCGAATAATTCCCTGAAAGTGATTGCCGATCATATTCGCGCAAGCGCGTTTATGATTGTGGATGGCCTGATTCCCGGCAGTGATGGTCACGGTTATGTGCTTCGCCGCATTATCCGCCGGGCACTCAGGCACGGATACAAGCTGGGGCAATCGAAGCCGTTTTTTCATCGCCTCGTCAGGGATCTAGTTATTGAGATGGGGGCTGCATATCCTGAACTGAAGGAATCAGCTGCGAGGGTGGAAGATGTTTTGCTGCATGAAGAGGAGCGCTTTGGGGAAACGCTGGAAAACGGCATGAAAATTCTCGATGCAGCCCTTTCCGGAGGGAAGAATGTCCTGGACGGCGAGACGGCGTTTACGCTTTATGACACTTACGGCTTTCCGCTGGATTTGACGGCGGATATTTGCCGCGAGCGGCATATTACGCTGGATGGCGCCGGATTTGATGCTGCCATGGCACGCCAGAGGGCGGCTGCCCGTGCGTCAGGCAAGTTCAAGATGGGGGCAATTCTGGATTATGAGGGCGGGAATACGGAATTTGTCGGCTATACCCGGCTTCAGGAAAACGGCCGGGTGACGGCGCTTTATGTGGATGGTGCGCCAGTGGAGGAAATGTTGCCGGGCCAACGCGGTGTGGTGGTGCTGGATGTCACGCCGTTTTATGCCGAATCAGGCGGTCAGGTAGGAGATCATGGCGTATTGGAAGCGGATGGTATCTGCTTTGAAGTGGAAGATACCCAGAAAATCCAGGCGGCGGTAACAGGACATCACGGAATGCTGGCGGCAGGAAAGCTGGTTGTTGGTGACAGGCTTTTCGCCCGTGTTAATATGGAGTTGAGGGCGCAGACGATGCGTAACCATTCTGCTACGCACCTGATGCATAAAGCACTTCGCCAGGTTTTGGGCACACATGTTGCCCAGCGCGGTTCTCTTGTTGATGCAGAAAGGACGCGTTTTGACTTTAGCCACAATGCGCCGCTGACACAAGATGAAATCAGGGAAGTGGAACAAATTGTCAACAGGGAAATTCTCTCCAACCAGGCTGTCAGCACACAGCTTATGCCTTATGACCAGGCTATTGCACATGGCGCTATGGCACTTTTTGGCGAAAAGTATGGGGATGAGGTGCGTGTGCTGGATATTGGGTTCTCATGCGAATTATGCGGAGGCACGCATGTGGCGCGTACGGGGGATATCGGTTTTTTCAAGATTGTTTCTGAAAGCGGTATTGCTGCCGGTATCCGGCGGGTGGAAGCGGTTACGGGCACGGCTGCACTGGATGTAGTGCAATTGCTTTCGCGCAGGGTCAACGAGGCAGCGCTGGCATTGAAAACCCAGCCGGATGATCTGGTGGCTCGCATTCATCAAATGCAGGAGCAGGCAAGAGGGTTGGAGCGTGAATTAACTTCACTGAAGGCAAAATTTGCCTCCAGCCAGGGCAATGATCTGGCTGGGCAGGCGCTGACAGTCAAAGGGGTCAGGGTGCTGGCTGCTACCCTGGACGGGGCCGATGCAGCCAGCCTGCGCAATGCGGTGGATAAAGTAAAAGAAGCCCTGAAGACGGCAGTTATTGTGCTGGCTTCTGTCAATGAGGGTAAAGTCGGCATGATTGCCGGTGTGACACCGGACATGACCAGCAAGATCAGGGCAGGGGATCTTGTCAATTATGTGGCAAGGCAGGTTGGCGGCAAGGGAGGCGGCCGCCCGGATATGGCGCAGGCAGGCGGGACGGATCCTTCAAGCTTGCCGGAAGCGCTCAAAAGTGTTGCTGCCTGGGTGGATGAACGCCTGTAAGTTGTTGAGGCTGTTGAAATGGACGAAGTGCTGGTAAGCAGGGAAGTGGATACGCGGGGAGAGAAGTGCCCGCGCCCGATCCTGATGGCCAAAAAAGCGTTATCAACTATGGAAAGCGGGCAGGTACTGCGTGTATTGGCGACAGATCCTGCCGCTATTGGTGATTTCCGTTTTTTTACCAGTCAAACGGGGCATATTCTCCTGAATCAGCATGAATCGGACGGGGAATATACGCTTTACCTGAAAAGGAAGTAATTTTGTCTTTGTCTGTACAGCAGGTTTTATGGAAAAAACTGTTCCCGGAGGAGGCGGATGAAGGTTGTGGTATGCGTTAAGCGGGTGGTTGATTCCAATGCCAGAATACGGGTAAAACCGGATAACAGCGGAATTGAGACAGACAATATCAAAATGTCGATGAACCCGTTTGACGAGATTGCTGTTGAAGAGGCGGTGCGTCTGAAAGAAGCCGGCAAGGTTTCGGAAGTGATTGCGGTTTCATGCGGTGTGGAAAAGGCGCAGGATACGTTACGAACTGCACTCGCCATGGGGGCAGATCGTGCGGTATTGATCCGCACGGATGCCCAGCTTCAGCCGCTGGGTATTGCGAAGCTCCTGGCCGCGTTTGTACGCCAGGAGGCACCGCAGCTGGTTTTGCTGGGCAAGCAGTCAACCGATGATGATGCCACACAAACCGGCCAAATGCTGGCAGCTCTTCTGGATTGGCCGCAGGGTATCTTTGTTTCCAGCCTGGAAACAGACGGAATGGCAGCCAGGGTTGTCCGGGAAATGGATGAGGGAACAGAGGAATTGCGCCTTGACTTGCCGGCTGTGATAACGGCAGATCTTCGCCTGAATGCTCCCCGGTATGTGACGCTGCCCAATATGGTTCGCGCCCGAAAGCAGCCGGTTGCCATGATAACGCCTGAAGAACTGGCAGTTTCAGTCTCGCCCCGCCTGACGGTTTTGCAAGTGGAAGCCCCTCCTGGCCGTCCGGGTGTTGAGATGCTGCCGGATGTGCAGTCGCTGGTTGATAAATTGAAAGACAAGGCAAAATTTTTCTGATTGGTGAGCCATGCCGATACTTGTTATTGCCGAACACGATAACCGTCAACTCAAAACCGTTACCGCCAGCGCTGTGACGGCTGCCATGCAGTGCGGCAGTCCGGTTGAAGTGTTGGTAATGGGGTATGAATGCGAATCTGTTGCAAGGGAGGCCGCACAAATTGGCGGTGTATCCCGTGTTTTGCTGGCGGATTCACTTTCGCTGAAAGACGGGATAGCAGAAAATGCCGCCGAACAGATTCTGGCTGTTGCCGCGCCTTACAGCCATGTTCTGGCATGTGCTACAGCACCTGGCCGGGGGGCTTTGCCCAGGGTGGCTGCCCGGCTGGATGTGGAACTTGTTTCTGAGGTGATACAGGTTGTTTCTCCTGATACGTTCAAGCGTCCTGTTTATGCGGGCAATGCCATTGCAACGGTGAAGTCGTCCGATTCTGTCAAAATCCTGACTATCAGGCCGACTACTTTTATGCCGGCTGGACGGCAGGATGGGGCGGCTATTGAGCCTGTCGATACGGTAACGGATATTGGGAAAGCAGTTTGCCTTTCTCGGCAGATTGAGAGAACCGGCCGTCCTGATCTGGCTGATGCCAAAGTGATTGTGGCTGGCGGGCAGGGGGTGGGGTCTGCTGAAAATTTCAGGTTGCTTGAGGCGTTTGCCGACCGGTTGGGCGCGGCAGTAGGTGCTTCCCGTGCAGCGGTGGATGCGGGATATGCCAACAATGACCTTCAGATTGGCCAGACCGGCAAAATTGTTGCACCGGAACTGTATTTTGCCATTGGCATTTCCGGCGCTATCCAGCATGTGGCCGGCATTAAAGATGCCAAAACGATTGTTGCCATTAACCAGGATCCGGAGGCGCCTATTTTCCTGGTCTCAGATTACGGCCTGGTGGGAGACTGGCAGGAAGTTGTGCCGGAACTCATGGAAAAGCTGCCTGCCGGGCTGCGCTGAAGCATTTTTGTTTCAGCGTTAAAATAGGCCGCCTGCCGAAGCGGGAAAGCCGGTAAAACACAAGGACAGCAATACGCTATTTCATAGGGTATTGCTGTATATCTGTCTATTCTGACAGGCGGTATTTTCCTGTTATTTCAAATAAATCTGTTTTTGGGAGCGCCCTATGCCATTGGATGAAAATGCAGCTGCAGCCTTGTCTGTGCAGCAGGAGATTTCCCTGGACATACTGACAGAAAAGTATGCAAAGGAGGAAGAGACAACAGCAGAAGCCGTGATGGCGCGGGTGGCGGCAGCGCTGGCAGAGGTGGAAATCCAGGGGGACAGGGAAAAATACAGGAAGAAATTTCTGTGGGCGCTGCAAAACGGATTTATTCCGGCGGGCCGGGTCAGCAGCGCGGCAGGGACAGGCTTGCAAACTACGCTGATTAACTGCTTTGTTCAGCCGGTGGGCGATTCCATCACCAGTATGACGGATGGCAAGCCTGGTATTTATACAGCACTTGCGCAGGCTGCGGAAACTATGCGCAGGGGCGGGGGTGTCGGCTACAATTTTTCGGCTATCCGTCCCAAAGGAGCTAAGGTCAGGGGAACCGGCAGCAGTGCTTCCGGCCCCATTTCCTATATGAAGGTTTTTGACTGTTCCTGTGAAACGGTGGAGTCGGCTGGCGCACGACGCGGGGCACAAATGGCTGTGCTCAATATTGACCATCCGGATATCGAAGAATTTATTACAGTCAAGCAGGAGCAGGGCCAGCTAAGCAATTTTAATGTGTCGGTTGGCGTGACGGATGCTTTTATGCGGGCGGTGGAGGCAGACGGTGATTTTGAGCTGGCGCATACGGCGGAACCCAATGACGAGCTGAAAGCGGCAGGCGCTTACCGGCGGGATGACGGCAAATGGGTTTACAGGACTGTCAAAGCGGCTGCTATCTGGGATTTGGTTATGCAAAGCACTTATAATGCGGCGGAGCCGGGGGTGCTGTATCTTGACCGGATTAACCAGGAAAACAATCTGGCTTATTGCGAGGTGATTGAATCAACCAATCCCTGCGGCGAGCAGCCTTTGCCTGATTTTGGCTGTTGTTGCCTTGGCAGTCTTAATCTTGCTGCCTATGTTATTTCACCTTTTTCTTCGCAGCCTCTTTTTGATTTTTCCCTGATGACCAGGGTAACAGGCGTTGCTGTCCGGATGCTGGACAATGTGCTGACTGCAACCAAATGGCCGCTGCCGGAACAGGAGGCGGAAGCCGCAGCGAAAAGAAGGATTGGCCTGGGTTTTACCGGCCTGGGAGATGCTCTGATCATGCTGGGAATACGCTATGATTCTGTACAGGGGCGTGAAATGGCGGCCGAAATTGCCAGAGTAATGCGTGATGCCGCGTATGCTGCATCGGTTAGGCTGGCAAAGGAGCGTGGAGCCTTTCCCGTGCTGGATATTGAAAAATACCTGGCAGGCGGATTTGTTTCCCGTTTGCCGGAAGCCATCAGGGCAGATATCCGCCAGTATGGCATCCGTAATTCCCACCTGACTTCCATTGCGCCGACAGGAACCATTTCGCTGGCGTTTGCGGATAATGCCTCAAACGGGATTGAGCCAGCTTTTTCCTGGTATTACAACCGAATCAAACGTATGCCTGACGGTTCAAAGAAAAATTATGTGGTGGAAGACCATGCCTACCGGGTTTACCGCGCTGTGGGAAGGGATGTTTCGGCACTTCCGGAGTCATTTGTTTCTGCGCTGGATATTTCGGCAACGGATCATATGCTGATGGTGGCTGAAGTGGCGCCTTATATTGATGCTGCCATATCCAAGACGGTGAATGTGGCTGAGACTTACCCTTATGAGGATTTCAAGAACCTGTATCTGGAAGCCTGGAAAAAGGGGCTGAAAGGCATTACGACATATCGCCCCAATAATGTGCGCACAGCAGTGCTTTCCGTGACGGAAGCTCAGCCTAAGGAAGCGCCAACTGCCACTGCTGTTGCGCCGGTGCAGGCTATTTTGCAACAGGAGGACCGCCGCATGGTTTTAAAAGAGGTGGTAACCTCTGCGCCGCTTGCCTCTTTGCGCTGGCCTTCGAGGCCAACCCTGCCTGCGGGTGCTTCTGCCTGGATCAGCGAGCAGATACAGACGCCGCAGGGAGAATTTGCCATTGCTGTTTCCGACAAGGACAATATTCCTTTTGAGGTGTGGGTGCTGGGCGGCCAGCCGTCGAGAGGGCTGGATGCCATTGCCAAAATGCTTTCCACGGATATGCGCGCCAATGACCGTGCCTGGCTGGAAAACCGTTTTTCCATGCTGGCAAAGGCTACAGGAGATGCCTTTGAAATGCCGATGCCTCCCCATGCGGAGCGGGTGCTGGTTCCCAGTGCAACGGCAGCGTTTGCCCGGCTTCTCCAGTGGCGATACAATGAGCTGGGTGCGCTGCATTACGAAAAGGGAGACCCCAGCCCGGTGATGGCTGCCCTGTTTGTACCGAATGAACCACGGACCGGCACGGACGGTACGCTGGCCTGGGTGGCGGATGTGCAAAATCCTTCTACCGGAGATGATTTTGTCCTGATGCTGAAGGAGTTGCAAATGCCGGATGGGACAAGGCGGCCTTACAGTATGGGCTTAACAGGGGCGCATCCGCATGCTATTGATGCCTTGTGCAAATTGTTATCTGTTGATATGCGGGTAATTGATCCGGCATGGATAGGCATGAAGTTGCGCAAGCTCCTGAATTATGCCGAACCGCGCGGCGATTTCCTGGCACGTTTGCCTGGCAGCGACAGGCAGGCCAATTTCCCTTCTACGGTGGCTTATATTGCCCAGCTGGTTATCCATCGCTATGCCATGCTTGGCATTCTCATGCCGGACGGTCATCCGGTCAAACCGCTTGGGGTCGTGGCTGATGAGCCTGGCCGCCCTGCAGAAGGGCAGCATTTGCAGGCGCTTTTTACCAGTGGGAAATATTGCAGCGAGTGCGGTAATACGGCTGTTATCCGCAAGGATGGCTGCAATTTCTGTATTGCCTGCGGTGCTATTGGTACATGCGGGTGATATCTGTGCCGGATTGCTTAAAAACAGTCCGGCAAAAGAGGCTTTGTGTTATTTTTGTGCAAATGCCGTACTGTTTTCTTTCAGTTTTTCCGCAATAGCCTCAATCAAGGCTTTCAGCTGGTATTCGATAGATTTGCTCATCCAGGCCGGTTTTGGCCGGTTTTCCCTTAAAGCCAGACCAACCAGCGCCTTAACAGGCTCGCTGCTCCTGTCAAGGCGGGATGCCATATCTTCTGTAGCTGATGGCAACTTGGGAACAGGCGTATTTCCCTGAAATTGATATAGTCCTCCAACCCCCAGCTGGAGGCCTTTCTCGATTTTTTCAGCCGAATCTTTTCCGATTGTTCTGAAGCCGTTTTTCATCTGCGAAAAATGGGCGGGAGAAAAATCCAGCGCTTCTGCCATTTCCCTTTCTGAAGCGAAGCGGCTGGGTACATTGATTTCAATAAGGCGTACCAGCGCCTGCTTTAATGCGTTGTTGTGAATCCCGCCGCGTTTTTTAGGGGCATCTTTGCTCATTTGCTTACATTAGCAAGGTGCTAATAGTATGTCGATTCACAAAATGCTATTGAATTAAGAATAGCGTTACGCTAAAGTTTCATTGTTTTTATATCCTTGACCGAGTTGTGCCTATGTCAAAATTCCTTAAGCAGGCCGGCGTTTTTTTACTTCTGTTTTTTGCCCTTTGCTCTGTTTACCTTATCAAATGGTTTACCAAGAGTTTTCATGGCGCAACTTTTGAGCAGGTGATGTTTTTTCTGAATGTGCCTCTTGAAGGGGCAGAATCGGAATTTACACAAACTTTTTATATCAAGGTTCTGTTAAAGGCTTTTCTGTATTCATGCCTGTTTGTTGTTATCCGGTGCGCAGGCAGTTGCCTTGCCAGAAAAGAAAACCGGCTGGGTATGGCGCTGGTCAGGGCTATGCCGTTTTATAACCTGGCGGTTTGCCTGGTGAGTATTGCTATCCTCGTTTTCAGTGGTTTTCGCATTAACAGGATGTTTCAGGTAAGCGAGAACCTGAACCGGCAATATAACCGGGAGGTCAGCCGGTTTTACGAGGATTTTTATGTTGCCCCTGAAAAGGCCATGATCACGCCTCCGTCCGACAAAAAGCAATGGAACCTGATTGTGGTTTATCTGGAAAGTATGGAAAAAACCTTTTCGGATGAAAAACTGATGCAGCGCAATCTTATTCCCCGGCTGAGCCAAATTGCGGAAGAAAATCAGTCTTTTTCCCATTTTATGCAAGGGTACGGTCAGTTTCCGACCCAATCGGCTCTGGTCAGCAGCATGATTGGTGTGCCCACTACTTATCTGATGCGGATTGGCAATCCGCTCAGGGTGGGCGGTTCCCTGCCGGATTTTGCGCCGAATGCGTTTTCTATAGGACAGCTTTTAAAAGGCCTGGGTTATCAGAACTTGTATGTACAGGGAACCAGCGGCCGTTTCAGCGGGATAGATGTATTTTTGAGGTCGCATGGTTTTGAAGCATTTTATGATATCCGGCATTTGACAGAGCGATTCGAGGCAGATTATCAGGAAGAATGTTTCAAGGCCAAGATAAGGAAGCGTTTTTACGACCGGTTTACCTATGATTTTTTCAGGGAAAAAATCCTGGCGCTTCCTGATGACAAACCTTTTTTTGCTGTGATGGCGACTATTGACACGCATTTTGGCAACGCCAATCCTCCGGATAAAAATCATTTTCCGACAACGGTTGAGAGTACTATTTATGAGGCTTCACGCATGGCAGGAGAATTTCTGGAATGGGTGAGGGCGCAGCCTTTCGGGAAAAAGACGGTAGTTGTTTTTATAGGCGATCATCTGCTGATGAGAGCCGGAGGAAGAAGAGGGGAGGAAACGCATACCCTTTTTAAAAATGCGCCGGATAAATCCCGCTTTATTTTCAATGCCTTTGTGAATGCGCGCAAAAAGGCGCCTGATTTGTCACGCCGCTTTACGCAGGTAGATATGTTTCCGACTCTGGTAGAGGCGTTGGGTTATGAAATTAAGGGGCACCGCCTGGGGTTGGGCACATCGCTGTTTTCAATGCGCCCTACGCTGGTGGAGGAATTGGGCGAGACCAAATTGAGTGATGAGCTGAGAAAGAAAAACAGGCTTTATGATTCGCTCTGGGAAGCGGGGAAGGACTAAAGACAGCGTTTTGTCTGATTGCAAGAAGAGAAACAGGGTTGTTAGCGGATGCGTGTAACGGTGTTGCCGCGCAAGGGGCGTTCTTCGATATTTCCTTCTTTTTTTAGGCCGACAGCAAGGGAACCGTAAGGATGGTATCCAGGCGGCATGCCGAGTTTTTCGTAGTAGGCTTTGCCCTGGGTTTCCTGGAAGAGAAACAGCACAAAATTGACCCAGCAGCTGCTGTAGCCGAGTGATTCGGCAGCAAGGACCATATTCTGGATAGCAGCGGCACAATCCGATTCTGCCATCGGTTTATCGGGGGCAGAAACCAGGATAACCAGCGGGGCATGATGGAAAATATGGTAGTTTTCACTTTGAGCCATCAGGCTTACATAACGATCCTGAAGCGTGAGAGCGATTGTTTTGGATGCCTGGCTCATCTCGGCCAACAAGGGCTGCGACTGGATAAGTGTGAAGTGCCTTTCCTGACGGTTTCTGGCGCATGGTGCCAGTTTTCCTGCCTCAAGAATGAGATCTGCTATGTCATCCGGAACAGGCGTATCCAGGAATTTCCGGATGGAACGGCGTTGCCGGATAATCTTCAGTATGTCATTCATGGCCTGTTTCCAGAGGGGCAGTGTATCGGTTTATTGACTTGCCCCATCATATCATTGCCTTCCAGTCCTTGTCTCTTGTTACAGTGCGGTTTGCTTTGCACTTTGATTTTTCTCAACCCGCTATAGGGAACTTTATGGTGCAGCAAGGTTCTTTATCCACTTTGTTTGTTTTTGTATTACGGATATTAAAGTAAAACTATGCTTTCAAGTACATATATGCAGGTTGCCATACAGGTTGAGAATGACGGTTTCAGGCAAGAACTGGTTTATTTGAAAAACCGGGCAGAAAATATACTTTTGCGGGGGAATGGGGGAGATGGCGAACCGGAAAGCCTGTTTCAGGTTTTCAGTTGTTTTTGCCTAAGGTGTTGTTCCCGCCGGGTCGAGCGGTACTTTTTGCCTGAAGTGAGGAAGCTTGCGGGACAGGAGGCCAGGCAGATAGCGGCGCGTGACGCTCTGCACCGGCTTTCTCTGACGCTTCATGCTTCGGTTGGCAAGCTGATTTACCGGCAGCTTTCAGGAGAGACAAATTACCCGGAACTACTGGAAAAACATATCCGGGAATATTGCCATACAATGATGCAAATGCTGAGTGAGGAAGAAGACGCTGTTTTTTCATTGGCTCGCGAGCGTTTCTCCAATGAAAACTGGATTTATCTGGCTGATGTTTTTATGCAGGAGGAATCAGACAATAAATGGCGGAATATCGCTTCTGAGGCGGATATGCCGGATTATGGGCAGGCTTGTCAGATATCGGGGTCATGGCATGGTTTCGGAAACGGAAACCTTTCAGGCGTTTTTCCATATTCCTGAAGGATAAAGTTTTTTGATAGATTTCCTGGTACATTTTCGCGCTGTGATGTTCGACTGTTTTTCTTTTTTCGCCAGGCATATTGCGTTGCCGGATGAGGCAGCTATAGGCAAATTGGTCTTATCACATTCCCGTCCAGTTTAGGTAGGTGGAAAAAGAAACGGAAGATTACAATGTATAATCTTGACCTTGTTGCCCCCAGGCGATATCATTTCAAGTTCAACGGAGAGGTGGATGAGTGGTTGAAGTCGCACGCCTGGAAAGCGTGTATAGGTTAATAGCCTATCGAGGGTTCGAATCCCTTCCTCTCCGCCAAGAACCTGTTTTACCGCATCCAACAACGTCCAAAAACCCGTGTGAGACCAAGCGTTTACGCGGGTTTTTTGTTTTATGGCATCTGAAGCCGTCCATTGACTTCCAAAAAAAGTGACGGTACATTTGGGACGATATACCGTCACCCCAAAAAAATATACCGTCATCGCGGATACCGTCATCATGGAGTTTCTATGGCAAAACCTGTTCTGCCGTTGACCGATAAACAGGTAAGCAACGCAAAACCCAAGGAAAAAAATTACAAGCTGGGATGTTGAACCCAAGAGAGATAAACAAAAGAGAGATGCGCGATAAATGGCGGGAAGAAATGGGATTAAGCGGTACAAAATGAAACTGGACTGCAAAAACCTTGCAGCCAGTGCAAAAGAAAGTTCCTTCTAAAAATCCATCATCA
>JAMPAN010000005.1 GCA_023667225.1 Oxalobacter formigenes | reverse complement strand
GGGGTAATGTTTTTCCTTTTCCCGGATTTTTTGGGGATATAATGAAAAAATCCGGAAAGGGAAAACATGCGTCTTTTCACGATTATTTTGTTTTTATGGGTTATGAAAATGATTTTCGGAGATGCCTCCGAAGATATTGTGGTCGCTTTGATTATTTTTGTTGTGGCTTGTTGCTTTTTCCCGCATTTTAAAAAACTGAAAGAAAAACCCAAAGAAGAACTCACAGACAAGCCGATAGACGGCAACCCTGATTGACTGTAAAACCTGATTTTTTCTGACATTAAAGCCTCCCGCTGTGGAGGCTTTTTTTGTTGCCTGTTTCATGGACTGACAGATATGGCTTCAACAAAAGAGTTTTACCTGAAAGCGATTGTTACCGCTCAGGACAGGCTGACGCCAGCGCTTAAAAATATTGCGAAGCAGGCAGAGAGCGCCAGAAATGCCTTAAAAGGAGCTGGCGGCGCAATAAATGGCTTTAACGACCGGCTGTATTCCGGCGGGAAATTCCAGCTGCTCGAGATGATGAGCGGCGCGGCAAAGAGTTCAAAACTTTTTCGGGCAGAACTCGCCAAAGTCGGCAGCCGCTCCATCGCGTTGGGCAAGCAGGTTGGCATCTTGACTGCCGGCTTTTTTGGCGCTGTCGGCGGGATTCATAACGTTGTCTCCGGCGCGGCAGCGGCAGGCGATGCCCTGCAAAAGATGAGTATCCGAACCGGCATGAGCGCGGAATCCATCCAGGAATGGCGCTTTGCGGCAGACCGCTCGGGCATTTCGGCGGAAACCTTTGATACCGCCATTGCAAAAATGACGGTGAATATGGGGCAACTCCGCTCCGGAACCGGTGCTTTTGCCAAAACTGTCGCCGGGATATCGCCGGTTCTGGCCAAACAGTTGAAGAATCCGGCACTTACAGCAGAGCAGGCTTTTGAAAAAATGCTGGATGCCATCAGGCAAGTGCCTGATGCCCAGCGGCGTGCTCTTCTCGCACAACAGTTTTTCGGGAAAGCCGGTGCCGGGCTGGTAACGCTGGCCAATGAAGATGCCGATGCTCTTAAAGGGCTGAGAGCACGTGCGCGTGAGCTTGGCATTATCAGCAATGAGCAGGCAGAAAATTCGGCGAAATTTGTTGATGCCATGACCGATCTCAAAAAACGCTGGGGAGATCTGCGCATGACTTTTGCCATGAAATTCCTCCCGTCGCTGACGCCGTTTATTAACAAAATGACGGCATTCTTAATTGAAAACAAGGAACAAATAAACAAGGCGATTGATTCCATCGTCAAGCCTTTGTCTGCCTGGGTGGATAGTCTGGATCCGGCGGAAATTGTCCAGGGGATGCTGTCTTTAATTGATGCCGTTAAAGGGGTAATTGACTTTTTCGGCGGTCTTAAAAATACCGTTTTGGCCTATGTCATTGTCACAAATATCGGATTGATTCCCGCGCTGATCAGAGCGGCGCTGGCTTTCAAGGGTTTGCTGGTTGCTATGGGGCCGATTGCGCTGGCTGCCGCTGCCCTGGTTGCCGGCGTGTGGTTGATTTACCAAAACTGGGATACCGTCGCATCGCGCCTAAAGGATGTCTGGAATGATTTTTCCGACTTTATCAGGCGATTGTGGGACAGCGTTAAAAAGATTTTTTCCGATGCGGTTGACTGGATTATGAACCTGATGGAGACATTTAATCCCTTTGCTGCGATTGAAGGAGGAGACGGCATGATGCTGGCAGGCGCGGGCGTGCCTTCTCTTCCTGCCCGGATGGCCAGTGCCCAGGCTTCCCAGCTGGCGGCGGCAGGCAATCCGGTAGAAATTCAAAACAATATCGTTATTGAAGCGCCGGAGGGTTCCCGCATCAAGGAAGTCAGCGCAAAATCCAAAGGCGCAGACGTTAAAACCAGTGTCGGCCATCGCAGTGAAGGAAGCCTGGCATGAGCTGGAGAAAAAACCTCTTGCCCGCCTCCTTTCGCGGTGTGCCTTTTTATGTGGAATCGGCCACCGCATCCGGCGGCCGGCGCATGATTATCAGGGAATATCCCCAGCGCGACAAAGCCTCTGCGGAAGATAACGGGATGCGCGCCCGGCAGTTTTCCGTGACGGGATTTTTAATCGGCCAAAATTTTATTGCCGGACAAAAGCGTCTCATTGCCGCCCTGGAAGAAAAAGGATCCGGCACGCTGGTACACCCCTTTTATGGAGAAAAAACCGTTGTCTTAAGCGGGGACTTCAGTATATCCGTCTCTGCAAATTCGGGCGGCATGTGTACCGTGACTATGCCTTTTACGGAAGCCGATACCCCGGCCTATCCTTCCGCCTCGGCGGATCTGGGCGCTTTTGTGCTGTCGTCTGCCGGATCCCTTTCTGAAGCGGCGCAGGAACGCTTTGCCGGGCTGTTTTCTCTTGAGGGGATGCCGGATTTTGTCCGGGAATCAGCCATCAGCAAGGTCGGCAATGTGGTTGACCAAATAACTGCCGCGCTTTCCGGCACCGCTTCAGGTATTGACCTGGCGGCCGGTGAGCTGATGGGCGCAGTCCGCACGCTGGTAGATACGCCCGGCGGGCTGGGAAACGCCATTGGCGGCCTGATTGGTTCCGTGCAAAATATCCTGGATATTCCAGGGCGCGCATCTTCCATGATGCAGGATATGCTGAGGTCTGTCGGCATTGGCCAACCGGCAAAAAGCGGCAGCCAGACTGCCGGCGCGGCAGATACCGCGATGAAACTGGTCATGCTGGCCAATGGCAGCGGTTCGGCGGCCAATCCGGACAAACCGCTTTTTAATACACCGGCGCGCGTACAGGAGGCGGCCAACAGTAACGCCATAGACGAGCTGGTCAGAAACGAGGCGCTGGCCAATGCCGGACTGGCTGCTGCCGTTGTGCCGCCAACTATCTATGACGAGATGACCAATGCCAGGGATGCCATAACCGCAGCGCTGGACAGGGAGGCGCTTTACGCGCCTGTTGACGTGGCCAACGTCCTGACACAGCTGCGCCTGGATGTGTACCGTGACATGACCAACAGGGCAAGCAAGGCGGCACGGATACGCGAGATTACCCTGCCTCAGGTTCTGCCGGCGCTGGTTGTGGCCTATGACCTGTATGAGGATGCCGCCAGGGCAGCCGAAATTGTGGAGAGAAACGCGATTCTGAACCCGGCCTTTTTGCCGGCAAAACCGCTTAGGGTGCTTACGCAATGAACGCTGATAATACCGTGACGCTCACCGTCAACGGGAAATCCTACGGCGGCTGGATGTCGGTAGAAATTACCGCCGGGATTGAGCAGACGGCAAGAAGTTTTTCTCTTTCGGTATCGCATCCCTGGCCGGGCAGCGGCAATGATTTGCCGGTGAAACCGGGAGACGCCTGTACGGTATCGCTCGGCAGCGACAAGGTAATAACCGGCTGGGTGGACGCCGTGCCGGTATCGTTTGATACCACCAGCATTTCAAGGAGCGTAACCGGAAGAAGCAAGACAGGGGACTTGGTCGATTGCAGCGCCATCTGGCCGGGCGGCCAGTGGAAGAACCAGAAAATAGAAAAGATTGCGGCTGACCTGGCCGGGTATTACGGCGTGGCGGTGAAAACCGAAACGGATACCGGGCTGGCGATAGCCGCGCATCAAATCCAGCAGGGAGAGAGTGTTTTCCAGAGCCTGGACAGGCTTTTGCGCGCCCGGCAGCTGTATCTGACAGATGATGCCGAAGGGAATCTGGTTTTTATCGAAGTCGGGAAAGAGCGGGCGGAAACGGCACTCGCCGTGGGAGAAAACGTCCTTTCCGGATCACTTAACCGAGACCATACCGGCCGCTTTGCCACCTACATTTGCAAGGGGCAAATGACCGGTGACGATGATTTTTACGGCGCGCTGGCATCCCAGACGCAGGAAACGGGCAAAGATGCCGGCATTACCCGCAAGCGTGTCCTGGTTATCAAGCAGTCCGGCCAGGGCACGGCGGCCAGCTGTAAAAACCGGGCGCTGTATGAGCGAGACAGCCGGGCCGGAAAAAGCCTCTCCGGTACCTATACGGTTGCCGGCTGGCGGCAGGGCAATGGTGACCTCTGGGAGCCGAACAGGATGGTAAAAGTCGTTGACCCGGTTTCGGGCTTTGATGACTGGCTGGTGATTGGTTCTGTCACTTACCGGCTTGACGATGGCGGCATGACTACAACGTTAAATGTTGCGCCCATTCAGGCATTTTCGCGGCAGGTGGACGGCGACAAGGCACAGAAAGCGAAGAGCGGCAAAAGCGGCGGGGCCAATCCCTGGCCGGAATTAGCAAATGGCGTGTGAGGCATATGAGCGCGATAACCGATTGCATTAAAAACATGTTGGTCAAATGCGTATTGTCCTGGATAAACCCGGCTAAAAAAATGCAGGCCGCACAGGTGGCGATGCTCGCCGGGGAAACGGCAGAGCTGCCTTATATCGAGCGCTACGGCTTTACTAGTTGCCCGAAGCCGGGCGCGGAAGGCGTGGCGCTTTTTTTTGACGGAGACCGTAGCCACGGCGTGATTTTATGCCTGGCTGACCGGCGTTATCGCCTGACGTCGCTCAAATCCGGCGAAGTGGCGCTGTATGACGATATCGGCCAGTCCGTCTTGCTGGGGAAAGACGGTATCACGATACGCGGCGCGGGGAAAAAAATGACCTTTACCGATACGCCGGAAATGATTTTTGAAACACCGCTGGCCAGTTTTGCCGGGAATGTGGTTGCCCAGGGTGAAATCATGGATCAGGGCGGCAAAAAATCCATGTCCGGGATGCGCGCGACGTATAACAACCATACGCATGATGAAACGCAGTCGGTTACGTCTGTACCGAATCAGGAGATGTAATGCAGCCGGTATCTATCATGATAAACGGGCAGGCAATCAATCTTGGCCTGCATCCCCTGCCTGAACTGGCGCGGGCGGTGGTAATCAGCCTTTTTGCCTGGCGGCGAGCCAAAGCAGACGACAAGCTGCCTGGCACAACAAAAAACGGCTGGTGGGGTGATACGTATCCGGACGTTGAAGGAGACCGGATAGGCTCGCGCCTCTGGCTGCTTTCCCGGGATGTGCTCTCGCAAGACACGCTGCTGCGCGCGGAGGAGTATGCGCGGGAAGCGCTGGCCTGGCTGGTGGAAGATGGCATTGCCCAATCGGTTGCCGTCTCGGTTGCCCGGCTTGGCCTGGACAAAATGGAAATTGCAACGCAGATCACCCGGCCGGACGGCAGCGGCACGGATATCCGCATGACGGCGCTCTGGTCTGCGATAAAAGGATAAAGAATGGCTTTTGATATTCCTACCCAGCAGGCGCTGATTACGCGCATTGTGAACGACATTTTAGCCCGGCGTGGGGCGGATTCCCTGCTGCGCCGCTCGGATGATGCGGTGTATGGCCGCGTGAATGCCGGCGCTTTTGCCGCGCTGTATGGGCAGCTTCAAAAACTTTCCCGGGAAGTGAATGTGATAACGGCTGTCGAGACACTCGACGACAAGGCGAATTTCTGGCTTTCTGGAGACGGCAGGCGCGGCGCGACAAAGGCCAGCGGCCCGATTACCGTCACCGGCACACCAGGGGAAAAACTGGCGGCCGGAACGCTCTTTATCGGCATGACAACGGGGCTTTCCTACGCCGTCAAGGCCGATACCGTCATAACCGGCCAGGAGATGGCGGTATCGGTCGAGGCGGTAGATGCCGGCAAGGCCGGTAATCTGGCAGCGGGGGAAGTGCTGACCATCGGTACGCCGGTTGGCACTATCGGCACAACGGCGGTCTCCGGCGGCATTTCCGGCGGCACAGACGAAGAGTCAGCCGAATCCTTGCGGGAACGCATTTTGGACAGGATACGCCAGCCGCCTGGCGGGGGAGATGATGCGGATTACGTCCGCTGGGCAAAAGAGGTGCCCGGCGTCACGCGTGTCTGGCCATCAGGCGGCGAAATGGGAGCAGGCACGGTCACCGTGCGATTCCTTCGGGATGGCGATCCGGATCCGATACCGAACGCTTCCGAAGTTGAAAAGGTTTATGAGCATATCCGGGCGGTTTGCCCGGTGACGGTTCAGGAAAATCTCTATGTGGTGGCTCCCATCCGCAATCCGGTGGATATGACTATCCGTGTCACGCCTGATACGGATGAGGTGAAAGAAGCGATTGCTGTCGCGGTTGAGGATTTTTTTGCGCGGGAATCCGAGCCGGGCGGCCGCATTTATCTTTCCCGGCTCCAGGAAGCCATCAGCGGCGCGGCCGGGGAATATGACCACAAGCTGATAACGCCGTCTGACGATATTGTCGCGAAGCGCGGGGTTATCAGCCTGCCGGGAGTAATCACATGGGCATAAAAGAAGCCAGTGTTGAGGATTACCGCCATGCGCTGGCGGCTTTGATGCCGCCTGGGCCGGCTTTTGCGGAAACAGATGAATTGCTGGAAGGACTGGCAGCAGAGTTTGCGCGCTGCCACAACCGGATGATTGACCTGATTCGTGAGACAGATCCTCGCACAACGTCGGAGCTGATTAGCGAATGGGAAACGGACGCAGGACTGCCGGATCCGTGCGATGAAGCGCTGGGAAAAGCGGAAACGCTGTCCGAACGGCAGCGCATTCTCTGTGCCAAGCTGTTGTCAACCGGCGGCCAGAGTGCGGCCTATTATGAAGCGATAGCCAAAGCGCTGGGCTATGAGGTAAGTGTGCGCGGTTATCGTCCGCACACGGTGGAAAGCAGTGTTGACGAGCCGCTGACAGACCAGGCATGGGCCTTTGCTTTCCGGATTCATGCGCCGGAAAAAACGATTTTTTATTCAAGCGTGGAAGATGGCGTTGATACCCCGCTTGCTTGGTGGGGAGACGGCCGCCTGGAGTGCATTATCCGGCGGCTGAAGCAGACGCATACAACACCAATTTTTATTTACGGAGAATGATATGGATATGATTTTTTTAGCAGGCGCTTCCGATACGCCGCCAGCCATGCCGGAAACGCCGTCAAGGGGCTATCCGGTCAACGGGGATCCTTCTCTTGGCAGAGAGGCAACAAAACCGGGCGCGTATTGGTATTACGCGATGATGATGGAAATTATCAATGCCATCAAGGCTGCGGGCATTGAGCCGGATGCAAAAAAGCTGAACCAGCTTGCCGAAGCGATTCAGCGCATAGCGCTACCGGCCGGCGGAAAGTCTGGGCAAGTGCTTATTTTTAATGGGGAAACTTTTGTCTGGTCTGACGTCATTGACACGTATCCGGTCGGAACGTTGGCCTGGTGGTCTCTGCAAACCCCGCCAAGCATCAAGTGGATGGAAAGGAATGGCGACATTTTAGACAATCCGGTGGCATACGCGGAGTGGTTTAAGTTGTTCGGAAATGCCTTTGGCGGCGACGGTTTAACAACGTCAGCCCTGCCCGATGACCGTGGCCTGGTCATGCGCGGCTGGGATCATGGGCGCGGATATGACAGCGCTCGCCCATTCGGCTCCGAACAGGGCGACGCTATTCGGAATATTGCGGGGAATTTTTACGAATTGGGGACTTCTTATGTCCAGGACAATGGCGGCGCAACGGGTGTTTTCTCTAAAAGTGTTGTAACTGCGATAGATAAAACGAACATCAGAGGCACCAGTTCTAATCAACTGCGACTTGTTTTCGATACATCTGGTGTAGTTCCTACCGCATCAGAAAACCGGATGAAAAATCGAGCCTACCTTCCAATTATTAAGGTACTTCCCTGACCTATGGCAGGACTTTAATAATGGGGAGATACGCTCGATTCCGGACACGGTTCTCGGATGCTGTCGGGACTACTCTTGAGGCGTAGAAATTAACATCCCTAGTTGTACTTACTGCACTCGTATTCGCGGCTATCGCCTTATTGACCGGAGTTGCTCCAGCAAAGACACCAGAAAAATTTCCGTACATCCCGACATCTAGACCTTGGCCACCTGTGCCAAAACTCCCGTATATCTCGCGAATAGCATCTTGCTGTTCGGAGCCGAATGGGCGAGCGCTATGGCCTATTACAGAAAGGAATAAAAAATGACAAAAATACTATATGAATACTCACCCAAAACCGGCGAATTTATCGGCGAGAATTTCGCTACAGAATCACCGCTTGAGCCTGGGAAATACCTCTCTCGCTCAAACGCCACCTTCACAGCGCCGCCGGAAGCGGGAGAACATGAAATCCCCGTCTGGAAAAACGGCCAGTGGGAAATTGTGCCAGACTGGCGCGGCACAACCTACTATCTTCGCGATGAAAACGGCCAGATTCAGCAGACCGAAATCAAGGAGCTTGGCCAGATAGTGCCGGATGAGGCGTATCTCAATCGTGACGATGTGCCAAAGACGGAAGAAGAGAAAGCTGCCGAAGCGCGTGCAGAGCGCGACAGACGGTTGGCGGAAACCGACCTCATCATCATCCGCTGTGCCGAAGCAGGCGAACCCGTGCCGGATGAGTGGAAAACCTACCGGCAGGCGCTTAGAGATATCCCGGAGCAAACCGGTTTTCCAGAAAATGTTGTCTGGCCAGAAAAGCCAGGAGAAGAATCAACCAGAGCGCCGGGAGCGTCCGATATCCCGGACAATGAATGACGTAAAACCGCTTTTCCCGTGGATGGGCGGCAAACGCCGGCTTGCCCAGAGTCTTTTGCCGCTTTTCCCGGAACATACCTGCTATGTCGAGCCTTTTTGCGGCGGTGCGGCGCTTTTCTTTATGAAACGCCCATCTGAAGCGGAAGTGATTAACGACATTAACGGCGATATTGTCAATCTCTTCCGCGTGGTTAAAAACCATGCTGAAGAACTGGCCAGGCAATTTGCCTGGACATTACCATCCAGGGAGGTTTTCCGGCGGCTCCAGCTGACCAATCCGGAGACGCTGACCGATATCCAGCGGGCAGCGCGCTTTCTGTATCTGCAAAAAATGGCGTTTGGCGGCAAAGCGGTTGGCCAGGCTTTTGGCACATCAACAACCACTCCGCCAAAACTGAATGCAGAGCGCCTATTGCAGGATTTGAAAGCGGCGTGTGACAGGCTGGCCAATGTCACGATTGAACGGCTGAACTGGGAAGAATGCGTCCGGCGGTATGACCGTCCGGACACCTTTTTTTATTGCGATCCGCCTTACTGGGAAACTGAAGGTTACGGCGTGGATTTTCCGCTTGACGCTTACGAACGCCTGGCCAAAACCGCGCGGGAAATCCAGGGAAAAATGATGATATCGGTCAATGACCACCCGGCCATGCGGGAGACATTTTTCGGGCTTCAAATGGAGCCTGTCCGCATTGGATATAGCCTGGCAGGCGGCAAAAGAAGTCAAAGGAAATTTGGGGAGCTGGTTATCCGCAACTGGAAGGAGAGCCAGCTTTTTATTATCTAGAGTCCTTAAAGGGCCATCGTGGAAACGTTGATTTTTTTACTGCTGGTATGTGCGCCGGTTATCGCCAGGGCAGCTGAAGGGGAATTTCATGAAATCTACTCCCTCTGGACAATTGTCTGGGTCACGGTATGGGCATTTTTCGGGAGCCTGGTCTCTTATACGCAGCGTCTCGGCCGGGGTGAAATTGAACGCTTTTCCCTGATGGAAATGATTGGCGAGCTTTTCACCTCTGCCTTTGCCGGGTGGGTAACTTTCATTATTGCCGGCAAATCCGGACTGGACAGTGAAATCGTGTATTGCCTTGTGGGGATATCCGGGCACATGGGCGCGCGCACGGTTTTTATCCTGGATACCTTTTGCGGGCGGTTTTATGACTTTGTTGCCGCGCGGTTTCTGCCGTCCGGCGCGCGGGAAGAATACGATGAGCTTTTTCACGGAAGGAAAGACGATGAAAACACCAATGACAGAGACCATGATGAAGGGACTGGACGCGGCGCTGACCCTGATTAAGGAATTTGAAGGATGCCGTCTTAAAGCCTACCGGTGTCCTGCCGGGCGCTGGACAATCGGCTATGGCCAGACGGCGGGCGTAAAGGAAGGCATGGTCTGGACACAGGAAAAGGCAGAGGAAAACCTGCGGGAAACTGCCATGATTCATCTTGAATGGATTATCGTCTCTTGCCCGATGCTCAAGACCGAGCTGCCCGGCAGGCTTGCCGCCTGTATCTCGTTTTCCTACAACGTGGGGATGCAGAATTTTTCTGAATCGTCCGTCTGCCGCCTGACAAGAGCAGGCCGGTTCAGGGAGGCGGCAGACGCCTTTTTGCTGTGGAACAAATCGCGCGGCAAAGTGCTGCCGGGACTTGTCCGCCGGCGGGAAGCCGAACGCGCGCTTTATCTGGGGAAAGCCTGATGACAAAACTTGATCAGATGGCCGCTGTGGCGGTTTTTACGGCACTGGCGGGGTTTTTATGCGGCTGGACGGTAAAAGGCTGGTATGAAGGGAAAAAAGCCCAGCAAGCCCGCGCAGAGCGCGCAGAGGATACCCTTGCCGCGCGCATCCGGACAGAGACCGCAATTCATGACGCCGCCGTCACTGCCAGCGGGCTGAATAACGCCGCAAAAGAAAAACTGGGAGAGATACAGCATGAAATTAAAAAACTGCCGCCACTGGATGCCGCTTGCCGTCCTGATGCTGGCCGTGCTGACCGCTTGCGGGACGCCGTCAATGCCGCAAACAGCGCCATCCGTGCCGCCGCTCGATACCGCACTGGCGACCCCGTGCGAGGAGCTGACACCGCCGGAAAAACAGGACTATGACGCCTGGCTGGCCTGGACAATCGGCGTGCTGGAAAAGTATGCCAATTGCTCCGTGCGGCATCAAATGACCGTTGCCGCCTGGCCAAAAGAATAACGATGTTTTGCCTTCAAAAAACCCTTTTTTCAAGAGGAGAAACTATGTAAAATGGACGCCATCCGATGCAAGAACTGCAATAAAAAACTGCTTGAGATTGCTTCAGGCAGTCTCTCATCCAGTCTTAACAGCCTGGATCCGCAACAGGAAGTCCTGGCAGTAAAATGCCGCGGCTGCAAAATCACCTTCCGTATCAAGGCAGGTGATTTACAAAAACTCCGGCAGATGCCGGTATTGAGAAAAGTCGGCTGACTTTCTCTTTTTCCCAGAGCGCCACAGAGCGCCCCATCTCGAGCACCCAGAGTGCCTTTTGCCAAAGGAGAAAACAATGGCAAAAGTTCAATCATCCGGCATTGCCAAAGCCGGCATGGTAACTGGTATCACCGGAACCGCGCTTGGCGCACTCGCCGTTGGTAAAGAGCTGTACGACACCTTCAAGCCAAAAAATGCGGCCAACACCGCGCAAACCGCTGACGGTTCTGCCGTCATGCCGGGCGTCATCGGCGTCCCGATCCCTGGAAACACAACCCAAACTGGCAATAAAGGAGCATCAGCTATGAACCTCGGCGGCTATCTCGCATCAACCGACGCAGCCCTCGCTTTGCAAGGCGCTGCTTTCAGCAAAATTTCCGAACTGCAAGCAGATATTGGCCGGCTTTCCGCCGAGCGCTACGCCGACCAGGTCGCTGCAGGCGTCTATGACCGGGCGGCCGCCATGTCCAACCGCAATGACGAAAAAATCAATGCCAACCTGAAAGACGCCTTTTCGGAAATCATCGTTACACGGGAAAAACTGGCCCGCGCCGAAGTCCGTGAAGAATGCAATGCCAAAGAAATGGCCCGCATGTCTGACGGACTGGCAACCGTGCAGCGAGAAATTGCCGAAATGCGCGTCCGTGAACAGGCTACCAGCGATGCCATCAACTGCCTGGCCAAGTCCACAGAGCAACGCTTCAGTGCCGTCTATAAAGAAATCGACTGCACCAGGAAAGAAACGGGGGCGGCCTTGGCACTGGAATCCGAACGGCGCGAAGCAGGAGACAACAACATCATGTGCT
Organism: Oxalobacter formigenes; assembly: GCA_023667225.1. GTDB lineage: Bacteria > Pseudomonadota > Gammaproteobacteria > Burkholderiales > Burkholderiaceae_D > Oxalobacter > Oxalobacter formigenes_C. The sequence goes on along the minus strand of JAMPAN010000005.1, from coordinate 68,268 downwards.
ATGTCCGCGCGACATACGTCCCTGGCCGCCTCGTCATGCCGAAGGACAGCATCTGCCCCGAAGTCATGCAGCGCTGGAACAGCTGGACAGCACCGACAGGAGAAGCACCGGCCACCCAGCCTGTCAGTGGCTCAGTAAACGTCCGCATGACGCAATGAGGTGACAAAAAATGAGCACGATCGGACTATCGAACGTGCCCGGCGCACTCGCTGATTTTATGGATCAGCGGGTGCTTTCCGGCATGAAAGAAAATAGCGCCCTCATGAAATGGGCGCTGGGCGGCGTTTCATCCGTAGCGCTTTCGCGGGTGGATAAAATCCTGGAAAAATACACCCCCATCCTTAAACCGCTCGGCGTCATGGATGAGGAGGGAAACCTCAATATCGACACCGCAGCGGCCTTCCTTGAAAGCGCCTTTGAAAAACAACCTGAGCTTGAAATTCAAATTCCCGTGATAGGCGGCTCAATCACTTTTGACAGGGAAGATGGCGAAGCGCTCATTTCCCTGTTGAAACGGTACGGAGGATAAAAATGGACAAACTGAAAGAAAAAATGACATCCGATATGGAAGAAACTGTTATCGCAGTCAGAAAGAAAATCCGGGAAATTCTCTCTGAGGGTGACCTGGACAGCAATGACCTGGACGATTTGAAGGACTGCTACGCCATTCTGGCGCATATCCACAGTATGCACGGCAAGGACGAGACGCCGCAGCGGAAGTTGTGAAATGAGACAGCCCGGAATATCCGGGCTGTTTTTATTGCAAAACGGTCTTTACTGGATAAATCTAACGCCGGTTACTTTCTTTTTATCAATATCGAAACGGCAGGTATATCCTACTTTTTGCCAGGCACCGAAACCATTTTGGAATTTTATTTTATTGCCGTAAAGTTCCAGAATAGATTTTTTCTTGTCGGTAAATTTAACGCGGCTGTAAGGCGAAGTCAGGAGGCCGTATTCAATCTTGTATTCATATCTTGCGGATTTTTCTGCCAGCGATTCAATAAGCGTTCTGCAATCAGCATCGAAAACCGGTTGATATTTTTTAGCCATACAGGCAGGGTCTTCTTTGCACATTACAATATCGGTTACGGTGTCTTTATCTCGTACGAGCGCCCAGCCGCTCATGACAGTCTGATAGACAGAATCAATAGTGCATCCATATTCAACTTTTTCTTCATTTCCTTCCGCATTTTTAATCGTTAAACTTCCTCCGCTAATGTCAATTCCTTTTCTTTCTGTGTCCAGAGTGTCCCAGTTTGTATTTGTATAATGAATTTTTTCAACGCTATCAGGAAAGACCATTTTTTCACCATACAAATCAGAATAGCTTTCCTCAATCGCTTTCTTACATTGGTTATTGAGTGCGGGAACAAGTTTTTCTGCAAGGCATGAAGGAGTTTTTTTGCAACTCTCATCAATTGGAATCAGGTCTTTTTTGTATTCGCCGTCTTTTGTAATTAGCGTGACACTATTTACGGATTTTCTATTAAAATCCCAATCGCAAGTGTAAGATATCGCATTTTTATATTTTTTTCCTTCTATTTCTACATCGTTACCTTCATATATAATTATGCCTTCACTCATTTTACTGATATTGGCTTCAGGGAAGTAGCATGATCCTTTGGTTCCACGGGGATATTTTTCTTTTTTTCCGATTATTCTAAGTATATTTCCTGTGCAAATATCTAAAGCAATCTTATTGCTTTCGTCTATTATGTTTTTTCTTTCTTCATCAGTAAAATATATCTTTTTTTCTTCTTTTGGATTGGCTTTTTCTCCACCACATGCCGCCAATACTGCTGCCGCAATGACAACAGCAGCTATCCCTTTCGCTTTCATGGTCTCTCCTGAAGGTAAAAAACGTATAAAAGCATAAAAGCCGCACCGGGGCAATAGAAAAGGCTCCCGGTGGGAGCCTTTGTCTTTTATTTCAATCCTCCTTTTGCCAGCCACAGGGCAAATTCGTTTGCGTTATTTGATGGTGATCTGGCGCATAACTGCATAACGCCGTGAGAGGTGATTATCCCTATCTGTTGTCTGGTGGGATGTTGTTTTGCAATCCCGTCCATGTTTACATCAGCCTCTGCCATAAATTCAGGCGTGACATGTTCCAGGGCGCCTTTGTTTAAGGCCAGAAGGGCCAGTATGTCGGCATCATAAAACCAGATATGACGCTTTTTGCGGTTTTTTGCAGGCGGCGCAACATACCGGACGGGTTGCCCGTTAAACCACGCGGTTTTAAGTTCAAGCATGGCGCGCCTCCTTTCCTTCGGACAGAGGTTCCTTTACTGTCTCTGGCTTGTCCTGGCCGCTTATGACGGCCTCAATCATGCCGTAGGCGGTTTCAACCATCAAAACCAGCGATAGAACCGGGAAAAAATCATCTGGTTCGCAATATTGCTCCCCGTATTGCGTAATGTGTAGTTTGAGTTCGTCCAGAATGCAGGTTGCCATTTCCAGGGTGTCCATGCTGGAAATGCCCGGATTCACGGAAAACCAATGTTCAATATTTTTGCTGCCTTTACGGTAAGGGGAAAATTCAAAGCGCCCTGTATAGGCGCTGATGGGTTCGGCATTCATTTTGCCTCCTATTGATTTAGTAGTAGCCCACGCAAGTGAGGGCGGGCAGGTCTCAACTACCGCAATAGGACGGCGGGCCTTATTCGGATATATCGGCCTCTCAACCTGCCCATAAAAGGCAATGTGCCTGATACAGGCATAAAAAAATCCGCAAGAGTGACGGTGCGGAAGCCGCCTATTGAGTAGTGCGGCCAGCATAGCCCGCCAGCAGACGTTTTGTCAAATGCTTACGGCTTAAGCATGGTTTATAACCTATGATGTTGTCTTTTGTTTCTCATGTTTTCCAAGCCTTTATCCACAAAAAACGGGGATAAAAACAGCCTAAAATCATCTCCGCAACCCGGATTGATACCCGCATAAATACTGGCTTTGCGGGGCGTTTAAATAACATTGTTGCGGAAATGATTTTACTCAATCTTTTGTTTTTTCAGAGATTTCTCTGTTATTGGCAGGAACGTGGCTGAAAATTTGCCGTGGCCGGTTTCGTACTGCCGGCCCGATGACGCGTATGCCGCGTACCCGCTTGACGGCTTCCACTATATAGACAGCGCCGCAATAGGGCCACCATCTTTCGCCGCTTTTTTCCATGAATGAGAAATGCCCCAGCCATTGGGTTGTTTTACAGGGAGGTTTGTAGCATCCAAAATAGCCGCGGCCGGTTTCCAAATCCAGCAGTTTCAGCCAGTCTTTGAGTCTGGGCAGGCTGATGAATTCAGCATATTCCGGCAAAAAGTGGGCGCCGGTGATTCTGCCAAAGGCCTGTCTGATGCCCCACAGACTGGCAGGATTGAAGCCGCTGATGATGAGTTTTCCTTCGGGAATCAGCACGCGCTCTACTTCCCTCAGGATCTGATGTGGGGATTCTGCAAATTCCAGTACGTGCGGCAAGATGACCAGGTCGATGCTTTGCGAGGCGAAGGGCAGTTCTTCAAAGCGATGCACAATTGAAACAGAAAGCGGTGTGGACTGCGGTATGTGATGATGGCATGGTATTTCCGGACAGGGGGCAGAGGAAATCCAGCGATTTTTTATGCGGCTTTCCTGTAGTGCCCTGATGGAGGGAAAACCGATCTGGACGGCATGAAATCCGAAGATATCGGCTGTCATGCTGTGATAGGCAGTTTCTTCCCATTCGCGTATGTAGCTGCCTGTTGTTGAATCCAGCCAGTTTTGCATGGTCATGGTCAGGTTTTGCATGGCGTGGTCAGGCATGGCAGGCAGGATTCTCCATGTCAGCATGCGGTATTTTCTGATGCAGGTTATTGGCCACGATGTATTTTTTCCCTGTTTTGCTGGCGGACAGTCACATCGGAAAGGGCTGTGACTTCTCTGGCAAGGCATTTCCAGATGTCGTCCACGCTGACGATGCCTGCCAGCGCGCCATATTTGTCAACAACAGGGATTCTGCGGATGCCCTTGTACCGCATACGCTCAATGGTTTCAAAGACATCTTCTGTGGCCAGTGCTGTCATCAGTTCGGTTTTCATGATGTCTGTGACTTTGATGCTTTTGGGATCCAGCTCTTCTGCAAGGACTATCACAACGATGTCGCGATCGGTGACAATGCCCTGTGGAACGCGCATCCCATTGATTTCTTCAATGACGATCAGGGTGCCGACATGGTGTTGGCGCATCATTTTTGCGGCTGCCAGGATGGTGGTTTCCGGTGGGCAGGTGATGACGTTAGGAGTACAGATATGGCCAATTTGCATGGTTCTTCCTCTTGTAAACAGCCGGATCCAAAACGGATTTTATGCTGCTGCGATCAGGCGTGGCACAGGCAACCGCTTATTTCAGACGTTTGCCTGTTTTGTCTGTTACGGTTGTTTGAATTGGTATGCCTTCAAGCACGCTGCGCGAGACGGTGCTGATTCCTTCAAAGCGTGAGAGGATATCATCCAGTTCACCGATATCTTCCGCTGTTTTCCCGGTTTGTATTTCCACTTCGATTTTGACAATCCGGAAATGGCGGTTTTCGTTCCTGCCGATATGGCAGGTTGCTTTGGTGACTAATCCGCCGGTATCCTGCTTTGCCCGGTTGGCGGCAAACATGAAGCTGACTGCCAGACAGTTGGCAACGGAGGCGATGAGCATGTGGGGCGGCGCTGGCCCTTTGTTGGTCCCCATGGGTTCCGGTTCGTCTGAGAGGTAGGGGCCAAAGTTTGGAAAGGCATCTTCAAATGCGACTTCGAAACGATAGGCTTCCCTGTGTGTCAGCGTGACGGTAAAGCTTTCTGACATGCGTGTTCTCCTTGGCAGTTATGCTGTACCGCAGTGCAAAAGCCGGTACGGCAGCAACAGGTAGTCGGGAAAGACGGGAGAGGTTTTAACGGTAAACATTTTTCCATTCTCTCATGGCGGCAAATGCCTCTACAGGGTTGTCGCTCCTAATGAGCCCAAGCGATGAGAGCTGTTTTAATACGCCAGGTTCGTGGTTGCGCAGGAAGGGATTGGTCTTTTTTTCCAGCCCTATGGTCGAGGGCAGGGTAGGCTGTTTTTTGTTACGCCTGGCTGTATCGTTTTTCAGGCGTTCCAGGATATCCTGGTTGGCCGGTTCGATTTCAAGGGCAAATTTCAGGTTGGAGAGGGTATATTCATGTGCGGCAAATACCTGTGTCTCATCCGGCAGGGCAGCCAGTTTGGCAAGGGATGCTTCCATGATTTCCGGCGTTCCTTCAAACATTCTGCCGCAGCCGGCGCCAAAAAGCATGTCGCCGCAAAAAAGCCAGTGGTGAGAAGGGGAATAATAGGCAATGTGTCCGCAGGTATGGCCCGGTACATCCAGTACGGTAAAGGAAAGGCCGAGTGCTTCAATGGATAGCGTGCTGCCTTCCTGTACCGGTTGGTCAACACCGGGGATGTTGTCGTTTTTCGGGCCATATACGGGCGGCGCGTATTCTGCAATCAGACGCGGCAGGCCCCCGGTATGGTCATCGTGCCGGTGCGTCAGTAAAATGGCATCAAGCGGCAGGGCGCGCTGTTGTAGCGTTGCCATGACAACGGCGGCATCGCCCGGATCAACGACAATGGCCTGTTTGCCGTTATCGATCATCCAGATGTAATTGTCGTTAAAGGCTGGCAGGGCTGTTACATGAGGTGTTTTTTCCGGCAGTTTGGCCATAGAGGTGTTTCCGTGTGTAAAAATTTCATTATAACCGCGCAGGACAGCGGAAGTTGAATGTGCCGCAACCGGAGAAAGAATAAAATGGATGAAGTGGAAATTTATACGGATGGCGCTTGCCGAGGGAATCCAGGGCCTGGCGGCTGGGGAGTGGTTATGGTGTTTGGGCAGCATTGCAAGGAGATGTTTGGCGGGGAGCTGGAAACGACCAATAACCGGATGGAGCTGACGGCGGTTATCAGGGCGTTGCAGGCACTGAAAAGGCCTTGCCGTGTTATTCTTCATACGGATAGCCAGTATGTGAAGAAGGGGATAACGGAATGGATTTACGGCTGGAAGGCGAAGGGATGGAAGACGGCAGCCAGGCAACCTGTGAAGAATACGGATTTATGGCAGGCGCTGGATGCGGCACAGGCGCAGCATGAAATAAGCTGGCAATGGGTCAAGGGCCATGCCGGACATCCAGGGAATGAGCGGGCTGACGCATTGGCCAATCAGGGGACAGATGAGGTGATAAAAGCCTGAGGCTTCAGGCGGTGAGTTTTTCAAGCTCTTCCTGCCTGAGCAGCCATTCTTCTTCCAGTAAAGCAAGTGTTTTGGCATGGCCGGCCTGATCTATCAATAGCTGCCGGAGTTTTTCCCTGTTTTTTGCTTCATAGATATCCGGGCTGGCTATTTGCTCATCAATGGATGATTTGAGCACCTGGAGTTTGTCAATTTCTTTTTCAATTTGCCGGATGCGTTCTTCAACGGGTTTTTTCAGGGAGGAAAGCCGCTGCCGCGCTTCTGCTTCCATGCGTTTTTGTTCCCGCCTGCCGGTTTCACGGATGGGCAGCGCTGTAGTCAGGGCAGCTGGTTCTTTTCCGGATTTAGCCTGGTATAACTGGTTGCGGTAATCTTCCAGGTCGCCTTCAAAGGGCGTAAGCGTCCTGTTTGAGACGATCATGAAGCGGTCTGCCGTGGCTCTTAGAAGATGACGGTCGTGTGAGACGAGGATGAGTGTGCCTTCAAACTGGGCCAGTGCATCTGTCAAGGCTTCGCGTGTTTCCAAATCAAGGTGGTTGGTGGGTTCGTCAAGCAAAAGCAGGTTGGGGCGCTGCCAGACAATGAGGGCAAGCGCAAGCCGCGCTTTTTCTCCGCCGGAAAGTGGCGCGACAGGGCTGGTTGCCATATCGCCGGAGAAGAGAAAGCTGCCCAGAAAGGTGCGCAATTCCTGTTCGCGTGTCTGGGGGGATATTCGCGCCAGATGCTGCAACGGGGATTCATCCTTGCGCAGGGTTTCTACCTGGTGCTGGGCAAAGTATCCAATATGGAGTCCTTTACCGATGGTGTAATGTCCTGACAGGGGAGGCAGTTTGCCGGCAATGGTTTTTATCAGGGTGGATTTGCCGGCGCCGTTAGCGCCCAGAAGGCCGATTCTTTCTCCTGTCTGGAGGGTAAAACAGATATCTGAAAGAATGCGTGCAGGCGGTGTTTTTTCATCAGCCGGCAGATAGCCTGCATCCACTTTGTCCATGACCAGGAGAGGATTGGGTGAATTTTCCGGCTCCATGAATTCAAAGGAAAAGGGGGCGGCTGCCTTAAGCGGAGCCAGTGCTTCCATTTTTTCCAATGTTTTAAGACGGCTTTGCGCCTGTTTTGCTTTGGTGGCCTTGGCACGAAAGCGGCGGATGAATGCTTCAAGCCGGGCACGTTTTTTGGCCTGTTTCTCCACGGCGCTCTGGGTTAGGGCCAGCTGCGCCGCATACTGGCGTTCAAAAGCAGAGTAATTGCCGTTATAGCGTTGCAGTTTACGGTTGTGGATGTGCAGAATAACGTTGGTGAGGCTGTCCAGGAAGTCACGATCGTGGGAAATAACAATGAGTGTGCCGCTATAGCGTTTAAGCCAGTCTTCCAGCCAGATGATGGCATCCAGGTCAAGGTGGTTGGTCGGTTCGTCCAGCAGCATCAGATCAGACGGGGAGATGAGTGCCTGTGCCAGATTCAGCCGCATTCGCCAGCCGCCGGAAAAGCGGGATACCGGCTGCCGGAAGGTTTCCCGGGAAAAGCCCAGCCCGGCAAGCAGCTGTTCTGCGCGGGACTGGACGGTGTAAGCGCCCGCTTCTTCCAGACGGGTATGCAATTCAGCCAGCTCAATGCCATTAGGCTGTTGGTCTTTTTTCTGCAGGGCTGCAAGCTGGTGTTGAAGTTCTCTTAAGTGCCCGTCGCCGTCGATGACGTATTCCAGTGCCGGTTTTTCAAGGGCGGGCGTTTCTTGCTGTACCCAGGATATGCGCCAGCCTGCCGGAATTTCTACATTGCCCTGATCAGGGTGCAAGGTGCCTGTGATCAGGGCGAAAAGGCTGGTTTTCCCCGCGCCGTTTGGGCCGGTTAACCCGATTTTTTCGCCGGGGTTCAGACTGGTTTCAGCTTGCTCAAGCAGCAGTTTGGTTCCGCGCGTGAGGCTGATTTGCTGAAAACGGATCATAACGGTTAAAAGGTATGCAGCTGGCTTGCTTCAACAAGGAAAACGCGGTCGTCTCCGCCGCTGGTGGAAAGCCAGGTAAGCTCCAGTTCGGGCAGGGCGGCCTGTGCGTGGCGGGCTTCATTGCCAATTTCAACGATCAGCAGGCCGTTTTCTGTCAGGTACTGCCCTGCGCCGGACACGATGGGCTTGACCAGATTCATGCCGTCTGCTCCGCCTTCCAGTGCCATTTGGGGTTCATGCCGGTATTCCGGCGGCAGTTTCTGCATGGAGCGGCTGTTGACGTAAGGCGGATTGGTGATAATCAGGTCGTAAGTTTTTTCCGGGATTGCCTGATAGAGGTCGGACTGGATGAGGTTGATGCGTTCTTCCATCCGGTATTCTGCTATGTTGATTCGGGCGACTTCCAGGGCCTCTTTTGACAGGTCAACTGCATCGATAATGGCATTGGGAAAGACATCGGCCAGCATGATGGCCAGGCAGCCTGATCCGGTGCAAAGTTCCAGGATGCGGCAGGGGCTTTCCGGATCTTCTATCCAGGGAGCAAACTGTTCCGTGATCAGTTCGGCAATAAAGGAACGGGGAATCAGGGCGCGCGGGTCGACATAGAAGCGGTATCCCTGGAGCCAGGCTTCGCTTGTGAGATAGGCTGCCGGAATACGTTCGGTAATGCGCCGTTCAATCAGTGTGCGGATACGGGCAGTTTCTTCGGCGGTCAGTTTGGCATCAAGCAGGGGCTCAAGTTTGTCAAGCGGAAGGGAAAGGCTGCTTAGGACAAGGTAGGCTGCTTCGTCAAAGGCGTTGTCATTGCCGTGGCCGAAAAAAAGGTGAGCCCGGTTAAATCCGGTAACAGCCAGCCGGATCATGTCCCGGATGGTATTAAATGCAGGGAAAGCGGTATTCATTTCAAAAGCAGTTTTTCCAGTGTGCGCCGGTAAATATTTTTGAGGGGTTCAATGTCTGCAACAGGGATGTGTTCATCAATCTGGTGAATGGTTGTCATGAGCGGCCCGAATTCTGCTACCTGGGGGCAGATTTGCGCGATAAAACGGCCGTCGGAGGTGCCGCCGGTTGTGGACAGGCTTGGCGTTATGCCGGTTTCTTCCCTGATGGCTGAAGCGAGTGCTTCGCACAAGGCGCCTTCCGGCGTCAGGAAGGGCAGGCCTGACAGGCTCCAGTCAAGCCGGTATGTCAGGTTATGTTTGTCAAGAATGGCACAAACCCGTTCTTGCAGGCTTTCTGCGGTGTTTTCGGTGGAAAAACGGAAGTTGAAATCAATGGTTATTTCGCCGGGTATGACATTGTAGGCGCCTGTCCCGGCGTGGATGTTGGAGATTTGCCAGGATGTAGGGTCGTAATAGAGATTGCCGTTGTCCCATTTTTCTGCAGCCAGTTCAGCCAGTGCCGGCAGTGCCAGGTGAATAGGATTTTTGGCGATGTCGGGATAAGCGATATGGCCCTGGATGCCTTTGATTGTCAGTTTGCCCAGGAGGGAACCGCGCCGGCCGTTTTTGATGGTATCGCCTTGCCGTTTCAGGGAGCTGGGTTCGCCTACGATGCAGTAATCCGGTTTTTCGCCCCGTTTTTTGAGGATGTCGCAAACCAGCATGGTGCCGTCTGTAGCGGGGCCTTCTTCATCGCTGGTAACCAAAAAAGCGATAGACCCTGTGTAGTCCGGCCGGGTTTCAATGAATTCGCAGGCAGCGATGACCATGGCGGCCAGAGGGGTTTTCATATCGGCTGCACCGCGCCCGTAGAGTCTGCCGTCCCGCTCGGCCGGAAAAAAAGGAGGCGTTGTCCATTTTTCCGCCGGACCCGGCGGTACGACATCTGTATGACCGGCCATGATAACGAGCGGGCGGGTTTGCCCATGTTTGGCCCACAGGTTGGTTACGCCGCTTGAGGTAATGGTTTCACAATGAAACCCCAAGGGTTCCAGTAGCTGAATCAGGAGTTTCTGGCAATTATGGTCATCCGGTGTGACAGAGGGCTGGGCAATCAGCTTTTTTGCCAGTTCCAGTGTGGTATTCATGGCTTGTTCAGGCTTCCCGGAGGAGGTCGTTGATGGCGGTTTTTGCGCGGGTCCGGGCATCTACCCGTTTGACGATGACAGCGCAGTATAGGCTGTATTTGCCATCTTCGGATGGCAGGTTGCCGGGGACGACAACGGATCCTGCGGGAATACGCCCATAGAGGATGCAGTCGTTTTCCCTGTCGTAGATGCGGGTTGACTGGCCGATATAGACGCCCATGGAGATGACGCTGTTTTCTTCAACGATTACTCCCTCGACAATTTCCGAGCGCGCACCAATAAAGCAGTTGTCTTCAATGATGGTCGGGTTGGCCTGTACCGGTTCCAGGACGCCGCCAATACCAACGCCGCCAGAGAGGTGGACATGTTTGCCGATTTGTGCGCAGGAGCCGACGGTTGCCCAGGTATCAATCATGGTGCCCTCATCCACATAGGCGCCGATATTGACGAAAGAGGGCATCATGACGACATTTTTTCCGATGAAGCAGCCCCGGCGGGCCACTGCCGGCGGTACGACGCGAAATCCGCCGCGCGCAAAATCCGCATCGGTATAGGCAGCGAATTTGCTGGAGACTTTGTCATAAAAGTGCATGGCGGGAGAGCCGGATGCGCCGATAGGCATGGCGATGTTCTCTTCCAGACGGAAGGAAAGCAGAACTGCCTTTTTAGCCCATTGGTTGACTACCCATTGCCCTTCGCTGTTTTTTTCGGCGATACGGAGGGTTCCCTGATCCAGGCGGGTAACAACCTCATTGATAGCATTGCGAATTTCAGCTGAAGAGGAGAGAGCGGTGAGGTTGATGCGGTTGTTCCAGGCATCTTCGATGGTTTGTTCCAGATTCTGAGTCATAAGGGTAGGGAAAACAGGTATATGCAATAAAAGAAAATATTATAAACGCCGGATGAAGCCGGTGATGCGGCTGACGGCTTCCATCAGTTCTTCGTATTCGGCAACAAGGGCAATCCGGATGCGGTTTTCGCCCGGATTGACGCCATGCGCCTGTCTGGCAAGATAGCTTCCTGGCAATACGGTGACGTTGCTGTCTTCATACAGCCGTCTGGCAAATTCAGTATCGGTCAGCCCGGTTTTTTCGTGTACTTCAGCCCAGAGGTAAAAACTGGCGTCCGGCCAGTCGATATTTAATACTTCCTGAAGAAGAGGCGTTGCAGCACTGAATTTTTCCTGGTATTTCCGGCGGTTTTCTATGACATGCGTTTCATCATTCCATGCGGCAATAGAGGCATGCTGGATAGCCAGGTTCATGGCGCTGCCATGGTAAGTACGGTACAGCAAAAATTTTTCTATGATGGTGGCATCGCCTGCGGCAAAGCCGGAACGCATGCCGGGTACGTTGGAGCGTTTGGACAGGCTGGAGAGAATAACCAGGTTGCGATAATCGGAACGGCCCAGAAGGGATGCCGCCTGCAGCCCGCCTAACGGCGCGTTGTTACCAAAATAGATTTCCGAATAGCACTCGTCTGAGGCGATAATGAAACCATACTGGTCTGAAAGTTCAAACAGTTTTTTCCATTCAGACAGATCCAGCACAGATCCTGTCGGGTTGGCAGGGGAACACAGATAAAGGAGGCGTGCTTTTTCCCATACGGCAGCAGGGATGCTGTCGTAGTCACAGTTAAAACGGCAGGCTGGATTGGCGTTAACAAAATAGGGTTCTGCTCCTCCCAGCAAGGCTGCGCCTTCATAGATCTGGTAGAACGGGTTGGGGCAGATAACCAGGCTATGATTGAGCGGGTCCAATACGGCCTGTGCCAGTGAGAACAGGGCTTCTCTTGAGCCCAGCGTTGGAAGGATTTGGGTTTGGCTGTCGGGAAGCGGAATGTGGTAGCGGCGTTTGAGCCATCCGGCAATGGCTTGCCGCAGCTCGTCTATTCCCTTTGTTGCGGGATAATTTGCCAGTCCATCCAGGTGCCGGTTAAGCGCGTTTTTGATGAGTTGGGGCGTAGGATGCCTGGGTTCGCCAATGCCCAGATTGATGTGTTTGAGCGATGCAGGGGGGGTAATGCCGGAAAAGAGCCGGCGCAGTTTTTCAAAGGGGTAGGGTTGCAGCCGGCTTAAGTGCGGATTCATGGTCAGATTTGACAGAAAGTGAAAAACAGGCGCTTATTATGCAGGATTGCCTTACTGTTATGTTATTTTTCTGAAGCAGAAAGAGGACGGGCGGCAAAGTATGGCAGCCAGTTTTGCAGGGTATCAGGAACGGTGCGGTGTTATTTTCCCTGCCGGTTTGTTTCCCGGCAGGGGTGGTTTGCTTTTATGGTTCAATCAATGACGCAATCAACAAAATAGCCGCGTTTTCCGTCTATTTCCCGGGTTACCAGGCCGTGCACATCGGTTTCAAATCCGGGGAATTTTTCATTGAAATCCCGTGCAAATTTGAGATAGTCCACAATGGTTTTGTTGAACCTTTCTCCCGGGATGAGAAGCGGAATCCCCGGCGGGTAAGGGGTCAGCAGGATAGCAGTAACGCGGCCTTCCAGTTCATCGATGGGTACCCGCTCGATTTTCCGGTGGGCCATCCGGGCAAAGGCATCGGCCGGTTTCATAGCGGGAATCATGTCGGACAAGTACATTTCTGTCGTCAGGCGCGCTACATCATATTCACGGTAAAAATCGTGGATGCTTTGGCAAAGATCTTTCAATCCCAGACGTTCATAGTGGGGAGAGCGCGCCGCAAATTCCGGCAGGATTCGCCAGATGGGCTGGTTGCGGTCGTAGTCGTCCTTGAATTGTTGCAGGGCGGTCAAAAGCGTGTTCCAGCGGCCTTTGGTAATGCCGATGGTAAACATAATGAAGAAGGAATAAAGGCCGCATTTTTCGATAATTACGCCATGTTCGGCCAGGTAGGTTTTGACGATGGAGGCCGGAATGCCGCTTTCCTTGAAATCGCCATCCAGGGAGAGTCCTGGGGTGATGATGGTTGCCTTGATCGGGTCCAGCATGTTGAAACCAGGGGCAATGTTGCCGAATCCATGCCAGGTGTCTTCGGCACGGAGCATCCAGTCGCCGCGTTCTCCAATATCATCTTCTGCAAACTGGCTGGGCCCCCATACTTCAAACCACCATTCCTGCCCGAATTCCTGGGAGACTTTTTTCATGGCGCGCCTGAAGTCCAGGGCTTCCAGCAGGGATTCTTCAACCAGCGCCCTGCCGCCTGGCGGCTCCATCATGGCGGCGGCAACATCACAGGAAGCAATGATGGCGTATTGCGGTGAAGTGGAGGTGTGCATCAGGAAGGCTTCGTTGAAAACATCCTGATCGAGTTTGACGGTTTCGGATTCCTGAACCAGTATCTGGGAAGCCTGCGACAGGCCGGCCAGCAGTTTGTGGGTGGACTGGGTGGAAAAAATAATGGATTTTTGGGCACGGGCAGAGTTTTTGCCGATGGCATGCATATCTTTGTAGAACTCATGGAAGGTAGCGTGCGGCAGCCAGGCCTCGTCAAAATGCAGGGTGTCGATTTCGCCGTCAAGCATTTCCTTAATGGTTTCAACATTGTAGATAATGCCGTCGTAGGTGGACTGGGTTAGTGTCAGTACGCGGGGTTTCTTGCTGGCAGCATCACGTGCAAAGGGATTTGCCTCAATTTTCCGGCGGATGTTGGCCGGCTCGAATTCTTCTTTGGGGATTGGGCCGATGATGCCGTAATGATTGCGGGTCGGCATCAGAAAAACAGGGATCGCACCTGTCATGATAATGGCATGCAGAACCGATTTATGGCAATTGCGATCTACTACGACGATGTCACCGTTGGCAATGGTGGAATGCCACACGATTTTGTTGGAGGTGGAGGTGCCGTTAGTGACAAAGTAGCAATGGTCGGCATTGAAGATACGGGCGGCGTTGCGTTCGCTTTGCACGACGGGGCCGGTATGGTCAAGCAGTTGTCCCAGTTCTTCCACTGCGTTGCAAACATCGGCACGGAGCATGTTTTCCCCGAAAAACTGATGGAACATTTGCCCGATCGGTGATTTGAGGAAGGCGACGCCGCCGGAATGGCCAGGGCAGTGCCACGAATAGGAGCCGTCTTGCGCGTAGTGCATGAGTGCACGGAAGAACGGGGGAGCCAGTCCGTCCAGGTAGGATTTTGCTTCCCGTATAATATGGCGCGCCACGAATTCCGGTGTGTCTTCAAACATGTGGATGAACCCATGCAGTTCACGCAGCAGGTCGTTGGGGATATGCCGTGAGGTGCGGGTTTCTCCATACAGGTAGATGGGAATATCCGCATTTTTGTCGCGAATTTCCTCCACAAAATTATGCAGCGGTTTTAGTGCATTGCTGATTTCGGATGCGGTTCCTTCGCCAAATTCCTCATCGTCAATGGAAAGAATGAAGGCAGATGCGCGGGATTGCTGCTGGGCAAATTGGGATAAATCGCCGTAGCTGGTTACGCCCAGCACTTCCATGCCTTCGTCTTCTATGGCTTTGGCCAGCGCACGGATGCCCAGGCCCGACGTATTTTCGGATCGGTAATCTTCATCGATGATGACGATAGGAAAACGAAATTTCATCGCAGTCTCCAGTCAGTATCTGCTCAATCCAGATGCAAAAGGCAGACGTTTTTTCTGCTTTTGCCAATTTTTGCGCCACATAATATCAGCAGGGCAAGGCATGATACAGGTAAAATGTTGTCAGACAGTTTTTTATGCCGGTTTCCGGCAGGAAGAAACCGGGCACATTCTCTCAGAAAAGCGCCCAACTTTTTACGGTTGGACGCTTTAAGCGTGAGTTATTTTTTTACTGCCGCTCTTGCCTCTTGCATAGAGAGCAGAGATGCCTTGATTTTATCGAAATATTCGTCAATTCCAAAGCTCCGTAAAACCTCATGTTCAAATTCAAGACGAACATCATCGCACAGCTCATCTGAAACCTTCATGATACTTCTTGCTTTCACCTTATCAAAGGCAGTCAGTATCTTTCTTCTTGCTGAAGCATCTACCAGCTTAGGATTAAGCATATAGCAGTTTGCAATGCTGTCTTTGTTTATATCCAGCACCCCAAGTCCCCGTCCAAATCCAGATGCCTCAATATAAAACATCGTAAGCATCGAATTGAGCAGGGCGTGATTCAACTCCGCATCTGGATAAGAAACTTTGTGGGTCAATCCAATCAGCCTTTGATTCACGAAAGAAGGAGTTTCAAACTTTGCAAAGAACAGACGCTGGTCAGGATTCATCATGGTAAAAATTTCAGCAATCTCATTGTCCTGCAACTCGTACCATTCCATACCTCTGCGATTCAGAACATCTGACAGTAGTCTCCCAACATCATTTCTTTGACCGGCGAATTTATCAATCCACTCCAATGCGCCTTTATGTCCAAGAGCCTTCAATTCATCAAGAGACAAGCCGCAACAAAAGGCATCTCCATCCGCAACAGTAATTAAACTGGTCACATTTCTAGCATTTATTAAAACCTTCCGCAAGTAGGCACTTTCAATTTTGTGTTCACCGCGTTGAGGATAAAACAGAGCATCCCAACCACGGCGGCTACCTCGAAAAACTTGGAAAGCTTTGTTGATGGGAATCAGCTTATCCTTTATGTCGAGAAGCCAATCCACATTGTGGAACAGAGAATTGTAACTTATATTAAGGCTTAAAAGGTTATCAATCTGCGCTGTAGAGTAGCTTGACCTTTTCGCAACTGCCGCATTGATTTCTTTTCCAAGCAATGCTGAATTAACCAGAGTATCTTCTGCCTCGCTATTTTCAGCAAAGATATCCAGTGGCATTCTCCATAGCCAAAAGTTTGTATCCGCAGCCTGTGCGTCTTTTTTCTTTTCTAAAACGATGATTGTCGTCACAACATCTGCGTTCTTAAACCAACGGCCATTTCCACTGATGTGGACTTGTTTCAAGAGGTATTTTTGTTTTAGTGCCTCTATGAGTTTCGTTCCCGCTATTGTACCCAGCCACGAATTTGAAGTGATGATACCAAGAGTTCCGCCTGGCTTTATTACATCGGCAATCTTCATTGCGATATAACAATACAAATCCGATCTACCGTCCAAACTGGACGAAAGCGGCATCTTCGCAATTTCGTCCTTATCATCATTTGGAATAATCTCAAACGGGACAAATGGAAGATTAGATACAACTGCTCCAAATGCGGGGAGAGCCAAGTGCATTTCCGCCCCAGTTTCTGGATTGACGATTGACACATCTTCTCCAATCGAAAGGGTCAGTGCATTATGTTGGAACAGACGGTTTGCAAGGTTAATTGTGTCAGAATCCGTCATGCTGATGTTGGCCATCTGCAAAGGATATTTGTACTTATCACAAGCCCAAACAGATTCCACAGCGTCTTTTGCCGAAAGCTGCTTCTTTTTAATTTGAATGGCCGCCTTTGAAATTGTTCCCGTACCACAGCAGCAATCTAACACTGCATCCGTCCAGTCTTTTACGGTTAAACGAACTAACAATCTCGCCAATTCTAGCGGTGTTGTGAACTGACCGTTAATCTCTCTTTTGCTTGTGGCGACAGAACCTTCCAATATATTTTGCAAGGCTTCTTGATTAAGATGCTCGATTCCATTGTTTTTTAGGAACATCGAAAGTTCTACAAAGTCTTGCCAAGACAAGTCAGGCAGAATCTCGTCGTACATTACGGAAGAAAAGATATTGAAAAAGTCACATCTGGCAGTTATCTTCTTGAAAAATTCATTTGCTTCGCCTGGAGTAGTATCATAGTCAAGGTCATTGATAATCAATGCCCCGTTTTGCTTGTCCTTAATGATATGAGCAAAGATAATACGGTTCGCCCAATTCAAAATAATGGATTTTGCATAGGCTTTGTATTTATCTTCCTCATCGTGTTCATATTCAGATTTAACGCCTACCCACCAATTGTCGATGTAAGCAGACATAACCGCATCGCGGAACGCTGCATTTTTAAGGTGTTCCGCAATAATATCTTTATTTCGCCGAATAAGTGTCGTAATTGTGCTATCTGAAATGACATCGCTTAGGGGCGCATTGCGGAATTGACCAGATACAAAGTAGCCATTTACCTCGACAATAACCTGCTCAAGCAATGACTCCCAATCCGCACGATATGTTTCCACATCAGCTCTTGAACGGATATAGTTCGTTGAATCCCATTGTTTGAGTTTTGTAAATGAATTTTTCTCGCTTCGCACATAAAGAACAGCGTATGTAAAATTCCAAATCAGGCAACTATTTAGGTTCAAGGCGATTGCCTTTCGCTGGGCATCTTTGATGAAAGTCTCATCTTCAATCGGAACATCAGGCATTTTGAGTTCCCAACCTTGCAAGATAATACTCTGTTCTTGGTTGCCGTAAAGAAACACATCGGGGAACATGGTATTGCCACGACCGGTTGAAATTGTGCTTTCGCCACCAGCCCGCTTAATAATCAGGTCATTGGCATTCGCAATCGCATTGATTTTTGTAATCACTTCGATTGTCCAGCTGCGTTCGTTTCGTCGGATAATCGTTGCCATACAAAATCTACCTTTCTGTAAAATCGCTTATGAGGTTAGTCTTGATAATGTATTGACGCATCTTCTTATCCAGACTTTTCCACGCTAAAAATAAGCGCCGTCTTGCAACATCAATGTAGCTGATTTTATCTCGTTTGAATAATGCAACATCTTCATTCTTTTCAATCCCAATAAAATTGCGGCCTTCCATGAGTGCGGCAACTAAAAAAGAGCCGCTTCCAAAAGTGTTATCAAGGATGATATCGCCAGGATCAGAATAAGTCCGAATGAAGTATCTGCCTAATTCGATAGGCTTTTGGGTTGGGTGGACAACCTCGCCCTCACATTCTGCTGTTTTAACATAAATAATGTCTGTCGGATAGCGGTCGCCATCGCTTGCCACATGAACGGGTAGAAAGTCGCCGTAACTTCCGCTTAGTTGATTTTTTCTGACGCCTTTGTCATACGGCTCGCCTTTGGTCATTTGAGGATGATATGTGGGTTGCCTTTTATAAAAAACGCACACATCTTCATGCTTTCTTAAAGGCTGCTTTTTAGCATTCAAAAAGTTCGTGGGCTTTGATTTCTCCCATATCCATTTATATTTGTAATATTTGGGCTGGCTAAGGATTAGGCTTGCAGTAAACAGACCTTGAGAAGTAAGAACGATTGCACCATTTTGCTTAATAATTCTCCAATACTGCTCCCACAATAAATCCAAAGGAATGTAGCTATCCCACTGATTTTGGGTCATACCATACGGCAAATCGCAAAGAATCATATCAATGCACCCATCAGGGATGCGCTTCATACATACCAAGCAATCTTCTTCAAAAAGGCTATTCACCATTGGATAAACGGGAGAATTTATGTCAATCATTGATTTCCTTCCTTGGAGACATCTTCAAATTCGAGGACATCATCAACACCACAGTGGAGTGTACTGCATATCTTCTCAATCGTATCAAGAGAAAGATAATTGTTTCTCTTCAATTTTGTTATGATATTGGCACTAATTCCAGCCTGTTCCATAAGTTCTGCATTGGTCATATTTTTATTGACGGCATGGCATTGCCATGTGCTGCTGCCGCTCTGGTTGTGCCAAAGGGGCGGCATAGAGCCGGATTAAAGGATATGCGCCTTATTCTGTTACCAGTTTGCGCCGGATGGCGTAGTGCATCAGTTCCGCATTGTTCTTGAGGTTCATTTTGGCAAGGATGCGGGAGCGGTATTCGCTGACTGTTTTGACGGACAGGGAGAGTTCAGCCGCGATTTCAGATACAGATTGCCCTCCCGCGATCATCAGGAGAGTCTGGAATTCTCTGTCGGAAAGGGATTCGTGCGGGGCTTTTTCGGCATCTTCTGACAAATGGCGCGCCAGTTCCTGTGCCAAAACAGGACTGATGTATTTGTTGCCGGAAGCAACCAGGCGAATGGCTTTGACCAGTTCGTTGGGCGCACTTTGTTTGTTGAGGTAGCCGACAGCGCCGGCTTTGAGGGAACGAAGGGCATACTGGTCTTCGCGGTGCATGGAGAGCATCAGTATGGAAAGGGCGGGTTTTTCCCGGTGGATTTGTTTTAATATTTCAATCCCGTTACGATCCGGCATGGTGATATCAAGCAGCATGACGTCTCCTTCCATGGTTCTTGCCAGCTTGACAGCGTCCAGTCCATTTTCACCTTCACCGGAGACAAGAATATCGTCTGTGTCTGCAAGAATTTGCTTTAATCCTTCCCGGACAATGGCGTGGTCATCAACTATCATGACCCGGATGGTTTTTTTTTCGTTCACGTTTTTCAAACACAACGGCATATAAAGGAACTATCCGGCTTTTTCAGGCGGATTCGTTCCCGGTTCAAGGGAGGTATCGGTAAAGGGGATTATTACAGTAATGGTATTTCTTTTTTTTGGCAAGGAATCAAAAGAGAGTTTGCCTCCAAGGGAGTGTGCCCGTTCAATCATGCCCCGGATGCCGAATGATTGCGGTTTCATGCGGTCAGCCACGGTAATGCCTTTCCCGTTATCGGTGATTTTAAGCTGGATGTCTGCTTTATTGATAGACAGTTCCAGCGAAACGCGGCTGGCTTTTGCGTGGCGCGCGATGTTGGTCAAGG
The DNA here is from genome assembly GCA_023667225.1 of Oxalobacter formigenes. Taxonomy (GTDB): domain Bacteria; phylum Pseudomonadota; class Gammaproteobacteria; order Burkholderiales; family Burkholderiaceae_D; genus Oxalobacter; species Oxalobacter formigenes_C. The sequence goes on along the minus strand of JAMPAN010000005.1, from coordinate 48,490 downwards.
CTTCTTGCGCAATACGGAATAGCGCGGTGGATTGTGCTGGCTGTAACCGGATTTCAGATGTGTTTGAGGTAAATTGACAGGGAATGCCCGATTGGCGGGTAAATTCGCCTGATTGCCATTCAAGGGCGTCAACAATGCCGATATCCAGGATGCTGGGACGCATGTTGCTGGCGATACGGTGAGCTGCCTCAATTGTCCTGTCTACAAGCTGGTCAACATATTCTGCTTTTTCAGTCAGTTCCGGCGGGTTGGCTGGAAGGCGTTTGACCAACAGGGCGAGCGCCATTTTGATGGCGGTGAGGTTGCCGCCGAGATCATCATGTATTTCCCTGGATATTTGTGTCCGTTCCTTTTCCTTGACTTCCTCAATGTGGGCGGAAAGTTCTGCAAGCCGTATTTTGGACAGCTTGATTTCCATTTCTTCCTGTTTGCTTTGGGTAATATTGGTCATGATGCCTTCCCACTGGACACTGCCGTCATGAAGCAGCCGGGGAGCGGCAAGCAGGTTAATCCAGCGGATTTCCTTGATGGCGTTTACCCAGATTCTGCCTTTCCAGTTCCAGCTTTTCATACGGATAGCTGAGTCTGTCATGGATTCGATGTAGGAATCGCGATCCTGCGGCAGGATCAGGGAAAGGAAAAGGTCCGGATTATGCTGAAGTTGCTCCTGGGTAAGGCCAAGCAGGTTTTCGCAGCTGCTGCCTAAATGGGGAAAAGAGATGCTGCCGTCATTTTGGCGGACAATCTGGTAAACCAGCCAGGGCGCATCAATGTCGGCAGTTTGGGGTACGGTTACCGCGCCGGTTGTTTGCACCGGTTTCCCGGCAGGGGCTTGCAGTTGTCCTATTGCAATAATGACAGAGGTGCGGTTGATTTCACATTTTTGGAGGCGCAGAAGGAGGGGGTAGGTTGTTCCGTTTTTTCTGATTAGCACAGCGCTAAAGCAGGGCGGCTGAGGCGAAGCAGGACGGTTTTTTCTTTGTTCTCCGAAAGAACGGATGCGGCGTTCAAGCTGGGTTTCTGCAGGCGGGGCGGCCAGGGCAGGGAAAGGCAGACCCCGCAATTCGTCAAACGACCGCTGCAGGTTGGCGCAGGCAGATTCGCTGGCATGAAGAATACGCGAGGTTTGGCTGTCGATAACGTAAATTTCGTCAAATGATGCCTGAAGGAAAGCGGTAAGCCATTGGTTGTTTTTCATGGCGAAAGGTGACTTTTTGGGTAAAATATACAAGAGTAAGGGGTTGGGCCTGCCAGGGCAAGGCAGCAGGCGGCATTTCCCGCAAAAAGCCGGCAAGGCGGGGTAGGGGGGATTTTGTGCGGGACAGCTTGTTCAGGAAGCAAAAAGTTGACGCTAGGCAATAGGTTATAAAAAATCTTACAATATATGACGATGAGTTTTTTGATGCATGTTTTGTTAACAGAAGCTTCTTTGGCTAAGTGTAAGAGAAGGAAAAATGGCAAGAGAAGATAGCAGCAATAACCTGCGTACTCCCAAGGAATTTGAATTTACAACCAATGACTTCCGGCGTATTCGTTCGCTGATATACAAACGGGCTGGCATTACGCTGGCCGACAGCAAGGAGGAAATGGTATACAGCCGTATTGCACGGCGATTGCGGGCGACCGGATACCGGGATTTTGGTACGTATCTGGATCAGCTTGAAGGCGGAGCGATGGAGGAAGAGTGGGAGTCTTTTACCAATGCGCTGACGACCAATCTGACTTCTTTTTTCCGTGAAGCGCAGCATTTTCCCATTTTGGCAGAGCATGCCAAGAAGAAGCGGGGAAACGGAACATTCACGGTATGGTGTTCTGCCAGTTCTACCGGCGAGGAGCCATATTCTATTGCGATTACTTTGTGTGAGGCGTTTAATTCCATGCGGCCTCCTGTTCAGATTATCGCAACAGATATTGACACGAATGTGTTGAAAACGGCGGCAGATGGTATTTACAGCAGTGATAAAGTAGAGAAAATGTCGCATGACCGCCTTCGCAAGTTTTTCTTAAACGGTAAGGGCAAACATGAAGGCATGGTGCGGGCACGTCAGGAGTTGCGCGACCTGATTACTTACCGCCAGCTTAATTTGCTGGGAGGAAGTTGGCCGATTGAAGGGCCGTTTGACGTTATTTTTTGCCGTAATGTCATGATTTATTTTGACAAACCTACGCAGGGAAAGATTCTTTCCCGTTTCGCGCCGTTAATGAAGCCGGATGGCCTGCTGTTTGCAGGACACTCGGAAAATTTTACTTATGTGACCAATGATTTTAAGCTGACAGGCAAAACGGTGTACAAGCTGGCTTCTGCCGAGTAGTGCCGGGGTGAATGATATCAAACAGGAAAAAAGTGCCGACACATGAGTAAGACTGCAGAAAACCATTTTGCGACCAATTTTTATTACGATCGCGTTCTTAATATTGAGGCTGCAAAGATTCTTCCTGGGGAGTATTTTTTTACACCCAAGGATATGGTGATTGTCACGGTATTGGGTTCCTGTGTATCAGCCTGTATCCGTGACCGTATGAACGGTATAGGCGGCATGAATCATTTTATGCTGCCGGATGGGGGCAGTCAGGGAGAGGGCTTGCTTTCTGCTTCCATGCGCTATGGTTCCTATGCTATGGAAGTGCTGGTCAATGATTTGCTTAAAGCCGGCGCACGGCGCGAAAATCTGGAAGCCAAAGTGTTTGGGGGCGGGCATGTGCTGAGCAGTTTCAGTACGATTAATGTAGGCGAGCGTAATGCCCAGTTTGTTCGCGATTACCTGAAAACGGAAAGAATCAAGGTGATTGCTGAAGATCTGGAAGATCTTTATCCGCGCAAGGTGTATTTTTTCCCGAAAACGGGGCGGGTGCTGGTCAAGAAGCTCCGCCGCATGAATAATAATACGATTGCCAATCGCGAGCAGGATTACGCCAACCGCCTCAGAAGCGAACCGGTATCCGGGTCTGTCGATTTGTTCTGACCGCCGGTTTTGTTGCCTTGCGCTTTTTACTGGCGGCCGGGCGGAAAATACATGCCTGCTTTTCATACGGGTTTCACAGGGTTGCAGCTGTTCCCAAGCGCGGCAGGGTTTTCTTTTGGGATAATCTGTTCTGCCGGATGGCGGGGTTCTTGGTATGGCGGATTGCTGGCAGCATGAAATCGGGCCAGTATTGCCAAGGGACAGGTTGGCCGATTTTCTGTTGTTTCATCCGGACAGATAGCCGTTTTTTGTTTTTTATCAGGATTTTCTGCTGGGTTCCTGTACAACAGGATGTTTGGCTGCGAGTAATGGGACGCTGTTTTTCCGAAGGTTTGTTGTTCGGGCCGGGTTTCGGGGTATAGTGACTGAAATCATTTTTTGAGGATGGCTCATGTTCAGTTACCGGCATGCTTTTCATGCGGGCAATCATGCGGATGTGCTCAAGCATGTGGTTCTTTTGCAGGTATTGCAATATGTCTGCCAGAAGGCGGCTCCTGTTTTTTATATTGATACGCATGCAGGGGCCGGTATGTATGCTCTGCACAGGGCTGAAGCACAAAAGAACAGGGAATTTGAATCGGGGATCGGCAGGCTGTGGAAGAAAATCAGTTTGCCTGATCAGCTGGGCGATTATCTGGGTATTGTCCGTGCGTTAAATCCTGACGGGATGTTGCGTTTTTATCCGGGGTCGCCTTATTTTGCCGGACAGGTTCTTCGGGATCAGGACAGGTTGCGGTTTTTTGAGTGGCATACGGCGGAAAGCAGGATTCTGGCGGATTGCTTTGATCGTCTAAACAGGCATGCTGCGGCAAATGGGCAGAGAAGGACTGGCAGGGGCAGACGGATTATTGTTGAAAAAAAAGACGGCTTTTCTGCATTGAAGAGCCAGCTGCCTCCGCTTTCCCGGCGGGCAGTGGTGTTAATGGATCCGCCTTATGAAGATAAGCAGGATTACCGGCGTGTTATTTCTGCGCTTGTGGATGCCATGCGGCGTTTTGCCGAGGGTATTTATATGGTCTGGTATCCGCTTGTTGAGCGTCCGGAATCAAGGCGGTTCCCAAGCCAGCTCAGGCAGCTTCGGGTAAAGGAGTGGCTGGATGTGACGCTGACTGTCTGCCGGCCGGCAGCAGGCAGTTTCGGGTTATGCGGCAGCGGTCTTTTTATTGTGAATCCGCCATGGAAGCTGGATAGGTATTTGAATGCGCTTTTGCCAGCGCTGAAATCTTTGCTGGGGCAGGACAGTTCATCCTGTTACCAGGTTGTGACAGGAAAGGGGGCGCTTTCAGGAAAGGAGAAGGAGCGCTAATTTGCCAGAAAAAGAAAAAGGCTGGGTCTTTTCCGGATATCCGGGCCGCTTTTTGACGCGAGCGTTTTTTGCCATTGGCTGATAGTGCCGGTTTGGATGAATTCTGTTGGCAGGGTCAGGTCGGTGGCGAGGCACAGCCGGGTGGATGGCCTGCAATTTTCGCAGAGTGCTTCCATGAGCGCCTGGTTCCGGTAGGGGGTTTCGATAAAAATCTGGGTTTCTTTTTCTTTCCGGGAGCGGTTTTCCAATGTGCGGATTTGTTTGGCACGTTCAGCCGGGCGGGCAGGCAGGTAACCGTTAAAGGCAAAACGCTGCCCGTTCAGTCCGCTTGCCATGAGGGCCAGCAGGATGGATGAAGGACCGACAAGAGGACGAACAGGTACGCCGGCCTGATGCGCCAGATCAACCAGATTGGCTCCGGGATCGGCAACGGCAGGCACGCCTGCTTCGGAAATGAGGCCGCCATCCTGGCCTGCCAGGATGGGTTCCAGCAAGGATGGAAGCATGCTTTTGTCTGTTTTGACGTTGAGTTCGGCGATGCGGATTTGCTGGATGGGGCATCGCAGTTCCCGTGTTTTGGCAATTTCTTTCAGATGGGCGCGTGCAGATTTGGCATTTTCAGCGATCAGATAGGAGAGGCTGGCAGTCGTATCCTTGACGGCTTCAGGAATAATGTGGGCCAGGGTATCAGCTTCGGTGGCCGGCGTGCCTAATGCGGCGGGAATCAGGTAGAGGGTGCCGGTTTTCATAGGGATGGGGTTTCCTGAAAAAAGCGGATGCCGCAATGGCGCAGCATGGTTGTCAGGGCAATAAGCGGTAATCCTGTCAGGGCGGTGGGGTCTTCGCTTTTTATTTTTTCAAGCAGGATGATGCCGAGCGCTTCATTTTTGGCGCTGCCTGCGCAGTCGTAGGGTCGTTCTGCATGCAAGTAGGCATCCAGTTCGGCTTCGGGCAGGTGGCGGAAGGTGACAGAAGTTGGCACAGTGGTTTTTTGCACTGTTTTTTCAGGATCGGGTTGCCTGCCATCCCAGACGCATAAAGCGGTATGGAAGAGGACATGTTTCCCGCGCATGGCTATAAGTTGCCGAAGCGCTTTTTCATGAGTGCCGGGTTTGCCGATGGGGGTGTTTCCCAATGCGGCGACCTGATCTGAGCCGATGACGATAGCTCCGGGATGGTTTTTTCCGACAGCAGCCGCTTTTTCATATGCCAGGCGCAGAGCTGTATCTTGCGGCAATTCTGACGGATGAGGTGTTTCGTCGATATTTGGCGCAATGGTTTCAAACGGCAGGCGCAGCCGGCCAAGCAATTCACGGCGGTAGGCAGAACCGGAGGCGAGGATAAGGCGCGGAGATAAAAAAGAGGGCATGGCAAACAAAAAAGTGACAAAAGAATCCGTATGTTTTGACTGGTACAGGGTATTGTTGTTATTATCGCAGGTTTTACGCCCGATTTGATTGTATGGATACGGTTCTTGATGATCCGGCCGGGTTTTGCCGGGAAGGCAGGCAACTGGAAGGGGTCGCCAAAATAGCGGAACTGGAGCGGCTTTCAACTGTCTGTGCCGATGTGTCAGGCGAGCTGCGCTGGAGGGTGGCAGGAGGTTTCCATTCGTCAGGGTATCCGTTGCTTGAGTTGACAGTGGCAGGCAGTGTTAATCTGATATGCCAGCGGTGTCTGGAGGCTTTTCCCCTGACGCTGGATGCCAGAACGGCCATCGTGCTGGCTGGAAATGAAGAAGAGGCCGATGAGGTGGAAGACGGGCTGGACCCTGAGGATCCGACAGAGGTGATTGTAAGGGAAAAAGGAATGGATGTGCTGGTGCTGGTGGAAGATGAGGTTTTGCTGACGTTGCCTTTGTCTCCGCGGCACGATGTTTGTCCGGAAAACACGGCTTCGTTTGAGGAGATCAGGCCTGAATCGCCTTTTGCCATATTGGAAAATCTGAAGGCGGGAAACGGTAAAAGTAATTGAATATCAGGGAAAAGGGAAAACGGAATTTCCGTAATATGACGGCATGAATGTGTTAGAATTTTCGAAATTTTGAATCAGGAGTAATTTATGGCAGTCCAACAAAATAAAAAATCACCGTCGAAAAGGGGTATGCATCGTTCCCACGACGCGCTTGATGTTCCCAATTTGTCGATTGAACCGACATCCGGTGAGAAACATCGCCGTCATCATGTCAGCCCGAATGGTTATTATCGCGGCAAAAAGGTCATGAAAACAAAGGATGATGAATAATCATCCGGTTGTTTTTAAGGATGGCGCAACGGATATGAACCGTGCGCCATTTCGTGTTATTTCAGACTGAAAACCGTTGGAGGACGGATCGAAAATCCGTATGGGCGTGGCTCAGAGCGAATCAGGCAGAATAAAAATTTCGATTGACTGTATGGGCGGCGATCATGGGTTGCCGGTCACTATTCCGGCATGCCTGGCTTTTCTTGGAAAAGTGCCTGATGCCGAACTGATTCTGGTTGGCCTGCAAGACCAGATTGCAGAGCATCTCAAAAAGTGGCGTGCAGAAAACCATCCGCGTATTTCTGTCAAGAATGCGACAGAAATCGTGAAAATGGATGATCCCCTTGAAATTGCCTTGCGAAAAAAGCGGGATTCCTCCATGCGGGTTGCGATTGAGCAGGTTAAAACAGGGGAAGCGCAGGCTTGTGTTTCAGCAGGCAATACAGGCGCACTGATGGCGGTTTCCCGTTATATTCTGAAAACCCTGCCTGGTGTTGACCGTCCGGCTATTTGCGCGATTTTGCCAAATCAAAAAGGCGGACCGACTTATGCGCTGGATTTGGGCGCCAATGTCAATTGTGAGGCAGAGCATCTGCATCAGTTTGCCATTATGGGTTCTTTGCTTTTTTCCGCTGTGGAAGGTAATCCCAGGCCGCGTGTGGGCCTGCTTAATGTGGGCACGGAAGAGATCAAGGGAAATGAGATGGTCAAAAACGCGGGGGAATTGCTTAAGGAAGAGGCTCAGAAAGGGGCGTTGAATTATCTGGGCAATGTGGAAGGCAATGATCTGTTTGAGGGAACCTGCGATGTGATTGTCTGCGATGGATTTGTCGGTAATGTGACGCTGAAGTCGGTTGAGGGGCTGGGCCGCTTTTTCAGAAATGTGCTGGTCTCGGAATTTAAGCGTAATCTGCTGACGATGCTGGGAGCTTTGCTGGCAAGCCGTGCGCTTCGTTCTATCCGCGAAAGGCTGAATCCTTCACGCTTTAACGGCGCAAGTCTTCTGGGTTTGCGGGGACTGGTGTTTAAAAGTCACGGCAGCGCGGATGTTTTTGCCTTTGAATGTGCCATCCGGCGGGCTTATGATGCGGTTAACAGTAATGTGATATTGCGTATATCAACCATGATGGCTGAATTTCTGCAAAAAGCCGAAAGCGGAAATGATGCCGGTGTTGTGGAAAGACAGGGGCAGAAATCGGCATGACAGTGTATGCGAAAATAATCGGAACGGGGAGTTATCTGCCGCCGAGGCGTGTTCCCAATGAAGAGCTGGTTGACATGCTGGCCAAAAACGGTGTGGAAACTTCCGACGAGTGGATTCGTTCGCGCAGCGGTATTGCTGCCCGGCATTTTGCTGATCACGGCGTCTATTCAAGCGACCTGGGTGTGGAAGCAGCCAAAAAAGCGCTGGAAATGGCGCAGGTTGACCCCGGTGATGTCGATATGGTGATTGTGGCAACTGCCACGCCGGATTTTTTGGGCGGATTTCCCAATACGGCCAGTGTGATACAGAAGAAACTGGGGATTCAAAATGGTTGTGCCGCCATGGATGTTCAGGCAGTGTGCAGCGGTTTTATTTATGCCTTGACTGTTGCCGACAGTTTTATCCGTTCCGGCGTTTACAGGAAGGTTCTGGTTATTGGCGCTGAAGTTTATTCGCGTATTCTGAATTTTCAGGATCGTACAACCTGTGTTTTGTTTGGAGATGGTGCAGGCGCTGTGCTTGTCTCGGCTTCTGATGAGCCGGGTATCCTTGGAACGCGTCTTCATGCAGATGGTTCTTATGGGGATGTTCTTTGTATTACAGGCAAACTGGGTAATGGCGCTGTAGATGGGCAGGCTTTTCTTTACATGGATGGCACGGCTGTATACAAGCTTGCTGTTACGCTGATGGACAAGGTTGGCCTGGAGGTGCTGGAGATGACCGGTACGCCGACTTCGGAGGTGGACTGGCTGATTCCTCATCAGGCCAATATCCGCATTATGCATAGCTCGGCAAGGAAAATGGGGATTCCCGGCGATCATGTGGTTGAGACGGTTGATCGACATGGCAATACTTCGGCTGCCTCTATTCCACTTGCTCTGGACACGGCGGTTCGTGACGGTCGTGTCCGGCCTGGGCAGAAGGTATTGATGGTTGCTTTAGGCGGCGGTTTGACCTGGGGTGCTGTTCTGGCAAAAATGTAAGCTGAAGGAATATTTTTTAATTAATGTAAACCTGAGTAACAGAAAAGTTTCGCATGCCTAAATTTGCTTTTGTTTTCCCTGGGCAGGGTTCCCAGGCAGTTGGAATGCTTAATGGCTTTGCCGGCAATCCGGTGGTTTCAGAGACGCTGGCAGAAGCATCTGATGCTATCCAGATGGATATTGCCCGGTTGATTGCCGAGGGGCCAAAGGAAGCTCTTGATTTGACGACCAATACCCAGCCGGTGATGCTAAGTGCTTCGGTTGCTTTTTACCGCGCCTGGATTGCTGCCGGCGGTGCCAGACCGGAAGTGGTGGCAGGCCATAGTCTGGGAGAATTTTCTGCCCTGGTTGCTGCTGGAGTGATTCCTTTTGCCGATGCTGTGCGGCTGGTGCGTTTTCGTGCTCAGGCTATGCAGGAGGCTGTTCCTGTAGGGCAGGGAGGGATGGCTGCTATTTTGGGGCTTTCCGATGAGGATGTGATTGCAGCCTGTTCGGAAGCGGCAGAAGGCGAAGTGGTTGAACCTGCCAATTTTAATGCGCCTGCGCAACTGGTGATTGCCGGCCATAAGGGGGCGCTGGAACGGGCTTGTGCGGCTGCAAAGGCCAGAGGTGCCAAGAGAGCAATTATGTTGCCGGTTTCCGCTCCTTTTCATTCCTCGCTTTTGTCGCCGGCTTCCGAGCGTTTGGCGGAGTATATGGCAGGGTTGACTTTTTCTGTGCCGAGTATTCCCTTGATAAACAATGTGGATGTGGCTATTCTGAATGAGCCGGAGGCAATTAAGGATGCGCTGGTCAGACAGGTTGCCAGTTCGGTAAGGTGGGTTGAAACAATCAGGAAAATGGCTTTGATGGGGATTACCCATATCGTGGAGTGCGGGCCAGGCAAGGTGTTGGCCGGGCTTTGCCGCCGGATAGACAATTCAATTACGGGAGAGGCTATTGTCGATCAGGCTTCTTTGGAAAAGGTGCTGGAGACGTTGAAATGAGTGCTGGAATGCTGGATGGAAAGGTTGCTTTTGTTACCGGCGCTTCGCGCGGGATTGGCCACGCTATTGCGCTGGAACTGGCGCGCCAGGGGGCAACTGTCGTGGGAACAGCAACTTCGGAAGCTGGTGCCGTTGCTATTACCGAGGCGTTGGGCCATATTCGGCCGGATGCCGGAAGAGGCGTTGTGTTGGATGTAAGCCAGGCTGACCGCTGCCGCACTGTGATTGAAGAGGTGCAAAAGGCCTATGCTGCAATTCATATTCTGGTCAATAATGCAGGCATTACGCAGGATAATCTGGCAATGCGCATGAAAGATGAAGAGTGGGACAGGGTGCTGGAAGTGAATTTACATGCCGTTTCCCGACTTTCCAGGGCTGTATTGCGCGGTATGATGAAACAGCGGGATGGCCGGATTATCAATATTACATCGGTTGTCGGTTCAATGGGCAATGCAGGCCAGATGAATTATGCTGCTTCCAAAGCCGCTGTAGAGGGGATGAGCCGTGCGCTGGCACGTGAACTGGGCAATCGCGGCGTTACGGTTAATTGTATTGCTCCCGGATTTATCAGTACCGATATGACCAGTCAGCTGACGGAAGAACAAACGGCTGGCCTGTTGCGGCAGGTTCCGCTTGGACGCTTTGGCGCTCCGGAAGATGTTGCTTATGCCGCAGCTTTTTTGGCATCGCCGCAGGCATCTTATATTACCGGCGCTGTTTTGCATGTAAATGGCGGCATGTTCATGAATTGATGGTTGCCAGCGTGATTTTTTCCGGCTTTTTTTACTATAATTAACTCTCGACTTTGCAAACAAAAGACCGCTGAATAAACTTTCAGGCGCAAACTTGCTAAAATGCGCGTATTTCATTTTCCCTTACCAATCATTTTATAACTGGAGCCAATAAATGTCCGATATCGAACAACGTGTGAAGAAAATTGTTGCGGAGCAACTGGGTGTTGCTGAAGACGAGATTAAGCTGGAATCATCTTTTGTTGATGATCTGGGCGCAGATTCGCTCGATACAGTCGAGCTTGTTATGGCTCTGGAAGACGAGTTTGAAATCGAGATTCCCGATGAGCAGGCTGAAAAGATTACAACGGTGAAACAGGCCGTTGATTATGCCACTGCCAATATGCAGTCGTAATTTCGAATATATTCAAGGAGAACAGTTTGAGCCGTACACGACAACGCAGGGTCGTTATTACCGGCCTGGGATGCGTTTCGCCCGTAGGAAATAACGTTGCCGATATGTGGAGTGCGGTAACTGCCGGGAAATCCGGCATCGGGCCTATCACCCGTTTTGATGCATCTGCTTTCAGCACGACTTTCGCCTGTGAAGTCAGGGACTTCCGTCTGGAAGATTATATTCCGGCCAAGGAAGCGCGTCATATGGATACTTTTATCCATTATGGCATGGCAGCAGGCATTCAGGCCATTGAAGACAGCGGCCTGGAAGTGACGGAGGAAAATGCCCGCCGGATTGGCATCAATATCGGTTCCGGTATTGGCGGACTGCCCATGATTGAGCGCACACATGAGGAAATGACCAAGCGGGGACCCCGCCGGATCAGTCCGTTTTTTGTCCCGGCTTCCATTATCAATATGATTTCGGGATTCCTTTCTATCCGTTACGGGATGAAGGGACCTAATCTTTCGATTGTGACAGCTTGTTCAACCGGTTTGCACTGTATTGGTTTTGCCGGAAGGATTATTGCTTATGGCGATGCTGATGTCATGATTGCCGGTGGGGCCGAATCGACAATATCTCCTTTGGGGATTGGTGGCTTTGCATCGGCTCGGGCGCTTTCAACCCGAAATGATGATCCGGCGACAGCATCCCGTCCCTGGGACAGGGATCGTGATGGTTTTGTCCTTGGCGAAGGCGGCGGTGTTTTAGTGCTGGAAGAGTATGAGCATGCCAAGGCGCGCGGTGCGAAGATTTATGCCGAGCTGGTTGGTTTTGGCATGAGTGCGGATGCCAATCATATGACGGCACCGCTGGAAGATGGCAGCGGTGCAAGCAGCTGTATGCTGAATGCGCTAAATGATGCGGGCATTAATCCGGATGAAGTTGATTATGTCAACGCACATGGGACATCAACGCCGCTGGGCGATATGGCCGAAACGGTGGCACTGAAGCGTACGCTGGGGAATCATGCCAAAAAAGTGGTGGTCAGTTCGTCGAAGTCCATGTTTGGTCATTTGCTTGGCGGTGCGGGCGGCCTGGAAGCTGTGATTACTGTGCTGGCTATTCATAACCAGGTAATACCGCCTACCATCAATATTTTCAATCAGGATCCGCAATGTGATCTGGATTATTGCCCCAATACGGCAAGGGACAGCAAAATCAGGTATGCCCTGAAAAATTCGTTTGGTTTTGGCGGTACAAACGGTTCATTGCTGTTTGGCAAGATATGACAGGGAGACTGCGATGCCGTAAACGCCATTCATTATTCAATGAATGGCGTTTTTTTTTTTGAGCGTGGTGTGTTATCCAGGATGGGAGTGATGTCTCTTTCTGTATCGGCACAGGTTTATCCTTCCCGTTTTTTTTCAGTTTGTGTGCTGGGAATGGCAGCACTGGCAGGGATGACAGGTTTTCTTGCCGTGTCAGGATTGGCTGGTACGTTCAGCTTTTATGGCAGTTTCGCTGTGCCTGCGGTTAGTTTGGCAGCTGCTTTTTCTTTCATTTTTCTGTACTTTCGTGAAAAAAAGACCTTTGGGATTGATATATCCGGAAGCGGGAAAATACGTATCCGCGAAGATATACGTGATGTATCCAGGCGGGCTTTTTTCGGACAACAGGCTGCTCTGGATACAGAGGAGTTTGCTTTGGCAAGGGGAACAACTATTTGGCCGATGCTGCTTTTGCTGAGATTGCATTCGGCAGCGGCCGGAGAAAGGCGCTTTCTGATTTTTTATGATTCTGTCACAGAAGCTGAGTTCAGGGCGCTTTATATTGCCTGTTCCTGGCTGGCTGCCCGCCAGAGCGAGATAGGGTGAAAACAGTTTTGGCTGAATTTGCTGCAATCAGGAAACTCCAATGATCTGTTTCCTGCTATTGTGTGGATACAGGGTATAGGATTTTGGCAACGGAAAGAGAGATTGATCGGCTGCTTGTTGAGCGGGCCAAACAGGGCGACAAGAGCAGTTTTGGCATTTTGGTATCCAAGTATCAGAGAAAGTTGTTCCGGCTGGTTTTGCGGCTTATCCATAACCAGACGGAGGCTGAAGATGTAGTGCAGGAAACTTTTATCAAGGCTTATCGTGCGCTTCATCAGTTTCGGGGAGATGCCGCGTTTTATACCTGGTTGTATCGGATCGGGATTAATACGGCAAGAAATTTTCTCGATAATCAGGGAAGAAAAGTGCCGACTGCAACAGATATGACAGCAGAGCAGGTGGAATCGTTTGGCGTGGGGGAGAATCTTCGGGATATCAATACGCCTGAGTCGGTTTTGGCTTCAAAGCAGATAGCGCAAACGGTTCATCTGGCTATTGATGAGTTGCCGGATGATTTAAGGTCGGCTTTGCTTTTACGGGAAGTTGAAGGTCTAAGTTATGACGAGATTGCCATGGCAATGGCGTGTCCGGTAGGTACTGTCAGGAGCCGTATTTTTCGTGCGAGGGAGGCGGTTGCTGTCAGGTTGCGTCCTTTGCTGGATACGAATATTGCCAGACGCTGGTAACAGGGAGATGTTGATTCAAGATGGAGAAACAGGTTGTAAAAGAGCAGCTGTCAGCTTTGCTGGACGGTGAGCTTGATGTTGAAACGGTTGATACTGTTTTGCAGGAAGCAAAACAGGCTGGCCTGATTGAAACTGTTGATGTTTATTTGCAGATCAGGGATGTGCTGCAGGGGGAAAAGCCTTACCGGCAGCCTTCAAATCGTCTGTTGCCGGCAATCAGGGAAAGGTTGAAAGAGAAGTCTTATCTTTCTGTGGATTTGGGTGCGGCGGATGTTGTGGAAAAATGTAAGCCTTTTACTGTTGATGTCTGAGGCGGCAAGAAGACGGTAACATCCTGTAACAAAGAAGAATAACGCTTGCTTGTCACAGGCGGAATCTTTGGTTTATAAATCAATTCAGGTGTTTTCTGCTTTTTGGCAGAGACAGTTTTGTTGGATGCATTTGCGTTTGGAACATGGCAAGAAAATCTTTTTTCCACATCTCACGGAACTTTTTTTTATCTGTTTTTTCGGCAGGCTGGATACTGGCAGGTTTTTCTTCTGCCCTGGCGCAGGAGGTTTCTTCCGGCGCAGTTGTTTTGCCGGATCTCGCTTCATTGGTGGAAAAGACAGGGCCGGCGGTTGTCAATATTCGGACAGTTGAGAAAAGACAGCGGCATGAGGCTTATGCCAATGAGTCGGAACGGCAGTTGCAGGAATATTTGTTCCGGTTTTTTGGCGTACCGCATCCAGATGTGCAGCCAGGGCGTGCGCAGCCGGCGCCTGAAGTGCGTCGGGGGATGGGATCGGGATTTCTTACCTCGCCGGATGGCTATATTCTCACGAATGCCCATGTGGTGGACAATGCGGATGAGGTGTATGTGCGCCTGACAGATAACAGGGAGTTTGCCGCAAAGATAATCGGTTCGGATCAGCGAACGGATGTTGCTATTTTGAAAATTGATGGAAAAGGTCTGCCTTGTCTGAAACTGGGCAGGTCGGCAGATATCAGGGCCGGGGAGTGGGTGGTGGCGATTGGTTCCCCTTTTGCTCTGGACAATACAGTGACGGCAGGCATTATTTCTGCCAAGGCACGCGAGACAGGGGATTATCTGCCGCTGATACAGACGGATGTGGCTGTTAATCCCGGCAATTCGGGAGGCCCGTTGCTTAATCTGAAAGGAGAGGTTATTGGGATTAATTCCCAGATTTACAGCCGTTCCGGCGGTTATATGGGGATTTCTTTTGCTATTCCTATTGATGAGGCGGTGCGGGTATCCGAACAGCTGAAAAGAGACGGGCACGTTACACGTGGCAAAATTGGGGTACAGATTGCAGAGATACCGGATGATGTGGCGCAGGCATTGAAGTTGCCGAAAGCGCAGGGCGTTCAGGTCAGTATGGTGGAATCCGGCGGCGAGGCAGCAAAGGCCGGTATCCTGGCCGGGGATGTAATTCTGGCTTTTAATGGGCAGCCTGTCAGGAAAATTAATGAATTGCCGCGCCTGGTAGGGGAAAGCCGGCCTGGAGAAAAGGTGCGTCTGACAATATGGCGAAAAGGAACCACGCGCGATGTGCCGGTCGCTGTCGGGACGGTCGGGGATGCTGTTGCCGGGAAACGTCCATCTCTGCCGAGGGAAAACAGGCAACATGCCGAGATAGCGGAAGATCGCCTGGGACTGGCCGTTGCTGATATACCTGAGGGACAGAAAAGCCGGTTGCAGGTTAAAGGTGGTGTTCTGATTGCAGGGGTAAGCCAGAAAGCGGCTGTATCAGGACTGAGAAGGGGCGATATTGTGTTGCGCGTGAATGATACCGATGTGGCAAATGTTTCCCAGTTTCGGACGGTTATTGCCGGTCTGGACGGAAAAAAGACGGTTGTATTCCTGGTGCAGCGTAATGAGCTGATCTTTTTTGTGCCGTTTAAGTTTACTGACTGAGAGGAATGTTGACGTTTTACCGGCATGACAGCGCCGGAATTTGCCTTCTTCCATGATAAAATGCAAGGCTGTCTCAATTAGTGAGTTGTCTTAATTTTTCATTGGAGTTTTTCATGGCAATCGAACGTACCTTGTCGATTATTAAGCCCGATGCAGTGGCAAAAGATGTAATCGGCCAGATTTATTCCCGTTTTGAAAATGCGGGTCTCAAGATTATAGCGGCTCGCATGGTGAAGCTTTCCCGCGCAGAGGCGGAGGGTTTTTATGCAGAACACCGGGAACGCCCGTTTTTCAGGGCGCTTGTCGATTTCATGATGTCTGGCCCGGTTATGATACAGGTGCTTGAAGGGGAAAATGCAATTGCCAAAAATCGTGAGCTGATGGGGGCGACCAATCCGAAGGAGGCGGCGAAAGGCACAATTCGGGCTGATTTTGCTGAATCCATTGATGCCAATGCCGTTCATGGTTCGGACAGCCCGACTTCTGCCGCGAAGGAAATTGCTTTTTTCTTTCCGGAAACTGAAACTTATTCCCGTTAATCAATACGGCCTGCCTGAAATTCCGGGCAGGTCTTGTCTTTTTTTTGCCCATGACGACAGTCAGGATCAATTTGCTTGATCTGGATCCGGTCCAGCTGACGGCATATTGTGCCGGTCTGGATGAAAAACCGTTCAGGGCAAGGCAGTTGCAGCGCTGGATTCATCAGTCGGGTATCAGTGACTTTGACCAGATGACTGATCTGGCCAAGTCCCTGCGGCAGAAGTTGTCGCATTGCGCGCAGGTTGTTGCGCCTTCTGTCATTGCTGCCCATACGTCGGCTGATGGTACGCGGAAGTGGTTGCTGGATGTCGGCCAAGGCAATGCTGTTGAAACGGTTTTTATTCCTGAAGGCAGCCGGGGTACGTTATGTGTTTCAACGCAGGCAGGGTGTCCGATCAATTGCCTGTTTTGTTCCACAGGCAAGCAGGGATTCAGCCGTAATCTGACTACCGGCGAGATTATCGGGCAGCTCTGGATGGCGGAATTTGCCCTGAGGGCACAATATCAGGAGGCAGATGCGCAGCCAGTCCGGCAGATTTCCAATGTGGTGTTGATGGGAATGGGGGAGCCGCTGCTGAATTTTGAGGCCAGTGTTGGCGCCTTGAAGCTCATGCTGGACGATAATGCTTATGGTTTGTCCAGGCGCCGGGTGACGGTATCAACCAGCGGGGTAGTGCCTATGATTGACCAGCTGGCGCAGGCGTGTCCGGTTGCCCTGGCGGTTTCATTGCATGCTTCCAATGATGCTCTTCGCAGCAAGCTGGTGCCGCTTAACCGCAAATATCCGCTTCCATCACTGATGGCAGCCTGCCGGCGTTATCTGGATTTTGCACCCCGTGATTTTGTTACGTTTGAATATTGCATGTTAGATGGGGTCAATGATTCGGATGCGCATGCAAAAGAGCTGGTGGATCTGGTAAAAAAAGATTTATCTCCAGCGTTGTGCAAGTTTAATCTGATACCGTTTAATCCTTTTGAGGCATCCGGGCTGCGTTGTTCACCGCCGGAGCGCATACAGGCTTTTTCCGGCATTCTTCTGGATGCAGGTATCGTAACGACAGTGAGGAAGACGCGGGGCGATGATATTGAGGCGGCCTGCGGTTTACTGGCAGGCGAGGTGCAGGACAGAACGGATATCGGAAAAAGATTGTTGCGCAGGCAGGTTGTTTGTCTGGCAGAATCGGATTGAAAGAAGATATGGGGGATATGCTGGAAATATGCGGCACTTGCGCTTAATATGGGAGAAACAAAAATAAGGCCGTTTTGGGGAAGAGATGCCGCAAAGGGTAAAAGCAGCGGTTAAACGGAGCTTTTATGGACAGCGATGATATGAAAAAAGAAGAAAACGATACCTCTGAAGCGGGTGTATCTGTGCCTGTGCAGGAACAGGACAAGCAGGATGAATTTCTTGCTGTTGCTACAGGGGCGCAGGGTGTGACGGATACAGATGCCGGAACAGGAATGGCGGTGTCTGAGGAAACGCAGACACCGCAGCAGCAGGAAAAAGAGGTGCTGAAACCAGGGGCACAGCTGGCGGCATTTCGTGTGGCGGCCGGTATTGAACAGGAACAGGTGGCTGCCAGCCTCAAGATGACGATTCGGCAGGTTCGCGAACTGGAGGCGGATCATTATGAGGCGCTTCATGGCGTGGCGATTTCAAGAGGGTTTGTTCGGGCTTATGCCAAAATGCTGCAAGTTGATCCCGAGCCGCTTGTTGCCATGTTTGCAAAGGACGATCCGGTAACGGCAAGCCGGCAGCTGGATCAACTTCCCAGGCGGGATGCTTCTGCGCCTTTTATGCAAGGCAGCCAGCCGTTTGGGAAGAAGCGGGGAATGGGCAGAACGATATGGCTGATATTGATTGTGATTGCTGTTGTTCTGGCTGCCGGTTACGGTCTTAAGCGGTTTGTGCCGGGAAAGAAAACGGAGCCGGTTGCGGAAACTGGCGGGCAGGTTGCGGCACAGGTTGTACCGCCTGAAAAGAGTACGCCGGAAATTGTTGTGCCGGATCCCGAAAAGACGCTGCAAGCAACGGATAAAACCGGGAATGAAAAAGCTTTGCCTGACGAGGAAAAGTCTGTGCAGGCTGGCGGGGACCAGGCTGCGAAAGAAGATGGGGAGATTGTAAAGGCAGCTGTTCAGGAGGGTAAGCAGGAACAACGGCAGGATAAGGACGAACCGATACAGTCTCAGCCGGAAAAAGCGCCTGCTTCTGCTGATGTGCCGGGAAATTTGCTGACGGTTCGGTTTAGCGGGCCTTCCAAAGTGCAGGTGCTTAAAGCGGATGCTGCTGTTTTGCAGGAGTTTGACGGAAAAGCGGGGGATGTGCATCAGCTGGAAATTGGTGAACCGGTGACGCTGGTTGTGGAGGAGGCGGTGAATGTACGGGCAGAGTTTCGTCAACAGCCTTTGGTGCTCAGAACCGCAAGAAGAAGCCCTGAAGCCAGGATTGAGCTGAAATAGGGCATGATGGGGCAGGAAAAAAAGCCAATTTCAGCAGGGTCGGCGCCGCGCAGGAAAACTTACACGGTTGCGGTTCCAGGGAAAGCAGGGCCGGTTTTCATTGGCGGGGGCGCGCCTGTTGTTGTGCAGTCCATGACCAATACGGAAACTGCGGATGTGGAAAAAACGGTCCGCCAGGTCAGCGATCTGGTGCAGGCAGGATCCGAGCTGGTCAGGATGACAGTCAATACGCCTGCCGCTGCCAGGGCAGTTCCTGTTATACGCGAACGTCTGGATGCGGCAGGTATTGATGTTCCTTTGATCGGGGATTTTCATTTTAACGGTCATTTACTTCTTCAGGAGTTCTCTGCCTGCGCAGAAGCATTGGCAAAATACCGGATTAATCCCGGCAATGTCGGCGTAGGTGAAAATCGCGACAGCCAGTTTGCCGCCATGGTTGAGATAGCGTGCCGGTATGAAAAGCCGGTGCGTATCGGGGTTAACTGGGGCAGCCTGGATCAGGCGCTCTTAAAGCGCATGATGGATGAAAATGCAGGACGGATGCGGCCCTGGCCGGTGCAGAGTGTAATGTGTGAGGCATTGGTTGCTTCTGCTATGGAAAGTGCCGCCCAGGCTGAGGCATGGGGGATGCCTGCGGACAGGATTGTGCTGTCGTGCAAGGTTTCTGCTGTGCAGGATCTGATTGCGGTTTACCGCGCGCTTTCCGAGCGATGCCGTTACGCTTTGCATCTCGGTTTGACAGAAGCCGGTGTCGGCAGCAAGGGAATCGTGGCTTCGGCAGCGGCACTTTCTGTGTTATTGCAGGAAGGGATTGGCGATACGATCAGGATATCTATTACGCCGGAACCTGGTGCTTCCCGTGTGCGGGAAGTGGTGGTGGCGCAGGAGTTGCTGCAAAGTATGGGATTGCGCCATTTTATGCCGGAAGTGACTTCCTGTCCCGGCTGCGGCAGGACTTCTTCTATGCTTTTTCAGGAACTGGCAAACCGTACCCAGCATTATTTGCGTGAGCAGATGCCGGTGTGGAAGATGCGTTATCCCGGCGTGGAAACCATGAATGTGGCGGTGATGGGGTGTATTGTGAACGGGCCGGGGGAATCGCGTCATGCCAATGTCGGTATCAGCCTGCCAGGCAATGGCGAGACACCGATGGCAATGGTATTTGAGGATGGGCGGCAAAAGACTTTGTTGCGCGGCGATAATCTGGATGAACAGTTTCAGGACATCATTTTGCGATATGTTGAGTCGCATTACGGCATAAAAGCCAAAGGTAGGCAGGGATAAAAATGTCTGAAGATAAAAAAGTGACTAAAAACAGGAAGATTTCAGGCATCAAGGGCATGAACGATATTTTGCCTGATGATGCGCCGGTATGGGATTTGCTGGAAAATACGGCGGAATCTGTATTGAAGAGTTATGGGTATCAGCGTATCCGGACGCCGATTGTGGAGGAGACGGCACTGTTTGCGCGCGGCCTGGGGGCAGTGACGGATATTGTTGAAAAGGAAATGTACTCGTTTGAGGATTCCTTAAACGGGGACAAGCTGACGTTGCGTCCTGAAAGCACTGCCGGGGTGGTTCGGGCAGTTGTAGAGCATAATCTGGCGTATAACGGCCCCAGGCGGTTATGGTATGCCGGTCCCATGTTTCGTCATGAGCGGCCTCAGCGGGGGCGTTACAGACAGTTTCATCAGATTGGTGCCGAAGCTGTCGGGTTCGGAGGGCCGGATATTGATGCCGAGTTAATTATGTTATGCCAGCGTCTTTGGGATGATCTGGGACTGAAAAATATCCGGCTGGAAATCAATTCTATTGGCAATGCGGAAGAGAGAAACCGCCATCGCGCTGATTTGATTGCTTATTTTGAGAAGCATGAAAACCAGCTGGACAACGATGCAAAAAGGCGGCTTTATGCCAATCCTCTGCGGATTCTGGATACCAAAAATCCGGCTATGCAGGAAATGGTGAATGCCGCACCACGGCTGCTTGATTATCTGGATCAGGATTCGTTGCAGCATTTTGAAAGATTACAGCGTATTTTGCAGCACAATCGTATTCCTTTTGCTATTAATCCCCGTCTTGTCAGGGGGATGGATTATTACAACCGGACTGTTTTTGAGTGGGTCAGCAGCGAGCTGGGCGCACAGGGAACTGTTTGCGGCGGCGGCAGGTATGATCCGCTGATTGAAATGCTTGGCGGCCGTCCGACGCCTTCCTGCGGTTTTGCATTGGGAGTAGAACGGCTCATTGAATTGATGAAAGAGCAGGACGGTGCTGCCGGGGGTGGGCATGCCGATGTTTATGTGGTTCACCAGGGTGAAGATGCCATGCTGGAGGCGTTTTCTCTGGCAGAAGTCTTGCGCAATACCGGACTTGATGTAATACTGCATTGTTCTCCTGCTGCGGCCGGCAGCAGTTTTAGGGCTCAGATGAAGCGTGCGGATGACAGTGGCGCCGCTTTTGCCGTTATTATTGGCGAAGATGAAATCAGGGGGAACCATGCCAGTATCAAGGCATTGCGTTCTTCGGATATGGAAAACAACCAGAGCCGGGTTCCATTGTCACAGGTAGCCGGTTACCTGGTTGACCAGATTATCAACGGAACGGAAGACGGGGATGAGAGATGCGGTTGCGGCAAATTGCATGCCGTACGGCCGCATGATGTTCATTGAACAAAAGGATCAGTACTGAAATGGCATACGATCTTGAAGAGCAGGAAAAGCTGGCGGCGCTTAAGGCGTGGTGGAAGCAATATGGCAATTTGCTGGTATGGCTGGTTATTATTGCGTTGGCTGCCTATACGGCATGGACAGTGTGGGGAAATTATCAGCGCAAGCAGGCAGAACAGGCTTCACAGCTGTATTATGAGATGCAGAACGCGGTTCAGTCCAATGATAATGAGCGGGCGCAGCGGATTGCTGCCGATATGCAGGAAAAATTTGGCTCGACGGCTTATGCAGCCATGACCAACCTGATTGCTGCCCGTCTGGCGGTGGATTTCAAAGAGACCGGTATGGCAAAAGAACGCCTGAAATGGGTGGCTGATCATGGGACGGAAGACGGTTACAAGGCGATAGCCCGTATCCGCCTGGCTGAAATTCTGCTGGATGAAAAACAGTATGACGAGGCTTATGCGGCGCTGACAGCAGAGTTCCCGGAGGCATTTTCCAGTATGGCAAAAGACAGGATAGGAGATGTGTACTATGCCCAGGGCAAGCTGGAGGAAGCAAGAAAGTCCTATCAGGCTGCGCTTTCATCTGCCGCACCGGATGATCCCGGCAAAGCGTTGATCCAGTTGAAGCTGGATGATTTGGGCGGTAATGCAGCAGGGTAAAATTTCAGGAAGGCGTATGCGTTATTTTTCGGCTGTTTTGACGCTGGCATTGCTTGTTCTGTTGCAGGGGTGTTCGTGGATGGATTCAATGAATCCTTTTTCCGGCGGAAAACCCCGGAACCAGCCGGCAGAACTGGCAGTGTTTGAGCAGACGCGGTCTGTTGCCGTATCGTGGTCGCTGGGTATCGGTTCATCGGATAATTTTATTTTTACGCCGGCAGCGACGTATGACAGTGTTTATGCTGCTTCAGCGGAAGGCACGGTTGTGCGTGTTGACCCGGAAAGCGGTAGCGAAATATGGCGGATTGACGCTGGTATGCCTTTGACGGCAGGTGTGGGGACAGATGGCAATACGGTCGTTGTTGCCGGGAAGGACGGGGTGTTGCTGGCTTTTGATGCCGATGGCAAGGAAAAATGGCAGGTGCTGTTGTCAAGTGAAGCATTGTCTGCGCCGGCGGTTGGCGGCAATATGGTTGTGGTGCGTACGCTGGATAACCGTATTTCAGGTTTTGATGCGGATTCCGGAGAGCGGAAGTGGATGGTAACGCGGCGTTCTCCCCCCTTGATGTTGCGTTCTGCCCCCGGTATTGCGGTTGTTGGTCCAACGGCAGTGGTGGCTCTGCCGGGAGGGAGGATGATTTCCCTGATGCTGGTCAACGGCGGGATGAACTGGGATGTGGTTGTAGGCAATGCGCGGGGAACAACTGATCTGGAAAGGATTGCCGATACATCGGGTATGCCTGCTGTGCTGGGCAGGCTGGTGTGCGCCGCTTCGTTTCAGGGGCGGGTTGCCTGCTATGATGTTGTCAGCGGGGGAGGGGTATGGGCCAAGGAGCTGTCCAGCGATGTAGGCGTAAGCGTTGACAATGATTTTGTTTATGCTGCGGATGATTCGGGCGCAGTCTATGCTTTTTCCAATCTCAGAGGACAAAGTGTGTGGCGCAATGACCGGCTTGCCTATCGTGCGCTGACTGCGCCGGTTTCTTTTGAGGGAATGGTGGCGGTTGGCGATTTGCAGGGATATGTGCACTTTCTGTCCAAGGACGACGGCGCTTTTGTTTCGCGTATGGCGACTGACGGTTCAGCGATAAGGGCGATGCCGCTGGTTGTTGGCGGCAAGCTGATTATCCAGACGACGGGCGGCCGTCTTCAGGCTTTGATGGTAAATTGACATGAAACCGGTTATTGCCCTGGTGGGCCGGCCCAATGTGGGCAAATCCACGCTTTTTAATCGGCTTACCCGCTCCCGGGATGCGCTGGTGGCTGATTTTCCGGGGTTGACAAGGGACAGGCACTATGGCGAGGGAAGGATAGGAAACCGTCCTTTCCTGGTTATTGATACCGGCGGGTTTGAACCGGTTGCCAAGGATGGCATACTGCGCGAGATGGCCGGACAAACCCGGCAGGCAGTTGCCGAGGCGGATGTTGTTGTTCTGATGGTGGACGGCAGGCAGGGGATAACGCCTCATGACAAGTCTATCACGGAGTATCTTCGCCGTTCCGGGCGGCCGGTTGTTCTGGTTGTCAATAAGGCTGAAGGAATGAAATATACGGCGGTTGCCGCCGATTTTTATGAATTGGGACTGGGAGCGCCGCTGGTTATTTCTTCTGCCCATGGCGATGGTGTTTATGCCATGCTGGAAGCTGCGCTGGCAGCGGTTCCGCCAGGGGAATCAGCGGAGGGTGAGCCTGAAACAGAGGATTTGCCTGTTCGCCTGGCTGTTGTCGGGCGGCCGAATGTAGGGAAATCTACCCTGATCAATGCGCTTGTCGGTGAGGAGAGGGTTATTGCCTTTGATTTGCCTGGTACAACGCGCGATGCGATTGAAATTCCTTTTGAGCGCGGCAAAAAACGTTATACCCTGATTGATACGGCAGGATTGCGCCGCAGGGGGAAAGTGTTTCATGCGGTAGAAAAGTTTTCGGTAGTTAAAACCTTGCAGGCGATTTCCGATGCGCATGTCGTTTTGCTTTTGCTGGATGCAAGGCAGGATATTGCAGAGCAGGACGCGCATATTGCCGGTTTTATTCTGGAAAGCGGCAAAGCGCTGGTGGTGGGCATTAATAAGTGGGATGGTTTGCCGGAAGATACACGGGGAAATGTGAAAAGTGAGGCGGAACGCAAGCTTCATTTCCTTTCTTTTTCCCGGTTTCATTATATTTCTGCGTTAAAGCATACCGGCCTTTCTTCGCTGATGCGATCTATTGATGCGGCATACGCGGCAGCAGTGGCTGATCTTTCCACGCCGCGGCTGACCCGTGTACTCAAGAATGCCGTAGAACACCAACAGCCGCCAAGGGCAAAAGGCGCTATCCGTCCGAAGATGCGGTATGCGCACCAGGGAGGAAAAAATCCGCCTGTGATTGTGATACACGGCAACGGACTGGAGCATATTGGCCAGGATTACCGGCGCTATCTGGAAAGACATTTCAGAGACGCATTTTCTTTGACCGGAACGCCTTTGCGCATTGAATTCAGAACCGGAAAGAATCCGTTTGCGCCTGATAAAGGAAAGTGAATGGAGTCAGGTGCGCCGGCTGTAAATACGGTATAGTAGATTGTTTGCTGATTGAATCACCATGCTTTGCCTGAGTAGCCGATTTATCTCCAACCTCGAATAACAATTAATGAATGGAGTCTGTATGAACACTGGTAAAGGACAAATGTTGCAGGATCCCTTTCTCAATATTCTGAGAAAGGAACATGTTCCGGTTTCAATTTATCTGATTAACGGGATTAAACTCCAGGGACAGATTGAATCGTTTGACCAGTATGTTGTTTTGCTGCGTAACAGTGTCACCCAGATGGTATATAAACATGCCATTTCCACTGTTGTTCCTTCCCGTCCGGTCAACATGCATCCTGATGCGCAGCATACCTGATATTTCAAAAGAAAAGAAAGCCGGAAAAGAAGACGGTTTACGCGCGCTTCTTGTCGGCGTGGATTTTGGGAAAAGCGATTTTTCTTCCAGCATGGAGGAACTGGCTTTGCTCGCCCAATCGGCAGGGGCAGAGCCAGTATCCAGCGTGACGATGAAGCGCGCCAGTCCGGATGCGGCGCTTTTTATCGGCAGCGGCAAGGCTGACGAGGTGGCGGAGGCTATTTCGCAATATCAGTGCGGTCTGGTTATTTTCAATCATGCACTGTCGCCTGCGCAGCAGCGTAACCTGGAGCGCCGACTGGATATTGGCGTAGTGGACAGAACGAGTCTGATCCTGGATATTTTTGCCCAACGGGCAAAAAGCCATGAGGGCAAGCTGCAAGTTGAGCTGGCGCAATTGCAGCATCTTTCCACCCGTCTGGTCAGGGGATGGACGCATCTTGAACGGCAGAAAGGGGGAATTGGCTTGCGCGGTCCCGGAGAGACCCAGCTTGAGACTGACCGCCGCCTGATTGGCGATCGGGTCAAAATGCTGCACTCCCGTCTGGAAAAACTGCAAAAACAGCATGAAACCCAGCGGCGCTCCCGCAATCGGAGTCATACTTTTTCTTTTTCGCTGGTTGGATATACCAATGCGGGAAAATCAACCCTTTTCAATGCGTTGACCAAGGCGGGAACTTATGTGGCAGACCAGTTGTTTGCCACGCTGGATACGACTTCGCGCCGGGTTTATCTGGAAGAGGCGGGCAATGCAGTGGTTTCCGATACAGTCGGTTTTGTGCGTGAACTGCCCCACCAGCTTGTGGCGGCTTTCAGGGCAACGCTGGAAGAAACGGTTCATGCGGATTTATTGCTGCATGTTGTGGATGCGGCCAGCCCGACCCGCAGGGATCAGGTTGAGCAGGTTAATCTGGTGTTGAAGGAAATTGGAGCGGATACGGTGCCGCAACTGGTTGTGTTGAACAAGATTGACCTGGCGGGCCTGGATCCGGGGCTGGAACGGGATGAGTATGGTAAAATTCAACGCGTTTTGGTCAGTGCGCGCACGGGTGATGGACTCCCGCTGTTAAGGCAGGCTGTAACGGAGTATGCCATGGAAGCGAAGCGATTGCGTACGCGTTCTGAAATGCCGGATCAGGACGGACAGCTTTAGGCAGGCTTATTTTAATATCAGTTAAGACGAATGGCTCGCTTTTTATTAGACGGTTTACGCAGGTTTTTACCTCTATTTCAGGATCTTTTTGGTCGGGGACCGGGAAATGACGACCGTAAAGCCCCGCCTGAAATAGACAGGATGTGGAACAGTTTCAATGAGCGCTTAAACCGGCTGTTCGGGAAAAAAAACAGAGGCGGCGATGCGCCTGGAAATGGGCAGGAGCCTGATAACGCCAATTATGATGATGAGGCAAACAGGCGCCGGGGGTTGCATACCGGTCTGATTATTCTGGCGGCGGTGGCGTTGCTTTTCTGGATTGGCACGGGTTTTTTTATTGTCCAGGAAGGCGAGACGGGTGTGGTGATGACGTTTGGGCGGTATAGCAAAATGACGCCTTCGGGGGTCAACTGGCGTTATCCCAGCCCTTTTCAGTCCCATGAGGTTGTCAATGTTTCACAGGTAAGGACGGTGGAGGTCGGCTATCGCTCTTCCTTAAAGAACAAGCAGCCCAAGGAAGCTCTGATGCTCACCAATGACGAGAATATTGTCGATATTCAGTTTGCTGTCCAGTACCGCTTAAAGAATGCGGCGGACTGGGTGTTCAATAACCGTGATCAGGAAGAAATGGTGCGCCAGGTTGCTGAAGCGTCCATTCGTGAAATTGTGGGCAAAAACAAGATGGATTTTGTCCTTTATGAGGGGCGCGACCAGATTGCGGCAGATACGCAGGCACTGATGCAGCAGATTTTTGACCAGTATCAGGCAGGCATACAGATTACCAATGTCACGATGCAGGGTGTCCAGCCGCCTGAGCAGGTGCAGGCGGCATTTGACGATGCTGTCAAGGCAGGACAGGACAGGGAACGCCAGAAGAATGAGGGCGAAGCCTATGCCAATGCAGTTATTCCCCGTGCCAAGGGTACGGCTGCCCGCCTGATACAGGAGGCAGAAGGATATCGTGACCGGGTAGTCGCCAATGCGGAAGGCGATGCAGAACGGTTCAGGATGATTGTGGCGGAGTATCAAAAGGCATCCGGAGTGACAAGGGACAGGATGTATATTGAGACTATGCAGGATATTTTTTCCAAGACGACCAAGTTGATGATGGATGTGCGAAGCGGCAGTAATTTGCTGTATTTGCCGTTTGACAAGCTGGTTTCCCAGACAGCGGCTCCTCAGCAGCCGCCGGCAGAGTCTGAGGGCGAATCCGAGGGGACTGCCCGTGTGCAGGCTCCGGTTCGGCAGCAGACGCCTGCATCGGGAGATGGGTCTGACCGCCTGAGGGAATCAAGGAACAGGGGAGGACGGTAATGCGGCGTGTTGTTTATCTGGCGGGCGCTTTGGCAGCTATCGTTATCTTTTTAAGCGGGATTTTTGTTGTTGACCAAAGACAGTACGCCATTGTGTTTGCTTTGGGAGAGGTGAAAAATGTTATTGAAGATCCCGGATTCCATATCAAGCTGCCTGCGCCCTTGCAGAACGTGGTTTTCCTGGACAAACGGATTTTATCAAGCGAGACCCATGAGCCGGACCGTATCATTACAGCGGAGAAGATGAATATTCTGGTGGACTGGTATGTGAAATGGCGTATTGTGGATCCCAAGCTGTATTACGTCAGCTTTGGCGCTGATGAGCAGCGCACCCAGGACAGGCTGGCGCAAATTGTCAAGGCTTCGTTAAATGATGAGATTACCAAACGAACGTTGCGCCAGGTTATTGCCGGAGACAGGGACAGTCTCATGGCGGCTATCAAAAAGAAAATGTCTGATGAAGCAAGGCAGATTGGTATCCAGATTGTGGATATCCGGATCAAACGCCTGGATTATGTTGAACAGGTAAACAATTCTGTTTACGAGAGGATGAAATCCGAACGGACCCGGGTTGCCAATGAATTGCGTTCGACAGGGGCGGCCGAATCCGAAAAAATCCAGGCCGATGCCGACAGGCAGAGAACGGTTATTTTGGCAGAATCTTATCGTGAGGCGGAAAAGATCCGGGGACAGGGCGATGCCAAAGCATCGCGGATTTATGCGCAGGCTTTTGGGCAGAACCCGGAGTTTTACCGCTTTTACCGGAGTCTGGAGGCTTACAGAGCCAGTTTTAACAGTAAAAAAGATGTTATAGTGGTTGACCCTTCTTCCGAGTTTTTCCGGTATATGAAAAGCCCGAAATAAGAAAAATGATGCGGCGGCAGCGTATGTTTGCCGGCAATCTGTTCCTGTTATTTTATGATGACGGTATATTAACACCATGTCCAATAACTGGCTTCTTCCAGAGTTTATCGCTGATGTTTTGCCTGCCGAAGCGCGCAAGATGGAGGATTTGCGCCGCCTGATTCTGGATCAGTTCCGGATTTACGGTTATGAGCTGGTGATGCCGCCCATGCTGGAGTATGTTGATTCGCTCCTGACAGGAACCGGCAAGGATACGGATCTGGCTACTTTCAAGCTGGTGGATCAGCTGTCCGGCCGTACGATGGGGTTAAGGGCGGATATGACGACACAGGTTGCCAGAATTGACGCACACCTGATTAACCGTAATGCGATTACACGGCTGTGCTATGCCGGCAGTGTGCTGCATACGCGTCCGGCCGGACTGCAATCAACCCGCGAGCCTTTCCAGATTGGCGCTGAAATATACGGTTATGGCGGTCTGGAAGCTGATGCGGAGATTCAGTCGCTGGCAGTAACATCTTTACAAGCAGCCGGTATTGGCGAGGTGAGCCTGAATCTTTCCCATGCAGGCGTTTTGAAGGCACTGGTGGAGACTGATCCGTTTGCGAGAAAAAATGCGCCGCTTTTGTTTGATTTGCTTGAAGCCAAGGATATGCCGGGCTTGGACGAGATAACGGCGCGTTTTCATCCGCTGACGAGGAAAGCGCTTCTCGCGCTGCCTGACTTGTATGGCGATATTGGCGTTCTGAAAGAAGCAAGGAATGTGTTGCCTTCCCATGCCGGGGTTATGCTGGCGTTAAATGATCTGGAGTATCTGGCGCAGGCAGCAGGCAATGCGCGGGTAACGATTGACCTGGCTGATTTAAGCGGGTATCACTATCATAGCGGTATTATGTTTGCTGCCTTTGTTCCGGGTTTGCCCAATGCGCTTGCGCGCGGCGGACGGTATGATCATGTTGGCGAGGCGTTCGGGCGATCCCGTCCGGCAACCGGTTTTTCGATGGATTTGAGGGAATTGTCGCGGTTGCTGCCGCTTGCAGAACGGCGGCCGGCGATTCATGCTCCCTGGAGTAATAATGCGGCATTGTGCCTGAAGATCAGGCAGCTGCGGGAAGCAGGCGAGATTGTGATATGTGATTTGCCGGGCGCCAGAGCCGGATATGACGAGTTTATTTGTGACCGTGAGCTGGTGGCAGATGGCGACGACTGGATACTGAGAACGATAAATAAGGAATAACGGAAGAGATATGGCCAGGAATGTAGTGGTGGTCGGCACCCAATGGGGTGACGAGGGAAAAGGGAAGATTGTGGATTGGCTGACGGATCATGCCCAGGGCGTTGTCCGTTTTCAGGGAGGACATAATGCCGGTCACACGCTGGTGATTAACGGCCGTAAAACAGCGCTTCAGCTTATTCCTTCCGGTATTATGCGTCCTGGTGTAGCCTGCTATATCGGCAACGGTTGTGTCTTGTCTGTTGCAGATCTGTTGCGCGAGATTGACAAGTTGCAAGAGGCTGGTGTTGAAGTGGTTTCCCGTTTGAAAGTATCTGAGGCCTGTCCTGTTATTCTTCCCTACCATGCGGTGCTTGACCAGGTGCGGGAAGCAGCACGTGGAGAGGCGAAAATCGGTACGACGGGAAAAGGAATCGGCCCGGCTTATGAGGACAAGGTGGCACGCCGGGCTATCCGTATTTCGGATCTCCTGAATGAAAAGCGTTTTACGGAAAAGCTGCGCGAGAATATGGCGTATCACAATTTCGTTTTGCAGCATTACCTGGGTGCTTCGCCGGTGGATTTCCAGAAAACCCTGGATGATGCGCTGGCGACTGTCCCGCGGATTCGTCCTCTGGCAGCGGATGTTTCTACTGCTTTGCATGAGGCATATCTGGCGGGTGCCAACCTGCTTTTTGAGGGGGCGCAAGGCAGTTTGCTGGATGTGGATCATGGCACTTATCCTTATGTGACTTCAAGCAATTGCGTTGCAGGCAATGCTGCGGCAGGTGCAGGAGTCGGCCCTGGAATGTTGCATTATATTCTGGGTATTACCAAGGCCTATACGACACGTGTGGGAGCAGGGCCTTTCCCGTCGGAGTTATCTATGGATGACGGGGTTGGCAAACATTTGTCTGAGGTGGGAATGGAGTTTGGTACGGTGACCGGCAGGCAGCGCCGCTGCGGCTGGTTTGATGCGGCCTTGCTGAAGCGTTCTATCCAGATTAACGGTATAAGCGGTATTTGCCTGACCAAGCTGGATGTGCTTGATGGGCTTGAGACGATCAGTATTTGCACAGGCTACCGGCTTAATGGCAGTGTAGTTGATATTTTCCCTTCCAATGCCGAGGATGCCGCGCTTTGCGAGCCTGTATATGAAAACCTGTCCGGCTGGAAAGTGCGTACGGCGGGTGCGAGATCAATGGATCAGCTGCCGGCTCAGGCGCAGGCTTATATCCGGCGAATTGAGGAGCTGGCCGGGGTGCCGGTGGATATGGTTTCAACCGGTTCGGATCGTGAGGAGACGCTGGTGCTGCGGCATCCTTTTGAGGGCTGAAATAGCCGAAGATATTCTGTGAAAAAAGGAAGAAGCAAGGAAAGGCTTCTTCCTTTTTTGTTAGAAGATAGATTATCAGGCTTGCGGTTTTTCTGTTTCGTTATAGGTTCGCTGAACCCAGTTGCGGATTTTCATGACATCGGCAATACGGGATTCTTTCCCTTTGGCGTCGAGAAAAACCATGACAATCGGACGTTCGCCGATAATAACCTGCATAACAAGGCAGTTGCCGGCGGCGGAGGTAAATCCGGTTTTTTGCAGTTCAATATTCATGCCGGGGTTGTGAACCAGCCTGTTGGTGTTGGCATAATGAACCGGCCGGATGCCATCGTTCATGATATAGCCCGTGTCGGTTGAGAATTGCCTGAGGATCGGGTGTTGCGCTGCCGCCATAACCAGTTTTGCCAAGTCTTGTGCGCTGGCTACGTTCTGGCTGGAAAGCCCGGTGGTATCAACATAGTGGGTATGTGCCATGCCGAGGATTTGTGCCTTGATGTTCATGGCGGCGATAAAAGCGGCATAGCCGCCGGGATAACTGCGCCCCAGTGCTGCGGCTGCCCGGTTTTCCGAACTCATCAGGGCCAGATGAAGCAGGTTGCCCCGTGTTGTTTTTGTGCCGACTTTAAGCCGGGAACTGAGGGCGCGGCTGGCGTCTTCCCGGGTGATTTCAATGATTTCACTCATGTCCTGCATGGATTCAACTACAACCAGCCCTGTCATCAGTTTGGTAATGGACGCCATGGGCAAGGCGATAGCGGCATTTTTCTGGAAAAGGACATCCAGTGTGGATTGATCCAGCACATAGGCAGCGCAGGAACTCAAGGCAAGCGGATCGGTTGTCTTGTCAAGGCCGGCCTGCTGGGCAACGGAGGATGAGGTTCTGTTTGAAGGCGAGGCAAACTCTGGAAACATAATGGGTGCCAACCGGATTGAACCGCGCCGGTAAGCCAGGGCATGGCCCTGATCCTGTGCAAGCAGCTTGCGCGTGGCAGTTACCCTGCGGTCTACCCGGATTTGTCCCGTGGCGTCGCGGGTGGCATATACCCGCTTGCCTGTTTTTTTCGCTTTTTTCTTGTTTAGCGCAACAACAGCTTTTTTGGTATTGGCTGCTTTTTTTGGTGCAGCGTAAACAGACAGGCCTCCCAGTATCCACAACATCAGGAAAGCAATGAGTCCATGCTTTAATTTGCCCATGCTTTTTTCACCGGTAAAAATTTTTTCCCATTATAGCGTACTTGCCTGCCATTCCTGATGGCATATTTAAGAAATTATGGCAAGAAGCAAAGCCTTCCTTATGAAGGATAATAGAAAATGGTTCTTTCAAAGTATGAATTTTATCTTGTTTTGCATTAATGGATGCCTGATTGTTTTTATGAAAGCTGAAACAGCGCAATGGTATGATATGCGCTGGCTGTTTATCCATCTTTTTGCCGGAAACTGTGCGTCTTACTTCAATCAAATTATCGGGGTTCAAGTCATTTGTCGATCCGACGACTGTCCATATACAGGGGCAGTTAATTGGCGTTGTCGGACCGAATGGCTGCGGCAAGTCCAATATTATTGATGCAGTGCGCTGGGTGCTTGGCGAATCCCGTGCTTCGGAGCTGCGCGGCGAATCTATGCGGGATGTGATTTTTAACGGTACGATGGAGCGCAAGCCTTCCGGCCGGGCTTCTGTTGAGCTGGCGTTTGATAATGAGGATGGACGGGTTTCCGGGCAATGGGGGCGTTATGACGAGCTAGCTGTCAGGCGGGTGCTGACGCGGGAGGGGGCCTCCTCTTACCATATTAATAATATGAATGTCCGCCGCCGGGATATTCAGGAGATTTTTATGGGTACCGGCCTTGGGCCGCGTGCCTATGCCATTATCGGCCAGGGGATGATTGCGCGCATTATTGAGGCGCGTCCGGATGAGCTGCGGGTTTTTCTGGAGGAGGCGGCGGGTGTTTCCAAATATAGGGAACGGCGCAGGGAAACAGAAAACCGTCTGGAGGATACGCGGGAAAATCTGGTGCGTGTTGCCGATATTTTGCAGGAAATCGGCCAAACGCTTGAAAAACTGGAGGAGCAGGCGGCGGTGGCGGCCAGGTACCATGCTTTTTTAAAGGAGCAGGATGAAAAGCAGAAGCTGCTTTGGCTGCTGGAAAAGCGATTGGCTGCGGAAGAACAGGCCCGTCTTGTTATGGAGGCAGAGCAGGCAAAGATAGCGCTGGAAGCCATGAGTGCAGAGGTTGTCCGGTGCGATGCCTTGCTTGAAACCCTCCGGCAGCAGCATACGGAGGTAAATGATGCGCTGCATGCCGCCCAGGGAGCGCTGTATGAGACAAATGCACGCATAGGCAGCCTTGAAGCGGAAATCAGGTATGTTGTTGAATCACGCGACCGTCTTCAGGCCCAGATTGCTGCTGATACCAGGAAGCGGGAACAGTGGCAGGCTCAGGAAGAGATGTATCAACGGGAGTATGACGCTGCTTGTGCGCAGCTGGCTGAAACGGCTGCAGATTGTGAAAGAACCAGGCAGGTTACGTTGCAGCTCCTGGAAAGTTTGCCGGAAATGGAAGAAGTATGGCGTGCGGGACAGGAAGCGTGCAGCCGTTTGCATGACCAGGCTTTGCAGGTTAGCCAGCAAATGGCGCTGGCTTCGGCTGGTCACAGGAATATCACTGTTGCATTGACAGAACTGGCTTCCCGCCGCGAGAAGCTCAACCGGGAAAAGAACGGGATGGATGCGCCCAGTGAGGCGGCTTTTGATGCGTTGCAGGAAGAACAGGCGGAAAAGAAAGAACAGCTGGCGTTACTCAAGGAACGGCTTTTATGGTTGCAGGAGCATTATCCTGAACAGGAGGAAAGCCGTCGTTTGGCGCAGGAGCAGGTAGAAAAGCGTTCTACCGAACTGGCGCAGGCCGATGCCCGTCTTTTGGCTTTGAAACAGGTGCAGGAACGTTCCCAGGTGCAGGGGAAAGCTGAATCCTGGCTGAAAAAGTATGAGCTTGCCGGTTTGCCGTCGGTCTGGAGGCAGTTGCAGATTGAATCCGGCTGGGAAATTGCGCTGGAGTCAGTGCTGGGGGACAGGTTGTTTGCACGCGAGTTGTCCCGCCTGGAGTGGGTGGATTCATTTATGAATGATCCGCCGGCAGCAAGGCTCAGCTTTTTTACTGTTTCGCTTTCAGATAAAAAGCAGGAGGCTTCGGGCGGAATGCCTGGTTTGGTTCCGTTTTTTACGTTATTGAAATGGCAGCATGATCAGGCATTGGTACAGGTGTTGTCCGGCTGGTTGAACCATGTTTTTATTGCCGGCAGTATGAAGGAGGCGTTGGCACGGCGCTCGTTTTTGCCGGATGGCGCCTGCTTTGTGCTGAAACAGGGGCATCTTGTTGACCGGCAAAGTGTTCGTTTTTACGCACCGGAATCTGAAAAGGAGGGGGTATTTACCCGCCAGCAGGAGATAGACAGTCTTTCTGCTTTCTTGAAAGATGGCAGGGAGAAATGGCAGGATGATCGTGCAGAATTGTTGAAGCAGGAAGAAAAAGCAGCGCAGTTTACACATGATATACAGGAAATACAGAAGCAGGTTACGGTATTGACGGGAGAACTGCACGCTCTTGAGCTGGAATGGGTCAGGCAGTCTGAATGGCGGGAGCGTTACCGGCAACGTCAGGGCCAGATTACTTCTCTTCTGGAAGAAAT
Organism: Oxalobacter formigenes; assembly: GCA_023667225.1. Classification (GTDB taxonomy): domain Bacteria; phylum Pseudomonadota; class Gammaproteobacteria; order Burkholderiales; family Burkholderiaceae_D; genus Oxalobacter; species Oxalobacter formigenes_C. The sequence continues at coordinate 14,408 of JAMPAN010000005.1, read as the reverse complement.
CGGCATGCAGGAGGAGGAACAACGTCAGGCGCTGGCTGTTGAGGAAATGCGAATGGAAGAGCTGGACAGCTTGCTGTCCGATATGCAGTCCTGTGAAGAGGCAGAGAAGGAGAGGTTACAGGAAAAGGAACGGGAACTGGCTGACTTCCGTTTGCGTATCCGCGAAAGCGAGCGGGCGGAACAGGAGGCGGTTTTTGCCGAAAAATCCCTGACCAGCCGGATTGCCGAGTTGAACCGGCATATAGGCACAGCCAGGGAACAGGTTGCCAATATGTTGTCCAGTATGCAACAGGGCCAGCTTGCCTTGCAGGAACTGGATGACAAGGTTGCGCAGGATAATCTTCAGGTGTTGCTTGAAGAGCGGCTTCATCAGGAAAAGGTGCTGGCGGTGTTGAGACAGCGTCTGGATGCTGTGACACTTGAGCTTCGAAAGGGGCAGGAACAGCGGCTGGAAGCGGAAAAATGCCTTCAGCCGCAACGGGATCGGATTGTCAGCATACAGCTTAAGGAACAGGCTGCCCGGATCAGTGTTGAGCAATATGCGCAAAAGCTGGAAGCGTCCGGTGCGGATGAGGCGGCTTTGTCCAGTTTGCTGCATCCGGGGTTGCGCCCTCTTTCCCTGCAGGGCGATATTACACGGCTTGCCCAGGCTATTACCAGTCTGGGACCGGTCAATCTAGCGGCAGAGGGAGAATTGGCAGAGGCCGGAAAACGGCGTGATTTTCTGAAAGAGCAGTATGCCGACTTGGCGGCGGCCATTGAAACGCTGGAAGATGCCATTCGCCGGATTGACAGCGAAACCCGTATGCTGCTCCAGGATACGTTTGATCAGGTTAACCGCCATCTTTCGGCTATTTTTCCGATGCTTTTCGGAGGCGGTATTGCCAGTCTGATGATGACAGGGGAAGAAATTCTTGATGCCGGTGTCCAGATTATGGTGCAGCCGCCGGGCAAAAAACATGTCACAATTCACCTGCTTTCAGGGGGAGAAAAGGCGCTGTCGGCTATTGCGCTGGTTTTTTCGCTCTTTCAGCTGAATCCTGCGCCGTTTTGTCTGCTTGACGAGGTGGATGCGCCTTTGGATGATGCCAATACAGAGCGTTTTTGCCAGATGGTCAGGCGCATGTCGGCAAAAACACAGTTTCTGTTTATTTCCCATAGCAGAATTGCCATGGAGATGGCGCAACAGCTGATTGGCGTTACCATGCAGGAGCAGGGCGTATCGCGTATTGTGTCCGTGGATATTGAAAAAGCAACAGCATTTTCCAGCGAGGTTCAAGTAGCATGACAGAATTGCAGATCAGTCTGATTGTTATCGGCGCGGTCATTATTATTGGCGTTATTGCCTATAACAAATGGCAGGAATACCGGGCGCACAGAAAAATGGAGCGGGCTTTTGCCGATGCGCCTGAAGATGTGCTTATGCAGCCTCCGTCGGCCGAGGATAATGATCTTCGCAGGGAGCCGGGTTTTTTCCAGAATACGGTAGAGGGTGTCAGGCTGGAAGATCCGGCACGTGATTCTTCTATCTCGGTTACTGGCCTGGATCAGTCGTTTGACGGCAAGGAATCGGATGAAGACAGGCAGGAAGGAATTGTTCTGTCTGATTCAGGCAAAGCGGCAGAGCCGGAAGAAGTGCGGTCAGGCGAGGAGGGCAGGAACCGGACCGGGCATGAGGAGCCGTATATTGACCTGGGAAAGGCTGAGCCGGATACAGCCGCTTTAGTGCAGGAAGACGTAGCTGAACCTGTGCCGGAACCGGTTTTTTCTTTCCCTGTTTCAGAGGGGCTTCCAGTTGACGAGTTGATTGATTATGCGGTTTCACTGAATCTGGAGCGCCCTGTCAGGGGAGAAAAAATCCTGCCGTTGATCCAGTCCCTGAGGTACACGGGCAATAAGCCGGTTCATTTTATTGGATTGGTAAAAGATGCCCTGTCAGGGAAGGAATTATGGCAGCCTGTGACACATGGCGGGGTTTACTCCCGTTTGAAAGCCGGGGTGCAGTTAGCCAACCGGGCAGGCGCTTTGAATGAAATCGAATATTCCGAGCTGATTATGCGTCTTCGGCAAATGGCAGATCAGATTGAGGCGGAACCGGATGTGCCGGATATGGCCGATGTGCTGAAAGTGGCACGCAGTTTATACCAGTTTGTTTCAGCGCATGACGCCAGGCTGGTTATCAATGTGCGGACAGGAGGCGCGCCATGGCTGGTAAAAACCTTGATGGCGGTGCTGGAACGGCAAAATTTTGACTTGCGTCCTGATGGCGTTTTTGTCATGCATGATACTGACAGCAGTATGCTGTTTTCTCTTGTCCTTGATACGACGCCGGCGTCTGATACGGCGAGCCGGTTGACGCTGCTTTTGGATGTGCCGTGCGTAGCCCAGGAAAAAGATGGCCTTGGCAGGATGATACGGTGTGCCAGATCATTATGCGAGCGGTTAAACGGGATTTTGGTGGATGACGATGACCGGATGTTGTCTGATCCCATGTTGGAAGATATTGCCAGTCAAGTTCATGTTTTCTATGAAGAAATGCGTTCTGTCTCCATTCCTGCCGGGTCGGCTCGTGCCATGAGGTTATTTAACTGATTTATGCAGGACGATCTTTTTAACGCTACTGTCCCAGATGCCTTGCAGGAAAGGGCTGCCTGGCTGCGGCGGGAATTGAACCGGTATAACTATGCCTATTATGTGCTGGATGCGCCGGTTATTCCGGATGCGGAGTATGACCGGCTTTTTAGGGAGTTGCAGGAGATGGAAGCGGCGCATCCTGAGCTGCTTTCGCCGGATTCCCCTACCCAGCGTGTGGGTGGCAGCGTTTCATCCCGGTTTGACCCGGTTACCCATCAGACACCAATGCTGTCGTTGCAAAATGGCTTAACGGAGGAGGAAGTTGCGCTTTTTGACTATCGTGTGCGCGAGCAGCTGGGGCAGGAAAGTGTAGAATATGAGGCTGAGCTGAAATTTGACGGTCTGGCTGTCAATCTTCACTATGAAGAGGGGGTGCTTGTCCAGGCGGCGACCCGGGGAGATGGTTATATGGGAGAGGATGTGACTGCCAATATCCGGACTATCCGGTGTATTCCCCTGAAGCTGCTGCTTGAGGATGCTCCCCGTGTGCTGGATGTGCGCGGAGAGGTTTTGATGTTCAAGCAGGATTTCTTGCGTTTGAATGAAGGGCAGCGTGCAGCAGGAGGCAAGGAATTTATTAACCCCCGCAATGCAGCGGCAGGCAGTTTGCGCCAGAAAGATTCTGCTGTTACTGCCGGCCGGAAACTGAATTTTTTTGCCTACGGGGTGGGCGCGCTTGACGGTATGCCGATGCCGCCTACACAGGATGCTGTTTTGGGCTGGCTGAAAAAAGCCGGATTTCCGGTTTGTCCTGAACGTGCTGTGGTTGCCGGAATGGCGGGGTTGATGTCTTTTTTTCATGCTATAGAGAAAAAGCGGGAGAGCCTGCCTTACGAGATTGACGGGCTGGTTTACAAGGTGAACAGTCTTGCACAGCAACACAGGATGGGTTTTGTTTCGCGCGCGCCCCGTTTTGCCATTGCCCATAAGTTTGCCGCACAGGAAGCCTTGACGCAGGTGCTGGATATTGATGTGCAGGTTGGAAGAACAGGGGCGTTAACGCCGGTTGCGCGCCTTGCGCCGGTTTTTGTGGGGGGCGTTACGGTTACCAATGCTACCCTGCATAATGAAGACGAGGTTCGGAGAAAAGATATCCGGATAGGCGATACGGTTATTGTTCGCCGGGCAGGGGATGTGATCCCGGAAGTGGTTGCCGGCGTACCGGAAAAGCGGCCCATGGATGCTATGGAGTTTCATATGCCTTCTGTCTGTCCTGTCTGTGGATCGCCTGTGGTCAGGCCGGAAGAAGAAACGATTGCCCGTTGCTCTGGCGGGTGGGTGCGCTGTCCGGCGCAGAAAAAAAACGGGTTACAGCATTTTGCTTCCCGGAAAGCCATGTATATTGAAGGACTGGGCGAGCAGCTGATAGAGCAGCTTGTTGACAAGGGATTGGTTGAAACGGCGGCTGATTTGTACGGATTGAGTCTTTCTGATTTTGCCAGTCTGGAGAGAATGGCGGAAAAGTCGGCGCAAAATCTGGTGCAGTCGCTGGAGGTATCAAAAAAGACAACGCTCTCCCGCTTTTTGTATGCACTGGGCATCAGGCATGTTGGTGAATCAACGGCCCGCTCGCTTGCCGGGCATTTCGGTTCTTTGCATGACCTTGCTCAAGCAACGGAAGCAGAGTTGCTTGAAATTGAGGATATCGGCCCTATTGTTGCTGCGTCTGTCAGGGATTTTTTTGCTGATTCTCTCAATATCCGCCTGATTGAGCAGTTGCAGGCGCACGGCGTGAACTGGGAGGAAAGCAGCAGGCAACCAGGTAATGTGCTTCCGTTGGCAGGGAAGGTTTTTGTGCTGACAGGAACGCTTGAATCCCTGTCGCGTGAAGAAGCTGGTGAAAAAATCCGGATGCTGGGCGGAAAGGTCGGCAATTCGGTATCGGCTAAAACGGCTTACCTGGTTGCCGGGCAGAAGCCGGGAAGCAAGCTGGCCCGCGCAAAACAGCTGGGTATTGCTATATTGGACGAGAATGCTTTTAGCGAGTTGATACATGATGAGAAAAGTCACTAAGGCTGTTTTTCCTGTTGCCGGTTTCGGCAGCCGTTTCCTTCCGGCAACCAAGGCGCAGCCAAAGGAAATGCTTCCTATTGTTGACAAGCCGCTGATTCAATATGCTGTAGAAGAGGCAGTATCAGCCGACATTACGGAAATGATTTTTATTACCGGGCGGAACAAGCGGGCGATTGAAGATCACTTTGACAAGGCGTATGAGCTGGAATCCGAGCTGGAAATAGCAGGCAAGCACCATCTCCTGAAGCAGATTCAGGGTGTGTTGCCTTCCAGTGTCAATTGTATTTATATCCGCCAGCAGGAGGCGCTGGGTCTTGGCCATGCAGTTTTGTGTGCCAGGCCTGTTGTCGGTGATCATCCGTTTGCAGTGATTTTGGCAGATGATTTCATGGATGTCCGCCAGGGGCAGCCGACGGTGATGCGGCAGATGGTGGAAGTGTATGAACGGGAAGGGAAGAGTATCCTGGCGGTTTTGCATGTGCCCAGGGAGGATACCCGGCAGTATGGTATTGTGGCTTCTTCGCCGTATATGCAGAATCTGGAGTTTGTGAATACGATTGTGGAAAAACCGCTGCCTGAAGAAGCACCGTCCAACATGGCGGTGGTGGGACGCTATATTCTGAACAGTTCAATTTTTAACCATTTGGAAGGGCTGGGAAAAGGCTCCGGCGGAGAGATTCAGCTGACAGACGGTATTGCTGCTCTGATGAAAGATGAAAAAGTGCTGGCTTACCGCTATCATGGACGCCGTTATGACTGCGGTTCCAAAATAGGCTATCTGAAAGCAACAGTGGCTATGGGGTTGAAACATCCTGAAGTGATGAAGGATTTCAGCAGGTTTATCAGGGGACTGGATATAGGTTAGAGGAAAGGGGATATTATGAGCGTCAGGCCGATTTTGAAGATGGGTGATCCCCGCCTGTTGCGCCAGGCTGAGCCAGTGAAGGCGTTTGGCACGCCGGAGTTACAGGCATTGATTGACGATATGTTTGAGACCATGCATGCAGCGAACGGGGCTGGTCTGGCTGCGCCGCAGATTGGCGTTTCGTTACAGGTGGTGATTTTTGGTTTTGAGGATAATTCTGGTGCGCCGGAGGAGTTTGCTGTACCTGAAACTATCCTGATTAATCCGGTGATTCGTCCGGTAGGGGATGAAGTGGAAGAGGCTTGGGAAGGGTGTCTTTCTGTGCCGGGGATGCGCGGTGTAGTGCCCAGATGGGCTAGGGTGCATTACGAGGGGTTTGACCAGCACGGCCGGAAAATCAGCCGGGAGGCAACAGGATTTCACGCCAGGGTGGCGCAGCATGAATGCGACCATCTCCAGGGGATTATTTACCCGATGCGGATGGAAGATCTTTCCCTTTTCGGGTTTATTGATGCGATGGATGAGGTGTTGCCGGAAGAATAGGCCAATACCAGGCAATACACCCGGAAACACCTCCAGATGTTTCCGGGTGTATTGCAACTGGGTGCTAGAAGGTTTCACCAGGGAGGAGATAACGCCATTGCCCTTGGGGGATTGGGCCAAGCCGGATTTTACCGATGCGAATCCGTTTCAGGCCTACTACTTTTAAGCCGACTGCCTCGCACATCCGGCGGATTTGGCGTTTCCGGCCTTCACGAAGGATGATGCGGAGCTGGTCTTCGTTTTGCCAGCTGACGCGTGCAGGCAGAAGTGGCTTGCCATCCAGCTTGAGTCCGTGCTGTAACAGCCTGAATTTATCGTCCGGCAGTTTGCCTGGGAACAGGTGTTTTACCCGCACCAGGTATTCTTTTTCTATTTCGCTGTTTTCTCCAATCAGTTGTTTGGCAACGCGGCCGTCCTGTGTGAGAACCAGCAGCCCAACGGAATCAATATCCAGGCGGCCAGCAGGCACCAGGCTTTTCAGTTGCCGGGGATGAAAGCGCTGCAGCGCATGGTCTTCAGCCCATCTTGTTTTTTCGTTGACAAGCGTAACAGCCGGATGGTAACCATCTTCAGCCTGGCCGCTGACGAATCCTACGGGTTTGTTCAGCAGGATGGTAACTTTTCCGGCCTGTTCGGCCCTGGCTTTTTTTTCAATGGTGATTTTCTGGCCCGGCAGGATTTTGGCGCCAAGTTGGGAAATAATTTGCCCATCTACCCGCACCCATCCCCGCTCGATCCATTCGTCAGCCTCACGGCGGGAGCAGATGCCAAGTTCGGACATGCGTTTGGATAGACGGACAGGATCAGTCATGGCAAAAAAGTCAGACGCTTAAAATGTTAATCAGGTCAGTTTCAAGCTGTATCTGGTTTTTGGGCGTTTGCAGGAAGCTGCCGCTGATGAGGAAGACATCTTCTACTCTTTCAACCAGCGTCATGACCTTGGCTGTATGCAGGTTGATGTTACGCCGCCTGAGAACCTGTGCAATGGAGTATAACAGGCCTTTTCTGTCGTTGGCAGTCAGGGAAAGGACAAACCGGTTTCCGCTGGCATCCGGATGCAGATCCACGTGAGGGGTGATCGGAAAGGTGCGGGATTTTCTTGACAGGCGTCCGACAGCCGGTTCCGGAAGGGGGGAGCCTGATTGCAGGGCTTCTGTCAGGTTATGTTCAACCAGGTTGATGATATCGCGGTAATTGCGGGAGAAGGTTTGTTCGGTGACCAGAAAAGTATCGAGCGCATATCCGTGGTTGGTTGTGTGGACTTTGGCATCCAGGATACTGAAGTTCCGGCGGGAGAAATAACTGCATATCCGCAGGAAGAGATCGGGTTCATCCCTGGTATAGACAATAACCTGCAATCCTTCTCCGATGGGAGAGAGCCGGCATTTGACAATGGGATGTTCCGCTTCTGTCTGGTAGCAGAGCATACGCGTTTGCCAGGCAATATCCGGTGCATCATGATGCAGGAAGTAGCTGATGTCCAGGTGTTTCCAGAAATTTTCGTGCGCTTCATCAGGCAGGCCATAAAGCCTTAAGGAGGCGCAGGCTTCCTGCTGACGGCTGGCAAGTTCGTGGTCAACCGAGAGGGTTTCTCCGCCGAGTACGCGAAGCGACAGGCGGTAGAGATCTTCAAGCAGTTTGCTTTTCCAGGCGTTCCAGATTTGCGGGTTGGTTCCCCGGATATCTGCGACGGTGAGAAGGTAAAGGGCCGCAAGCCGCCGTTCGTTTTTGACCAGTCTGGCAAATTCCCGGACGACAACCGGGTCGGAGAGGTCTTTTTTCTGGGCGATATGCGACATGGTGAGATGATGCTGCACCAAAAAAACAATCAGTTCGGTTTCTTCATCTGATAGGCGGTGTTCTGTGCAGAATTGTCTTGCATCTGCCATGCCAAGGAGGGAATGGTCGCCCTGGCGGCCTTTGGCAATATCGTGGAAAAGGGCGGCGATATACAAGAGCCAGGGACGGGAGAAATTGGCGATCAGCCGGCTGCAAAAGGGGCATTCATGGGCATATTCCGTGAGCGTGAAACGGTGCAGGTTGGCAATGACTATCAGGATATGCTGATCAACTGTATATTGGTGAAAGAGGTCATGCTGCATTTGGCCGATGATTTGCCCGAAATTGGGCAGGTATCGTCCCAGGATATCCATTTCGTTCATGTGTTGCAGTGCGCGGGAAGAAAAGCGCGGCGCTTGCAGGATATGGAGGAAAAGCGCATGGTTGGCCGGATCCTGGCAAAATTCTTTGTCAATCAGCGTGCGGGCGTGCCATAGCGCCCGCAGGGTGCGCGCTGTCATGTTTTTCAGGTCGGTCCGTTGTGCCAGCAACAGGAAAATTTCCAGCATGGCGGAGGGATGTGCAGTAAAGGTATCTTCATGGGCGATATCAATAAAATCTCCCACTTTGTTGAACCTTTCATTGATAGGTTCGGGCGCATCGATTTGCGGAAAGAGCCGGGCTTTGAGGTTTTGCAGCAGGATAATATGCAGCTGCCGCACGGTTCTGGCGGCGAGATAATAATGCTGCATCAGGCGTTCGCTGGCATAGCGCGCATCGTTGACCTTTTCTGCTTGTTGTGCAAGAAAGGCTTCGGCAACGGGAATCTGGATATCAAATAACAGGCGGTCTTCTGCGCGCTGGGTATGGATGTGCAGAAGAATGCGGATATTTTTCAGAGTTTTTTCGGTCTGGCGCAGTTGTAGTGCTTCCCTTCGTGTAATGAGTTCGCGCCGGGCAAGTTCTTCCCATGAATTGCCCAGCCCGGCTGCTTTTGCTGCCCAGAGAATGACTTGCAGATCGCGCAATCCGCCAGGGCTTTCTTTGCAGTTGGGTTCCAGGCTGAAGGGGGTATCGCCCATTTTCTGGTGGCGCTGCCGGGTTTCCAGGGTTTTTGCCAGGAAAAAATCCGGTGCGTTCATGGCAATGTCATAGCGTTTGACCAGCTGCCTGAAAAGATCACGGTTGCCGGTTACCAGTCTGGCTTCGAGCAGGCTGGTTTGTATGGTGATGTCGCTGGCGGCGGCTTCAATGCATTCATCAATGGTTCGTACGCTGTGCCCGATGTGCAGTCCAATGTCCCAGAAAGCCTGGATGAGCTGCTCCAGTTTGTTTTTGAGTGCTGTGTCGGGCGGTTTGGGCAAGAGAATCAGCACATCCACATCGGAAAAAGGGAACAGCTCGCCCCTTCCATACCCGCCGACACCAACCAGCGCGTTGCCGGCAGGTATGCCAATATCGCGCCATGCCTGTATCAGGGCGGTATCCACGCAGCGGGAGAGGGTTTTGAGCAGGTGTTCCGGTTCGGGATTTTCCCGGTAGGCGCAAATGGCAGTATGCCGTATTTCGGCTATCTGCTGTTTTAATGCGGAAAATGTGCAGACAGATTCCATATTTTTCCCCTTGTTTCAGGCAGCCTATACGAAGGCCGGAGGCGGCGGCATACCGGGCGATACGGTTAAAACTTCATAGCCGGTTTCTGTTACCAGAATGGTATGTTCCCACTGGGCGGAGAGGCTGTGATCTTTGGTTCGGATTGTCCAGCCGTCACTCATTGCCTGAATTTCCCGGCGGCCGGCGTTAATCATGGGTTCAATGGTAAATACCATTCCCGGCCTGATTTCTGCCATGGTACCCGGTTTGCCGAAATGCAGTACTTGCGGTTCTTCGTGGAAGGATTTGCCAATGCCGTGGCCGCACATTTCACGGACAACGCTGTAGCCGGCTTTTTCGGCATGGGTTTGTATAGCATGGCCGATATCGCCAAGATGCGCGCCCGGTCTGACTTGCATGATACCCAGCCACATACAGGCGTAGGTGGTGTCGGCAAGCTGTTTGGCTTCGCTTTTTGGCGATCCGGCAAAAAACATCCGGCTGGTATCGCCGTAATAGCCGTCTTTGATGACGGTTATGTCGATATTCAGAGAATCGCCGTCTTTCAAGATTTTTTCTCCCGGTATGCCATGACAGACAATATCGTTTAACGAGATGCAGGTGGCTTTGGGATACGGCGGATGCCCGCAGGGGGCATAGTTCAACGGGGCGGGGATAGTTCCCTGCATGTTGGTCATATATTCGTGGCACAGGCTGTCAAGTTCGCCAGTGGTGATGCCCGGCTGGACAAAGGGGGTGATGTAGTCGAGTACTTCGGCTGCCAGTCTGCATGCAGTTTTGATGCCATCTACATCTTTTGGGGAGGTATATTGCCGGATAGACATGATATGGTGCCAGGGAGGACAAAAAACTGTCATTATAATGGAGTGGCGATTTTCTGCTTTAGATGATGCAGCCAGCCGGTGCAGAGGAGCGCATATCCCTGCTATAATAAAAAACTTCGCGGAAACCTCCCTGGTTTTCTGAACGGAAAGGTGGCAGAGTGGTCGAATGCGCCGGACTCGAAATCCGGTATACGGTAATTCCGTATCGTGGGTTCAAATCCCACCCTTTCCGCCAAGAATCAATAAGTTACATTATCTATCAGCCAAGGTATTTTTCTCTGTTTTTGTGCCTATGCCGAAAAGACTTTTCGGCATGATGGGATTGACAATGTCATTTTTATCCCGTCTGTAAATCGTTGTCGTCGTGATGTCTTTGTGTCCGAGAAGTTTTTGTGCGGCTGTCTGGGTGTCAGAATCGGATGCTGATTTTGCATGGATGTCGCGAAACTGAAATGGGGAAAAACTGCCACCGGACAATTTTGCCTTTTCTTCGGCCTTCTCTCTGGCTATTTTGAATGCACGCTGCAAAATGGCAAGAGGGATTGATCTGCCTTTCTCGTTGCAAATAATTGTCTGGCCAATTATGGTGCGATTCTTTATCCGGGAAAAACTTCCAATAATTTTCCAACAACCGCAATGCGGACAATGCTCCCTGTCTTTGATTGTTCGACAACAAGTACATTGTCCTGAATATTATCCCATTTCATTGACAGTATGTCTGACGGTCTCTGTCCAGTGAGATATGCAACATCCATGGCATCTTTTACAAATATGATTTTCCGCGAATAATCAAAAGTGTAACATAAGTTACACTTAAATGTAAACATGAGAACACTTATATATGTAAAAATGGTTTCATGAATGCAACTATTGGACAAAGAATCAAAGAGTTACGAACTCTCACCGGTTTGAAACCAGAAGCCTACGCAAAAATTATTGGAGTGAGCCGCCCCGCTCTATTGAAGTGGGAAAATGGCTATGCTGAAAATTTGAGACTTTCGAATTTAATCAGCATCTGTAAATATCATTCCATTTCACTGGACGAGTTGATAGTCGGTGTAAAAAATATTAAAAGCGTTAAATCAAATAATCCCTGGCCCTTCCCGATTACGTATGAGGAGTACATGGAGTTGGACGGAGCAGTGAAAGAGGTCATAAATGGTGCAATGCTCTCTGCTGTGGCGGGGAGCAGGGCTGCCAAAAAAATCGTAGCATAATCAAGCCGAGATTCACGTTAGTTAAGTCATAAAATCCGGAGTAAAGATGAATCTTCAGGAAAATATCAAAATTCTGGCAGACAGATCACAGAAAATAAGAGACAGCATAGATACAGAAGAAGCCACAAAGAATGCGCTCGTTATGCCGTTCATCAGGGCGCTTGGATATGACGTCTTTAACCCGTTGGAGGTGGTTCCGGAGTTTATAGCCGATATTGCCGGGAGGAAAGGGGAAAAAATTGACTATGCCATCCTGCAAGACGAGACCCCAATAATATTGATAGAGTGCAAATCGTGCGGCACAAACCTGAATGAAGCAAACCGGGATCAACTCCACCGGTACTTCCTCACGCTCAACTCAGTAATCGGCGTACTCACAGACGGGATAATTTATCAGTTCTTCTCCACTAGCGACGATGGCAAAAATATGGATTCAGTTCCTTTTATGGAGCTGAATCTGGACAATATCGACATGACGCTCATACCGGAGCTAACCAAGCTCTGCAAGGGAAAATTCGACCTGAAAAATACCCTTGACACAGTCAGCGAACTAAAATTTAACCGCCAGGTAAAATTAGCGCTCAAAAACAATCTTGAAAATCCGGATATCTCATTTACTGAGTACTTTCTCTCAAATGCCGGAATAAAAAATTTATACAAAAAAACAAAAGAGGAGAAGTACACACCTTATGTAAAACGCGCATTTAACGAGTTCATCACAGAACAGGTTGATATCCGTCTGAAGACGGCTCTTGCTTCAGCCTCAAAAAAAGAGGAAACCGAGACAAAGAAAAATCCAGTAACGCCTCCAGCAGAAATAGACATAATCACAGAGAAAGAATATCAGGCGTTCTACCTTGTTAAATCAATTCTTATCGGGACAGTTGACTCAGACCGTGTTTTCCTGAGAAATCTGTCCGGGACAGGACGGTCAGTCGCTATATTGGATGACAGCATAAGAAAGCCACTTCTTTACCTGAATTTCAAATCGGCTGATAACTTCTACGTTGAGACCGTATCCCCATCAGGCAGGGAAGCTCATCAGATATCAAAAATTGATGACATTTTTGAGCATTCAGAAACGATTAAAGAAGCGACAAAATGGCATCTCAGCGGCGATCGTTGGAAAAACGCTGATGAATGAGAAATAAAGAAAGGGCGGGGATACCGCCCTTTTTGTCAGGCAGCTTCACGCTGCTTGACCAGCTCCACAAGTGCCTCGTCAATCCGGGTCTGCCAGCAGGAAACTCAGCTTGCCATTCCTGCTGCCAGGAAAGAAATCACCAGTGAATTGAGAGAGACCCCTTCGGCTTTTGCCCTGGCTGTCATTTGCGCATGAAGCGATTTTGGCACACGGGCAACGAATTTGCCGGACGAATCAGGAATGGAAATGCTGTCAGGACGCAGATTCGGAACCGGAATTTCCCGTCCCATATCAGACAGTGCGGACACAACCGAATAGAAAGCATCGCGTCCATTTTCAATTGCTTCCTCAATAGTTGAACCATCGGACATACAGCCAGGTAAATCCGGAATCGTAAACAGAAAGCCGCCGCCATCCTCTTCAGAAAGAGGTCCGACAACATGGGAATATGCCTCAAACGGGTACGGCGGGCTTACGCGAGATACCTTTTTCACATCTTCACTCATCGTTTTCCTCCTTCACCTGATTACAAAATTCGACAAAAGCACGGATATAAACAGGTTTTATCGGGCGGTGAGCCGGCACAGAAACCGCTTTACTTAACCCCGGATAAGAAAATACGTGATGGCTTCCCCCATCGTTTCTTATCTCAATTCTTAACCGCCGCGCAACCGTCTTCAAATCTTCAATACGCCAGTCCTTTGGGTTGGCTTTCATCGCGTCAAGAAGTTTTGAAATCTTACTCATAATAACTATAGTATTAAATTTAGTATCTATTGTCAAGAAAGAAACAAACTTTCGCAAAAAAATATTTGACACCGGTGCCGCTCATGCGGCAGAATAGACCCCAATTTCATCATAACTAAAAAAGCGCCCAGGGAAACCGGGCGCTTTTTTTATGTCTGTGCCTTCTGCGTCAGACAAAACAAAACCCCTTGAACGCTGGGAACGTCAAGGGGTTTTTGCTTTCCGTCCGTAACCCTGATTACGAAAGGAACATGCTTGAATTTTAACTTAAAATTACCGGATTTTGCAAAAATGCTTGAAATAATCAGAGGCAGTGCAGAATTAAGACGTCTGTGCGATTCCGCCAATCCTGAATGCTGTTGCGGTACTGGTGAAGTGAGCGCATGGTGAGGGGGGACATGACAGAGAAAAACCAACTCAAAGTCCAGTACGTACAGACAGAAAAACTCGTTCCCTACGTCAATAACGCCCGCGTCCACGACGAGCATCAGATCAACCAGATTGCCGCCAGCATCAAGGAATTTGGATTCAACAACCCCATTCTCACCGATGGCGATAACGGCGTAGTAGCCGGGCATGGCAGGCTTTATGCAGCCTTGAAACTCGGCTTGGAGAAAGTGCCGGTTATTGAGCTTTCCCACCTTACACCGTCGAAGAAAAAAGCCTACATCCTCGCGGATAATCGAATTGCAGAGAATGCGAGGTGGGATCATGACCTGCTCAAGATTGAGGCAGAAGATATAAAACTGGAGGGAATAGATATCGAGCTGACAGGGTTTTCTCTATCCGAGATTGACAATTTTGAGCTGGCAGATTTTTTTACAGAGGAAGAGAAAAAACCGGAAAAATCGCATGAACCCAAGACCATCGTCTGTCCGCATTGTGGAGAAGAGTTTGAACATGCTGGTTGAGACATATAACGAGGTCATCGGTTATCACCGCTGGCCGGTAGCTCCGGATGAGGTCGCTTTTCTCAGAGAGTCACACCGTCATCACGAGGGATTACAAGTACCCCGGCAGCGGTGTAG
>JAMPAN010000004.1 GCA_023667225.1 Oxalobacter formigenes | reverse complement strand
TGCGGTGTGCGGTGTGCGGTGTGCGGTGTGCGGTGTGCGGTGTGCGGCTCTCCGCCTCCAATTTTATCATGTTTTTTGGCTCTTAATAGCGTCTGCCTGTTATGTGCATCGGTCATGATTGACAGTAAACTTTCCTGCAGCTGGCAAGTAACAAAAACTTTGACAGTTTACCATTTTTTTGAAACAATCCATAAGTCAAAATGATCTTGACTCCGCCAGGCACTCCCTCTCCCAAATGGAAACAACAAGCCGCCTTGCCCGCAATAACGTCTGAAACAGCGTTATACTTAGGCCTTCCCGTTTTGCCACCCGCTCATGTCCTATTTCGCTCTGTCTTTTCTTACCGCTTTCACCGTCACCCTGCTGCTGGTGCGCTTTCGTCGGCTGCATGAAAAAGTCACGCTCGATTACGACTTAAAAGGCGTGCAAAAATTCCATGCCCGCCCCGTGCCCCGCATCGGCAGCGTAGGCATCATGGCCGCTATGCTGGCCACAGCCAGCTACCTCTTCCTTTCCGGCAATCCGGATGCCCCCCGGTTTTCGCAGCTCCTCCTGGTATCCCTGCCCGCCTTTCTCGGCGGCATCGTGGAAGACTGCACCAAAAAAGTCCCTTCCCTCGTCCGCCTCTTCCTCACCATGCTGGCGGCAACATTGGGCTTCTTCTGGCTGGATGCCGGCATCTTCCGGCTGGACATCCCGCTTGTGGACACCGTCATTCTCTTTTCCGTCGTCTCCCTGCCGTTTACCGCCATTGCCGTGGGCGGGGTTGCCAATGCCATCAACATCATAGACGGCTACAACGGCCTGGCAAGCATGGTCGTCATTATCATGCTCGCCGCCCTGGGCTATGTCGGCTTCCTGACAGGCGATACCCTCATCTGGCGCACCGCCTTTGCCCTGGCAGGCGCCATCCTGGGCTTCTTCCTCTGGAACTACCCCCGCGGCCTCATCTTCCTGGGTGATGGCGGCTCCTATTTCATCGGCTTCATCCTGGCAGAACTCTCCGTCCTGCTGGTTGCCAGAAACCCTGCCGTTTCCCCCTGGTTCCCGCTGCTTGCCCTTATTTACCCCATCTTTGAAACCATCTTTTCCATCTACCGCCGCACCCTTTTGAAGGGGGGGGGCAGCCGATATACCGGATGCCGCGCACCTTCACCAGCTCATCTACAAAAGGCTGGTGCGCTGGGCTGTCGGCAGCCGCCTGCCCAAAGAAAAAACCGCCAGAAACAGCATGACATCCCCCTACCTCTGGTTCCTCTGCTCCCTTTCTGTCATCCCCGCCATACTCTTCTGGCAGCATACCCTCCTCCTGCAAGGGTACATCGGCATCTTCATCGTCCTGTACGTCGTGCTGTACCGCCGCCTCCTGCATTTCAACGCCCCGCACTGGCTCATCATCAAAAAACAACACAAGAAATAACGCCGCCTGATGATCCCGATAGACGACACCCTCATTGATACCCTCATCTGGGAAGCCATCTGCCAAAGCCCTTCCAGAGGCGACTACATCTGCTACCTCGTCCACGCCCCGGCAGGCGCAAAACACCGCGAAAAAGCCAAACAGCGCCTGGAAACGCTGAATGCAGAAGACAGCGCCCCCAAACATTATCCCCAGGCCATAGCAGCCATCAGAAAACACGCAGAAACAGGAGATGCCGCCGCGCTTTTCCACATGGGCAAAATCCATGCCCTGGGCATTGCCGTCCGGCGCGATCCGATCAAAGCCGCCGCCTGGTATGAAAAAGCGATGGCCGCAGGCGAACCCCGCGCCTTTGCCAACCTCGGCTGGTTCTGCCAATCCGGCATGGGCGTAAAAAAAGACCCCGCCAAAGCCCTTGAACTCCTCCTTGCCGGCGCATCCGGCGGCGTCATTTCCGCCCAGGCTGCCGCCGGGATGATGCTCGTAACAGGCGAAGGCTGCCAGCCCGATGCGCAAAAAGGCATAGCCCTGCTCCAGGAAGCCTTTGAAAAAGGCTACACCAACGCAGGCAACCACCTGGCCGACCTTTACCTTGCCGGAAAACACCTGCCGAAAAACAGCGAAAAAGGCCACCAATGGCTCTTCAACGTCGTTGGAAAGGGAGATCACCGGACTGCCGCCATCCTGGGGCATTACCTCGTCGCCGGCACCCACGGCAAAACAGACACAGAAAAAGGCCTCGCCCTGCTTCAAACCGCCGCAGAAAACGGCTTTCTGCCCGCCTGGCTCTGGCTTGCCGCCCTTTACAAAAACGGAACCGGCGTCAAACAGGATCTTGATACAGCAAGAAAATGGTATGAAAAAGGCATCGCCGCCGGCAGCAAAGAATGCGAAGCCGCGCTGGCGCACCTGCTGGCAGAACACGCCCCCGGCTTCGTTTCGCCTGAAAATCCCCCGCTACAGTAACCCCGCAAAACAACGCCGCGCTCCCCCGTGCACCCGGCCTGCCGCTTTTTTCCACCGGATGTACAATACCCTTTTTTAAAAGGAGCCCGCCATGCAGGTACTCCGCCAATGCGTCATCCTCTTTTCATGCCTGGCCGTCGGGGAAATCATCGTTGCCCTAACCGGCACCCTCTTCCCCTCATCCCTGATCGGCATGCTGCTTTTAACCTTCCTGCTCAAAACCGGCTGGGTCAAGCTGGAATGGGTACAGGGCATATCGGATTTTTTGCTGTCTTACTTCGGGCTCTTCTTCGTACCGCCGGGCGTCGCGCTCATGCGCTACTTTGACCTCATCGCCGCCGAATGGCTGCCCATCATCGCCGCCACCCTCATCAGCACCCTGGCCGTCCTTGCCTGCACCGGCTGGACCTACCAGCTCTTCCGCCGCCGCTCATAAACCGCGCCATGCACAACGACATCCTGTACATCACGCTCACCATCGCCGTCTTCTGGGGCGTGCAATGGCTGCAACACCGCCTGGGCTGGATCCTGTTAAATCCCGTCCTGCTCTCCATTGCCCTGCTCATCCTCATCCTCAAAGCCGGGCACATCTCCTGCGATACCTACGAAGAAGGCGGCCGCTACATCGCCTTCTTCCTCAAACCGGCCATCGTGGCACTCGCCGTCCCGCTCTACAGGCAATTCGAACAAATCAAAAAACAGGCCGTGCCCGTCATGGCCTCCCAGCTCGTTGCCTGCATCACAGGCATAGTTGCCGCCGTGCTGATCGCGCAGCTGCTGGGCGCGCCGCCCGAAATCAGCCTCTCGCTCTCGCCCAAATCCGTCACCACCCCCATTGCTATGGAAATCGCCCGCATCCTGGGCGGCATCCCCGCCCTGACCGCCGTCATCGTCATCGTCACCGGCATCTTTGGCGCAGTCACCGGCGCCGCCTTTTTAAAACTCATCCGGGTTCGCAGCCCCATCGCCCAGGGCCTGGCCATGGGCGCAGCCGCCCACGCTATGGGCACCGCGCAAGTCATGAAAAAAACACCCAAAATGGGCGCCTATGCCAGCGTCGGCTTAATCATCAACGGTATCCTGACAGGGCTTCTCACCCCCTGGGTGCTGCAACTCATTGCCAGCCCCGGCTGACGGCAAACATCCCCTGCCTGCCGTCAGCACGCCTGAAAGCGGATAACCCCGCCTTCCTCTGCCTCCAGCCGCGCCACGCGCCCCTCTCCTTCCAGATAATGCAGGCAGGCAATCGCCTCCCCCATGGCAAACATCAGCTGATGCGCATTCATCTCGCCCCAGTTAAACAAATCCGGCAGCACCTCACAGGCCGTCAAAGGCTGCGCCAGCCGGGCAAGCAGCCTATCCGTCCGGCAGCGGTGAAAAGCCGCCAGCCAGTCCGCCCGGACAGCCGCCCCCGTAAACGGCCTGCCATGCGCAGGCAAAACAAGCACCTCCGGCGGCAGCGCCCGGTAGCGCCCCAACGCCATCAAATAATCCCGCAAAGGATCATCCAGAGGCATACCCGGCATCACCGGCACATTGCTGGCAATCCCCGGCAGCAGCATATCCCCCGCAATCAGCACCCCAAGCGAGGCGCAAAACAAAGAAACATGCTCCACCGCATGGCCGCGCCCCGTCATCACCTGCCATTCATGTCCGCCTATCCGGATCAACTGGTTATCCGCCAACCGGCAAAAATCCGGCGGCAAAGGAGAAATCCCCGCCCGGAAAACATCGCCCGCCTGCTGAAAACGCGCCAGCCGCGCCGCATCCAGCCCGTGACGGCAAAACAAATCCGCCAGCGCGCCGGCATGGTAATTTCCTGCTCCCGCTGAAAACGCCAGCGCCGTCAGATATTCCCCCTGGCTCATCCAGAGCGCCGCGCCCTCTTCCTCATAAAGCCAGCCCGCAAGACCAATATGATCCGGATGATGGTGCGTCACCACCTGGCGCGTCAGCCGGTTTTTCCCCAGCCACTGCCGCCAGAGCGCCTTGCCCGTCTTCCACGCCAGCCCCGTATCGGCCACGCACCAGCCGTCCCCGTCCGCAATCAGCCAGACATTCACATGGTCCAGCACCAGCGGCAAAGGCAGGCGCAGCCATAAAATTCCCGGCGCCACCTCCACCGGACAGCCAAACGCAGGCGGCGTTGGGCCAAACGGATAAACCAGCCCTGGCGTTGCGCCCATTCGCCGTCACACCACAAACGGCGCCGCCGTTGCCATCGCCTCGGAAACCGCGCCAACCCGCGTCCAGTGCAGCACACGGGGAATCTCCTCCACCTCCCCGCCCATCGACTGGATAATCGAAGCCGCATCCACACTGGCCGCCGCATTCAGCACCCGCTGCCAGAACTCGCGCTGCGGATACGCAATATTTTCCTTGCTCACCGTCGCCGACTTGCGCCCCCGCAAATCGCACTCCGCCGCATCAATCACATAATTAAACCGCTCCGGCCGCCGGAAAGCATCGCAGCGCTCCAGCAGCATCACAATCGTGCGGGGCTGCAACTCATTGCTGCGGCGGATATTGCCATGCTCCCGCGTCGTCATCACCGCAATATCGCGAAACATATTGGAAACCCTGAGGCGGCGGCAAATCGCATCTGTCAGCGGCACCCCCCGCTCCTCATGCCCGCGGTGGTGCGGCCACTGCTCCGGCGGCGTCGTCCCCTTGCCCAGATCATGCAGCAAAACCGCAAACCGCACCGGCAGCGGATACCCCCGCTTTGCCGAATAATCCAGCGCCAGCATCGCGTGCGCCCCCGTATCAATCTCCGGATGATACTGCTCCGGCTGCGGCACCCCCCACAGCGCGTCAAGCTCCGGGAAAATCCGCGCCAGCGCGCCGCATTCCCGCATCACCATCAGCATCCGCGAAGGCTGGTTCTCCATCAGCCCCTGGGAAAGCTCCTGCCAGATCCGCTCCGGCACCAGCGCATCCACCTCCCCAGAGCGCACCATCTCCTTCATCAAATCCATCGTCTCCGGCGCAACCGTAAAATCCGGAAAACGCGCCGCAAACCGCGCCAGCCGCAAAATCCGCACCGGGTCTTCCGCAAAAGCCGGCGAAACATGCCGGAAAACCCGCTTTTCCAGGTCGGCACGGCCGCCAAACGGATCAATCAGCTCCCCGTTGTCAGACAACGCCATCGCATTCATCGTCAAATCGCGGCGCGCCAGATCCTCATTGAGCGTCACCTCCGGCGAAGCATGAAAAACAAACCCCTTGTATCCGGGAGCCACCTTGCGTTCTGTTCTCGCCAGCGCATACTCCTCCTTCGTCACAGGATGCAGGAAAACCGGAAAATCCCGGCCCACCGGCTGAAACCCCAAAGCCTGCATCTGCTCCACCGTTGCGCCCACCACCACATAATCCCGGTCATGCACCGGCCTGCCAAGCACCCCGTCGCGAACCGCGCCGCCAACCGTATAGATTTTCATATCCGTCTCTTCCATTGCATCATATAAGACAAAGACGCCGCGCCAACTCCGGCGCTTTCCCTCATCATATACCCAAATCTGCCTTGCTGCCGGGCATCCCGGCCTTCTCCCGTCACGGCGGCGAAACCTCTCCCAGGCGCTGCTTCAGCGACTGGGGACGCCCCGTTTCCAGCGCCGCATAATAAACCGCGTTGGACAACACCTTCTTGACATAATCCCGCGTTTCCGTAAACGGAATCGTCTCGGCAAACACCGCCCCCTCAACCGTTTCCGGCAACCGGGCGCGCCAGGCGAGCGGCCTGCGCGGCCCGGCGTTATAACCGGCTGTCGCCAGCACCTCTGAATAATCCAGCTGCTCCATCAGCATCCGCAGATAATTCGTGCCCAACAGCAGATTCGTCTCCATACTGTTAATCTCGGCAGGGCGGTAATCCGTCAGGCCAATCTTTTTTGCCACCAGCTTCGCCGTCGCCGGCATCAGCTGCATCAACCCGGAAGCCCCCGCCTGGGAACGCGCATTCATCACAAAACGCGATTCCTGGCGAATCAGCCCGTAAACCCATGTCATTTCTATCCCCGCTTCCCCGGCAGCCGCCGCCAGGTTATCGCGAAACGGCATCGGAAACCGCTGCCCAAAATTGAAACGTTCCTTCGTCCTGTCAGAAGTATTCACCATCCTGTCCAGCACCCCCTGCTGCCGGGCAAATTCAGCCGCTGCCAGCAGCTCCCGGTCATTCATGCCCCTTAACTGCCAGTTCCATTCCCGGCTTCCCTCAAAGCGCAGATTCATGGCAAAAAACTTCAGCGCAAGCCCAAAACCCGGATTCGCCGCCATCCTGGCCACCTCGGCCTTTTCCGGCCTGTCCATTGCCGGAATCACCGTCCTGCCGCCCAGCTCCTCGGCAGCAAGCTGCCCGTAAAAATGAAACTGCCCGGCAATTTCCTCAAAACAGCGCCTTGCGGCCTCCTCATCCCCCGTTTCCAAAAAAACACGCCCCTTCCAGTAAACCCAGGCCGGATCACGCCTTACCCTCTCTGGCATCCCGTCAATCCAGCGGCCCAGCGCCGCCCGGTCATACGCGCGCAAAGCCGTCCTTGCCCGCCACTCCTGCGCATAAGCAGAAAGCGGCGCGCCCTCGGCCTTCTTCCAAAAATCCAGCGCCTCCGGCGAAAGCGCCAGCGCCGCAGGAAGCGCCATCTGCGCCCAGGCCGCCTGCCGCTCAGGCAAAGAAAGCCCCTCCTCGTTCTCCTTCAGGATAGCCGCCGCCTGCGCCGGGTCTTTTTTCGCCAGCCTTCCCAGCGCCAGAATAAAAAGCTGCCGCGAAGTCATATTCCCGCCCGGCCCCTCAGCCAAAACTACTGCCGGTTTATCCAGCGCGCGCGCCGTCTCCTCAGGCAAAGCACCCGCCAAAAAAGCCAGCCGCTTCACCGCTGCCGCCTGGCTGCCCTGCACCGCCGTCCTCGCCTGAAACCACACATCTTCCGCCGAAAACTGCCCTGTCCGCATCAACACCGCCACCAGCTCCTGGCAGGCTTCACTGTTCTTTTTCGGCGTATCCAGCAGCGCCTTCGCCTCGCCTGCCACCTCCTCGCCCTTTAACGCGCGAGAAATCAGGTAATAACATTTCAGCTGAAAATCATCCTTTAACTGAAACAAGGGATACTCCCGGTCAAACAAGGCCCATTCCCCCTTTTTTCCGAGCAAAAGCAGCCAGTCATTGCGAAGCCGGTCGGCAATGGCGCTGCCCTTGTAACGGGCAATAAACCGCAATATTTCCGCCTCGCCTGCCTCCTCCAGGCGGGATTTCAGGCGATAATACGCCACATAGGACGGGGCAGGATAATCCGCCAGCAAAGCGGCAAGCCGTCCGGCTTCCGGAGCATCCTGCTTGCGCGCGGCAGCCCGCAACTCCAGAAACAGCGTATCCTCTGCCGTTGTTGTGGAAAAATCCTGCGCGGCCTTCGCCGGCAACAACAGCATCGCCCCGCAAACCAGCGCCAACCCGCCTTTTAAATACCGACAAAACACTTTAAACACTTTTTTGCCCCATTCAATAACCCGGATTTTGCCATGAGTGTACCATCAGAAACCCGCCCGGACAGCGCCCTGCCGCCTGCCGGAACCGAACAAATCAAACCGGCATTGCGCCAGGCGCTGCTCGCCGCCCGCCGCGCCATCCCCGCCTCCCGAAAAAAACAATGGGATAAAACCATCAGCCGGCATCTGCTGGCTTACCTTAAGAAACACCGCCTCGCATCAGTCGGCGTTTATATGCCCATCCGTGGCGAACCCAACCTCATGCCGCTTTACGAAACCCTAAACCGGCAGGGCACCGCGCTCTCTTTGCCTGTCGTGCTGGACAAAGCCGCCCCCCTGCAATTTGCCGCCTGGCAGCCCGGCGAAAACATGACAAAAGACAAAGCCGACATCGCCGTCCCCGAAACCCTGCGCCTTGCGCCGCGCCCGCAGGCCCTGCTCATCCCCTGCCTGGGATTCACCTCCGA
Organism: Oxalobacter formigenes; assembly: GCA_023667225.1. Classification (GTDB taxonomy): domain Bacteria; phylum Pseudomonadota; class Gammaproteobacteria; order Burkholderiales; family Burkholderiaceae_D; genus Oxalobacter; species Oxalobacter formigenes_C. Next base: position 74,446 of record JAMPAN010000004.1, on the reverse strand, counting down.
AAAATTCAGGCTCGGCTATGGCGGCGGCTACTTCGACAGAACACTGACCGAACCGCCCCGCCCGCACGCCGTCGGCATCGCCTACGCCTGCCTTCAAACCCGCTTTCCGGTCGAGCCGCACGACATCCCGCTAAACTGCATCATCACCGAAACCGGCATCATCTAAACCAGGGCAGCAATCAGCGATACGCCTCCGAATCCGAAAAATCATCCGTCTGGTTCGCCGTTTCAGCCTGCGCCTCTTGCGCCTTCATCCCGGCAAGCTCTTCCTCGCTGATATGCTCAAACACCTTCACCACCCGCCGCACGCCGGGCACACCGCTGGCAACGCTTGCGGCCAGATTGCCTTCCCGCTCAGTCACCCGTCCCATCAGGTAAACCACCCCCCGCTCCGTCACCGTTTTCAACGAATTGGCATACAGCCCCTGCGTATCCACAAAACTGGCTGAAACCTTGGCCGTAATCATCGAATCATCCGAACGCGAAGCAAAACTGGAAGGCGGCGCAATCTCCAGCTCATTGACCACACTGCGCACATTCGGAATCTGCCCAACCTCGCTTGCCACACGGGTCCGCATCCCCTCATTGGGCACCTCGCCCGTCACCAGCGCAATCCGGTTAAAACTGGTCACGCTCACATGGCCCTGCCCGCCCACAATGGCATCCGCCAGGGATTCGCCCTTAAAGCCAATCGTCCGGTCTTCCGTTTGCGTGCCAAACGTCCGCCTGTCCGTGGCCGCCACCGTCCCGGCCACGCCGCCGCCCACCAGCATCGTCGGCACACAGGCCGAAAGCGTCAGCGCCATTGCCCCGCACAGCAGGCAGCCGCAAAAAAACGGCGCCAGGCGGCCTTTTCCCCTGCCTTGCCTATTCATCCGGATCTCCTCCAAACAACATTGCGTCAATCCCGTCGCAAATACAATGAATCACCAAAAGATGCACCTCCTGAATCCGCGCCGTCCGGTCATGCGGCACACAAATATGCACATCCTCCTCCGGCAGCATCCTGCCGGCAGCGCCGCCGCCCTTGCCGGTCAACGCCACCACCTTCATCTCACGCTCGCGGGCTGCCTCAATGGCGGCAACAACATCGGGCGAATTACCCGAAGTGGAAACCGCCAGCAGCACATCCCCCGGCTGGCCCAGCGCCTCAACCTGCCGGGAAAACACCGTCTCAAAGCCATAATCATTGCCCACCGCCGTCAAAATCGACGTATCCGTCGTAAGCGCAATCGCCGGCAAAGGCAGGCGCTCCCGCTCAAACCGGCCGACCAGCTCGGCGGCAAAATGCTGGCAATCCGCAGCAGAACCGCCATTGCCGCAGGCCAGAACCCGGTTGCCCTGCGAAATCGCGGCAAACATCATATCAACCGCCCTGGAAACAGGCAGCGCAAGGCTTTCCGCCGCTTTTCTTTTCAAATCGGCACTTTCGTAAAAATGCCCCAAAATACGCTGGTTTATCATCGTCTTCTGTTCCTTGCCCGGTCTGCCGGGCAGCTATCCCTCGTCAATCACATGCTTCAGCCAGGAAAACTGCTCCCCGTCTATCGCCACCACATCAAAGCGGCAGGGCGGCAGGCTCTGCCGCTGCTGCAAATAAAGCTGCGCCGTGTTGAAGAGCCGCTGCCGCTTGGCCGGCGTAATACTCGCCGCCGCACCGCCAAACCCCTTGCCTGCACGCTTTCGCACCTCCACAAAAACCAGAGTCTCGCCATCCTGCATAATCAGATCAATCTCGCCTGCCTTCGTCCGGAAATTGCGCTCTGCCAGCGCCAGCCCCTGCGCCTGCAAATAAGCCAGCGCGGCATCTTCCCCCGCCCTGCCGGATTGCGCAGGGGTTGCTGCTCCCGAAACAGAAACCCTCCCGGCCCGCGCCTTTTTCCTGGCAAAACCCCTTAAAAAACCCATTACCGGCATCCCGCTTGTTTTTGGCGCGGCACTCGCGCACAATCATGGCAAACAACCCTTGCGAACCCAAGATGAAAGCTGAAAACCACCCCGCCGACCTGGAATCCGTCATACAGGGCGTCATCCGGCAAAACTATCCGCCTGGTGCATTATATGTGATAGCCACGCCAATCGGAAACGCCGGCGATATCAGCTTAAGGGCATGGCACATCCTGTCAGTTGCCGATGCCGTTGCCTGCGAAGACACCCGCGTCACCGGCCGCCTGCTGGCCCAGTATGGCCTGGCAAAACCCTTAATCGCCGCCCACCAGCACAACGAACGCAGCGCGGCAGAGCATCTGGCCGCCCGGCTTGAAAAAGGCGAAAGAATCGCCCTGGTCACCGATGCCGGCACCCCCGCCATATCAGACCCCGGCCACCTGCTGGTAGAAACCGTCCGCACCGCCGGGTTTCGCGTCATCCCCATCCCAGGCGCTTCCGCCGGCATTGCCGCGCTGTCTGCCAGCGGGCTGCCTGCCGGTTCCTTTTACTTCGCCGGCTTCCTGCCGCCCAAAAACACTGCGCGGGAAAACCTCCTCCGTTCCTTGCAGCACCTGCCGGACACCCTCGTTATCCACGAAGCCCCCCACCGGATCACGGCGGCACTTGCCTCCCTCTGCCAGGTATTCGGGCCAAAACGCAAAATCGTCATTGCCCGCGAACTCACCAAACTCTTCGAGCAGATACACGCCTGCACCCTGGACGAAGCCCAGGAGTGGATCAAGGCCGATCCCAACCGCAGCAAAGGCGAATTCATCCTCCTGGTTGCCGGGGCAGCAACAGGGGAAAGCAGCCGGGAAGAAACCGAAGCCAGGCGCATCCTCTCCGTGCTGGCAGAAGAACTGCCTTTAAGCCAGGCCGCCGCCCTGGCTGCCAAACTCACCGGCATGAAAAAAAACCGCCTGTACAGCATGGCGCTGGAAATCACCGGCAGCAACAACGCGCCCCGCCAAAAGCCGCGCCCTATTGCATAGCCGCCTCCTTCCCGGCATCTTCAGGCGCTTCCCCGGCAGCGCCGGCATCCCAGCCGCTGCCCAGCGCCAGGAAAAGCGTCACCTGGTCCCTGGCCAGCTGTCCTTCCGATTCTGCCAGGCGGCTTTCGTATTCCGCCAGCGTCCTGTCCGCATCCAGCGCCGTCAGAAAATCCGTCCGCCCGTAATCATACAAACGGTGCGCCTGCTTCGAAGCCAGCGCACTCTGATCGCGCGCCGCTTTCAGCGAAGCGTGCCGGTCCAGCTCCCTGGCATACGCCGTCAGCGCGCTTTCCACCTCCTTTAACGCATTAAGCACCGTCCCGTCAAAATCCGCCAGCGCCGCCGCCGTTGCCGCCTCAGCCTGCGCAATGCGCGCCCTGGCCGGCCCCGTTGCCGGCAACGTCCAGGAAATCAGCGGCCCCACGCTCCAGCGGAAAAAATTGCCCGAACCCCAGTCCGAAAACGTCCCCGTGCTGCCCACACTCAGCCCCAGGCTGATACTGGGATACAAATCCGCCGTTGCCACCCCTATCCGGGCTGTGGCTGCCGCCAGCGTCCTTTCCGCCTGCCGGATATCCGGGCGGCGGCTCAGCAGCCGCGCGCCATCGCCCACCGGAATGGGCTGCGCCAGCTGCGGAATCACCCGGCATTCTCCCACCTGCTCAAGCAGCGCATCCGGCAATTCACCCGTCAACACCGCCAGCTGGAAAAGCGCCGTCTTTTGCTGCGCCGTCAACGGCGGCACCGCAGCGCGAAGCTGCTCAAGCTGCGCGCGGGCGCGGCTCACATCCAGCGGCGTCGCCCGCCCGCCTGCCGCCAGCCGCGCTGTCGTATCCACAAACTGGTTCTGAAGCGAAACCGAGCGCACCGCCACCTCCACCCGGTGCCCGGCAGAACACACATCCAGATAGGCGCGCGTCGTATCGGCAATCACCGTAATGCGCATCAGGTCATACGCCGCGCGGGTCGCCTCCATATCCGCCTGCGCCGCCTCTACCGCCCGTTCAAGCTTGCCAAACAAATCAAGCTGGTAAGACATGCCCGCGCCCGCATCATAAAACCAGTGGTCCCCGTTTTTTCTTGCGCCGTGCGCCGTGGCATTCCTGCCGTAAGCCGGCGCTGCGCTCACGTCAAAAACCGGGTCCGTCATACTTTTGGCCTCATCCAGAATCGCCCGCGCCCGTGCCAGATTGGCCGAAGCAATCCGCAAATCCGTATTGGCCGAAAGCGCCTTCTCAACCAGTTCGTTCAAAACCTCCCTGTCATACAAACGCCACCAGTGTTCAGGAAGCGCATCCTCCCCGTAAACCGCCTCCCCGGCAGAAGCAAAACGGCCATAAGCCGCCTCCTGGTTCACTACCGCCTCATCCGGCACGCGATAATCCGGCCCCACCACCGTACAGGCCGGCAGCACCGCAAAAAACACGAGACAGGCGGACAAAGCAACAAAACGGTTCATAGCTTGCCTACCTCATCTTTGCCGGTTCGGTGCGCTGCTGCGCACGCTCTGCGGTATGAATCGTAATATTCGCCGTCTGCCCCGCCACCAGGCGGATATGCGCAGGCACAGATTCAAACGCAATCCTCACAGGAATACGCTGCACCAGCCTCACCCAGTTCAGCGAGGGATTGATATTCTGCAACAGGTTTGCGCCCGTGCTGCGCTCCCGGTCGAAAATACCGCTTGCCACACTCTGCACCCGTCCGCTCAATTTTTCATCTTCCCCCATCAGGGAAATCGTCGCCAAATCCCCCGGATGAATAGCCGCCAGCTTGGTTTCCTCAAAATACCCTTCCACATACAGCGAATCGGAATCAATCAGCGCAATAACCGGATGGCTGGCCGTCACATAAGTGCCCACCTGAATATTCAGGTTCGTCACATAACCGTTTACCGTTGCCGCCACCCGGCTGCGTTCCAGATCCAGTTTCGCCGTATCGCGCGCCACTACCGCCAGCGCCAGATCCGCCTCCAGCTGATCGACCCTGGCGCGCCCCTGCTCGCGAATCTCATGCGCCACCAGGCTGCCCAGCGAGCGGTTGCGCCTGTCCTCCCGCTTCGCCTGCGCCAGCGCCACCTGCGCTGCCTTCACCCGCGCCTCGGCCTGCCGCAATGCCAGCACAAAACGCTCCCGGTCTATCTCAAACAGCACATCCCCCTTCTTCACAGGCTGGTTGTCCACCACATTCACGCTCACCACCTGCCCCGTCACATCCGGCGCGATCTGCACCACATCCGCCTTCACGCGGCCATCCCGCGTCCAGGGATCATATTCATAAAAGAGAAACAGCCGCCATCCCAGAAAAATGGCGGCAAGGACAACAACGGCCGTCACCAGAAAACGGACAGCCTGCGGCCTGGAATATTCAAAACGCATAGCCTAACCCATATACAGAAAACAGCAAAACAACATCCCCATCACAATCACAACCAGCGCAAAATCAAACAGGGCCGGATGCCACACATAACGGTACAGTCCCAGCCGTGACAACCCCCGGCTGATAAACCGGACAATAATCATGGAAGCAATAAACATCAGCAGCCCGCACGGCAGATAAAAACCGTAAATATTGACCTCGCCAATCATGCAACCTCCCCTTTTATTACCGGCGCGCGCAGGAAAAGCACCTCCGGGAACATATCCTGCCGAATCCCCGCCAGTGCGGAAACCGCCTCGTTTTTTCCCTGCGAAGGCGGCAGGGCGCACACCTGGTAAAGCAGCCGGTCAAGCTGCGCCAAAAGCGCCTTGCCATCCTGGGCCGCCCGTCTCAGTTTACCCATAAAATAGGCAGACAATGCCTTCATGAACCCCTCCGGCTCAAGTCCGTTATCCCTGAAAAAAGGCTGCAAATTGAGCAGATAGGCCATATTGACGCTGATCCGGACATCCTCCATCAAATCAAGCGAAGACGCCCCGTCCCCTTTGGCCGCCGCCAGCCGGGGCGCCAGCAGGCTCACCCGGTCTGTCATCCGCGCTGCCAGCGGTGCCAGCGCCACCGGCTTCAGGGCGGCTGCCATCCTGGCGATTTCCCCCCAGCCGGTACGCACAATCCGCCGCGCCAGCCTTTGCACCCCCGCCGTCCTGATGAGACAGGTCACAAAAAACGCAATGGAAATACCCAGCAGCTGCCCGCCCTGCCCGTTGAAATAATTTTCAATATCCTGCTGGCCGAAATCGTAAAGCATCAGCATCCCGACCACCGACATCAGATGCACAAGGCTTTTCCCTGCCGTAGCCGGCCGGCCGAGATAAATACCGCAAATAAGAAAAAAGGGCGCAAGAACCAGTATCAGCGTTTCCATCGTATGGGTGCTGGGCACCCCCACCAGCAGATAAAACATGGAAACCGGCACAGAATAAAAGGTAAACCAGAAAGCCATTTTCAATGCGGGAGCCGGATTATCCAGCGCGGCGAAAATCGAACTCATAATGGCGGCAAACGTCGCCACCTGAAAACCGATAGGCCAGTCCGTAATAATCCAGAAAGCCATCCCCAGCACCGTCGAGAAAAAAACCCCGGCCGCCGCCAGAAACGCCTGTCCCCTGTCTGCATACAGCGCCCTGTCCGAAGCCGGCGGGAAAGCCTCCCTGACATCCTGGAGCGCGCCCTTCTTGATACCCACTTCCACCCGGAAACGGTAACGGAAACACTTTTCAAACATATCCAGAAGCAAATTCAGCTCGGCGGCAAAATTGACCCGCAGCAAATCGCCCCACTCCGTACCGGCGCCGGTTTCCCCCGCCAGCGCCTGAATCCGGTTCCGCAAGTGCCGCACCCTGCCCGGCGACGGCAGGCCGCGGAGACACCACCCGGCAATATCGCCCAGCAAGGCGCGCCAGGCATCGGCGCGGACTTCCGCCTGCTCGTTCCTGAGCGTATTTAACCGGTTCTCCAGACCGGAAATAACCGGCACCAGCAAAGACAGGCTGTCATGCAAAGACATCACCATCCCGGCCGCCCAGCGAATATTATGATTATTGTCAAAAGGCAAATGCGTCGCCATCAGCCGCAGCTCGGTAATCCCCTGCGCCAACTGCCGGTAAGGGGGCGAAGCCTCCCCTGTCTTCACACCCGCCAGCACATTGGCCGCCCATTGCTGGGCGACATGCATCATCTGGTCAAGCCGCGCCAGCAGCGCATCCCCGACACTCTGCGGGAAAAAAAGCCCGTGAACCAGCGAGGAACACCACAAGGCAATAACAATTTCCTGCACCCTGGTAGCGGCTGTATCAAAAGGCAGCGCCGCCGTCATATTGTGGATATCCATCAGCATCGGCGTGCCCACAATGGCGGCCGTATAACCGCTCAACATGAAAATATAGGCGCGCGGCGTCCTGTCCAGCATTGAGATATACATGCAGGCTGCGGCAAACAGGCCAAACGCCACAGCATAAAGCGGCCGGTAATTTGCCAGCAGGGGCGTGATAATCACCACCATCAGCCCCGCCATGACCGTTCCCAGCGAACGGTAAACCCCCTTGGAGCGTGTCGCCCCCGCCATCGGCGAGGCAATCACAAAACAGGTGCCGCAGGCCCAGAAAGGATGCGTCAGCCCGATTTTCAGAGAAATATAAACCGCCAGCATAGCCGAGGCAAACACCCGGATTGAAAACAGCCATTCCCTGAGCGCAGGCACAGCGGGAAAATTCAGCCGGATTACCTTTTCTGTCGGGGAAGCCATCATCCTGTCCTCAAGCGGCGTCACACCCGCTCCTGCTCCCTGACAGCCGCGCGCAGCGCGCCCAACACGCGAACACAAATCCGGATATCCTCAACCGGCACATCCCTGAGCAATTCTGTCCTAAAAGCAATCAGCGCCTTTTCCACCTGCGCAATAATTTTTTTCCCTTCCTCTGTCAGATGCAGTATCTTGGCCCGCCTGTCCTGCGGGTCTTCCAGCCTTTTGACAATCCCTGCCTGCACCAGCTGGTCAACCACCCGCACCAGAGAAGACGGATCCAGGCCGATATTTTCCGCCAGCTCGCCGGGCCGGACATGGTTGCCCATCCGGCCGATCATCACGGCAGGCCAGGCCGTTGCCTGCGACAACCCGTAAGTCGCGGCAATCTTGTTGGCGACAGAAGCATAAGCGCGGGAAGTCTGGGATAAAGACGTGGTAAACAACATCCTGATCCGGTCATCGTCATTCAAATCCATTTTATTTTTCATGCAAATAATTTGTGCGCTACATATTAGCGCGCAAATTATAGGGATGCAAGAAATTTGCCTCCCGCAAAAAATAAAACCGGCAAAAAAAAGCCTGCACAGGCAAGCCCGCGCAGGCAAAACAAACCGGAAAAAAGGGCGCTAAACCAGTGCAGCCACCAGCGCATCCACCCCGGTTTTCCATTCCGGCATGGCAACGCCCAGCTTTTCGGAAAGCAGCGCACAGCTCAGCCGGGAATTTTTCGGGCGCAGTGCCAAAAGCGGATAATCCTCCGTGGCAACAGGGCGGATATGTCCCTCGTCAAGCTTCAAGGCAGCTCCCGCCTCGCGCGCCTTTTGAACAAAATAGGAAGCCAGCCCATGCCAGCTCGTCTCCCCGGAAGCCGTCAGGTGATACAGCCCTTTCGGCAGCGTGCCGGCAAAAAAAGCGGTAACCGCCCTGGCCGTCATTTCCGCAACCAGCAAAGCCGAAGTAGGCGCGCCAACCTGGTCGGCCACCACATCAAGCGCTTCCCGCTCCCGTGCCAGCCGCCAGATTGTTTTAATGAAATTCTTTCCGGCAAGGGAATATACCCAGCTGGTGCGAAAAACCAGATACCGGCACCCGGATTGCCTGATAGCCATTTCCCCCGCCAGCTTGCTTTTCCCATACACATTCAGGGGATTCGGCACATCCGTTTCCTGGTAAGGCGCCGGTTTTTTCCCGTCAAACACATAATCCGTCGAATAATGCACCAGCAAGGCATTCTGCCGGGCAGCCGCCTCAGCCAGCGCGTCAGCAGAAACAGCATTGACCCGAAAAGCCTGGTCAACCTCCTCTTCCGCCCGGTCAACCGCCGTATAGGCTGCCGCATTCACAATCACCTCCGCAGGATAACCGGCAAGCACTGCCCGCAGCCGTTTGGAATCATCAAAATCAGCCTGGCTGCGGTCCAGTGCCGTTATCTTTCCCAGCGGCGCAAGCGTTTGCTGCAATGCCTGGCCAACCTGGCCGTTTTTCCCCAGCAACAATATCTTCATCCCTGTTCCGTCCCAATCACGTTACCAGAGCCAGTATATCAGCCGCCCGCATACACGAACATCCCGGCCGCCTGGCCGCTTTTTCAGCAAGCCTGCCGCAAGAACATTGCGCAAGGCAGCCCCGTCATGCTATTTTCGGCAAAACTTTTTTTAACCCGCTTTTTTACAAACGGCTTCTCCATGTCCCAATACGTCTTTACGATGAACCGCCTGGGCAAAATCGTCCCGCCCAAACGCCATATCCTGAAAGATATCTCCCTTTCCTTTTTCCCCGGCGCCAAAATCGGCGTGCTGGGCCTAAATGGTTCGGGCAAATCCAGCCTCCTGAAAATCATGGCGGGCGAAGACAAAGATATCCTGGGCGAAGCCCGCGCCATGCCCAACCTGAAAATCGGCTACATGCCGCAGGAACCCCGGCTCGATCCCGAACAGACCGTCCGGCAGACTGTCGAAAGCGGCCTGGGCGAAATCGCCGAGGCACAAAGCAAACTGGAAGCCGTTTACGCCGCCTACGCCGAACCCGATGCCGACTTTGACAAACTCGCCGAAGAACAGGCGCGGCTTGAGGCCATCATTGCCGCAGGCGATGGAACCAGCCTGGAACAACAGCTCGAAATGGCGGCAGACGCCCTGCGCCTGCCTCCCTGGGATGCCAGAATCGGCATCCTTTCCGGCGGCGAAAAACGCCGGGTTGCCCTTTGCCGCCTGCTGCTTTCCCGCCCGGACATGCTGCTTCTGGACGAACCCACCAACCACCTCGATGCCGAATCCGTCGAATGGCTGGAGCAATTCCTCCACCGTTTCCCCGGCACCGTGGTTGCCATCACCCATGACCGCTACTTCCTCGACAATGCCGCCGAATGGATACTGGAACTGGACCGGGGCCAGGGCATCCCGTGGAAAGGCAACTACAGCTCCTGGCTGGAACAAAAAAGCGCCCGCCTGAAACAGGAAGAAGCCGCCGAATCCTCCCGGCAGAAAACCATTGCCAAAGAACTCGAATGGGTGCGCCAGAACCCCAAAGGCCGCCAGGCCAAAAGCAAGGCGCGCCTAACCCGCTTTAACGAGCTGTCCGAATACGAATACCAGAAACGCAACGAAACACAGGAAATCTTCATCCCCGTTGCCGAACGGCTGGGCAACGATGTCATCGAATTCAACAACGTCTCCAAAGGCTACGGCGAGCGCCTGCTCATCGACAACTTAAGCTTTTCCATCCCGCCCGGCGCCATTGTCGGCGTCATCGGCCCCAACGGCGCAGGCAAATCCACCCTTTTCCGGATGATCGCAGGCAAAGAACAGCCCGACAGCGGCGAAATCAACATCGGCCAGACCGTCCGCATTTCCCTGGTGGACCAGAGCCGCGAAGCATTGGACAACAACAAAACCGTCTTTGAAGACATCAGCAACGGCGCGGATATCCTCTCTGTCGGCCGCTTTGAAATGCCCTCCCGCGCCTATCTGGGCCGCTTCAACTTCAGGGGTTCCGACCAGCAGAAAAAAGTCGGCAGCCTCTCCGGCGGCGAACGCGGCAGGCTGCACCTGGCCAAAACCCTGATGCAGGGCGGCAACGTACTGCTTTTGGACGAACCCTCCAACGACCTGGATGTGGAAACCCTCCGTGCGCTGGAAGACGCCCTCCTGGAATTTGCCGGCAGCGTCATCGTCATCTCCCATGACCGCTGGTTTTTGGACCGCATCGCCACCCATATCCTGGCCTTTGAGGGCGATTCGCAGGTTGCCTTCTTTACCGGCAACTACCAGGAATACGAGGCAGACAAACGCAAGCGCCTGGGCGAAGAAGGTGCGCGGCCCAAACGCCTCCGCTACAAGCCGGTTACCCGCTAGGCCGGGACATTAGGTAAAAAACTGCTCCTGCATTACAATACCAACCTTCACTGAGGCTCTCCGAACACACCGTGTCCAATATTGTTGAAATCCGCAACCTGGCTTTCCGTTACGGGGAACGGCCCATCCTGTCGGAACTGAACATGACCTTCCCCAAAGGCAAGGTCATTGCCGTCATGGGAGGCTCCGGCTCCGGGAAAACCACCATCCTGCGCCTCATCGGCGGGCAAATCTTCCCCCAGGCCGGCCAGGTGCTGATTGATGGCGAAGCCATCCATGACCAGGATACTGCCGGCATCTACCGCCTGCGCCGCAAAATGGGCATGCTGTTTCAGTACGGCGCGCTGTTTACCGACCTGTCCGTCTTTGAAAACGTTGCCTTCCCCTTAAGAGAACAAACCAGCCTGCCGGAAGAACTGATCCACGACCTGGTGCTGATGAAACTGCATACCGTGGGCCTAAGAAACGCCGCCTGGATGAAACCGGCCGAAATATCGGGCGGCATGGCCCGCCGCGTGGCGCTGGCCAGAACCATTGCCCTGGACCCGGAGCTCATCATGTATGACGAGCCGTTCGCCGGGCTGGACCCTATCTCAATGGGCGTCACCGCCAACCTTATCCGCCGCTTGAACGACGCCTTGAATTCCACCTCAATCATCGTTTCCCACGATGTGGAAGAATCCTTTGCCATTGCCGATTACGTCTATTTCCTTTCCGAAGGGCGCATAGTCGCGCACGGCACGCCGCAGGAAATGCGCGAATCGGAAGAACCCTACGTCCGGCAATTCGTCCACGCCGAAACCGACGGGCCGGTTCCCTTCCACTACCCCGGCAAATCGCTGGCGGAAGACCTGGACCTGGAGGCATCCGCATGATCAGTTACATTGCTCTCCTGGGGCTTAAAACCCGCCGGCTGATAGCCGGCATCGGCTACGCCTTCCGGATGTTCCTGAAACTTACCGGCGCCATCTTCCGCATCATCCGGCGGCCGCGCCTCATTACCGACCAGATCCATTTCATCGGCAACCATTCCGTTTTGCTCATTACCGTTGCCGGGCTTTTCGTCGGCTTCGTCCTCGGCCTGCAAGGCTACTACATCCTCAACAAATACGGCTCCGAACAGGCGCTGGGCACCCTGGTTGCGCTGGCCCTGCTGCGCGAGCTGGGTCCGGTCATCACCGCCCTCCTGTATGCCGGCAGGGCAGGCACCTCGCTTACAGCCGAAATCGGCCTCATGAAAGCCGGCGAGCAGCTGGCCGCTATGGACATGATGGCGGTCAACCCCCTTGACCGCGTGCTGGCGCCCCGGTTCTGGGCAGGCATCATCTCCATGCCCTTCCTGGCCACCCTTTTCAGCTCCGTCGGCATCCTGGGCGGCTACATCGTCGGCGTTTTGCTCATCGGCGTGGATGACGGCGCTTTCTGGTCGCAGATGCAAAGCAACGTGGATATCTGGATGGATATTGGCAACGGGCTGGTCAAAAGCCTGGTTTTCGGTTTTGCCGTTACCTTTCTGGCTCTTTTCCAGGGCTACGAAGCCCGGCCGACGCCGGAAGGCGTTTCCCTTGCCACCACCCGGACAGTCGTCTACTCGTCGCTTCTGGTGTTATGGCTGGACTTCCTGATGACCGCGCTGATGTTTAACTGAAAAAACAGGATTTTCCAATAATTTGCCCTGCCAAGCTTCTGTGTCAAATATGAGACATTTTATGGGTTTTCCGCCTTTTTCCGGCAAACGGGAACAGGCGGCCGATTAACAAACTGGTATTATTTTTTTATGCAACGCAAATCTCTGGATATCTGGGTCGGGTTCTTTGTCATCATCGGCGCGCTGGGACTGATGTTCCTGGCGCTCAAGGCAGGCAACATGAGTTCCCTGTCATTTGAGAAAACCTATTCCGTCACCACCCGCTTCGACAACATCGGCGGGCTGAAACCCCGTGCGCCCATCAAAAGCGCAGGGGTGGTCGTCGGCCGCGTCGGCGACATCAGCTTTGACGATGAGGAATTTCGCGCCCAGGTCATGCTCCAGATTGAAGAACGCTACCGCTTTCCCAAAGACAGCAGCGCCAAAATATTGACATCGGGTTTGCTGGGGGAACAATATATCAGTATCGAGCCAGGCGGGGACGATAAAAACCTCGCCAACGGCGACCAGATTACCATGACCCAGTCCGCTATGGTGCTGGAAAACCTTATCAGCCAGTTTATCTACAGCAAGGCGACAGAAGAAAAGGACGCTGAGAAATGAGCATCACATCACGATTGACCAAACTGGGCGCGGCCCTCTCCCTGGCTGCACTGGCAGCCGGATGCGCACACAGCCCGAACGATCCGCTGGAAGGCTACAACCGCCAGGCTTTCTATTTCACCGAAGCTATGGATACCGTTGTGGTCAAACCGGTTGCCACCGGCTACCATGAGCTGCTGCCCGAAGCTGTCCAGACTATGGTCGGCAACTTCTTCGGCAACCTTGCCGATGTCTGGATCGCCTTTAACAACTTCCTCCAGGGCCGGGGAGACGAAGGCTTCTCCGATGTCTCGCGCGTCATGGTCAACACCTTTGCCGGCATCGGCGGCTTAATTGACGTTGCGTCAGACGCCGGCCTGCCCAAGCACAATGAAGATTTCGGCCAAACACTGGGCGTATGGGGCGTACCGGCCGGCCCGTACTTCTACATCCCCATCCTGGGGCCCTCCACCATCCGGGACACCGTCGCCGCACCTGCCGACTACTGGTTCGGCGATCCTGTCACCTACATTGATGACGATACCGTCATGTGGAGCATGGTCGCTCTGCGCGGCATCAGCAAACGGGCGGAACTCCTGGATGCTTCCACTGTCATAGACGATGCGGCCATCGACAAATACGAATTCCTGCGCGATGCCTATCTACAGCGCCGCCAGCGCATGGTTCATGACAAAGACCTGGCCGACAGCCAGTGGGAAAACGCAACCGAAGAGAAAAAAGAAGCCGAATTCCAGCCCTGGCTGCCAAGCAGCGGGCTTCAGCCGGAAGACCAGCCTGCCAAAGAAACCGTCAGGGCAGCGGCCGAACCTGAAGCAGTTCCGGCACAGACAGCCGGTTCCCTGCCTGCCGCCCGCAGCGAAACGGCAGGCACATCGGAAACCGCTTCGGCAGCGGCGGAAACCGCTGCACGAATTAACTGATACACCCCTTTTTTGAACAACCTTTTCACTGAAGAAGAAAACCAATGAACCCGATGAAAAACTGGCTGGTATGGTGCCTGGCCTCGCTGATTATTGCCGTTGCCGTACAAACCCATGCCCAGGAAACACCGGAAACGCCGGATGCCCTCGTCAAACGGGTCAGCCTGGAAGTGCTCAACACCGCCAAACAGGACAAAAACATCAAAAAAGGCGATATGCAGCGCATCTCCCGGCTGGTTGAAGAAAAAGTCATGCCGCATGTTGACTTCCGCAAAACCACTTCTCTGGCAGTTGGCAAAGCCTGGCGCCAGGCCACGCCAGAGCAGCGCGAAGAGCTGACCAAACAGTTCCACGATCTGCTGTTCTATACCTACGCCAGCGCCATTTCCAAAGTGGAAAACGGCTGCAAACTGCAATTCCAGCCCCTGCGCGCCAAAGCGGACGCGACCGATGTCATTGTCAACTCGCGCATCATCCTGCCCCGCAACCCGGAACCCATTCTGCTGGGCTACCGCCTGGAAAAACAGGAAAACGGCTGGAAAATTTACGACATCAACGTCCTGGGCGCCTGGCTGGTGGAAACCTACAAAACCACCTTTACCAATGAAATCGCCCGTTCCGGGATTAACGGCTTAATCAAGACCCTCCAGGAAAAAAACGCCGCCTTGTCCAAAAACACGAAACCGGCCAAATAAACCGCACCTTTCGGTATGTCTGTCACCGCCATTACCAGCCTCTCGTTTTCCAGCGCCAAAACAGCGCTGGAAACCGGGCTTGACGCCATCAAAAACGGCCATGCCGCTTTCGACCTGGGCGGCGTTGTCCAGGCCGATTCTTCCGGCATCGCCGTCATGCTGGCCTGGCAGCGCGCGGCAAAAGCAACAGGCGCGCCGCTGGCCTTCGTCAATGTCCCGGACAACATCCTGAGCCTGGCTTCCCTGTATGGCGTAACAACCCTCCTGGGGCTACCCCCGCCTGCTGCTTCCCGCTAGCGCAGCTTCATCCCGTGCAGATGACACTGCAACCCTGTTGCCCGCCGTGTCTGCTTTCCCGCCCCTTGCCGCTCCCGCCTGCCTCGTCTGCCGCCTCCCGCCATGACAGCCATTGAAATCAAAAACGTCAGCAAACGCTACGGCAGCCTGCAAGCATTAAAAGACATTTCCCTTTCCATTGGCGAAGGCGAATTTTTCGGCCTGCTCGGCCCGAACGGGGCCGGAAAAACCACGCTTATCTCCATCATGGCGGGGCTCGCTGGGGCAGATGCCGGAACCGTGCGCATCATGGGGCATAATGTCGTCACACACTTCCAGGCTGCCCGCAAAAACATCGGCGTCGTTCCCCAGGAACTGGTTTTCGACCCGTTTTTTACCGTCAGGGAAACCTTAAGACTGCAATCCGGCTACTTCGGGCTCAAAAAAAATGACGACTGGATTGACGAAGTCATGCACAACCTGGGCCTGAAAGACAAGGCCAACACCAATATGCGCGCGCTCTCCGGGGGCATGAAACGGCGGGTGCTGGTCGCGCAGGCGCTGGTCCACAAACCGCCCGTCATTGTCCTGGATGAGCCGACAGCCGGGGTCGATGTCGAACTGCGCCAGACCCTTTGGCAATTCATCGGCCGCCTGAACCGGAAAGAAAAACATACCGTCGTGCTGACCACCCACTACCTGGAAGAAGCCCAGACATGGTGCAGCCGGATCGCCATGCTGCAACAGGGCAGCATCGTTGCGCTGGACACCACAGAAGCACTTATCCACCAGGCCGCCGATACCCGGCTGGTCATCCAGCTTGACGCAGGCGAACTGCCTGAAACACTCCTTACCCGCTACAAGACGGAAAAAGCCGCCGCTGATTCCGGCGTGTGGACACTCGCCATCAAAGGGCCTGCCGATATCGAACGCATCCTCTTCACCCTCAGGGAAGCCGGCCTCACTGTTGCCGACATGCAGCTCAACCAACCCGATCTGGAAGAAGTCTTTGTCCGGATCATGCAGCACCGGAACTGATATGCCCGCCTCGCCCTTTCTGACCCTGCTTTACAAGGAAATCTGGCGCTTCTGGAAAGTGGCAGCCCAAACCATTGCCGCGCCGGTTATCACCTCGCTGCTTTATCTGCTCATCTTCGGCCAGGCCCTGGAAAACCGCATCCAGGTGTACGAAGGCATCTCCTATACCGCCTTCCTCATTCCCGGCCTCATCATGATGAGCCTGTTGCAAAATGCCTTTGCCAACGCCTCATCCTCCCTCATCCAGTCCAAAATCAACGGCAGCCTGGTCTTTGTGCTCTTGGCGCCCCTTTCCTACCTGGAATGGTTCGGCGCCTACCTCCTTGCCGCCGTCTTTCGCGGCCTGGTTGTCGGCACGGGCGTCTTCCTCGTCACCTGCTGGTTTACCCGCCTCCCCTTTGCCGCGCCCGGCTGGATCATCGTCTTTGCCCTTCTGTCTGCCGCCATTTTGGGCAGCCTGGGCATCATTGCCGGCATCTGCTCCGACAAATTCGACCAGCTCGCCAGCTTCCAGAACTTCCTTATCATGCCGGCAACCTTCCTCTCCGGCGTTTTTTACTCCATCTGCGCCCTGCCGCCCTCCTGGCAAACCGTCTCCCGGTTCAATCCCTTCTTCTATATGGTGGATGGCTTCCGCTACGGCTTTTTAGGGCAATCCGACGTCAACCCCTGTTTCAGCCTTGCCATTGCCGCTGCCTTTTTCCTTTTTCTTGCCGCCGTCACCCTGCATATCCTGAAAAGCGGGTATAAATTACGCCGCTAAAGCCGTAGAATACTGTTTTTTCCCGCCAGGCAGCCTGAAAACCGTCCGGCGGGAATCCGGCCTTACCCCAAAACGAACAGAAATGGACAAACTGATTATTTCCGGCGGAAACCGCCTTTCCGGGGAAATCCCGATTTCCGGCGCAAAAAACGCAGCGCTGCCTATCCTGTGCGCCGGCATCCTCACCGCCGATACCCTTTCCCTTTCCAACGTACCGCACCTCAAAGATGTGCAAACCATGCTGCGGCTTCTGGAAAAACTCGGCGTCACTACCGCACAGGAAGGCGAAACGCTGGCCATCAGCGGCAGCGGTATCAACCGCTTCTGCGCGCCCTACGAGCTGGTCAAAACCATGCGCGCCTCCATCCTGGTGCTGGGCCCGCTGCTCGCCCGTTTCGGGCAGGCCCAGGTCTCCCTGCCCGGCGGCTGCGCCATCGGCTCGCGGCCCGTTGAACAGCACATCAAGGGCCTAAGGGCCATGGGCGCGGAAATCGAGGTATCCGGCGGCTACATCCATGCCAAAGCCGGCCGCCTGCAAGGCGCGCGCATCACCACCGACATGATCACCGTCACCGGCACAGAAAACCTCCTGATGGCCGCTGCGCTGGCAGAAGGGGAAACCATCCTGGAAAACGCCGCGCGCGAACCGGAAGTCACCGACCTGGCCCGCCTGCTCGTGAAAATGGGCGCAAAAATCGAAGGCATCGGCACCGCCCGCCTGGTTATCTATGGTACAGACCGCCTGCACGGCGCTTCCCATGAAGTCATTGCCGACCGCATCGAAACCGGCACCTTCCTGTGCGCCGTTGCGGCAGCCGGCGGCGATGTCACCCTCACCCGCACGCGGGATGATATCCTGGACGCCGTTCTTGATAAAATAAGGGAAACCGGCGCAGACATTACCTGCGGCGATACATGGATACGCATCCGCATGGACCGCCGCCCCAGAGGCGTCAGCTTCCGGACAACCGAGTACCCTGGCTTTCCGACAGATATGCAGGCCCAGTTCATGGCAGTCAACTGCATTGCCAGCACAGCCAGCCATGCGGTTGAAACCATCTTTGAAAACCGTTTCATGCACGTACAGGAATTAAACCGGCTTGGCGCCAGAATCAAAACCGAAGGCAACACTGCCTTTGTCAGGAATGTGGATAAACTGATCGGCGCGCCCGTCATGGCAACCGACCTGCGCGCCTCCGCCTCCCTCGTCATCGCCGGGCTGGCCGCCCAGGGCGAAACCCATGTCAACCGCATCTACCACCTGGACCGAGGCTATGAACGCATGGAAGAAAAACTCAACGCCGTCGGCGCCCATATACAAAGAGTCGCACAATGAATACCGCTGAAAGTCCCCTGGCTTCACAGGAACTGGTGCTTGCCCTTTCCAAAGGCCGGATCTTTGACGAAACCCTGCCCCTTCTTGAAGAAGCCGGCATCCGCGTCCTGGAAGACCCCGATACCTCCCGCAAGCTCATCCTGCCCACCAACCAGCCGTCCGTCAGGGTCATTATCGTCCGCGCCTCCGATGTGCCCACCTATGTGCAATACGGCGCGGCAGACCTGGGCATTGCCGGCAAAGACGTGCTCCAGGAACACAGCGGCGCGGGCCTGTACCAGCCCATAGACCTGCACATTGCCAAATGCCGCCTTTCCGTTGCCGTGCGCGAGCATTTCGACTATGCCGCCGCCATCCGGCAGGGCGCGCGCCTGCGCGTTGCCAGCAAATACGTCCAGGCCGCGCGGGAACACTTCGCCAAAAAAGGCGTGCATGTCGATCTCATCAAACTGTACGGCTCCATGGAGCTGGCCCCGCTTGTCGGCCTGGCAGACGTCATCGTTGACCTGGTCAGCACCGGCAACACCCTGAAAGCCAACCATCTGGTTGAAGTGGAAAAAATACAGGACATTACCTCCCGCCTCATCGTCAACCAGGCATCGCTCAAGCTCAAACAGCCGCTGTTGAAACCCATCATGGACGCTTTCAAAAAAGCCTCCGTCCGGCTGGACGAATCCACTGACGAATTTGCCAATCCCCACCTGTACTGAGGAACCGAACATGCCCCTCAAGATCACCCGATTAGACACCCGCCAGATCGACTTTGATACCCGCTTAAAAGAAGTCCTGGCGTTTACCGCCAAAGAAGACGCCTCGATTGACCGGGTTGCCGCCGATATCATCGCAGACGTCAGAAAACGCGGCGACATGGCCGTGCTGGAATACACCAACCGTTTCGACGGCCTGTCCATCCGTGAACCGGCCGCACTCGAAATCCCGCAAAAAGCCTGTGAGGCCGCACTGGAAAACCTGCCGCCTGCCCGGAAAAAAGCCCTGCAACAGGCGGCAGAAAGAATCCGCGCCTACCACATCCGCCAACGAGAAGCCTGCGGCGGCAGCGGCTACACCTACACCGATGAATACGGTTCGCTTTTGGGCCAGCGCATTACCCCGATCGACCGTGTCGGCATCTATGTGCCGGGCGGAAAAGCCGCCTACCCCTCCTCCGTCCTGATGAACGCCATCCCGGCCAAAGTCGCCGGCGTGCCGGAAATCATCATGGTTGTGCCCACCCCCAAAGGCGAGCGCAACGAACTGGTGCTGGCCGCCGCCCGCCTGGCAGGCGTTGACCGCATCTTTTCCGCCGGCGGCGCGCAAGCCGTTGCCGCCTTGGCCTACGGCACCCAAACCATCCCGGCAGTCGATAAAATCGTCGGCCCCGGCAACGCCTTCGTGGCTGCCGCCAAGCGGCGCGTCTTCGGTCAGGTCGGCATCGACATGATCGCCGGTCCTTCCGAAATCCTCGTCCTGTGCGACGGCTCAACCAACCCCGACTGGGTCGCAATGGATCTCTTTTCCCAGGCAGAACACGATGAACTGACGCAATCCATCCTCATCTGCCCCGATGCCGCCTACCTTGACGCCGTACAGGCCGGCATGGAAAAACTCCTGCCCAAGCGCTCCCGGCAGGACATCATCCGTGCCTCCCTTACCGGCCGCGGCGCTTTCATTCTGGCCAAAGACAAAGAAGACGCCTGCGCCATTGCCAACCGGATTGCCCCCGAACACCTGGAAATTTCCGCCGAAAACCCCGACAGCTGGCTGCCCCTTCTGCGCCACGCCGGGGCCATCTTCCTGGGGCGATTCACCTCCGAAGCCCTGGGCGACTACTGCGCCGGGCCAAACCATGTGCTGCCCACCTCCCGCACCGCCCGCTTTTCCTCGCCTTTGGGCGTCTATGACTTCCAGAAACGCTCCAGCTTAATCCGCGTCAGCGAAGAAGGCGCGCGTATCCTGGGCGAAATCGCAGTCGAACTGGCCGAAGGGGAAAGCCTGGAAGCCCACGCCAAAAGCGCCGCCTACCGCATCCCCAAAAACTGAGCCGCCCATGCCATCCCACCCTGGAGACAACCATGTCCTTCATTGACAACATCATCCGCCCGGAAATCCGCGCCCTGGAACCCTACCATGTGCCGGATTCGGCAGGCTGCCTCAAGCTGGACGCCATGGAAAACCCCTATTCCCTGCCTGATGCCCTCCGGCAGGAACTGGGCAAGCGGCTTTCCGGCGCGGCGTTAAACCGTTACCCCGTTCCTTCCTATACCGCCTTAAAAGCCGCCCTCTGTGAAAAATTCGCGGTCCCCGATGGTTACGATGTCATCGTTGGCAACGGTTCGGACGAACTGATCACTCTCATCGCCACGGCAGTAGCACGAAAAGACCGGCCCGCCAAAATCATGGCGCCCATCCCTGCCTTCGTCATGTACGCCATGACAGCCGGGTTTGCCGGCATGGAATTTGTCGGCGTGCCATTAAAACCCGACTTTTCACTCGACCGGCAGGCCATGCTGGACGCCATCCAAAAACACCGGCCTTCCGTGCTTTACCTTGCCTATCCCAACAACCCCACCGGCAACCGCTTCGATACAGACGACATGTTCGCCATAATTGAGGCCATGAAAGACATTGGCCTCGTCATCAGCGATGAAGCCTACCAGCCCTTTGCCCAAACCAGCATGATGCCCCACCTCCCGCAGCATCCCAACCTGGCTGTCATGCGCACCGTCTCCAAGCTGGGCCTGGCCGGCATCCGGTTAGGCTGCCTTTCCGCCCATCCGGTACTGCTGGAAGAACTTGAAAAAGTCCGCATGCCCTACAACGTCAACGTGCTGACCGAAACCGCCGCGCTTTTTGCCCTGGAACATATCGAAGTCTTCCTTAAACAGGCTGATACCATCCGCCGCGAGCGCGAAACCCTCTCGCGCGAACTGGCCGCCCTGCCCGGCGTCACCGTTTTCCCTTCCGCCGCCAACTTTCTCCTCATCCGCCTGAAAAATGCGGACACCGTCTTTGAAAAACTGCTGGAAGAGAAAATACTCATCAAAAATCCCGGTAAAATGCACCCATTGCTTGAAAACTGCCTGCGCATTACCGTCGGCACACCCGAAGAAAACCGCCGCTTCATACAAACCTTTACCGCCTGCCTTCGCTAACTGTCAAAAGAGTCCTCCTATGCCCAGAAAAGCCAAAGTCCTGCGCGAAACCCGCGAAACCAGCATTGAAATCATCCTAGACCTTGACGGCTACGGCGATTTCCAGGCCAAAACCGGCCTGCCCTTTCTGGAACACATGTTGGATCAGGTTGCCCGCCACGGCATGATCGACCTTTCCATCCAGGCCAAAGGCGACCTACACATCGACGCCCACCATACCGTTGAAGACATCGGCATCACCCTTGGCATGGCCGTCAACCAGGCCATGTACAACCGGGCCGGCATCGTCCGCTATGGCTGCGCCTACGTCCCGCTGGATGAAACCCTCTCGCGCGTCGTCATAGATTATTCCGGCCGCCCCCATCTCACCTTCAACGTTCCCTTCACCCGCCAGACCATCGGCAATTTCGATCTGGAACTCGTCCGGGAATTCTTCCAGGGCTTCGTCAACCATGCCAGGGTCGCCCTGCACATTGACAACCTGCGCGGCGCAAACGCCCACCACCAGTGCGAAACCCTGTTCAAGGCCTTTGGCCGCGCCCTGCGCACAGCAGTAGCAGAAGACCTCCGCGCCGCCAGCATGGTTCCCTCCACAAAAGGCGTCCTGTAACATTGCGGAAAAGCCCCAAAAACCCGGTTTACGCTTATGAAAAAAATCGTTGTTGTGGACTATGGCATGGGCAACCTGCGCTCCGTCGCCCAGGCCTTGCGCGCTGCCGCCCCTGAAGCAGACGTGCGCATCTCCGGGGAAACTGCCCTTGTCCGGGAAGCCGAAAGACTCGTCTTGCCCGGCCAGGGCGCCATGCCGGACTGCATGCGCTCCCTTCGCGAATCCGGCCTGTTTGAAGCCGTGCTTGAAGCCGCACGGGAAAAACCCGTCTTCGGCATCTGCATCGGAGAGCAAATGCTCTTTGACTGGAGCGAAGAAGGCGATACCCCCGGCATGGGGCTTCTGCCCGGCAAAGTCATCCGCTTCCGCCTGGAAGGCCAGCAGCAGCCCGGCGGCGCACAATACAAAGTGCCGCAAATGGGCTGGAACCGCGTACGCCAGACAAAAGCGCATCCGCTCTGGAAAAACATACCGGACAATACCCATTTCTACTTTGTCCACAGCTTCTACGCCGTGCCTGACAATCCGGCCCACCAGGCGGGAGAAACTGCATACGGCCTGTCCTTTTGCAGCGCCGTTGCCCATGAAAACCTGTTTGCCACGCAATTCCATCCGGAAAAAAGCGCGCTGGCAGGGCTGCAACTCTACCGGAACTTCATCCACTGGAACCCGTAACCTTTTTCTGTTTTTATTTTTGATACTGTCTCTGGCTTCCTACCATGCTGCTCATACCTGCTATTGACTTAAAAGACGGCCGCTGCGTCCGCCTCAAACAAGGCGACATGAACCAGGCCACCGTTTTTTCCGACGACCCGGCCGAAATGGCCCTGCACTGGCTCGAAAAAGGCGCACGACGCCTGCACCTGGTTGACTTAAACGGCGCTTTTGCCGGAAAACCCGTCAACGAGTCCGCCGTCAAAAGCATTATCCGCACCGTGCAGGATTACGCGGCAAAGCATGACATGGATGAAATTCCCGTCCAGCTGGGCGGCGGCGTGAGAGACCTGGACACCATCGAGCGCTTC
Source organism: Oxalobacter formigenes (assembly GCA_023667225.1). Taxonomy (GTDB): domain Bacteria; phylum Pseudomonadota; class Gammaproteobacteria; order Burkholderiales; family Burkholderiaceae_D; genus Oxalobacter; species Oxalobacter formigenes_C. The sequence continues at coordinate 51,422 of JAMPAN010000004.1, read as the reverse complement.
CTGGACAACGGCCTTGCCTACATCATCGTCGGCACCGCCGCCGTCAAGAACCCTGGCTTTTTGCAAGACGCCTGCGGCGCGTTCTCCGGCCACATCATCGTTGGTCTCGACGCCAAAGAGGGCAAAGTCGCCACAGACGGCTGGAGCAAACTCTCCCGGCACCATGTCATTGAGCTGGCGCAGAAATACGAAGACTACGGCGTAGAAGCCATTGTCTATACCGATATCGGGCGTGACGGTATGCTCTCCGGCGTCAATATTGACGCCACCGTCAAACTGGCGCAGTCTGTCCGCATACCCGTCATTGCCTCCGGCGGCGTGCATGACATCCGCGATGTGGAAGCCCTCTGCAACATCCGGCACGAAGGCGTGGAAGCCGTCATTTGCGGCCGCGCCCTCTATGAAGGCACCCTTGACCTGGAAACCGCGCAGAAACGGGCAGACGAACTCACCGAAGCCTAGTCTGCCGCCCAAAAGCCGCTTTTCATATACAATCACAGGCAAATACCTCTAACCCCGTTTTAAGACAGGAACCGCCCCATGCTGGCGAAAAGAATCATCCCCTGCCTGGACGTCACCGCAGGCCGGGTTGTCAAAGGAGTCAACTTCGTCGGCCTGCGCGACGCAGGCGACCCGGTTGAAATTGCCCGCCGCTACAACGAGCAGGGCGCCGATGAACTCACCTTTTTGGACATCACCGCCTCCAGCGACCAGCGCGACATCATCCTGCATATCGTCGAAGCCGTCTCGGCGCAGGTTTTCATCCCGCTCACCGTCGGCGGCGGCGTGCGCAGCGTCGAAGACGTGCGCCGGCTGCTCAATGCCGGCGCGGACAAAATCAGCATCAACACCTCTGCTGTCACCAATCCGCAGCTGGTGGCCGATGCCGCCTCCCGCTACGGCTCCCAGTGCATCGTCGTTGCCATCGACGCCAAACAGACCGCACCGGGCCGCTGGGAAGTTTTCACCCACGGCGGACGCAACCCCACCGGGCTTAATGCCATCGAATGGGCGGAAAAAATGGCGCAGCTCGGCGCAGGCGAAATCCTTTTGACCAGCATGGACAAAGACGGCACCAAAAGCGGTTTTGACCTGGACCTGACCCGCGCCGTTTCCGATGCCGTCTCCATCCCGCTCATTGCCTCCGGCGGCGTCGGCAGCCTCGAACACCTGGCAGACGGCATCACCAAAGGCCATGCCGATGCCGTTTTGGCCGCCAGCATCTTCCACTACGGCGAATACACCGTGCAGCAGGCCAAGCACTTCATGGCCGCCCGCGGAATCGAAGTGAGGCTCACATGACCCCCGAATGGCTCAAACAAATCAAATGGGACGAAAAAGGCCTCATCCCCGCCATTGCCCAGGATGCGGCAACCGGCGTTATCCTCATGTTTGCCTGGATGAACCGCGAAGCTCTCCTGCAAACCGTGCAAACCGGCGAAGCCGTTTACTGGAGCCGCTCCAGAAACCGCCTCTGGCACAAAGGCGAAGAATCCGGCCATACCCAGAAAATCGTGGAAATGCGGATAGACTGTGATGAAGACGTCCTCCTGCTGCGCGTTCAGCAAACCGGCGGCATCGCCTGCCACACCGGGCGGCAATCCTGCTTCTTCCGCCGCTTTTCGGGCAACAGCGCCGCCGGCCGGTGGCTCGCTGTCGATCCGGTTCTCAAAGACCCCCAGGACATATACCGATGAAAAACATCCTCGAACGCCTTGCCGCCACCATTGAATCCCGCAAACCCGCCAACGGCGGCGACCCGGAAAAATCCTATGTGGCTCGCCTCATGACCAAAGGCGACGACGCCATCCTGAAAAAAATCGGCGAAGAAGCCACCGAAACCGTCATGGCGGCAAAAGACGCCGGAAACGGCGGGGAAAAAAGCAAACTTGTGTATGAATGCGCCGACCTGTGGTTCCATTCCCTTGTCCTGCTGGCCCGGTTCGGCTTAACGCCCGGCGACGTGCTAAACGAACTCGCCAGAAGGGAAGGCATATCGGGCATTGAAGAAAAAGCTTCCCGCACGGATCCGCTGCGGGCCGTCAACCCAAACACCTACAACGAAAGGAAATAACCCATGGAAAACTGTCCTTTCTGCAAAATCGCCGCAAGACGCCTGCCGGCAGATATTGTGTATGAAAACGACCGCATCCTGGTTTTCAAGGATATCCACCCGGCCGCGCCGGTTCACCTGCTGATCGTCCCCAAACAACACATTCCCACCCTGTCGGACTGCCATGAAGGCCATGCCGGCATCCTGGGCGAAATGCTGGCCGTTGTGCCGAGGATCGCAGACCAGCTCAAAATCGGCGTAGTCGGCAGCACCCCGGAAACCCGCAGCGGCGGCTACCGCATCATCATCAATGCCGGGCCGGACGGCAGGCAGGAAGTCTATCACCTGCACATCCACCTTCTCGGCGGCCCCCGTCCCTGGAAAGACAACAAATAACCGGTCCAGGGCGGCATTCCCTTCCCGTCCGGGCGGATAAAGGCAGCCTTTTCGCTCCTATCCGCCCGCCTGCTCCTCCACCCGCCTGCGGGAAGGGCGCTTTCCAACCGTCACTTCCAGCGGCACCTCCTTGCCGCCCCGCGAAACCGTAATCTCAACCTGGCTTCCCGGCTCCAGGAGCGCAATCAGGTTAAACATCTCCGTCATGCTGGAAACCGGCTTGTCCTTTACCGTCAAAAGCACATCCCCAGGCTTCATCCCGGCCTTGTCTGCCGGGCCGTTTTTCAGAATACCGGCAATAATCACCCCTTCCTTCTGGCTCAATCCCAGATTATCTGCCAGCTCCGGCGTAATATCCCTCGGCTCCACGCCAATCCAGCCCCTGACAACCTGCCCCTTGCTGATAATGGATTCCATCACCGTTTTCACCGTTGAAACCGGAATAGCAAACCCAATGCCCAGCGAACCGCCCGTTCGCGAATAAATCGCCGAATTGATCCCCAAAAGATTGCCGTTCACATCAATCAACGCGCCGCCCGAATTGCCCGGATTAATCGCGGCATCCGTCTGGATAAAATTCTCGTAAATATTAATCCCCAGCTGGCTGCGGCCCAGCGCGGAAATAATCCCCATTGTCACCGTCCGCCCCACACCGAAAGGATTACCTATCGCCAGCACCACATCGCCTACCCGCGCTTCCTCAATATGGCCCAGCGTCATCGCCGGCAAATCCGGCAAATCCACCTTTACCACCGCCAGGTCCGTCTCCGGGTCAGCGCCCACCAGCCTGGCCGGCGCCTTCCTGCCTCCCTCAAACGCCACCTCAATCTGGTCTGCCGTCTCAACCACATGGTTATTCGTCACAATATACCCTTCCGGGCTGATCACCACGCCGGAACCCAGATTCGTCAGCTTTTCCTCACTGTCAAACCGCTCGCCGAAAAACCGCCTGAAAAACGGATCATCCAAAAGCGGGCTCTGCGGCTGGCGCACCGCCTTCATCGTATAAATATTCACCACCGAAGGCATCGCGCGCACCACCGCCTCGCGATACGAAGCCTGAAGAGGCGCAGCACCCGCCGGCGCTTCCTGTACCGTCACCGTTGAAGTCAGCGTTTTTTTCAGCGAGCCCTCGCCCGATACCCACTCCGGCTTGACCGCTGCCACCACAAACCAGACAGCCAGCCCTGCTGTTACAATCTGGGCAAACAGCAACCAGAGTCGCTTCATATTAACCATAATGGAAAACCCGGAAAATGAATGAAAAAACGGTGCACAGAGATGAAATTACCAGATTTTTGGCCTGCGAACTCAATATTTCCCAAATTTCTGATTATTGTCCAAATGGCCTGCAAGTGGAAGGAAAAATTCACCTGAACTCCATCGTTTCCGGCGTCACCGCCAGCCTGGCGTTAATCGAAGCTGCCATTGCCGCCAAAGCAGACGCCCTTTTTGTCCACCACGGCTACTTCTGGCGGGGCGAAAACCCCTGCCTTACCGGGCCAAAACAAACCCGCATCAAGCGCCTGCTGGAAAACAACCTCAACCTCTACGCCTATCACCTTCCCCTGGACAAACACGAACGCCTCGGCAACAACGCCATGCTCGCCAAACAGCTCGGCCTCCTCTGCCAGGGCCACTTTGGCGAAAATGACATCGGCTGGCTCGGCGCCATGCAAGACCCCGCCGTTAAAACCGTCGGCCAGCTGGCCCGGCTCATCGAAAAACGCCTCGAAAGAAAACCGCTCCTAATCGGCGATCCCGCCATGCCCTTAGGCCGCATCGGCTGGTGTTCCGGCGCAGCGCACAACCTGCTGGCGGCAGCTGCCCAGGCCGGCGCTGCCGTTTACCTAAGCGGCGAAATCGCCGAACAAACCGTCCACGAAGCGCGGGAATACGGCGTAGCCTACCTTGCCTGCGGCCACCATGCCACCGAACGCTACGGCATCAAGGCATTAGGCGAACTGCTTGCCAGACAATTCGGCATCCGCCACCAGTTCATTGATATCGGCAACCCTGCATAACCCCGTCTTCTTCCTGCCTTGACTGCCCTTCAAAAAACCGCAGGGATTCCTTATAATAAAAGATTGGTGTTGGATTGGGTTCGTTTTCCTGCCTGGGCAATCCTGCCGGCAACAACAAGGCAAACTGCGCATCTCCCGGCGATAACGCCTCATGCGCAAGTCTTTTCCCTGCCCGGCCGCTTCCATTCCAGGCGCGGCAAACACAGCCCCGCCCGAAACCGCAGTCCATTCCCGCTTTCACTGGCATAAAGGAACAAACATCATGATGGTTCTTTATTCAGGCACCACCTGCCCCTTCTCGCAACGCTGCCGCCTTGTCCTGTTTGAAAAAGGCATGGACTTTGAAATCCGGGATATCGACCTCTTCAATAAACCCGAGGAAATCACAGCCATGAACCCCTACGGCCAGGTGCCCATCCTCGTTGAAAGAGACCTCATCCTCTACGAATCCAACATCATCAACGAATACATAGACGAACGTTTCCCGCACCCCCAGCTCATGCCTGCCGATCCGCTCATGCGGGCCCGCGCACGGCTCATGCTCTTTACCTGCGAAAAAGAACTCTTCGTCCACGTCAACACCCTGGAAAACGACAAATCCGAAAACGCGCAAATCAACCATGAAAAAGCCCGCGCCCAAATCAGGGACTATCTCACCGCGCTTTCCCCCCTTTTCCAGAAAAACAAACACATGCTGGGCGAAGAATTTTCCATGCTTGATGTTGCCATCGCCCCCCTCCTCTGGCGGCTGGACTACTACGGCATCGAGCTGCCCCGAAGCGCCGCCCCCATCATGAAATATGCCGAACGCATCTTTTCCCGTCCGGCCTATATTGAAGCGCTCACCCCGCCGGAAAAAGTCATGCGCCGCTGAAACAACACATAGGGAAAAATATGGAAAACGCCACCAAACCCTATCTCGTCCGCGCCATCCACGAATGGTGCACCGACAACGGTTTTACCCCCTACATCGCGGTGGATGTCGATGCCGGTATCCGGCTTCCCATGCAATTCGTCCGGGAAGGGAAAATCGTGCTGGATATCAGCTATGAAGCCACCAGCGGGCTTGTCATTGATAACGAAACCATCCGCTTCAAGGCCAGGTTCGCCGGCGTCCCCCACGACATCAGCATTCCCGTCAACAACGTCATGGCCATCTATGCCAAAGAAAACGGCCACGGCATGGCCTTTGACGTAAAAAGAAAAAAAGCAGGGGAACCCACCCCGCCTAAAGATGATCCGGCACCGCCCCCAAAAAACACGCCGCCTACCTTCACACGCGTGAAATAGGGTAAAATAACAGCTTTTCCAACGTGCCAGCTTAGCTCATCAGGTAGAGCACCTGATTTGTAATCAGGGGGTGGCGGGTTCAAGTCCTGCAGCTGGCACCATTTCACTGCTTTTTTTCTTCCTTCCCCTTTCTCTCCCATCCAGGCAAAACCTGGCAAAAAACACGGCATATCCCTCAGGGAAGTCTGCCAATGCTTTGAAAAATTTTCCTGAAAACAGGAATGCAGACCATATTCGCGCCGCACCCAGGCAAAAAGCGCATCAGACAAAGTCCGGCCTCTCAGCTGCCTTCTGATGAAAGCAGCAATGAAAAATGCCCAGCAGACCCCTTCCCCATTGTTTTGCAGAACAAAAACAGCCTATGATAACGAGGACAAAACATACCGCCGTTATTTTGCATATCCAAGAAAGAAAAACATGGCAGATTCCGCGCAAACAGCCGCCTCCGGGGCAGAAAGAAAAGCGCTAATCAGCATGGCAGTCGAATCCTGGCGCTTTGCACGAGTATTCGGCCGCCTGCTCTCAAAACTGGATGCCGGGGAACAAAACCGGTATAAAAGCCAGTTCCGCTGGTTCATCAAAAAAATGGAAGAAGCGCTTGAACAGGCAGATTTGAGAATAGTCAATATCGAGGGACAGCCTTTCGATCCCGGCATGGCCGCCACTCCGCTAAATATTGAAGAATTCGACGCGCAGGACAAATTGATAATCGACCAGATGCTGGAACCGGTCATCATGGGAAAAAGCGGTTTGGCCAAAACAGGAACCATCATATTGAAAAAGGCGGGACAATGAAAAATTTCATTGGCATTGATCTGGGCACAACAAACAGCGCCATCTGTTCCTACGACGGCGCCGAAATCCGCATCTGGAGAAGCCCGGAACAAAATGACGTCACCCCCTCCGCCATCTATATTGACCGGCGGGGCAATAAATACATCGGCAAGCGGGCCTACGATTCCGCGCCGCACAGTCCGGGCAACGCAGCCATGCTGTTCAAGCGGCTCATGGGAACCAGCACGCCGGTTCCGCTTCCTGCCGTCAACCAGACCAAAACGCCAGAAGAATGCTCAGCCGAAGTGTTAAAAGTCCTGTTCGGCTACCTGCCGGAAGAAATCCGGAATGATCCGGATACCGGAACCGTCATCACTGTTCCTGCCGCATTCAACCAGATGCAAAAAGACGCCACCATGCAGGCCGCCGATATGGCCGGCATCGGCAATGTGGCACTCATGCAGGAACCGGTTGCCGCCGTCATGAGCGTCATGCGTGCCCGCAATACCGACGGCATGTTCCTCATTTACGACCTGGGCGGCGGCACCCTGGATATCGCCATTGCCGAAAGCATCGGCCAGCGGGTCAACCTCCTGGCGCACGGCGGCATTGCCATGTGCGGCGGCCGGGATTTCGACCGGACACTGGTCGATAACATTGTCCATCCCTGGCTCCTGGAAAATTTTGACCTTCCCGAAGACTTTTCCGTAAACCCCGCCTTCAGGCAGATCAACAGGCTGGCCGCCTGGGCTGCCGAACGGGCAAAAATTGAACTTTCCTCAAGGGAAGACACCGTCATCAGCCTATCGGAGACCGAAGCGCGGATAAGGGATCTTGGCGGCAATGAAATCTATCTTGATATTCCCTTGCAGCGTGATACCTACAACAAACTCATCGCCGCACGGGTGGACGAATCCATCGCATCCGCCCTGGAAACCCTTGAGAAAGCCGGCCTGTCCCCGCATGACCTGGAACGTATCGTCTTCATCGGCGGCCCGACCAACTACAAACCCCTGCGCGACAAAGTCGCCTTTGAGCTGGGCATTCCGGGCAATACCGATGTGAACCCCATGACAGCGGTGGCAGAAGGGGCAAGCCTTTTTGCGGAATCCATCGACTGGCAGTCCCGAAACCGGGCGCGTAAAAACAGCCGGGGCCGGATCACTTCCGGCGGCAGCCTTGCGCTGTCTTTCAACTACATGGCACGCACGCCGGATACCAAAGCAAAAATTGTGCTCCAGCTTGCCGGCGAAGCGGCAGAAGGCGCAGAATTTCAGATTGACAGCATGGATACCGGCTGGACATCCGGCAGGCTGCCGCTCAGGCAAAACGCCTCCCTTGACGTCGCCCTGACAAAAAACGGAGACAACCTTTTCAAGGTATTTGTATTCGATGCCGCAGGCGCCCCTGTTTCCCTAAAGCAGGACAAAATCGCCATTACCCGGACAGCCGCCACCGTTGACGCCATACCGGCATCCCATTCCGTTGGCATCGAAGTGCTGGAAAAACTCGGCGGCCGCCCCACGCTGGATTATCTGGTCCGTTCCGGCGATTCCCTGCCCAAAAAAGGCAAAAAAGTATTCAAGGCAGCCGAGTCCCTCAAGGCAGGGGCGGCAGGCTCGCTCAACCTGAAACTCTGGGAAGGCGAAATAGAAGATCCCGTTACCGACAACCGTCCTGTCGGCGTCCTGAAAATCTCCGGTGCCGCCTCCTTCGCTTCATCCCGAAACAAAAGGCTCGGCAACACCGCCGCCTGCCCCTTCCCCAACGCCATCACCCGCCTGGCCTTTGCCTCTTCCCCGATGAGAGCAGGCATATCAACGGGATAGCCGTTCCGCCTGTTCTCCGCATTGGCCAACCCCGTCATCACCGGCAAATAAGGCGGCTCCGCATTCTGATACGCATACCCCCGGTAACGCGTCTCAAACTCCCTGGCCGCAAAGGGCCATTCGCTTTCCTTTTTTTCCCCCAGCCTTATCCACCCGCCCATATCCTGCAATACGCGGTGAATAAGCGGGTCGTCAAAAACAACATCCTTGTAAACCCCCAGGTGCCGCACCGCCCTGTCCACCTTCTCCCAGGCAAGCAAAGCCCGGTCAGTAGTGGTGCCGCCGATCATGCGAACAACATCGGCCGGTTTGGGCAGATACTGCCCGTTGTCAGGATTGGTAATAAACCCCGACAGCGCTTCTGAAACAACTTTCAGGTCATAGGGTTTCAAAGCATTCCACCAGAGAGACAACGCATACTCCGAAAACTGCCTGCCATACAAATCATAAGCCGCCGCCATCATCTGGCCGAAACGCCCTATCTCCGCCTCACGCATCCTGCCCTCCCAAAATCAGCTTCTTTGCCCGCGCAACCGCTTCCATGTTTTGTTCATAAAGGCTCCTGCCCGCCGGGGCCCTTTCCCGCTTCCGAATCCAGTCCGCCCTGAAACCCTGCCAGCCATTGGCACAGCAAATCTTCAGAGCCTCCTCAAGACTCATGCCCGCCTTTGCCGCCTCACCCGCTATGCCATCTATCGCCGTTTTCGTTGGCTGCGCCTTCCTGGCCTTCCTCATCGCCAGCCAATCCAGGGCAACACCGGCATCAACCCCCTGCAACGCCAAATACCCCAGCGGCACAAACCTTTCCGCCTTCCCCGCCTTCCCGGCCCCAAAATATGCGTCATACGCATATTGACAATTCCCTGACAATTCATTTAATGATTCATTAAAGATTCCCTGTCCCGTTTTTGGCCTCCTTTCACCGGAAACCGGGAACCCTTCCACGGCAAAAGCGGCATCCTTTGGAGAAGAAAACGGAACCGTTCCACCTCCGGGAGCATCCCGCTTCAGGGCCGCTTTTCCCCCTTCGCCCTCCCCGCCGTCCGGCACAATCCGGTAAACCTTGATCTGCCGCGTCTTGCCCTTCCTTTCCCCCGTATCCACCAAAAACCCGCCCGCCTCCAGCGCGCCGACAGCCGCTATCACCGTCTTCCTGTCCAGACAGGTCTTTTCCACCAAATCAGCAACAGAAGGCCACAAACGGCATTCCGCATCGGCATAATTGCACAGCGTCACCAACACAAACTTCACCGAAGACTTCATCCGCTGCCCATAAGCCCATGTCATCGCCTGAATACTCATCGCCAGATTCCTTTCCTTGCCCCGCCATCCCTGCCGTCAACCACCCCGCCCGGCTGAACCCCTTGCTCAAAATATGCGTAAAACGCATATTTTGCCTGCCCGGCCAGCGCCCCGCTTTCCCCCGGCCAACCGGCCTTCCGGCATCCCCGCTTATCCTTTTAAAGCGCTCCATCACTGCACAAAAAACCAGTACATCCATGCCGTAATTCTACATTTGCAGAAATCATATTTCAACACTTGTATTTGTCATTTTTTCCACACCTGTATAAAGTCAGGAAATGGCACTCGGAAAACAAATCAGAAAATACCGCCTTCACCTCGGCTGGACACTGGAACAGCTTGAAGAAAAATCAGGCGTCCCCAAAGGCACCATCAGCGCCCTGGAAATGCGCGACAGCACCCGTTCCAGCTTTGCCCCGGCACTCGCCGCCGCCTTCGGCCTTACCCTTGAACAACTCCTGGACGAACCGTCAAACTGGCTCGAACAAAACCAGCACAACATCGAACCCGCGCCAGACATCCAGGGACAAGTTCCCGTCATCTCATGGGTCACCGCCGGCAAATGGGCCGAAGTCATCGACATCTACGAACCCGGCGTCGCCGATGAATGGCTCCCCTGCATCAAAAAACATACCGGCCGCACCTTTGCCCTGCGCGTTAAAGGCATGAGCATGTACAACCCTATGGGCAAACACACCTACTCCGACGGCGACATCATCTTTGTCGATCCCGAAAAAGAAGCCATCAACGGCGCCCGCGTCGTCGTCCGCCTTGAAGACAGCAAAGAAGCCACCTTCAAGCAACTTGTCATCGAAGGCGAAAAAAAATACCTCATGGCCCTCAACCCTTCATGGCCAGAGAAATTCATCGAAATCAACGGAAACGCCACCATCTGCGGCGTCGTCATCGGCAAGTGGACAGAAGAATAAACCCCTGCCCGCCCTGAAAAACACACCGGCAGCACCGCCTCACCCCCGGCACACCCACCGGATACCGATACGGCGCCCGCCGGCAGCGCCATGACAGCGGCGCGCCTCCCCTTAAAGAAAAACCGGCCTCCTGCCTTTCACGCCGAACCCGCACACAGGCATAGCGCCGCCCGCCAAAAAATGCGTATCACGCATAAAAAATTTACACCATTGCAGCGCAAATAATCTACAAAAGTTGACTTTTGTAATTCCGCAAATGTAGAATTTCTCCATCATCAACCAATGGAGAACATCATGCAAAACTGCCCCGTCATAGCCGAACTGAACCGCTTCCTGGCCGAAGAAGCCAGACAGGAAGCCCGCCAGGAACGCCGTGAAGCCATCGCCGCAGCAATCCGCAGCACCACCCGGCGCATCCTCCTGGGCGAAAACCGGCCAGCCGCCCTGAAAACCATCGAAACCATCTGCGACCATATCCCCGGCGGCAGCATTGAAACCCTCCTTCTGGGCGCCATACGCCATGAATACAGCGACACCGGACACCTTCTCCATCACATCTTCGAAAAAGCGCAAACCTGCTATATCGAAAACGAAACCGCCAGGGAACTCAAACGGCAAGAAGAACTGGACGCAGAAAACGCTGCTTTGTCCGGCAAAATCTGCCCCTGCGGCACCCTGATGAATCATGCTGCATACGCATAAAAACAAAAAGATTATGCGTAACACGCATAATCACACACCCGCAACAAAAAAGCGCCGCATCCCTGCCGGGCAGCCCCGGCAGGAACACAGCGCCATCAAAACAGCCATGCCGCTGCATGGCCCTGCGGCAAAAAATCAGGCAGAAGGCGCCTGATGCCGCGCCCGTACCCGCCTTGCCGCCTCCACCATATTCCTCAGCGAGAGACGGGTTTCCTCCCAGCCCCGCGTCTTCAGGCCGCAATCCGGATTCACCCACACCCGCTCAAACGGCATCGTCTTCACCGCCTTTTCCAGCAGCGTCTCCATCTCGCCGGCCGAAGGCACACGGGGACTATGGATATCATACACACCAGGGCCCACCTCATTCGGATAAGTCTTATCTGCAAACGCATCCAGAAGCGTCATTCCGCTCCGGCTCGCCTCCAGGCTGATCACATCCGCATCCATATCCGCAATCGCGTCCATAATCTCGTGATAATCGCAATAACACATATGCGTATGCACCTGGGTACGGCTTGCAACACCGCTCGTCGCCAGCCGGAAAGCTGCAACCGCCCGGCGAAGATAATCCGCCTGATGCGCCCTTCGCAAAGGCAGTCCCTCCCGCAAAGCCGGTTCATCCACCTGAATCACCTTGATACCGGCCGCCTCCAGATCTGCCGCCTCATCACGAACCGCCAGCGCCAGCTGCCCAAACACCGTCTCCTGCGGCACATCATCCCGCACAAAACTCCAGCAGGCAATCGTCACCGGCCCCGTCAACATCCCCTTCACAGGCTTATCCGTCAAAGACTGCGCATAACGCATCCACTCCACCGTCATCGCATGCGGCCGGGAAACATCCCCATACAAAACCGGCGGCTTCACACAGCGCGTGCCATAACTCTGCACCCAGCCATTCGCCGTAAAACAGAACCCGGCCAGCTGCTCGCCAAAATATTCCACCATATCATTGCGTTCCGCCTCCCCGTGCACCAGCACATCCAGGCCCAGCGCCTCCTGCTCACGAACCGCCGTCTCAATAGCCGCCTTCATCGCCGCCTCATACGCTGCCTTATCCAGCTTCCCGGCCCTGAACTGGCTGCGGGCGCGGCGAATCTGATCCGTCTGCGGGAAAGAACCAATCGTCGTCGTCGGCAAGAGTCCCAGGCCGATAAAAGCCCGCTGCTCCCCAATCCGCTCCTCATACCCCTTCTCGCGGTGCAGCATCGCCTCCGTCACCGCCGAAAGGCGCTTCTCTACCGCCGCATCATGCAAAAGCGGACTCATTTTGCGGGAAAACTGCGCCTTTCGGTTCTCCTCTAACGCCAGCAGGCCCTTTTCAGACAAATTGCCCCCTGCCATCTCCGCAACCAGGGCAACCTCTGCACACTTCTGCTTCGCAAACGCCAGCCACGGCCTCACCTCTTCCGGCAAACTCCTCTCCGCATCCAGATCAACCGGGCAATGCAGCAACGAACAGGAAGAACCAATCCATACCCGCTTCTCCCCCAGTGCCGCCACTGCCTTTTTGGCCGCCTTTGCCGCCTCATCCGCATCCACCCGCCACACATTGCGGCCATTCACCAGGCCCAGCGAAAGCGCCAGATCCTTCGCCGCTCTGCCCGAAGCAATCAGCGAAAGCGCCGCATCCAGCTCCTGCGGCGCACGCACCAAATCCAGATGCAGCACATCCACCGGAAGCGCCATAGCCACCGGCAAATTATCCTCATACCCCCCGAAATAACTCGCCAAAATCAGCGCTGCCCCCGTTGCATCCCGCAACCTGGCATATACCCCCGGAAACATCGCCCGGACATTATCAGGCAAATCCAGCGCCAGCACCGGTTCATCCAGCTGAATATAAGAACAGCGCGACCCCAGCGCCGCCAGCATCGCCGTATAAGCCCCTGTCAACGCATCCAGATGCCGCCACTTGTCGCTGCCATCCGTTGTTTTTGAAAGCCACAAAAACGAAACCGGGCCGGGAATCACCGCCTTCGGCGTAAAACCGGCCGCCACCGCCTCGTCCACCTGCGAGAGCAGCGAAGACACATCCGGCGAAAACACCGTATCCGCCTGCAGCTCCGGCACCAGATAGTGATAATTCGTATCAAACCACTTCGTCATCTCCAGCGGGGCAACCGCCTTTTCCCCGTCTGCGCCGCGCGCCATCCGAAACATCCGGTCAATCCCCGGCGCATCCCCCGCAAAACGCGGCGGCACAACCCCCAGCATCAGCGCCATATCCAGAATATGGTCATAACAGGAAAAATCTCCCACCGGCACCAGATCAATACCCGCTTCCGCCTGCATCGCCCAATGCTTCAGGCGCAGCTGCCGCCCGCCTTCAGCCAGCTCCTCCAAAGAAAGAGCCGACTTCCAGTAACTCTCTACCAGGTTCTTTTGCTCGCGGTTTCCGCCAATCCTCGGAAAACCCAAAATATGTGTACGCATGTTATCTCCTTGAAAAAGTGATGAACACACGCGCGTCAAGACACCAGCCGCCTGGCTGGCAACAATCGAAAACCCGTCAAGCGGGTCAAGTCGAAATCCGGTCCGCGCGGTATCAACGAAAAAAGGCCGGGACGTCTTCCGACTTACGGGTTACAACTCAAAACCTCCTGCATCCTTCCCGGGAACCCCCAGTGAATACAGGAAAAAACCCCCGCTTACGGCAGCGCGCCTGTACCGGACTTGCACCGGTTTCCGTTTCCCAGGCCATCATTTGGCGGCATCCATACCGCCAAGGGCAAAACTATAACACCATTTACCGGCAAAAACCGGATTACCTCCCCGGCACCCCTCCGAAAATATAAACAACATGGCAAAACCACACCCTGCCAAGCACAAAAAAAAGAAAACAAGGTATGATTAAAATCTATAACAATAAATTTGTTTGCAGGGCAAGCCGCCATCTGAAAAATAATTCCGCAAAGATTTCCATACTCCTTTGCGTCCAGCAGAAAACCATAACAAAACGGGTCAAAAAAAATGGGGAAGAGAATAAACTTATTGTTGATAATGCTTGCTTTTCTATGCTGTGCTTGCAGTTCTCCGAATTTTAATGTTCTTGTAAATGGAAGAACCTCACAGGAATATGAACAAAATAAAAAAAACAGTGACAAATATAAAATTATATTTGATCATGAAAAAAACAAAGATGACTTCGATTACCAACTTGTCCACGACAGTGTAACAGGCATATTCAAAAAGAATGGCTATCACCTTGTTGAGAATATATATGATGCCGGCTATGTTGCATTTATCAACTTTACCGTCAGCGAACCGCGCAAACGCACCATCAATCATTCCACGCCAATAATCGGGCAAACAGGCACAACCACCCATACAACATACACCTATGGCCCCTATGGCGCAGTTCCTCACACCTACACCACCCCGATATATGGGACAGTCGGCTATAACCATTATCAAACAACAAAGACCTTTTATATCCATTTATTATCCGTAACGGCATACGCTTTCTCAAAGCCGGAACTCAAAGTTACCAAAAAAACATGGCAGATATCATCATCAACCTTAAGTAAAACCAATGATTTCAGAGCCGCCTTGCCCGCTCTGCTTTTAGTGTTGCAAAAGCGTATGGCAACCGATACGCACGGAGATATAGATGTTGAAATATATGAACAGCAAGGAAAATTAATTGAGGAAGAAGACCTGTTCAAGTAAAACGAATTGTCACTTTCTTGCTTGTGTTCCTTCCTGTTTTTCCGGGAAACATATTCTCTTCTCCGCCCCATTGTTAATCTTTTGAGTTTCCCCTTGAGTCAGACAGATATTGACCATATCCCTAAATATATCTGCATAAACAAACACCGCCGCAACCCCGCCTTGTACCCCCCACAAAAACAAAACCCGCCGGCAATCCGCACGGCGGGCTTTTTCCCCAGCCTTCCTTGCAGCATCGCCGCCCCATCAGCGGCAATGCGCTCCCTCGCCGCCTATTGCGTCACAGCCTGCGCCTTCTCCTCCTGCGCCGCCTCCTCGCTCCTCTTCAACGCCTCGGCCTCCTGCCCCCTGATCAGGCGGTGGCGCAAATAAAGCTGCTGGCTGTCAAAATCCAGCTCCGCCGCCGTCACCGTCGCATCCGGGCCGCCTGTTAACACAAACACCACCGGCAGCACCTGATAAGGTTTAATTGATGTCTCCGTATGCGTGTAAAACAACACCTCGCCCCCATCCGGCAGCGCCCGCGTGCTCGTCGGCTGCCCAAAGCGCCCGATCACCTCCGCTTTCGTCGTAATCCCCGGCTTCAACCGGTCAATATCCGCACTCGTCACCTCCACCCCCGTTGAAGCACATCCTGCGGCAAACACCATAGCCGCCAATCCCAAAACGCCAAAAAGCTTCCTCATCTCCACTCCCCTTCCTGACAAAAAACAACCATCCCTTCAATACCGCTGAAAAACCCCGAAAACACCCTCCTGCGCATCTGACACCAACGCAGAAAATTTGGCATACCAATATCATACTTTGCAACCGCTTTCCCGGAAACCGCCGCCTGCCCAAACAACTTGCCGTTCTCAGCTTCCCCCTGATTTTTTGGCCTTCCTCCGGCTTGTCAATTTACCGGGGCCTTCCTCTTCCCCTTCACCCCTTGCCGTTGCAGTCATGGCCTGATACAGCCGCATCAATTCCGCCGCACAGCCTGCCTCGGTCGTATTTTTCACGTCAAAGCCATACGCCTGCATCACCGCGCGGTCATTTTCCTGATGGGCACAGCACAGCTCCGGCAAATCGCGGCAATGATGTATCAAAACAACAAAACGGAAAAAATCCTGCGCCGGATTCACCAAAAAACGGCAACTTTATCCCTGGCGCTTCCAACAGCATCATCGAAGAAAACAATTCCATTTGTCACGCGGAAATCAACGCACTGAGAAAAGCCCATGAAAAATAGGGAACCGATAACCTTGCCCCTGAAAATTTAACGGCCTATATCAATGCAGGACCTTGCATAATGTGCTCGGACGCCATCATGTGGTCAGGCGTTACAACCATTTATTCCTGCGTGCCATCCGGCGAGGTGGGAAAAAATAACCGGATTCGATGAAGGATACAAACCCGGCTGGATTAACGAATTTGGAAAACGCGGCATCAGAATTTATGGAAACAGTGAAACCGAAGCCGGAAAAAAAGTACTGCGCGACCACGTGAACAACGGAAAAGAAATTTACAACCCCGCAGGAAAACAAACGGACAGTCACAAAAAAAAACGGCCGTAAAACATCAAAAACAGATATGCCCCATAAAAACCCGCCGGTATGGCATGATTAAAATTCCTTCTGCTTGCGGAAGAAAATGCCTTTAACTTCCAAAAATCCGGGGTAATTTTTTGAACCGCCTCTTTCCATCGCCATCAAATAGAGGCATAAAAACAAAAAAATCCGTGCAAACATCACGTTTCACACGAGTAATCAATTGAACGCCGCCAGGCGGCAAAAAATACAGATGGTGGAGGCGGCGGGTTTCGAACCCGCGTCCAGAAGCCCTCTACAGACAGATCTACATACTTAGTTGCGCCTTTTGGTTTAATCCCTCCGCCGCGGACGAACACGCTGCGAAAAGACGAGCTGCCAAAAATTTAACTTCAGGCCCGGCAACCCGGCCAAAAGCGGTTTCCTGTCAATGACCCTGCCGCCCGAAGGCCCGCCCCAGGAACAAGACGGTGCAGGGATAGCCGGGATTAAGCGGCTACTGCGTAACTTTTATCGTTAGCGTTTACTTCATTCTGGACAGATTTACGAGATACCCAGATGCTCGGTATGCCCTGTGCTGCTTTGCAACCCCTGTCGAATCCAAGTCGCCCCCGGAAGTTCCAATACCAGAGAACAACTATTATACCACCAATATGCCGCCCATACCGGCCCGGCATCCCCTTCTCCTTGCCATACCGCAAACATCCGTGCAAAAAAATCCGGCCAGCACAATTCCCCCATCCGGTACAATCCCTTCATCCACCTGAACAAAAAGGAACTCCCGTGAAAAAACTTGCCGCCCTGCTGAAAACAACCAGCCTTGCCGCCGCCGGCAGCCTTCTTCTGGCCACCCTGCCCGCACAGGCCGGTTCAGCCAGCGAACAGGCTGCCGCCAGCCCCGAAGCAGCCGCAGCAGCGCCGCATCCGGAAAAAACCGCAAACAGCGCAAAAAAAGATGGTAAAAAAGCCGGAAAAAAGAAACACAAAAACAAAACCGGCCTGGAGAAAAAACGCCCCGAACGCGCCTCCGGTTCCAAATAAACCGGCATGGAACTCCTCTACAAAGTCCAGGAACGCTTCCTCTTTCACGCGCACATCCGCATCAAAATCCCGGCCGCCTGGCCGGATACCGCCTTTGACAGCCTGTACGCCGTGCTGGAGGAAGTGGATAAAAAATACAACTCCTACCGCGCCGGTTCCACCATCGACCAAATCAACCGCAACGCCGGGCGCTTCGTTGAAGTCGATAACGAAACCGTCAGCCTCCTGAAACAGGTCATCGCCCTTTCTGATCTCTTTGACGGCGCATACGACATCACCATCATGCCCTTAATCCGCCTGTGGGGATTCTACAAAAACGAAAAACGGCGCGTGCCCTCTCCCGAAGAAATTGCCGCCGCCTGCCGCAAAGTCAACTACCAACAAATCGAAATCAAAGGCAACCGCGTCCGCATCGGCCCAGAGCAGGAAATCATCACCGGCTCCTTCATCAAAGCCTACGCCACAGACCGGCTCGTTGCCGCCATGCGGGAAAAAGGCATCGGCAACGCCATCATCAACGCCGGCGGCAGCACCATCTTTGCCATAAACCCCGCAGGCGATCCCTGGCCCGTCAGCGTCGATGCCCCGGAAGGCGGCGCCGCGCTATTTACCCTCAACCTTGACAACGCCGCCTATTCCACCTCCAGCCAGACAACCGCTTTCGTTGACATCAACGGCAAACGCTACGGCCACATCCTAAACCCCAAAACCGGCTGCCCTTCGCCCAACCGCTTAACCGGCATCCTTTCCGAAAACGCCTTAACCGGCGACATCCTCACCACCGGACTCTTCAACGAAACCCCCGAAAGCTTCCTGAAAAAAATGCAGCGCATCAACAGCCGCCATCCCGTCACCGGCTTCATCATGGGGTCAGACGGCACCGTCACTGCCTCCCCCGGCTTCACCACCCACACAGCCTGAGGGCACGCAGCTGCCCGCCCTCACAAATTTTGCAGCAACACCATCAAAATCAGCAGCGGCGCAGCATAACGGCAAAACGGCTTTAACAACCCCAGCCAGCGGGGAGAAAACCTGCCTGCCGCCAAAAGCCGCGCGGCCACCGCCTCCCAGGCCGCCCAGCCTGCCAGCAGGCAAACCATAATCCCGCCAAACGGCATCATCACATGCGACGTCACATAATCCAGAAAAGCAAACAGGTTCATGCCGAAAAAAACCGGCGCCTTCCACACCCCGAAAGAGAGCGAAGCCGCAATCCCCAGCACAAACATCAACACCGCCATCACCACTGCCGAAACCGGGCGGGAAAAACCAAACTCATCCATCAAAAAACTCACCACCACCTCCATCAGCGAAACAGAGGAAGTCAGCGCCGCCACAAACAGCAAAAAGAAAAACAGCACCGCAAAAAAACCGCCCCCCGCAAGATGGGAAAACACCGCCGGCATAATAATAAACGTCAGTCCCGAACCCTCCGCCGGGTCCAGCCCAAACACAAAAACCGTCGGCAAAATCATCAGCCCCACCAGAAAACAAACCGCCGTCGTCAGCCCGATAATCCACGCTGCCGAAGAAGCAATATCCGTCTCATCCGAAACATACGAGCCATAAGTCATCATGCAGCCCATCCCCAGCGAAAGCGAAAAAACGCCAGCCCCATCGCCTCCAGCACCATTTCCGCGCTCATCCGGGAAAAATCCGGCTTCAAAAAATACACCACGCCCTCCCAGGCCCCTGGCAGCGTCAGGCTGCGCGCCATCAGTACCAGAATCAGCACAAACAGCATCGTCATCAGCCACTTGCTCACCCGCTCAATCCCCTTCTGCACGCCGCCCAGCACCACCCCCGCCGTCAGCGCCATAAAAAGGGCATGGTATCCCACCGGTTCAACCGGGTGCGAAACAAACGAATCAAACACCGCTTTCAGCGCTCCCGCATCCGGCGTCACCAGGCCGCCGCCGGCCGATTTCACCACATAAAACAGCGTCCAGCCGCCCACCACACTGTAAAAAGAAAGAATCAGGAACCCGCAAAAAATCCCGGCATACCCCGCCGCCGCCCAGCGCCTGCCGCCGAAATGGCGGTAAGCGCCCACCGGTCCCTTCCTGGCAATCTGCCCGGCCGCCATCTCCGCAATCATCACGGCAAAACCCAGCGTAAACACCATCACCAGAAAAAGCAGCAAAAACGAGCCGCCGCCATTTCGCGCCGTCACATAAGGAAACTTCCATATCGCGCCCAGGCCGATAGCCGAACCGGCGGCAGCCAGAATAAACCCCAAACGAGAACCCCATGCGGCCCGCGCCATATCCCATCCCCGAAAAAAGGCCGCAGCCCCTGTTTTAAAGCCCACATCATAAAGGAAAAACACCCTCCGGCAGAGGCCAAAACCGCACAAACGGGAAAAGAAACCCCCTCCCGGAAAAAACAGGCTTGATATTGCGCAAACTCTGTGCCTATACTGCCGCGTGTCCGTCTCCCGACGCCCGCCATAATTAAGACAGAAAGGAACCCTTTTCATGAAACCCATCAAAGCCGCTGTACATTCCCTGGGCAACATCGGCAAGCACGTCATCGACTGCCTGCTGCATGCGCCCGATTTTGAATGCCTGGGCATCGTCCGCCGCGTGCAATCGCTGGGCACCCAGCCGCTGGAAAGGCAAAACCTGCCCGACTTCGCCTCCATCGACGAACTTATCCTGAGCCGCGGCAAACCCGATGTCGTCATCCTGTGCGGCCCTTCCCGCTCCGTCCCCGAAGATGCCCGCCAGTACCTCGCCAAAGGCATCTGCACCGTGGACAGCTTCGACATCCACGACCGCATCCCCGAACTGGTCCGCTCGCTTGATGAAATCGCCGTCAAAAACGGCAGCGCCGCCATCACCGCCGCCGGGTGGGATCCCGGCACCGATTCGCTTTTGCGCGTTCTTTTTGAAGCGATGGCCCCCGTCGGCGTCACCTTCACCAACTTCGGCCGCGGCCGCTCAATGGGCCACTCCGTTGCCGCCCGCGCTATCGAAGGCGTAGCAGACGCCACCTCCATCACCATCCCCATCGGCGGCGGACGCCATTCCCGCCTGGTCTATATCCTGCCCGAACCCGGCGCCTCCTTCGAACGCATCAAAACCCTTCTCGCCGCCGACCCCTACTTCAGCAGCGACCCGCTGGATGTGCGGCAAGTCGCCACCCCGGCCGAAATGGCTGCCGTGGCAGACAACTCCCACGGCGTGCTCATGGAAAGAGTCGGCGCATCCGGCTCCACCTCCAACCAGCACCTCACCTTCGACATGCGCATCGACAACCCCGCGCTCACCTCGCAAGTGCTGGTCTCCTGCGCCAGGGCCGTCACCCGCATGAAACCGGGATGCCATACCCTAATTGATATCCCGCCGGTACTGCTTTTGCCCGGCGAACGCATGGACCACATCGCCCGGCTGGTATAACACCGCCCCGCTTGCCGGGGCGCGGCGCGCTAGTCACAGCATTCGTCGCGCCCCAGCGAGCGCTCCCGCTCCATTTGGCGGCACACATCGTAAAACGGCATCTCGTCTGCGGAAAACATCTCGTCATATTCCTCCATCGTTTCCGCATCAAAACTGTCCACAAACTCCTCTTCGCGCACCCTCTTCGGTTTCGGTCGCTTCACTCCGTGCAATCGTCTTTCCGTATTCATGCTTTCTCCTTTACGGCATCACGAAACAGCCGAAAATACCTGTCCATGTTGTCGGCGTTTAACCCAGAGCCCCTTGGCGCGCATCAAAAAAAACCGTCCCTCCTTTTAATCCCCGCTCCGCAGGCAGACATTCCTTGCGGCAAAACAAACGCGCCGCCTTCCCGGAAAACCGCTTTCCCCCTACAATGCCAGGCTGCCACCCCAGCCAGAGACGCGCCCATGAACCACCCCCGCCTCCAGGAAAAAATCTTCCTTTCGCTATTGGCCCTCATCACCCTGGCCTTCTTCTGGCTGCTTTTGCCCTTTTCCGGCGCCATCCTCTGGGCATTCATCCTTGCCCTCCTCTTCTCACCGCTTTTTGACCGCATCCGGGAAAAACTGCACGGCAAAAACACCCTGGCCGCCCTTCTCACCCTCGCCGCCTGCCTTCTCATTGCCATCCTTCCGCTCATCCTCATCGGGATCTCCCTCCTGGAAGAAGGCGAAATACTCTGCAAAAAAATCCTCGCCGGGGAAATCGACTTCAGCCGCCTCTTTGCCGAAATCCACGCCAGCCTGCCCGAATGGGCCGCCGCCCTGCTCGAAACACTCGGCCTCGGCAACATCGGCGACATCCAGCAAAAACTCACCGCCAGCCTCATCGAAGCCAGCCGCTTCATCGCCGGCAAAGCCCTCTTCATCGGCCAAAACCTCTTCGGGTTCGCCGCCGCCTTTGCCGTCATGCTGTACCTGCTTTTCTTCTTCTTGCGCGACGGCCGAAAACTGGCTGCCGCCATCCGCCGGGCCATCCCCCTAAACGAAAACCGGAAAACCGCCCTTCTTGAGCGCTTCACCGCCGTCATCCGCGCCGCCGTCAAAGGCAACCTCATCGTCGCCCTCCTGCAAGGCGCACTGGGCGGGCTCATCTTCTGGCTGATCAATATCCAGGCCCCCGTCCTGTGGGGAGCCGTCATGGCCTTCCTTTCCCTCTTCCCCGCCGGCGCAGGCATCATCTGGCTGCCTGCCGCCCTTTACCTCTTTTTCACCGGAGCCATCCTCAAAGGCGTCATCCTCTTTGCCTTTTGCGCCGTCGTCATCGGCCTGGCCGATAACCTCCTGCGCCCCCTCCTCGTCGGCAAAGACACCCGCATGCCCGATTACCTCGTGCTGCTTTCCACCCTAAGCGGCCTAAGCCTCTTCGGCCTAAACGGCTTTGTCATCGGCCCCGTCATCGCCGCGCTCTTCATCACCGCGTGGAACCTCTTTTCAGACGCCAGCGCCAAAAAAACCGATACACCCCAAACATAACCGCCCGCCGCCACTCCCAGGGCGCTGCCTATCCTGGGCAAACGCACGCCACCGCCGTACCAGATTCAATAATGCGTTTTACGCATTATTTTCATTCTCCCCAGCCACTCCCCGTGCCGGTTCCTGTCACTGCCGCTTCAGGCGGGCAAACGCATCCGCCATCGCCGTTGCCGCCTCCGGTTTATGCGTATTTCGCATATTTTTATGCGTTTTGCGCATATTTTCCCCTTCCTTCGCAGATCCGCCCCGTGCGCCCCTTTCCCCTGCCCTGGCAGCAGCGCTGTCGGAAAGCCGCATCGAAAGCGCAATCCGGCTGCGCTTTTTATCCACCTCCATCACCTTCACCTTCACAATCTGCCCGGCGCTCACCACCTGGTGCGGGTTCTTCACAAAACGGTCAGACAAGGCAGAAATATGCACCAGCCCGTCCTGATGCACGCCAATATCCACAAACGCGCCAAACGCCGTCACATTCGTCACCGTCCCTTCCAGCACCATATCCGGCTCAAGGTCATCTATCGTCTCCACCCCTTCCTTGAAGGCAGCGCTCACAAAAGCCGGACGGGGGTCGCGGCCCGGCTTTTCCAGCTCCGCCAGAATATCCGTCACCGTCGGCACACCAAAACGATCATCGGCATACCTTTCCGGCAAAAGCGAACTCAAAAGCGCCGTATCCCCAATTACCGCGCCAATCCCCTTCTTCACATCCGCCAGAATCCTTTCCACCACCGGATACGATTCCGGATGCACCGCCGAAGCATCCAGCGGATTATCCCCGCCCGGAATGCGCAAAAAACCGGCAGCCTGCTCAAACGTCTTCTCCCCCAGGCGCGGAACCGCCTTCAACGCCTCGCGGGAAGCAAAACGGCCGTGCAAATCGCGATAAGCCACAATATTGCCCGCCACCGTCTGCCCGATGCCGGAAACCCGCGCCAGAAGCGGCACAGAAGCCGTATTCACATCCACCCCCACCGCATTCACGCAATCCTCCACCACCGCATCCAGCGTTCTCGCCAGCCCCGGCTGCGACACATCATGCTGATACTGCCCCACCCCGATAGAGCGGGGATCAATCTTCACCAGCTCTGCCAGCGGGTCCTGCAAACGCCGCGCAATCGAAACCGCCCCGCGCAGCGTCACATCCAGCTCCGGCAGCTCCTCCGAAGCGTATGCCGAAGCAGAATAAACCGAAGCCCCCGCCTCCGAAACCATCACCTTCGCCATCTGCCTGCCGGAAAAACAGCCAAGAAGCGCCTGCGCCAGCTTATCCGTCTCCCGCGAAGCCGTGCCGTTTCCCACCGCAATCAGGCTCACGCCATACTGTGCGGCCATCTTCTTTAGCGTACCCAGCGCCCCCTGCCAGTCACTCTTCGGCGGGTGCGGATAAACCGTTGCCGTATCCAGCACCTTGCCCGTCTCATCCACCACCGCCACCTTCACGCCCGTGCGCAAGCCAGGGTCCAGCCCCATCGTCACACGGTGCCCGGCAGGCGCAGCCAAAAGCAGCGCCTTCAGATTCTGCGCAAAAATCTCCATCGCCTCCGTTTCGGCCTTCTCGCGCAGCGCATTCATCAGCCCGCCCTCCAGATGCGTAAAAATCCGCACCCTCCACGCCCAGCGCACCGTATCCGTCAGCCAGCGGTCAGCCGGACGCCCCTTGTTGGCAATGCCGAAACAGGCCGCAATGCGGCTCTCGCAGGGATTAAACGGCGCATCCCACTTCGGTCGCTCTGCCTCCGAATCCAGCCTCAGGCGAACCGCCAAAAACCCCTCGCGGCGTCCCCTGAAAAGCGCCAGTGCCCGATGCGAAGGGATCGCCGCCAACGGCTCCTCATAATCAAAATAATCCGAAAAGCGGATACCCTCCTCTTCCTTGCCTTCCGCCGCACCCGACTGGAGCACGCCATGCGCATACAAATAAGCGCGCAAATCCCCAAGCAGCGAAGCCTCCTCCGCAAAGCGCTCCATCAGAATCTGGCGCGCGCCCTCCAGCGCTGCCGCCGCGTCAGGCACACCGGGATTATCGCTATTCTCCGTTGAAAACGCCGTGCGCACATACTTGGCCGCCTCCGTTTCCGGTGCCAGCATCGGATCAGACAAAAGCGCCTCGGCCAGCGGCAAAAGCCCCGCCTCCACCGCTATCTGCGCTTTTGTCCGGCGCTTCGGCCGGTAAGGCAAATACAAATCCTCCAGCGTCACCCTGTCTTCTGCCATCTGCACCGCCGCCTTTAACGCCGGCGTCAGCTTTCCCTGTCCGGCAATACTTTTCAATATCGCCGCCCGCCGCTCTTCCAGCTCCCGCAGATAAGACAGGCGTTCTTCCAGCGTGCGGAGCATCGCATCATCCAGGCCGCCCGTTACCTCCTTGCGGTAACGGGCAATAAACGGCACCGTCGCGCCCCCGTCAAGGAGCGCTGCCGCCGCTTCAACCTGCTTGACATTCACCGCCAGCAAAGCGGCAATCCGTTGTTCAATAGAAGGCAACATAAGTAGGCAAATTAAAAAGAAAAGCGCCATGATACGGAATCCGGCAAAATTTTCCAGCCCTGCCGGCCGCAGGCTTCCCCCAAAGGAAACGCTCTCCCCTTTTTGGCATTTATGGCCGATAATATTTTTACTTGAGAAGAAAACCCGGCGCCAAAAACGCAGCACCCGTATGAACTTCACCCAGGAAGATATCCAGAAACAATTTGACAAAGCCGCCTACCAGGCAGGCGAACAAAGCGCGCGCGCAGACCAGGTCAAACAAATCCAGCTGGCCGCCAACCTCATCCGTTCACAAGTCAGGGGTCCTGGAAACCAGATATTCCAGCAAAACATCTTCCTGAAATCCACCGTCCGCGGCCTGCTTTTCCAGGGCACCTGCACCTGCGAAGCCCACACCAACTGCCAGCATGTCGCCGCCGTGCTGCTCACCGTCCTGCGCCGGAAAAAAACAACCGCCCAGGCCGTTTCCGCCCCTGTGGCCTCCTGGCTGCAACGCGTCAAAGGAGCCCTCTTCGGCCAGGCAGCGCCAGCCGGCCTGGCCGAACAACCGGAAGAACCCGATGAAAAACTGCTCTACCTCCTCTCACCGGATGCTTCCGACAAGCGCACCTTCCTCGGTATATGCCGTGCGCGCTGCAAACCCGGCGGCCAAATCACCGCTGCCGCCATCGCCGATCCCCAGGCACTTTTAGCCGATCCGCCTCACTACCTCCGGCCGGAAGACAGCGATTCCATCCGGCTTTTTATCGCCATGCGGGGCGGCAACAGCCTGCCCGGACAACACCTGGCCGAACCGCGCGGGCCGATCGGCGCGCAGCTCTTGCGCATCCTGATCGACCGCAAACAGCTGATGTGGACCAACGCCATAGACCACATCGGCAAAGGCCTCATCTTTCCCCTGCGCGCCGCTCCGGCAAGAGAAGCCCGCCTGATCTGGCAGGAAACCGGCCAGACCCTCCGCCTGGCCTGGGAATTTGCACCGCTGCCGGAAGAAACGGAAAACCGGAAAAGGGCAAGAAAACAACGTATCGACTACATCCTGCCTACTGATCCGCCCTGGTACATGGATAACCTCACCTGCGGCGAACTCCTCCTGCCCGGCGGCAGCACCGGCATGGCCGCCAGGGATGTGCAGGAACTCATTGCCCAGGCCCCGCCCGTCCCCGCCAGAGACAAAGCCGCCGTATCGCGCCTTTTGCTCGTGCAGGGCCTGGCTGGCCTCATCCCGCCGCCGGAACCCGTCAGGAAAACCGTGCGCACCGATATCAGCCCCGTTCCCGTCTTGCGGCTGGGCAGCATTGCCCACCGGATAGCGGGAGAAACCGCCCAGCCTGTCTGGAACGACTACATCCAGCTCCTCTTTGACTACGACGGGCAGCAAGTCTTTCACGGCTCGCCCGTTCCCGTCATGCGCCTGCACGGCGCCGGCGTTGAACAAATCGAGCGCGACACCAAAAAAGAAACCGCCTTCTTCAATACCTTGACCGGCGCCGGCTTCATCCGGAAAACAACACCTGCCCACCCGCACCAGACACCGGAAACCCTTTACCTTCCCTCGCAGGCAGACTGGATACGCTTTACCTCCGCCATCCTGCCCGAACTGGAAAAACAGGGCTGGAAAACCGAAAAAATGCCGGAATACCGCTACGACATCGCCGAAATCGAAGACTGGTACGCCAGCATCAGCGAAGATAAAAAAGAAGCGGCAAAAGACTGGTTCAGCCTGGAACTGGGCATCGTCGTCAACAAAAAACGCATCTCCCTCCTGCCGCTTCTGGTTGCCTTAATCCGCACCGCACCCGAAGAATTCGACCCCCAAAAACTGGCCGAAAAACCGGATGAAGAAGCCTTCTTGACCGTCCTGCCCGGCGGAGTGCGGGTAGCGCTCCCCTGGGGAAGAATCAAACCCATCCTGCGCACCCTGGGCGAACTGTACTTTGCCGGGCGCACCGGAAACGAAGCCGCCATCCGCCTGCATACACTGGATTCGCCCCGCCTGGCCGAACTCACCAGGGAACTGCCCCTTCACTGGCTAAACGGCTCTCGCCTGCTCGAAATGGGCGCACGGCTGGCCGAATTTGACGGAGTTGCCAAAGTCACGCCGCCCAAAACCCTTCGCGCTTTCCTTCGCGACTACCAAATCGAAGGCCTCTCCTGGATGCAGTTCCTGCGGGAATACGGGTTAGCCGGCATCCTGGCCGACGACATGGGGCTGGGCAAAACCCTCCAGACCATCTCGCACATCCTGCTGGAAAAAGAAGCGGGCCGCCTCACCAAACCCGCGCTCGTTGTTGCCCCCACCAGCCTCATGAGCAGCTGGCAGGAAGAAGCCGCCCGCTTTGCGCCGGAACTCAAAGTCCTGCTCCTGCAAGGCAAAGACCGCATGAAACTCTTCGGTCACATCGAACAATACGACCTGGTGCTCACCACCTACGCCCTCCTGCCCAGGGACGAACAAGCCCTCCAGGAGCATGAATACCACCTGCTCATCCTGGATGAATCCCAGTACATCAAAAACATCCGTTCCAAGGCCGCGCAAATCGCCACCACCCTGCGCGCCCGCCACCGCCTGTGCCTCACCGGCACCCCGCTGGAAAACCACCTGGGCGAACTCTGGTCACAATTCCATTTCCTGCTGCCCGGCCTCCTGGGCAACGAAAAAATCTTCAACAGCGAATTTCGCCACCCCATCGAAAAACTGGCCGACGACAACCGCAAAGCCCTGCTGACACGGCGCATCCGTCCCTTCCTGTTGCGGCGCACCAAAGACAAAGTCGCCAACGAGCTGCCGCCAAAAACCGAAATGATCCGCCATGTGGACTTAACCTCCATCCAGCGCGACATCTATGAAACCGTCCGTCTGTCCATGGACAAAAAAATACGGGACGAAATCGCCAAAAAAGGCGTGACAAAAAGCCAGATCATGATCCTGGACGCCCTCCTGAAACTGCGCCAGGTCTGCTGCGATCCCCGCCTTTTGCGCGGCGGCGCCAACCGCAAAGCCGCCGCCTCCGCCAAACTGGCCGCCTTAATGGAAATGGTCGATGAACTGATGCTCGAAAAACGGCGCATCCTCATCTTCTCCCAATTCACCAGCATGCTGGCCTTAATCGAAACCGAACTCAAGGCCAGAAACATCCCCTACACCGTCTTGACCGGCGACACCACCGACAGGGCAGGCGCCATCTGCGCCTTCCAGGAAGGCAAAGTACCGCTTTTTCTCATCAGCCTAAAAGCCGGCGGCGTGGGGCTCAACCTCACAGCGGCAGACACCGTCATCCACTACGACCCCTGGTGGAACCCCGCCGTGGAAAACCAGGCCACCGACCGCGCCTGGCGCATCGGGCAAGACAAACCCGTCTTCGTCTATAAACTCATTGCCCGCGGCACCCTCGAAGAAAAAATCCAGGAATTGCAGCACAAAAAAGCGGATCTTGCCGGCGCCATCCTCTCCACCGGCGAAGTCCAGGGCGTGCAAATCACCCCGGAAGACCTGCAAGCCATCTTCGAGCCGCTGGCCGACACCGAAGACGAAGCCCTCCCCCGCACAGGCGGGCGTCCGGCCTCTTCGCCCCAATAGGGAAAGCAGTACCGCCATGATACCACCGCCGCGCATGACAAAAGAGGAACTTCCCAGGAAACTGCGCAGCGTCGAATGGAACAACTTCGAAGTCAAGACAGCCAAATCCGGCCTGCCCAAAAATATTTGGGAAACCGTCAGCGCTTTTTCAAACTGCCCTGGCGGATAGATTGTGCTTGGCATCAGGCAATCAGGCCGGGCATTTGAAATTACCGGCACAGGCAACATCGAAAAACCCAAACAGGATTTCTTCAGCGCGCTGCGCTCCGGAAAATTCAACATCCCCCTGTTTGCCACTCCCCGCCGCTACGAAATCGGCGGCAAAAATATCCTTGCTTCCCACCTCCCGCCGTGCGACACAAAACCTGTCTGTTTCGGCAAACCGGAAAATACCTTCACCCGTATAGACAGCGGAAACCAGCGCGCCGCCCCGCAGAAAGTCATGGCCATGCTGCGGAATCAACCCTTCGGCATACAATCGCAAAAAACTATTTCCGGCACGCATATCGACACGCTCAGCTGCGGCGGACTGATCATGCCCGGCCAAAACCCCTGCACCTTTACCTGCCGGCCGTCCCGTGCGCCTGGCAGAAAATCCCGCTCATCCAAAGCGTAGTTCAATGCGATACCGTTCATCCGGGGCGGCAGCACAGGCAAGGCCTAATCCAGCGCAAGCGGCATCATAATTCTTCGCGGAATATTTCGTCCGAATGGATGGGGTGCATTCCGTTGGTTTGTTTGCTCATGTTATTCCCCTCCCTGGTGGTAATCGGCTATGTGAACATTACGCGCCACGCCCGTTCCTGTTGCCAAAAAGAGACAGACAAGCGCACCTCCAGCGGCCGTTACGTATCGCCGGTACCTTCCTGAAAGGACATGTATGAACAAAATTGACAAGGCAGCATGGAATACAACGGGCGTCTGCGTCACAAAGCAGAGTCAAAAGCGTGCGGACGTTAACAAAGCGCAGATTTTATGGGGCAGCCGCTTCCAATGAAAAACAAACAAAAAATGCCAACGGATTTTGGCACTCCCGGCTCAAAATCCGGCCGCCATTTCAGTGAGTATGCGGCAGCATACCAAGAAAAAGAATCCATGATGAAAATACTTTTTAACTCTGGCAAAACAAGACCCCCATCAGCGCCAGAAGCAACACCGTGCTGAATACAGCAAGTGCATTAATTATCTTTTTATACGTCCTGCGTTTGCCTGAACGCCACAGGTATAGGTCAGGATGAACCATATTAAAAGAAGCATCACTTTCTGCATTGTTTTTGTACTGCAATAATTCCGGATAACGGCTTAAAGCATCCTCATTACAGTAAATAAGCATATTGCTTTTATACCATACAGCAACATGCTGCTCATCTTGTATCTTTGGGCGGATTACATCAAAAGCATAATAACCCTGCGCCTTAAACAACTTTACCCAATAGTCCTGCCATTGTTCATTGACATGATTCTTTCCTCCCTGAAACGGAATCGCGGCAGAAAAAAGCACGACAGAAGACAAATTTGTCAATTCTTTTACAAACGACTTTGCCCTTGTTTCCGGCAAATGTTCAGCAACTTCCAGAGATACGGCCAGATCAAATTTTTCACTGGCATGAATCTCATGTGATAAATCTCCCGGAATAAAAAAATCCGGATTTACATGCAGCATATTCCTGTTTACATAATCACCATCCATACCCAATATTTTGCAGCCATACGCTTCAAACACTGATAACCAGGTTCCTGTGCCGCAACCAATATCTATGACACTGCCCGGTTTAAAAATATCCATCACAATTGGGACGATAACACCAGCAGACAGGCGCGAGCCAGTCATTTGTTTTTTATAAAACTTTTCACTATATATCATCATTGTTATTTTATGCAGGCAATTCAGCCCGCAGTTATCCCTTCCCTCTTCGAGGCTGTCGTTTTGACAAAATTCCTTCGCCGCCATTTACGGCACCAGCAAATACTACGATAAACGTAGTATTTGAAGCAAGAAAAAACTACGAACATCGTAACGCTACAGAAAGTGAGCCACGATGTCGCAGAAAAGCAAGGCTTCAAAAAACATATTTTCCCGCCGCCTGAAAGAGGCCCGGCAAAAAGCAGGGCTGTCTCAAAAACGGTTGGGAATTGCTGCGGGCATTGATGAATTTGTGGCAAGCACCCGAATCAACCGGTATGAACAAGGCGTCCATGAGCCGGATGTGAAAACAGCCTCCAGACTGGCAAAAGTATTGAAAGTACCGTTGGCGTACCTGTTTGCGGAAGACGACCAGCTTGCAACGATAATTCTCGAATTTGGCCATTTGACACAAACAGAGCTTGCGGAGACGGCAGCGTTACTTTTGCTTTGGAAACAATTACCCACACAGAACCGGAATCAGCTGATCTCCCAACTGCAAAGCATGACAGAAACCTTACCGGCACAATACTCAACGATGCACTGAATAGAAAAATATAAAATGGGGACGGTATATAGAAAAAACCATCATATCCCCTGTACGGAAAACATTGCAGAATCTCATGCGCAACGAGCTGACCCCTTCAGAAGCTACCCCCCGAAAATACACCTCACCAACCTGCGGCGAAGTGCAGGAAAACAAGGGGTAAAACCCCAAACAAAAAAAACCGCTTCCTGCCCGGAAAAGGCAAAAAGCGGTTTTATCGGAACGCCGGGAAAACCCGTTATTTCTTCTGTATCTGCAAGGGCAGGGACGCCAGCCCTGCCTAAAAAGCGCCATCTCTTCCTTCCCTTCCCCATCCGGCGCCCCGCGCCCTGTTGCCAAAAAAAGACAGAAGAAAAGAAAAAGGTGCGTATTGACTGTTGAAACAACATCAACGGGCATGGGTATCCGGCGGCAGCCTGGCAACGGTTAAGTCTTTTCAGGCCGTAGCCGGGATTTTCAGCAAACCCCGCAAGGCGGAAAGGTTAAAGATAAGCGGACAGCGCGGCCGGGAATCAAAAGCGCATCTCATCCCGGCAAGCGGTTATTGGCCCCGCGCGCAATAAAAGGGCTTATGGTGCGGGTATGCTCAAGTATCAGGAAGCAGAACGGGCTTTTCTCGTCACCGCCTTTTTAGCCGGCTGTTTTTTTGCCGCAGTCTTTCCTGCCGCCGCTTTCTCTGCAGCTTCCGCCTTTGCTTTCCCGGCAGAAGCCGTTTTCTTTTCCTCAAACTTAAACTCAATCTTGCCGCTCTTTCCCAGCACCAGGTAAGCCTTGAAAGGACGGCGTGTCCGCCGGGAAACAAAACCGGGCAGCAAATCCGTCGTCCCCTCCTTGAGCAGCTTGGTCATCTGACCGGGAACCACCTCTTGCTGGAGAATAATCCTTCCGCTGCGGAAATCGCAGGCCTTTGGCTTCGTTACCGACTTTTCACAAACATACGACAACGGCAGCTCAAAAACGCCGCCCCCGCACTTCGGGCACACACCCAATGCCGTCTTTTCGCTGAAATCAACAGCGGCCTCCCCTTCCTCCTCGCGCGGCTGGCCAAAATCAAACTCCAGCTTATACTGTCCCTCCTCATCGCGGACAATTTTGAGAATCGCGTTAAAAGGCCGCCCCATCTTGGAACGGAACCCCTGAAGCGGGCCAATTTCGCCTTTTTGCAGCAATTCCTCCACCTCCTCAACCGCAAACTGCCGGCTGCCCGGCGTCTTGCTGATAGAAAAACTGCAATGCGTGCAGGCAAAACGGCGGTAATTTTCCCTGATCTGGCGGCCGCACTGCGGGCAGGGTGAAGCAAGCGTGGCATAGTCCCCCGGAATCGTCTCTTCGTCATACTCCCTGGCCCGCCGGACAATCGCTTCTGTCATCTCGGCAATTTCCTGCATAAAGGCTTCCCGGCTGATCTCCCCCTTTTCCATCCGGGCCAGCTTGTATTCCCATTCGCCAGTCAGTTCGGGCTTGGTCAGTTCCTGAATCCCCAGCCCATGCAGCAGCGTCATCAGCTGAAACGCCTTGGGCGTCGGCATCAGCTCCCTTCCCTCCCTCAACAGGTATTTCTCGGTCAACAGCCCCTCAATGATAGCGGCCCTTGTCGCCGGCGTACCCAGCCCCTTTCCTGTCATAGCCTCCCGCAGCTCGTCATCCAGGAGCTTGCCCGCGCCTTCCATAGCCGAAAGCAGCGTAGCTTCGGTATAGCGGGCAGGCGGCCGGGTAGCGAGCGATTCCGCCTGCGCACTGTCGGTACGCACCGTTTCCCCTGGAGAAACCGGAACCAGTATCCGGCTTTTTTCCCCATCTTTATCAGCGTCCGGCATCTCCTTGCCATAAAGCGCCAGCCATCCCGGATTCGTCATCACGCGGCCTTCACTGCGGAAATGATAGCCGGCCACCTCCGTCAAGCGGGTTGTCACCAGAAATTCCGCCGCCGGATAAAAAACAGCCATAAACCGGCGCACCACCAGGTCATACAGGCGCTTTTCCGCCTCCGGCAGGCTCCTGGGCATCTGGGTCGTCGGAATAATGGCAAAGTGATCCGAAATTTTTCGGTTGTCAAAAATCCGCTTATTCGGCTTAATCCAGCCATTTTCCAGAATCCGGGAAGCATAAGGCCCCCATGCGCCGCTTTCAGACAGGCTGCCCAAAATCTGGCCTGCCATCGGCATATAATCCTCCGGCAAATGCCGCGAATCCGTTCGGGGATAAGTCAGCACCTTGTGCCGCTCATACAGCGCCTGTGCCACAGCCAGCGTATTTCTCGCCGAAAAACCGAAGCGGACATTGGCCTCGCGCTGCAAACTGGTCAAATCAAAAAGCGCCGGTGAAAGCGAAGTCGTCGGCCGCGACTCTTCCGTCACCGTACCCGCCTGCCCCCGGCAGGCAGCGGCAACAGCCTCGGCTTCCTCCCGCTTCCACAGCCGCTCTGCGCGATACTCTGGATTTTGCCCGCTTTTCCTGAAGTCAGGGTCAAACCACCGCCCCTCATACATACCGCCCGCACAGGCAAACGCCGCATGAACCTCCCAGTAATCCTGCGAAACAAAACGCCTGATCTTTTCCTCGCGCTGCACCACAATAGAGAGCGTCGGCGTCTGCACCCGGCCAACCGTCGTCAGGAAAAAACCGCCCTCCTGCGAATTGAACGCCGTCATGGCCCGCGTGCCATTGATGCCAATCAGCCAGTCCGCCTCCGAACGGCTCCGCGCCGCCTGGGCAAGCGGCTGCATATCCTCATCGCTGCGCAAATGGCGGAACCCCTCCCGGATAGCTGCGGGCGTCATGGATTGCAGCCACAGGCGCTGTATAGGCTGCCTGGCCCTGGTATATTGCGTAATCAGCCGGAAAATCAGCTCCCCTTCCCGCCCCGCGTCACAGGCATTGATAAGGCCGGTCACATCCTTTCGCCGGATCAGGCGGTGCAGCAGCTTCAGCCGAGGCTCCGTCCTGGCAATAGGATGCAAATCAAACTGAGGCGGAATAACCGGCAGATGGGCAAAACTCCATTTTCCCCGCTTGACCTCATATTCCTGTGGCGCGGCAATCTCAACCAAATGCCCCACCGCCGAAGTCAGCACATATTCATCAGATTCAAAATAATCATCGTGCCTGGTAAACCCGCCCAGACTCTTGGCAATATCGTTTGCGACCGAAGGTTTCTCGGCAATGACAAGTGTTTTTCCCATAAAAACCAATTCAACATTATCAACTTATCCCGCCCGGCCTTCCCGGCTGTTTGGGTATGACAGGCAAAAAAACGTTTCCCGCTTAAAAAAAATCATACCGGACGGCCATAACCGGGCTTGCCGGCCTTTTGCCATCTGCCGGTATTGAAACACAGTCCCGTCCTTTTTGGGAACGCCATCAAAAAATTTTCTCCTAAAGCAGCCTGCTGTACTGTCCGCCGGGCAGGCGTTCAACCAGCCCGTCCATCTCCATTTCCAGCAAAGCGCCGGACAAACCGGCCACATCCATATTCAGCTGTTCAGACAAACTGTCCGGATCTGCCGGAGAAAACCCAAGCGCCGCCAATATCCTGGCTTTTTCCCCGTCAACCGGCGCCTCCTCTGCGGTCCCTGCTTCCGGCTTCCCGCCAAAAGCCGGGGCCGTGCAAGGCAATTCCTCCAGAATATCCTGGGCCGTTTCCACCAGCTTGGCCCCCTCCCTGATCAGCCGGTGGCATCCTCTCGACAGAGGAGAATGAATCGAGCCGGGAACCGCAAATACCTCCCTGCCCTGCTCTGCCGCCACATGCGCCGTAATCAGCGAACCCGAACGGGCGGCCGCCTCAATCACCAGCACCCCCCGCGACAATCCGCTGATAATACGGTTACGCCGGGGGAAATTGGCCGCCAGCGCCGCCGCTCCAAGCGGATACTCGCTTACCATACATCCTTCCTCCGCAATACGCCGGGCCAACGCCTCGTTGCGGGAAGGATAAATAATATCCGCTCCGGTGCCGATAACGGCAATCGTGGATGCAGGCGAAGCCAGTCCGCCCACATGGGCTGCGGCATCAATCCCCCACGCCATGCCGGAAACAATCGTCCAGCCTGCCTGCCCCAGCGCCCTGGCAAAACTTTCCGCATCACGGCATCCCTGCCGGGTAGCGTTCCGGCTGCCGACAATCGCAAGGGCAGGCTGTGAAAGCAGCGTCACCCGCCCCTTCACATACAGCATAACCGGCGGATCCGGCGTCTCAAGCAAAGCGGCGGGATACGCCGCATCCGCCAGCGTCAGAATCCGGTTGCCGTCCTTGTCCGCCCATTCGCATGTCTTCTCAATCTGCCGTAAAACAGCATCCGTTGGCGGCGACAACAGGCGCCTCGCCACCTTTTCCGGCACAACCTTTTCAAGACGGGAAAACGAAGCGGAAAAAATTTCCTGCGGCAACCCGAAAGCGGCAAGCAAATTCCTTGCCGTGCCTGATCCCACCCCTTCTGTCGCCAAAAGGCGCACCCAGGCCGGCAACTCCTCATTAGGCAAGGCAGTCTGCCCCATCCATTCCCTCCCGTTCCCCGTCAGTCCGTCAGCAAACATACCGGCAAACCGCCCTGTATAAGCAGGTCAAAAGCAGGTATGCTACACTTTTTCCCTGTATAAACAAAAGAGCAATGCCGGTAACCTGCGCCAGCCCATGCCACAGAGCTTTCCTGTTTTCGGCAGCGGGACAGGACAGGCTACAAAAATCTGCCGGCAACCTGACAAAAAAGCATGTCGCGTTTACCTATCCTGCGCTATCCCGACCAGAGGCTGCAACAAGCCTGCCGCCCGGTCACCGTCTTTGACGCGCGCCTGAAAACCCTGGTTGACGACATGGCGCAAACCATGTACGAAGCGCCCGGAATCGGCCTGGCCGCGCCGCAAGTCAATGTTCACGAACAAATCATTATCATTGACATCTCGGAAGAACGCCATTCCCTGCAAACTTTCATCAATCCGGTGATTCTCTCTGCCAGCGGCGAAAAAGCCTTCCATGAAGAAGGCTGCCTCTCCGTTCCGGGCGTGTATGAATCGATAGAAAGACCGGCGCGCATCACCGTCCGCGCCCAGGATATCACCGGCCGGTTTTTTGATACCCAGGCCGAAGGGCTGATGGCCGTCTGCCTGCAGCATGAAATAGACCATCTCAACGGCGCCCTCTTTGTGGACTACCTTTCCCCGTTAAAACGCAACCGCATCAAAACCCGGATGCTCAAGGAAAAACGGGAGCAAGCCAAAAAAGCGGGGAAAAAACGATGAAAACCATTTTTGCAGGCACCCCTGAATTTGCCGCCACAGCACTGGCAGCCCTCCTTGAAGCCGGGTTCGACATCCCGCTGGTACTTACCCGGCCCGACCAGCCGAAAGGCCGTGGCATGCAAATGCAGGCGTCAGCCGTCAAACAACTGGCGCAAACCCGCCATATCCCCGTCTTGCAGCCGCCCTCGCTTCGCCTGGACGGCCCGCACCAGGAAGCCGCCCTGGCAGCCTGCCGCCAGCTTGAACACCTTAAGCCGGACATCATGGTTGTGGCTGCATACGGATTGATTTTACCTCCCCGGATACTGGCTCTTCCCCGCCTGGGCTGCGTCAACATCCACGCTTCCCTCCTGCCCAAATGGCGGGGCGCCGCCCCCATACAAAGGGCCATTGAAGCAGGCGATACAGAAACCGGCATCTCCATCATGCAAATGGAAGAAGGCCTGGATACCGGCCCTGTCCTGATGCAGCAGGCATTTGCAATCGCACCGGACGACACCGCCTCGACACTGCACGATAAACTCGCTTCCCTGGGCGGGGAAATGATCTGCCGCGCGCTGGAGGCGCTAAAGAAAAACAGCCTGCATCCGCATCCCCAGGATCATAGCCGGGCCAGTTACGCAGCCAAAATCATGAAAAACGAGGCCCGCCTGGATTTTTCACAGCCGGCCGCTGTCATCGCCGGCAAAATCCGCGCTTTAAACCCTTTTCCCGGCGCACAAGCCGCCTTTGGCAATACCCTGCTGAAAATATGGAATGCCGAGCCGCTGCCGGCAACCGCTCCGTTTGCCGCAGGCAAAATCATTGCAGCCAATGCAAACGAAGGCGTGCTGGTTGCTTGCCAGGGCAGCCTGTTGCGGATAACAGAACTCCAAAAACCTGGCGGAAAGCGCCTGCCTGCCCACGAATTTATCCGGGGATTTCCCCTGGAAAACGGCCAATTTTCCTGACCGGTATGCCCAATGAAATTTGAACACCTAATCGAAATCAACAACCCGGCGGATCCCCGTATCGAACCGCTGACCCGTGAGCAGCTGTGGCTCGGCCTGGTTCTGCGCACAGAAGAACCGGCGCTTTTCATTCCGCACCTGGATTCCTGCACAATTGTGGCGCGCTCAACCAACACCGTATCGCGCCGCCTGAAATTTGGCGGCCTCACCGTCCACGACCATGCCCACTATATCCCGCTTAACCGGATACACATCCAGATTCCCGAACAGCCGGATATTCTCGCTTCCACACTGGAAATAACCATTGAAGAACCGCGACCCGAACGGCTGTTCGTCCGCTTCACCTATGAAGATACCGCGCCGGAAGAAGGGCCCGATGCGTTCTACCACGGCTTCCGCCGCAAAGCCTGGAAAGAAGCCGATATTGACACCATTCGCCTTATTCGCGAGATGGCCGCACAGGGCCGCTTCGGCGGATAACCCCATCTGTTAAAACCTGATATGGCCCCAGGCCCAAATGCTGCGTTTCTCCGGGAAAAACAGGGAACAGTCCCGCCAGACGGCAGACATTGGAAAACAACCGATGCCGCATAAACAAGGCGCTTTGCCGCTTTCCCTTCCTGCACGCCTTGGCCGGGCAATGAAAACGCATCAGCACATCATTACCGCCATCCAGCGGGGCATGATAATACTCTACCTGTTCCTGCTGCTTGCCCCTGCCTGTTTTTCCCCGGAAAGCACAGGCAGCTTTCACCCCAATAGCCTGCCAGCCCTTTCTGTTTTAGTCTTCTGGGGAATCGGCTGGCCGCTTATCATGCTCTCCAGCATGCTGTTTGGCCGTTTTTGGTGCGGCATATGCTGCCCCGAAGGCGCACTGACAGAAACCCTCAGCCGGTATGGGCAGCACCGCCTAATTCCCCGCTGGATACGCTGGCCAAAATGGCCCGCCCTGATGTGGCTTTTTTACAGCCTGTCACTGGCTCTGTCCGGCGCGGCGCGCAACTACAACGCAACCGCCGTCATACTGGGCATCATCACGCTGGCGGCCATGCTTGCCGGCTTTCTATACG
This sequence comes from Oxalobacter formigenes, assembly GCA_023667225.1. Classification (GTDB taxonomy): domain Bacteria; phylum Pseudomonadota; class Gammaproteobacteria; order Burkholderiales; family Burkholderiaceae_D; genus Oxalobacter; species Oxalobacter formigenes_C. The sequence continues at coordinate 13,188 of JAMPAN010000004.1, read as the reverse complement.
GAAACGGCCGGCGAATATGGTGCATGTACCTGTGTCCTGCCAACGCCGCCTTCCGTTTTTCTGCCCGGCTCGCCCTCCTTCATTTCCGGGTAGATCAACATCAATGGCAAGCCGCCCCCCCGCCGTCCGAACATCCCCTCTGCGCGCCGCTCATTCCTGTCAAACAAATGAAAAGCGCCGCTGCCTGCCATGCCTGCGGCCGGTGCAGCGGTTACCGGGAAGCCGTGGATCTTGCTGTCCGTAAACCGGGAGCCGAAATCCTGTCCGCTTCCTCCCCTGCCATAACCAATGCCGAAGCCTTCACCTTGCTGTTCAGTATGCCAGGGCTTAGTGTAGCCGCTCTTTTCCTGGAACGGCTCACAGAAAACGCCCTCCCCATCACAAGCCTGCCTGCCCGGCTTGGCCTGCTTGCCGCCGGAATGCTGCTGTCCGGCGCCTTCGCCTGGTCTTTTATCCGGCTGGCCTGCCGCGCACTCTCCTGCGCCGCCCTTTCCTGGAAACACCTGTCTTTGGGGCTGATCCCGCTTGCCGGTGTCCTGCTCTTTCTGGGGCCGGCCTCATCAGCCATAACGTCTGCCTTCCCGGCAATCCGGCAGGAAAAAATACTACTGTGCCAGCTTCCGTTTCTGACAGCATCGCTGGTGTACTCACTCTGGCTGGGGTGGCAGCTTATCCGCCGGGGAAACAGGCAAAACGCAAAACCCGCCATGCTCCTTTACAGCATCGCTCCCTGTGGGCTGGCTGCCGCGTGGACTGCTGCCGGGCTTTATTTCTAAAAAACAGCTCAGCCTATTTCAGCCAAATCCGCCTCATTTTCCTGAACCACGCGGGATTTCCGGCCATCCGGAACCGCTGGAAAGTCAAGCCGGATAGCATCCTTGTCATCCAGATCCACCACAACCGCGCCGCCTGCAACCAGCCTGCCGAAAAGCAGCTCATCTGCCAGGGCACGGCGAATCAAATCCTGAATCAGGCGCAGCATCGGCCGTGCGCCCATCAGCGGATCAAACCCTTTTCTTGCCAGATACTGCTTTAACCGGCCAGTAAAAACCGCCTCCACTTTCTTTTCGCGGAGCTGCTCTTCCAGCTGAATCAGGAACTTGTCCACCACCCTGAGAATAATCTCCTCATCCAGCGCACGGAAACTGATAATCGCATCAAGCCGGTTGCGGAACTCCGGCGTAAACATACGCTTGATATCAGCCATTTCATCGCCTTGCTGCTTCTGGCTGGTAAAGCCCATACCGGATTTTTGCAGGCTTTCCGCTCCCGCATTGGTCGTCATGATAATAATGGTATTGCGGAAATCCGCCTTCCTGCCATTATTGTCCGTCAGGCTGCCATGATCCATCACCTGGAGCAGCACATTGAAAATATCCGGATGCGCCTTCTCAATTTCATCCAAAAGCAGCACCGCATGCGGCTTCCTGGTAATCGTCTCCGTCAGCAATCCGCCCTGCTCAAAACCCACATAACCGGGCGGCGCGCCAATCAGGCGGCTTACCGCATGGCGTTCCATGTATTCGGACATATCAAAACGGACAAGGTCAATCCCCAGAATAAAAGCCAGCTGCCGGGCCACTTCCGTCTTGCCCACACCTGTCGGGCCGGAAAACAGAAAAGCGCCAATCGGCTTGTCCGTCTTGCCCAGCCCCGCCCGCGCCATCTTGATACTGGCAGCCAGCGCATCAATCGCATCATCCTGCCCGAACACCGTATTCTTCAAATCCCTGTCCAGGCTTTGCAGCTTGCTCCTGTCATCCTGGCTGACCGTCTGGGGAGGAATCCGCGCAATCCTGGAAATAATTTCCTCAATCTCTGCCCTGCCAATCGTTTTCTTCTGGCGCGACTTCGGCAAAATGCGCTGGGCAGCGCCTGCCTCGTCAATCACATCAATCGCCTTGTCCGGCAAATGGCGGTCATTGATAAACCTTGCCGAAAGCTCCGCCGCCGTCGTCAGCGCCGAAGCGGAATAACGGACATTGTGATGATCCTCAAACCGGGATTTCAGCCCGCGCAAAATCTGCACCGTCTGTTCAACCGTCGGCTCATGAATATCAATCTTCTGAAAACGCCTTGCCAGTGCATGATCCTTCTCGAAAACCCCGCGAAACTCGCTGAACGTCGTCGCGCCAATACATTTCATCTGGCCGCTGGAAAGGGCAGGCTTTAACAGATTGGAAACATCCAGCGTTCCTCCCGAAGCCGACCCCGCACCAATAATGGTATGGATTTCATCAATGAAAAGAATCGCATGGGGATTATCGTCAAGCTGTTTGAGCACCGCCTTTAAGCGCTGCTCAAAATCGCCCCGGTACTTGGTGCCCGCCAAAAGCGCGCCCATATCCAGCTCATACACCACCGCCTTGTGCAATATTTCCGGCACATCCCCCTGCGTAATGCGCCACGCCAGCCCTTCCGCAATCGCCGTCTTGCCGACGCCTGCCTCGCCCACCAGAAGCGGATTATTCTTCCGGCGGCGGCATAACACCTGAATAACCCTGTCAAGCTCCTCTTCCCGGCCGATCAACGGATCAATCCGTCCGGACAGCGCCTGGCTGTTCAGATTCCGGGTATATTGATCCAGCGCCGTTTCCCTGTCGGCTGTCTCACCGGCATTATCCTCTCCCGCCTTTTCCGTTACCTTCTGCGGCTCCTGCTGCGCCGCCTTGCGCATACCGTGGGAAATAAAATTCACCACATCCAGGCGCGTTACTCCCTGCTGGTGCAAATAATAGACCGCATGAGAATCCTTTTCGCCAAAAATGGCTGCCAGCACATTGGCGCCATTCACTTCCTTCTTGCCGCCGGATGCCGACTGCACATGCATAATAGCCCGCTGAATCACACGCTGAAACCCCAGTGTCGGCTGGGTATCCACCTCGGCTGTCCCCGGCACAACCGGCGTATTGTCGCCGATAAAATTGGACAGCACCTTGCGGAGATCCTCCAGATTGGCATGGCAGGCCTTCAGCACTTCCGAAGCCGAAGGATTATCCAGCAAAGCCAAAAGCAGATGTTCGACCGTAATAAACTCATAGCGGGCCTGCCGGGCCTCCACAAAGGCCATATGCAGGCTGACTTCCAGTTCCTGGGCAATCATGCTTCCTCCATTACGCATTGCAGCGGATGCCCGTGGCTGCGGGCATAACCCAATACCAGATCAACTTTGGTACTGGCAATATCCCTGGGGAAAACCCCGCAGGTTCCCCGCCCCGAATGATGTACCTGCAGCATAATCTGCGTTGCCGTTGTCCGGTCCTTGTGAAAATAGTTCTGAAGAACCGTAATCACAAATTCCATCGGCGTAAAATCATCATTCAGGAGAACAACCCGATATAATGGCGGCGGATCAGCCTGCAAGGTCTCCTGTTCAAGCAATATGCCGTTTTCCTGCTGTGTTCCCATTTTGCCAGTGTAAATCCCTGTGGTTTTAATACTGTGCGTGATCGCAAAACGCAGAATGGATATTACGCGATTTTCTCTTTTCCCGCCTGCGGGCGGAAAAAAATGCTCTCCCTTGCAGCTGCCTGCCGCAAACTGCCTTAATATGAATCAATATTTCCCGCTTTTCCAGGGAAAAAGCTTGACTTTGCATTTCTTTACGCCAACAATGACTTATTGGTAGCTGCAATTGCCCGATATATTGTCAATTGTATGATATCAAAAGGGCTGACTTGGGGGAAAATGTACACGTTTTTCAATAAGTCCGGCAAGTATAATGCATTTTTATAGGATGACCCTTTTATTATGGCGACAGGAACAGTCAAGTGGTTTAATGATGCAAAAGGCTTTGGCTTTATTACGCCGGAAGATGGCGGAGAAGATTTATTTGCGCATTTTTCTGCCATCAACATGAATGGATTCAAAACCCTCAAAGAAGGGCAAAAAGTTCAGTTTGAAGTAACCCAGGGCCCCAAAGGCAAGCAGGCTTCCAATATTCAGTCCGTCTGATCGCTTCCGGACACCGCAACAGCCCCCGTCTTCACGGGGGCTGTTCATTTATCAGGATGTCTGTCGTTTTACAGCAAAACAAACCGAAGAGTCCCAAAAATCTTCCGTTTCAGGCAAGCCATAAAATACATACACTGAAAAACAGCATTGCCCATTTATCCCGTCAGGAAATATAATCCTCTCTTTTTTCAACCGCTTTTCTTTGAACAAATAACATGACTGCCGAAATTATCAATGGAAACCTGCTGGCGCAAAAATTGCGCGCCGACATTGCGGCCCGTGCTGCAAAGCTGACTGAACAGGGCGAAAAACCCGGACTTGCTGTCATTCTGGTAGGCGACAACGCTGCTTCCATGGTTTATGTAATGAACAAGGAAAAAGCATCCAGCGCGCTGGGCATTTATTCTGTTCTGGAAAAATATGATGCCGGTTTCAGCGAAGCATCGCTCCTTGAGCGGATTCACGCCCTAAACGAAGATCCGGCCATTCACGGCATCCTGGTCCAGCTGCCGCTGCCTGCCCATATTGACACCCACAAAGTCATTGCCGCCATCAAGCCGGAAAAAGACGTCGATTGCTTTAACGTCGTCAATGCAGGCATGCTCATGACCGGCCGGCCACAAATCCGCCCCTGCACTCCCTACGGCGTCATGAAAATGCTCGAATCCATCAACTATCCCATCACCGGCGCGCACGCCGTCATCGTCGGCGCATCCAATATCGTCGGCAAACCTATGGCCATGATGCTTTTGCAGGCAGGCGCAACCATTACCATCTGCAATTCCAAAACGCGCGATCTTGCCTACCATACCCGGCTGGCAGACATCCTGATTGCCGCCACCGGGCAACGCAACCTCATCAAGGCAGACATGATCAAGCCCGGCGCTGTGGTCATTGATGTCGGTGTGGAACGCGATGAAAACGGCAAGCTCTGGAGCGACGTGGATTTCCCGAACGCCAAGGAAGTTGCCGGCTATATCTCCCCTGTGCCCGGCGGCGTCGGTCCCATGACCATCACCATGCTGATGGTCAACACCATTGAAGCGGCAGAAAAAAAACTGCGGGAAAAACAACAGGCGTCAAAATAACCCGCCTGGCCGGCGCAGTACAATACAAGGGCGCGCGTAAAGCGCCCCTTTCTTTTTATCCCTCCCTTTTCCGGAGCCAACATGCCGAACCCACTCCTTGCCTTTGACGGCCTGCCCCGATTCGACGCCATTTTGCCCGAACATGTCACCCCGGCCATAAATACCCTGCTGGCGCAATGCCGGCAGGTTGTCGCGCAGCTGGAAACGCCGGCGCCAGAAATAGACTGGGAACATTTCATTGTGCCGCTGGAAAACGCCACCGAAAAACTCGGCAGGGCATGGGGCATCGTCAGCCACTTGAATGCCGTTGTTGACACGCCGGAACTTCGGGCAGCCTACAACGAAAACCTGCCGAAAATCACGGCATTCTGGACAGCGCTTTCCCAAAACCCGGCGCTTTTCGGCAAATACCGGCAGCTCCACGACAGCGCCCGTTTCCGGGAACTGTCCCCGGTCCGCCAAACCATCGTCAACCATGCCCTGCGCGACTTCCGCCTTGGCGGCGCGGAACTGCCCGAAGACAAAAAAGCGCGCTTTGCCGAAATCCAGGAAAAAATGGCGGCCTTATCCACCCGTTTTTCAGAAAACGTGCTGGACGCCACCAACACCTTTGCCCTTTATCTGGAAGAGGAAGAAGCCATCTCCGGCCTGCCCGGCGATGCCCGTCAGGCCGCTGCGGCGGCAGCCCGGCGCGACGGCAAAAACGGCTTCAAGTTCACCCTGCATTTCCCCTCCTACTACCCGGTCATGCAATTTGCCGATAACCGGGCGCTCAGGGAAAAACTCTACCGCGCCTACGTTACCAGAGCCTCCGAACTTGGAAGCGATCCCAAATGGGATAACTCCGGCAACATCCTCGAACTGCTGCGCCTGCGCCGGGAAGAAGCCGCCCTTTTGGGCTGCCGTAGCTATGCAGAAGTCTCCCTGGTGCCCAAAATGGCCGAAACGCCTGAAGAAGTCATTGCCTTTCTGGAAAACCTGGCTGCCAGGGCCAGGCCGTTTGCCGAAAAAGACATGGCAGAGCTGCGCGCCTTTGCCCTGGAAACCTGCGGCATAGAAGAACTCTGCGCCTGGGACATTGCCTACGTCTCGGAAAAACTGCGCGAAAAACGGTATGCCTTTTCCGAACAGGAAGTCAAACAGTATTTCCCCGAACCCAGGGTGCTTCAGGGGCTTTTCAGGCTGGCGCAAACCCTCTTTGGCATCCGTATCCTGCCGGATAACGCGCCGGTCTGGCATCCCGATGTCCGCTTCTTCCGCATTGAAAAAAGCGGCCGGCTTATCGGGCAATTCTATCTCGATCTGTATGCCCGTCCCGGCAAACGGGGCGGCGCCTGGATGGACGACGCCAGAAGCCGCCGCCAGACAGCAAACGGCATCCAGACGCCTGTCGCCTATCTCACCTGCAATTTCACCGAACCAACAGAAAAAGAAGGCAAACGCATCCCGCCCTGCCTGACTCACGATGAAGTCACCACCCTTTTCCACGAATTCGGCCACGGCCTGCACCACCTGTTGACCGAAGCAGATGAACTTGCCGTCTCTGGCATTGCCGGTGTGGAATGGGACGCCGTCGAACTCCCCTCCCAGTTCATGGAAAACTTCTGCTGGGAATGGGAAGTCCTCAGCCGCATGACCGCACATGAAATCACAGGAAATCCCCTGCCGCGCAGCCTTTTTGACAAAATGCTTGCCGCCCGGCATTTTCATTCCGGCCTGCAAATGCTAAGGCAAATCGAGTTTTCCCTCGCCGACATACGCCTGCACCATGATTTTGACCCGGACGGCGCCCAAACGCCCCAGGAAGTGCTGGATGATATCCGGCAGCATTTTTCCGTTGCCATCCCGCCCGCTTTCAATCGCTTTTTACACGCGTTCAGCCATATTTTTGCCGGCGGATATGCGGCCGGCTACTACAGCTACAAATGGGCAGAAGTCCTCTCGGCAGACGTGTACAGCGCCTTTGAGGAAACCCGTTCCGATGAAACCGGCATCCTCTCCCCCGTCATGGGCGGCCGGCTGCTCAAAGAAATCCTGTCAGTCGGCGGCTCCCGCCCGGCTATGGCCTCCTTTGAAGCCTTCCGGGGCAGAAAACCGGCCATAGATGCACTCCTGCGGCACAACGGCCTGTCCGGCTCCGCATAACAGCCCTGTATTCCTGTCCGTTTTTCAGCTAAACTTGCCCCAGTCCTCCCCGGCAAACAATATGACACAAATCGAGTTTAGAACCGACATTGCCGACAAGATAACCTATACCTGCCGCTGGGTGCGTAAGGCATTTTCCCTGTCGCCGGTTCCCGGCATTGTCCTGTTTACCCGCGACCGTGCCCAGCTGGCCCGGCTTGATGAAGCGCTCTGGATTTTTTCAGACCAGGATTTCCTGCCCCACGCCGCAGCCGGCGACCCGCTGGCAGCACATTCCCCCGTCATTCTGACCGACAATGACGCAGCCGAGCTGCCGCACAGCCAGATCCTGGTCAACCTTTCCGGCAGAATTCCCGCCTGCTTTGCCCGCTTCGAGCGATTAATCGAACTGGTTTCAGCAGATGAAACCGATACGCAGGCCGGACGCCAGCGTTACGCACACTATCGCGAGCGCGGCTATACACTCCGCCATGAGGCTGTCCGGTGAACGAAGAAAAAAACAACCTGCCCGGCACCGCTCTGCCGCCGGTTCTGACAGAAAAAGCCGCGCCGGGCACTCCTGCTTCTTTTGCCAAAGAACCGCTTGTCCCGGTCCTGACAGACATCCTCCCCAAAGAAGAGAAAAAAATCCCGGCTGCTGCCCAGGTACTGGAAACCCTGCCGTGGCAGGAACTGGAAGAACGCCTGATCGGGCGCATTCACCAACAGGTAACCCGGCGTCTGGAAGTAGTCCTGGACGACAGCATCGCCAGGCATACTTCCACACTCCTGGAAAAAGCCGTTGCCCTCCTGACAGAAGAAGTCAGAAACGATATGCAAAAAACGCTGGAAGCCATTGTTGTCCATGCCATTTCCGCCGAATTACAGCGGCTGAGAAGAAAAATGCCGCAGGAAGAAACACCGACATCGCCTAACAGATGATTGGAATACGCCCGCCTATCCTTTAATATATCCACCAACGGTTTATCACATCAGTGGGGAACAAGTGAAAGTCATCGTATTGGGTTCAGGAATTACCGGTACCGCCGCCGCCTGGTTTATCCGGCAGGACGGTCACGAAGTCACAGTGATCGAAAGACAGCCTGGCCCTGCCCAGGAAACCACCTTTGCAAACGGGTGCCAGATATCTGTCTCCCATTCGGAACCGTGGGCCAACCCGGCCGCGCCGGGCAAAATCCTGAAATGGCTGGGGAAAGAAGATGCCCCGCTGCTCTACCGCTTTCGCGCAGAAAAACTGCAATGGGAATGGGGCGCACGCTTCTTGTCCCAGTGCCTGCCGGCCCACACCGCCCACAACATCCGGCAATGCCTGACGCTGGCGACCTTCAGCCGGGAGACCCTGCGCGCCCTGCGTGCCAAAACCCCCATTGAATACGACCACTTAACCCGTGGCATCATGCACTTTTATACCAACCAGGCAGAATTCGAGGCCTCCCAGCCCGGCGCAAAGCTCATGACATCCCTGGGATGCCCGCGCAATTCCATTGACCCGGATGAAGTCATCCGCATTGAACCGGCCCTGGCATCCATCCGGGACAAACTGATCGGCGGCGACTACACGCCGGGAGACGAACATGGCGATGCCCGCATGTTCACCATCGGCCTGGCAAAAGAAGCCGAAAAACAGGGCGTTACCTTCCGCTTCAACACCACCGCCGTGCGCTTTTTGACCGAAGGCGCCGGTGCCGCATCCCGGATTGCCGGCCTGGAAGCCATCAATTCGCACGGCGAATATGAAACCTTCAAAGCAGACGCCTTTGTGGTTTGCCTGGGCAGCTTCTCGGCCCCCTTCCTCAAACCGCTTGGCATTCATCTGATGATTTACCCGGCCAAAGGCTACTCTGCCACCTACCCCATCATCAATGAAAACGCCGCGCCGTTCGTTTCCCTCATTGATGCGGAACACAAACTCGTCTTTTCCCGGCTGGGCAACCGGCTCCGCGTCGGCGGCACAGCAGAAATGAACGGCTACGGCAGAGAACTCAACACTGCCCGCTGTGAAGCGCTCACAAAAAGAACAAGGGAACTCTTTCCCGAAGCCTGCGACTACAGCCAGCCGCGCTACTGGAGCGGCCTGCGCCCCATGACGCCCTCCAACATACCCTACATCGGCAAAACCGGTTATGGCAACCTCTTTCTCAACACCGGCCACGGCACACTGGGATGGACAATGGGATGCGGTTCCGGCCGCCTGATCGCCGACATCGTTTCCGGCAAAAAACCCGACATTGCCTTTACCTTCACCGGCATGGGAAAAAACTGACCCAAAATACGGCAGCTTCCCGGCATGACAAAAACGGACAAAATGCAGGCCTGCCCCTGTGGCAGCGGGGCTTCTTTTGCCCTTTGCTGCCGCCGCTTCCTTGCCGGAGAATCTTTGCCCCAGACGCCCCTTGAACTGATGCGTTCCCGCTATACCGCCTATACCTGCCATAATAGCTGCTACATCGGGCAAACCTGGTATCCCGGCTCACGGCCTGAAGGCGTCATACACATTGATCCCGCCATCAAATGGATACGCTTGGAAATCATCCGCCACCAAATAAGCCAAAACGACGGGCTGGTAGAATTTATCGCCCACTGCAAAATCAATGGCCGTGCACAGAAAATGCACGAAACCAGCCGCTTTCTGAAAGAAAACGGACAATGGTATTATCTGGATGGCATTTTCAACAAACCCGCTTCCCTATGAAACAACCTGATCTTGTCTCGCGCAGCCTGAAAAGCGTCTGGCATCCCTGCACACAGATGCAGCACCACGAACACTTCCCGCTTGTCGCGCTGGCACGAGGAAAAGGCCCCTGGCTGTTTGACCAGGATAACCGCCGCTACCTCGACGCCATCAGCTCCTGGTGGACCAACCTTTTCGGCCACGCCAATCCCCGCATCAACGCTGCCGTAAAAGACCAGATGGAAACCCTGGAACACACCCTGCTGGCAGGCTGCACCCACCAGCCGGTCGTGGAACTCTCGGAACGCCTCTCCTCGCTCACAGGCGGCAGGCTGGGGCACTGTTTCTATGCGTCCGACGGCGCTTCCGCTGTCGAAATCGCGCTGAAAATGAGCTTTCACGCCTGGCAAAACCAGGGCTTGCCCGGCAAACAGGAATTTATCTGCCTTGAGGGAAGCTACCACGGCGAAACCCTGGGCGCCTTGTCTGTTACCGATGTGCCGCTTTTCCGCCAGGCCTATGCGCCGCTTCTACGCCAGGTCCACCTGGCGCCCTCCCCGGATGCCAGAAAAGCAGGAAACGGCCAGACAGCCAAAGACAGGGCCGCCTTTGCCGCCCGCGAGCTGGAAAAACTCCTGGAAAAACGTGCCGGCCATATTGCCGCCATCATCGTTGAACCGCTCATCCAGTGCGCCGCCGGATTTGCCATGTACGACCCGACCTACCTGAAAACCATCCGCACCTTGTGCGACCGTTTCCAGGTACACCTCATTGCCGATGAAATCGCCGTCGGCTGCGGCCGGACCGGCACCTTCTTCGCCTGTGAGCAGGCCGGCATCTGGCCCGACTTCCTCACCCTGTCCAAAGGCATCAGCGGCGGCTACCTGCCCCTTTCGCTGGTCATGACAACCGATGCCATTTACCAGCTCTTTTACAGCGAGGCCTATACCCGCGGATTCCTGCACTCCCATTCCTACACCGGCAACCCGCTGGCCTGCCGCGCAGCCCTTGCCGTTCTGGATATTTTCAGGGATGAAGCCATCCTGGGAAAAAACCGGGAACAGGCCAAAAAACTGAACCAGGCACTCAAGCCCCTGGCAGCCCATCAAAATGTTCACCACTTCCGGCATCGCGGCATGATCTGGGCCTGCGACATTGCGCTCCCTGATGAAGCGCAGCTGGCAGCCTTTCCCAAAAACATGTTTGCTGCCGGCTTAAGCGAAGGCATCCTGCTGCGTCCCATCGGCAACACCCTCTATCTCATGCCCCCTTACATCCTGGACGAAGAAGAAACCGCGCTGCTGGCATCCAGAACCCTGGCAGCGCTTGAAAAGGTGCTGTCTGCATGAGCCGCTTTTCCTGCTTTGTGACCGGAACCGATACCGGCATTGGCAAAACCCTGACAACCTGCGCCCTGATCTGCCGGCTGGCCCGGCAAGGCCTTGCCGTTGCCGGCATGAAACCGGTCGCGGCCGGCGCCATACTGCACAACGGCCGGTGGCACAACGAAGATACCGACGCCATCCTCCGCGCCGCCAGCATTTCCCTGCCGCCGGAGAAAATAACCCCCTGCCTCCTGCGGGAAGCCGCCTCCCCCCATATCTCGGCACAGATGGAAAAAACACCCGTCAGCTGGCCTCGCATCCGCGACTGTTACACCGAAATCAGCCGGCAGGCCGATGCCGTCATCGTAGAAGGCGTGGGCGGATTCATGGCTCCGCTTTCCGAACATAACACCGTAGCCGAACTTGCGGTACAATTCGGGCTGCCGGTAATACTTGTCGTCGGCCTGCGGCTGGGTTGCCTTAACCATGCGCTGCTGACTGCCGAGTCCATCCTGTCCCGAAACCTTCGCCTGGCCGGCTGGGTAGCCAATTGCATTGACCCGGCCATGCAGCACGGGACAGAAAATATCGTCCTGCTTGAACGGCGCATTCCGGCTCCGCGGCTGGCCACTATTCCCTATATCCGGAACATCTCTGCCCGTGAAGCGGCAAACTGTCTTGACCTGTCGCCGCTGCTTTAGGGCAGCCGTTGCGGCTTTCTCCCATACGAAGGATACTGAAAATGTCACAACCAATCACTTTCCACAAAAAACCCTCCGGCGAACCGCCTGCCACCTGGCCGGTGGACGAAGTACTCGCCCTGTTTGACCTTCCTTTCAACGAACTGATTTTTCGCGCGCAGGAAACCCTCCGCGCCAACTTCCCTGCAAGAGACATTGAACTGGCAACCCTGATATCGCTTAAAACCGGCGGCTGTGCAGAAGACTGCGGTTACTGCTCGCAATCCGTGCATCATGAGACCAGCGTCAAAGCCAGCAAAATGCTGTCACTGGAAACCGTCCTGGCAGCCGCCAAAGAAGCCAAAGCCAACGGCGCAACGCGTTTTTGCATGGGCGCTTCAGGCCGCGCGCCCAACGACCGCGACATGGAAAAATATGAAGAAATCATCCGGGCTGTCAAAGCGCTTGGCCTGGAAACCTGCACCACACTCGGTATGCTCCAGGAAGAACAGGCCCGGCGCCTGAAAGAAGCGGGGCTGGATTATTACAACCACAACCTGGACACCTCGCCTACCCATTACACGCGGGTAACCACCTCCCATACCTACCAGGACCGCCTGGATACCCTGGGCCGCGTCAGGAAAGCCGGCCTGAAAGTCTGCTGCGGCGGCATCATCGGCATGGGCGAATCCCGCCGGCAGCGGGCAGAGCTGATCTCCCAGCTCGCCAACCTGAACCCCTACCCGGAGTCTGTCCCCATCAATCACCTGGTTCCAATTGAAGGCACCCCCCTGCACGGCGCAGAACCGCTGGATCCGCTGGAATTCGTCCGCACCATTGCCGTTGCGCGCATCGTCATGCCCCAGGCGCGCGTGCGCATGTCTGCCGGCCGGCGGGAACTGGGCGAAGCCGTCCAGGCCCTGTGTTTCATGGCAGGCGCCAACTCCATTTTTTACGGCGACAAACTGCTGACAACAGAAAATGCCGAAGCCGAAGAAGACCGCCTCCTTCTGGAAAAACTGGGCCTGAAAACCAAGCATTCCAGCGAAATCAAAGCGCGTATGCCCGGCCTGCCAGAGCATCACCACGACCACAGCCATTAAGCTGGCTGTTTGCTTTTTCGCACCCGGCCGGCGTCTTCCACGCCGGTCTTTTTCCTCCGCCATAAAAAAAACGGCTGCATGTTGAACCCAAGAGAGATAAACAAAAGAGAGACGCGCGATAAATGGCGGGAAAAGATGGGACAAGCCGGTACAAAGTGAAACAGCATTGCAAAAACCTTGCAGCCAGTGCAAAAGAAAGTTCCTTCTAAAAATCCATCATCA
>JAMPAN010000003.1 GCA_023667225.1 Oxalobacter formigenes | reverse complement strand
GAAACTGAACCGCCTGCTCGAACAATATTCCGCTTTTTATGAGTCTTTTTATTGAGAAATTATAATGATTTTTTTAAAACACAGGAAACAACTATTCTTCTTAATCTTGCTAATAATAGCACTATCCCTTTCAGCCAAATTGGCTTGGAAAAAAATAAAATCTTACCGCTCCGAAATAAAAACCATGAAGCAGGAAATAACCCATTTGTATTTAATTCGGGATATTGAAAAACACCTTCGTGAAAACCCGGCGTATCCTCAACGTTTTTTCAATCATGACGGATATTCTTCAAAAGAAGCCTATATTGCGCACGGGGGGGGGGGATTGGCAAGTTTACCTACACCAACTCCAAAGAGGCTGTTCTGGATTCCGTCAAGAAAAATTTCAGGTTTATAGAAATTGATCTGATTAAAACATCAGACGGGCATCTTTTTGCAGCGCATGACTGGAAAAGCTTTAAATCAATGGCAGGCATTTCAAACCATGACAAGATTCCCCTGACGCTTGACGAAGCCATGAAGCTGAAAATCAAAGGAACATTTTCTCCGCTGGATGGACCCGGCATCCGGAAAATCATGGAAACCCATCGTGATTTTATTCTGGTAACCGATAAAATTGCCGACTATGACCTGCTCTTAAAAGAAATCCCTTTCCCGGAAAGAATGATTGTGGAAGTTTTTTCTCCGGAAGATTATCTCAAAGCCTTACAATCCGGCATCAAATACCCGGCTTATTGCATATGGGGGAAAAAAGAATATCAGATTGCAGCCCGGTTTAACTTTCCTGTTGTCACCATGTCGGCCTATAGCTTTTTTGATCGTCCTGAAATGTTAACAATGGCCAGAAATTTGCATGACAGCGGCGTGACTATCCTGCTTTTTGGTACAGGCAGGCCATATTGGGACAAAGAAGATTTCGTCAGAGAACATCTGGGCAAAACTGTCAGCAAAATTTACACAGACCATTTCTCTCCGTCTGATATGCCAAAATAAGTGAAAAGGAAACAAACATAACAATTTTCTTCTCGCCTGCCGGAAATTCAGGCATAATCAAAATAGTGTAATGTCATTTTTTCCTGCTGTTTCAACCAACAAGAAAACTTGTTCACCTCCATGAAAAAAATTGACCCCGCCGGCATCATGCAGATGGATCCCTCCATTTTTCCGCCTGAACTGCTGGGGAAACTTTCCTTCAGGATAACGCCGCCAACTCAGCCGCCCCTTCCGGCAGGCCTGCACCAGCTCGGCATGGCAAAAGAACGGGATACCCTGTTAATCGTGCCTGAAAACCTGCCGTCTGGCAAGCCCGTTCCCCTTTTTGTCATGTTTCACGGCTCAAGTGGCAGCGCGCAAAAAGTTATGCCCTTTGTAGAAGCCTATGCGCACCGGCACCAGTTTCTGATACTGTTTCCCCAGTCAACCTACTATACATGGGATCTCAGCGTTGGCGGGCATGGCCCGGACCTTGACCGCCTTGGGAAGGCACTGGCAAAAGTCGCTTCCCATTTCATGATTGACCCGGCGCACTTTGCCTTTGCCGGCTTCTCTGATGGCGGCAGCTATGCGCTCTCAACCGGCCTGACCAATGGTAATCTCATTTCCCACATCATCGTCTTCTCCGGCGGTTTTATGAACGTGTATCTGAAAACAGGCAAACCCCGGGTCTTTATTTCTCACAGTCCGGAAGACGAACAACTTAATATCAAAACCAGTGCGCTCAAACACTACAAGGAACTGAAAAGCGAAGGTTATGATATTGTCTTTGAACTTTTTTCCGGACGGCATGTTATCCACCCGCCTGTTGTGGAAAAAGCGATGGCTTTCTTCCTGGAACCGGCGCTCCAATCAGCCTGAAAAGCCGGCGCTTTCCAAAAAACAGGAGGGCATACCTTCCAGCCATAAGCGGTAATAGTGAAGCAGGCAACCCGTTTTGTTTTTCCCCCTAACTCTGTTTTTTTGTTTCTGCCCGTTCTGCAAGTGCGTGCCATGATCCCGCTTAATCCGGGCATTCGCCAATGCCCATACTATCGTAACGCCTTCTTTACAGTGTGCAGAGTAACTATTGTGCCGCCGGCATCCTGGCAAATGGTTTTTCCCTTTGTTTGAGAGGATGAAAATTCTATTTTGGGAAACTTTAATGCGGCAACAGATACTCCGCATCGGTTTCGATTCGGCATAACAGAAACAGGGATTAATGTCCGTTAATGCGCATTAACGGACATTAACACAGGAAATTGACTATTGAAAAACCAGAGGCCCTCCTCTTTTCTGTCCAGAAAAATACCTGTCACAAAAGATTGCCTGATTCTTTTTATATATATGCCGTCATAACCCCGATATTTTTTGTTTTTAGTGAAAGGCCGTATAATTTTTACTTTGACTGCTTTTCATCAGGCTGCCTTCGGGACAGGAGGAAACCTCTTTTCCTGTTATTTCTTTCCCTTGTTTCTTCTTCCCAATACCAGCAATGTTTTCAGATGAGGAATAATCATGGATTTTGAACTGTCTGTTCCTTTTGTCACCAAACTGCTCCACCATATCCAGCCTGATACCCCCCTGGCAGAGCGGCTTTCCTCTCACGGCCTCTCAACAGGAAGAATCATTGTGCCTGCGCCGCTTTTTAACAGCCACGATCTCCTGAAACTGAACAAACTGGCCAAAGAAGAGCGAAACTTCCCTTTACTGTTTCAGATCATTGCGCTAAGAAATATCCTTCAGGATAAAAACAATGTTGTCGTCACCGATCTTGAACTGCTCCTGCCAGCCCTTGCTTCCTACCTTGCATGGCACGAAATAGACGGATGGGTCTATTCCCGGAACCGGGATGGTATTCTTCTTCCCTGGCTGGTTGATACTATTGAATACATCGAGCCTCCCGAAGGCGCAGGGCGCCCCTATGTTTCGGTCAAACTGCTGGCCAATACCATGCAATCAGCCAACCGTACACAGGATAATACAGAAGATCCGGAAATGTGGCGTGCCGGCATGACCAATGCTATCCTCTTTTTCCAGCGTGACCTGGGCACATTTACTATACCGGAGTTGCTGGCACGAAAAGGCTATTTCCGTGAATGCCCTGAATTCAAGGCAGAATATGAAACCCAACTAACCCGTTTTAAACGGCTCCAACCCCTGTTCGGTAAACAATTTCACGCCAGAAACTATGCCTTTATCCAGGATAAAAACAGTAAACTGGATGAATTCAGCATCCTCCGTTTGCCTGAAAACATTCCGGTCAGATGTATTAACGATGAAGAAATACTGAACAGGCGAATTGAAACCAATCTGGATCGCCGGATTGAAGGGATGGATCGCCATGCGAAAATTCCCATGCACTGCTATCTTTATATTTTCCATCTGGAGCTGCATGAAAATATCTGGGTACATGTGCAAAATCTGGAAGAATATACTTACCGCCCTGAATTACGGGATAAACTGATTTTGCCGAAACAGCACCGCCTCCTGGTTGACATCCTGACATCAAAGATGGATGTGTTGATGGATGATATTATTGAAGGAAAATCAGGAGGTACAACCATCCTTTGCATGGGGGCGCCTGGCTTGGGAAAAACGCTGACAGCAGAAGTCTATTCTGAAGTCGTCGGCAAACCGCTTTATCGTGTCCATTCCGGACAGCTGGGCACCTCGGCAGAATCAGTGGAATCCGCGCTCTCCACTATCTTGCGCCGCGCCACGCGATGGGACTGCATCCTGCTTTTGGATGAAGCAGATGTTTATATCAGGCAGCGCGACAACGATATGCAGCATAACGCCATAGTGGCAGAATTTCTCCGCACACTGGAATATTTTGACGGCTTGCTTTTTATGACAACGAACCGCGTCAATGATGTAGATGATGCTATCCTGTCGCGTTGTATTGCCCTTATCCGATATGAAACGCCTTCTGTTGAAGATGCGGCTCTGCTCTGGCGCTCGCTTGCAGAACAATTCGGGATACCGCTTCCGGACAGCCTGATTGGAGAACTGGTTCAGGCTTTCCCCAACTCAAGCGGACGTGATATCAAAGAACTTTTGAAACTCACAAGCCGCTTCTGTGCAGGTATGGGAGAACCTTTATCTCTCCCTGCTTTCCTGCAATGCGCTGCTTTCAGGGGGAAAATCGGCCATACAGAAAACACCGGAGGAAAAAGGCAATAAAAAAACAGCAGCTTCAGCCCTGCACCTTTGCCTGGATGGTCTTTCCCCTGCTATATGGGGAAAATACATGGAAACTGTCTTTCTACCAGGTATAAAAGGAGCGTGTTTCCTGTAATCGGTAAATAAAAAACGGTGTTCTTTTCAGAACACCGTTTTTTTACTGCAAATCAGCGCTTTTTGTTATTTCTTTGCGCCTTTTTGGCAAGTATCGCTGTTGCTGATCGCTTGGGCTTCCTGGTCGGAGTAACCCAGTTCTTTCAGCACTTCAACAGTGTGTTCGCCAAGCAGCGGAGCACGGGTAACGTCAACTTCCATGTCGGAGAAGTGCATCGGAGCAGAGATGGTCAGGTATTTACCGCCACGATCCGGGTGATCCACTTCAACGATGGTTTTAAGTTTGCGCAAAGACGGGTCATAAGCCAGTTCTTTCATGGACATAACCGGGCCGCAGGGAATGTCATATTCATTGGCCCATGCAGTTGCTTCATGTTTGTTTTTGTCCTTGAGCAGGGACTCAACATATTCAAAGATTTTGAACTGTTTGTCACGACGGGCTTCAAACGTGTTGTATTCCGGATCGCTGATCCATTCCGGCTTGCCGATACGGGTGCAAATCTTGTCCCAGGCATTGGCTTGCAGGGTAAAGTAAACATAGTCGTCCGGATCGGTACCGTCCCATGCGCCTTTACATTTCAGCATCCAGCCTGGTTGGCCGCCGCCGCCGGCGTTACCGCCGCGCGGGGTGCTGTCGCCCAGTGGCAGATGCAGTTCGCCATGCGGGTACTCATCCAGACGGCCGGTAGCTTCAAGACGTTGCTGGTCGCGCAGTTTGATACGGCACAGGTTCAGCACAGCTTCCTGCATGGCAACAGCCACTTGCTGGCCCTTACCGGTTTTGTGGCGTTGTTGCAGTGCAGCCAGAATACCGATACACAGGTGCATACCGGAGTTGCTGTCGCCCAGTGCAGCGCCGGAAACCAGCGGCGGGCCATCCCAGAAACCGGTCGTTGCAGCAGCACCGCCGGAGCATTGCGCTACGTTTTCAAAAACCTTGAAGCTTTCGTTGGCGTGGCCTGGAGCATAGCCTTTTACGGAAGCCATAATCAGGCGCGGATTCAGTTCGTTGTGGATCCGTTCCCAGCCAAAGCCCATCCGATCCATTGCGCCCGGTGCAAAGTTTTCCACCAGGATATCGGAATCCTTGATCAATTTTTCCAGAATTTCCTTGCCTTGGGGAGTTTTGGTGTTCAGGGTAATAGAACGCTTGTTGCCGTTGAACATGGTGAAGTAAAGGCTGTCCTTGCCTTCAATATCCCTCAGCCAGCCGCGGGTTACGTCGCCGGAACCAGGCATTTCAACCTTGATTACGCTGGCGCCTAAAAAACCCAACATCTGGGTACAAGCCGGACCAGCCTGCACATGTGTCATGTCAAGGACTTTGATCCCATCAAGTGCTTTAGTTTTAGACATAATTCCTCATTTCCTTGTCAATAGAGCTACTACTTCTTGTGTTGCAAGTGGATATGGCCCGAAAGCCATACTAAATACACCATTCAACCACAAATGTGGCAGGATGAACTACCGCACCAGACCTGCCGCACCTCTGACACCACAGCCAAAAATATGGCAGACCTTGTATATAGCATGACTATTTTACTGGATAATCAGCCCAACGCAATACTGTTTCTCAAAAACATTCGGCATTCCCTCGCCATACCTGCTTTCCCCTGCATACAGACAGGAAAAAACTCCCGGCCTGGACAACAGAAAACCTTTTATAATATTGAATGATGGTCAAAATGCGTTTTTTCTATCTTTTTATCTTTCGGTTCCTGTGTTACCAGAAATGAATAATGCCGGCAACAGCCAATTCTCACTGGCCGATCTTGAGCAGTATGATTTTTCCGGTTTTCCGCCTTCTCTGCTTGGCAAGCTGGATTTTTGCATCCTGCCGCCTACAGGCAATCCCATGCCGGCAGGGCGGCATCTTCTTGGCGTTGCCCAAGAAAGGGATACCCTCCTTGTTGTGCCTGAAAATCTGCCTCTGGACAAACCGGTTCCCTTGCTTGTTATGTTCCATGGTGCGGGAGGCAGCGCGGAAAAAGTATTGCCATTTCTGATAGAACATGCTCAAAATCGTCGCTTTTTGCTTATGCTTCCCCAATCCACCTATCCGACATGGGATTTGACAATTGGCGGATATGGTCCCGACCTGGAAAAACTGGAAAAAGCGCTTGCCGCCGTCTCTTCCTGTTTTGCTATTGATCCGGCCCATTTTGGTATAGCCGGTTTTTCTGATGGCGGCAGTTATGCGCTCTCAACCGGCGTCACCAATGGCAACCTTTTTTCACATGTTATCGTTTTTTCCGGCGGTTTCATGAATGTTTATAAAAAAGAAGGCAAGCCAAAAATCTTTATCGCGCATAGTCCGCAAGATGAGCAGCTTAATATCAAAACCAGCGGCTTAAGGCACTATAATCTGCTGAAAAAAGAAGGCTACAATGTGCATTTCGAAATGTTCAACGGATTGCATATTATCCATCCGCCCGTAGTAGAAAAAGCTGTTGCTTTTTTTCTGGGCAGACCATCCGGACACAGCTGACCGGCAAACCGTTCCGGATTTGAGGCTGCTGTCTCATTTTCTGCCCGGTCAGCAATAAAGCCGGCTCATGCTTGCCACGGCAAGATGCCTGGCTGGAAAGATTGCGTACTGCGCTCTTTTTCTATATAATAGTTGTTTCCGGGTATTCTGGCCAATGAGATACAAAAAGCGTTTTCCCGCATTTGCTGATTCCGGCAGGAAAAGGAAAATAGCAAACCGGCCATTTCAAGAAAAAATCTGAATTGATTAAAGTTGCAAAACTTTGCTACTTGTTTTTAAAAGGACAGGTTGGCAGATTGTTTTATGGTTTACCTTGATAAAATTTATAATAGAGGAAACTTGGCATGAAAAGATTCATCTCCAGAGAACATGCAGACCAGTTGAAACGAATCTACATGAAAACAGACCTGGAACACAGTATCATCCAGCACATCAGTAACCGCAAAGCCGCCCTCTACGAAATTCTGGCTGGCCGCGAACAGTTGCGAAAACCTGGCGGGACGCACGAAAACACCGCCAGGCCGTACCATTGCAATGATTAGCCCCTGAAATATCTCTGAAAATAATCGGAATCCATACCATTTTTCGCCAGGATCATATCAGGATACGCAAAACGCTATAATCCGTTTATACTTTTTTCCCGAAAAGGTTTGGCAAAGCAATTTGCCTGGCTGTTTTTAAGCCATGCTGCGGCTGAAAAAACGGGACGGGTATAGCTAAAGCAGATTTTTATAACAGGATGAGAATCCACGTATCAGATCCGGCATGCCCAGCTTGCCTGGCCAGGCTGATTCGTCATGCTGTAATTTGAACGAATGTTGAGGATAACAACATGGATGAGCAAAAAATAAGAAAAAGGATTCGCCGGCCCGAATTGCTTGACAAAATTATGAGCGCTGAGGCAGCCGCCGATTTTATCAAGAATGGAATGATTGTCGGTATGAGCGGATTTACGCTTGCCGGTGACCCCAAAGCCATCCCGCTGGCCTATGCCAAAATCGCGCAAGGTGGCAAAAGAAAAATCTTTCTTATGACCGGCGCATCATTAAGCCCGGAAGTGGATGGCGCTATGATCAAGGCCAATGCCATCTATAAACGGATGCCCTTTATCTCTGACAGGGTTTCGCGCGCTGCCATCAATAACGGGGAAATTCTGTATTTCGACCAGAATCTGTCCGACCCTCCCTACCAGATCCGCAACAGGCAGATCCCCGCTCCGGATATGGCTGTTATTGAGGCAACGGCCGTAACGGAAGACGGCCTGGTAATCCCGACGACTTCCTTTGGCAACACCGGGGTTTTTCTGGAAGAAGCCAGACAGGTGCTCCTGGAAATCAATCTGGCTGTCCCGGACGAACTGGAAGGCATCCATGATTACTACATCCCGAAACGCCTGCCATATGGAGAACCGATACCCATGAGCCACCCAAGCCAGCGCATTGGGGAAAAAGGTATTCGGGTTGATCCGGCTAAAATTATCGGCATTGTCCTGACGCATAACCTGGATTCGGCATCCCCCAATGTTCTTGCAGATCCCGATCAGGATGCTATGGCTGCCAACCTTGGCAAGTTTTTCCTCTCTGAAGTAGAAGCCGGCCGCCTGACAACCAGCCTGTATCCCCTGCAAGCTGGTATTGGCAGTGTGGCAAATGCAGCGCTGTGGGGACTGATGGACGGCCCGTGGAACAATCTGGTTATGCACTCCGAAGTTTTACAGGACTCCACTTTTGACCTGATTGATGCCGGCAAAATGGTTTTTGCCTCTGCTACTGCCATCACGGTCTCACCGGAAAAAACCAGGCAAATCTATGCCGAATTTGACAAATACAAAGACAAAATATTGCTGCGTCCCCAGGACGTCAGCAATAATGCTGAAATTGTCAAACGGATCAATCTGATTGCTGTCAATACCGCTATGGATGTGGATATTTACGGCAACGTCAATTCCACCCATGTAGGCGGCACGCATATGATGAACGGCATTGGCGGTTCAGGCGACTTTGCCACCAATGCACATACAACTATTTTCCTGACAAAATCCTGTGTGCCAGGCGGGAAAATTTCCCGTGTGCTTCCTATGGTTCCGCATGTTGACCATAACGAACACAATGTTGATATCATCATTACCGAGCAAGGCATTGCCGATCTTCGTGGCCTTGCGCCAAAGGAACGCGCCCAGCGGATCATCAACAACTGTGCGCATCCTGCTTATCGCCCGTTGTTGCACAAATATGTTGAAGATGCCAATGCACGCGGCGGCCAAACGCCTCATGTGCTGGAAAAAGCATTTGAATGGTTTGCCCGCTTGCGGGAAACCGGCAGTATGCTCCCTTAAAACATGCTTTTCAGATATAGGTAAGAATAAAAAACAGCAGGAATATTCCTGCTGTTTTTTTTATTTTCCAAACACTTCCATTCCACTTTCCGGATCTGCTGCGCCATAGTAAAAAAGCCGGCATAAGCCGGCTTTTTCCCACCCCATAAAAGTCCGGCCATTACCGGCTTTTGATATGGTATTCGTCCCTATCTTTATCCTGCAGGAAAATCTGCGCATAACTCTTGGGATTGGCTTTTTCAAACTGTTCCTCCCCCCACTCCCGGCAGGCATCGCAGCAATAACGGGGAAGCTGGACCGCAAAAATATGCCCATGCCGACCGGTATCCGCACTGGAATCCAGCGTAACTGCTCCGCCGCAGTCATGACACTGCCTGACAACCTCATGCAGGTTTTCCCGAATATGTGCTGTATCGTAGAAAATATGCACAGACCGTTTATGGAAAGGCTGATCCGGATAAACCTGGTAACGCAAATCACGGCGGTTTGCCCAATTCTGCAACGTATAATCTTTCAGCTTGACCAGGAACTCCGTAATATGCCTGGGCTGAACCTGCTTGCGCGGATCATAATCCGGTTCACGGATATTGCTGTAATCCATACCGGCCATAGCCAGAATAATCCCCGTATTGATATAGGGCAGCGCACTCTCAATAGAATAACCGCCTTCCAGTACACAAATATCAGGATTTAACCGGTGGTTCAGCTCGGCATAACCCTGCGCTGTAAATTTCATATTCGTGATGGGATCGGAATAATGATTATCCTGCCCGGCAGAATTGATAATCAGCTCCGGCTTGAAATCATTCACAATCGGCATAACGATTTCATTTAACACATACAGGAAACCTTCCTCGCATGTTTCAGGCGGCATTGGCAAATTAATAGTCATACCGAAAGCATTAGGCCCGCCCATTTCATCCGGAAAACCGGAACCAGGATACAGCGTCCTTCCGTCCTGGTGCATGGAAATAAACAACACATCCGGGTCATGCCAGAAAATATCCTGGGAACCATCACCGTGGTGGCAGTCCGTATCAACAATCGCAATCCGGCGCACACCATACTTCTGACGGATATATTCCACCATAATTGCTTCCATGTTCAGGGTGCAGAACCCCCTGCTGCCATGAACAACACGCATGGAATGGTGGCCGCAGGGGCGTACCAGCGCAAAGGCATTATCCACTTCCTTGTTCATGACCTTGTCTGCTGCCACCAGGGTGCCGCCAACAGCAATCAGGTGGGAGGCATGAACAATGGTCTTGATATCCGGCACACAGAAATGCACCCGCTGGATATCCTGCTCTGTACATAATACCGGCTTATATTCTTTAATATTTTCGAAATCCAGCAAGCCTTCCTCAAATACCTGATCCTGAGTATAAAGCAGCCGCTCTTCCCGTTCAGGATGCGTTGGTGTGATGGCATAGTCAAATGCCGGGAAAAAAACCAGTCCTGTTGTTTTGGTCACGACATCCTCCCTAATTTGCTTCGTGTTTGATCAGGCCCGGTTTTACCTGTAATCTGACCCGGATATTTTTGCCGGTAGTGGCAAACCCTCTGACCACGTTAAAAGACTGGATATCGGCAATTTCCACCACAATATCCTCTTCCCTGGCGCCTGCGGCACGGGCTTTTTCAATCAGCATATTTTTGCCAAGGTCGATCACATCCCTTTCCGTAAAGCTGGATGAAATACGCTGCAATACCCCTTCTTCGGCAATGGAAAGTGAACCGTCCTCTGTATCCGCCACCAAATTCAGCTCAACGGTTGTTCTTGCCATAGCAGCACCGCTGGCGTTAATCACATCCGAATCCTGTGGGACAACAGCCTTGTATCCCGCCATTTCTTCCAGCGTTTTGGCCATAAAAGGCGCAGGCCCGCCAATAACAATCATTTCTGCCGGGTTAATCCTGCGTCCCTCCAGCAATTCGTGAATTGTATAAACCGGCTTGCCGTTTACTTCCTCCAGCATACTTCTGATTTTTGCTGTAATCATTTTCCCTGCCAGATTGAGAACAGCACGTGCTGTTTCTTCCGGATTCTGCTTTAGCTGAACAGCCAGGCTTTCCATAGCAGAAAGCGCCTTCGTTTTGTCGCCAAAATCAGCCAGCCCAAGCACTATCGCGGCATCTGTCGGCGTGGGAACAGGGCCGCCAAGCGCCATGGCTGCGCCGCGCCGTTCAGGGCCTAAAAGCAGCTTGCCATCGGCAACCCGGACATGGCTGTCACCGCCCACGCCAATAGAATGTGTCAGCAAACCGCGAACAGCTGTCTTGTGCCCTTCAATCTGTACACCAAGCGGCTCCAGAAGCGGCACGCCATCCGCAAAAAGGGCAATATCGGTAGTGGTGCCGCCAATATCAACAGAAATGGAATCTTTTTCCAGCGAAACAAAAGGCAAAACCCCCATGATAGTTGCCGCCGGGCCGGAAAGAATTGTCTGCACCGGCTGGGTTTGCGACTGACGGTATTCAATCGTACCGCCATCCGCTTTCAGGATATACAACGGCACATTAACGCCAAGTTCTTTCATATAGGCGTCAAGCTGTTCCACCAGCTTCCTGTGAAGGCTCCAGACAGCTTCATTCAGATAAGTTGTGGCAATCCGTCGCGGAAAATTAAGCGAGCCGGATAACTGGTGGCTGACAGAAACATGTTTGGCCTTTTTGGCAAAAACAGCTTCCGCTGCCTTCTCATGTGCCGGATTGCGAGTGGCAAACTTGCCGATAATGGCAAAATGGGCAATACCTTTCTTTTCCAGCAAATACTGTGCTTCTTCCATTTCCGCCTTGTTGATCGCCTCGGCTTCCATGCCGCGGTGATTCATGTACCCTGCAACCAGTCTGGTTTTATCTGCCAGCGGCAAATCCTGCGGCGCAACGCCCGGTCCATTCATAACAATCAGTCCAACCTCATCCATCTGGTTTTGAACAACGGCGTTGGTTGAAATAGTTGTGCTTAAAACAATACGCTGGAGTTTTTTAATATCCCCGGCTTCGGCAACAGCGCGCGTAGCCGTTAAAACAGATTTGAGAATATTTTCCTTGTCGGTAAGCACTTTGGATTTACGGATAATCTGCCGGTTGTTCATCAGAACCGAATCGGTATGCGTACCGCCTACGTCAATGCCAAGAATCATGAAACTCTCCTTTGCGACGTATCAGGCAAGGTATGGGAAAATGAAAGATTAGCCATATCGTCTTGAATGAAAAATACTGCACATGGATTGGGACAAATGAATCCGGCAAACAGCCTGCCGCGATCAGTGATTTGAGGCCATAACTGCCGGCCATCCGTTATTGTACCACCGGCAGTACAAACCCGGTTGATTTTACAAAAGAAATGGCAACTGTTCCTAGGAACGCTTTTCCAGCACTGCTGCAAAAAAACCGTCTGTCTGATGGCGATGCGGCAACAGCTTGAGATAATCGCCCATTTCAAGCGCAATCTTTTGCTCGGCCAGAATTGTTTTCATCGGGCAAAGCGCAAAATCCGGATTTGCCGAAAGAAAACGGCCAACTACCGCCTCATTTTCTTCTTCAAGGAAACTGCACGTTGCATAAACCAGCCGCCCACCCGATTTAACCAGACGGGAAGCCGAACACAGGATAGCTTCCTGTTTGACCTTCAGTTCAGCCAGCCCTTCAGGCGTCTGCCGCCATTTGATATCCGGATTGCGCCTCAATGTACCTAACCCGCTGCAAGGCGCATCTACAAGCACGCGATCCATCTTCCCTGCCAGTTTTTTTACTCTGGCGTCCCGCTCATGGGCAATATGAACAGGATAAACATTGGATAACCCGCTGCGCGCCAGCCGGGGTTTCATTTTCGACAACCGTTTCCGGGAAATATCAAAAGCATAAAGACGGCCGGTATTGCGCATGGCTGTTCCTATTGCAAGCGTTTTGCCGCCTGCTCCTGCGCAAAAATCCGTTACCATTTCACCGCGTTTTGCCCCGACAATCTGCGCCAGAATCTGGCTTCCTTCATCCTGTACTTCCACCGCTCCTTCAAGAAAAACCGGCATGGACTGCAATGCCGCCTTTTTTTCCAGTCTCAGGCCCAGCGGTGCATACAAAGTCGGTGAAAAAGCCAGCGGCACGCCAGAGAGCATTGCCATTACGTCTTCACGCCTGGCCTTCAAAGTATTGATACGCAAATCCAGTGGCGCGGGCACATTCATTGCCTGCGCCAAAAGAAGCGTTTCCGCTTCACCATACTGAGCCGTCAACCGCTCATAAATCCATTCCGGCATATCTGCCTGAACCCGCAATGCCAGCCGGGAACGGTCAACCGTTTCCATACGTTCAAGCCAGGCACGCTCTTCTTTAGAAATATCTCCCAATACAGCAATACCCGCCGATTCGGCAAAACCCAACAGTGCCAGGCGGCGCATCAGCGGGCCACTGCCTGATTCAGCATAATTGGTAAAAAACAGACGATGGCGCAAAACAGCGTAAACCCCTTCTGCGATAGCTCCCCGTTCCCTTGCGCCAATGCGGCGGTTTTCTCTGAAATAGCGTGACAGAATATGGTCGGCAGGCGCCATCCATTTCATCACCTCCCCTAAAACCTGCCCGGCATGAGCAAGGATATGGCGGGAAAACGGTCTCATGAGAAATCCCCGATAAGCATATATCCGGCAGGAAAGTTGACAGATTCATCCAGCACAACCCTTCCCGCTTTTAGACGGACTTTATCTTCCACCAGCCAGCGCACAACCTGCGGATAAAGGCGGTGTTCCTGTTGTAAAACTCTGGCTGCCAGCTTTTCTTCTGTATCATCAGGCAACACCGGCACGGCAGCCTGGGCAATAATCGGCCCGGCATCCAGTTCCGGCGTAACAAAATGAACCGTTGCGCCATGCAGCCTGACACCTGCTGCAATGGCCCGTGCATGCGTATGCAGTCCGGTAAATGACGGAAGCAGTGCCGGATGAATATTGATTATCCGGCCCTCATAATGACGAACAAATTCCGCTGTCAGAATGCGCATAAAACCTGCCAGCACCAGCAAATCCGGATTATGCCGGTCGATGGCATCAGCCAGTCTGGCATCATACAGAGGCCTGTCTTCACCGGGATTTCTTACAACAGCCTGGGTAAAGATGCCTGATCTTTCAGCTATTGCCAATCCGGCTGCTTTTTCAGTATTGCTGATAACCGCCGCAATCCTTGCCGGCCATGCCTGCGCATCCCGCGCCTGGATAAGGGCTTCCATATTGCTGCCACGGCCGGAAATAAGAATAACAATATTTTTCATGGTAGCGATTGTACCCGTTCTCCATCCATTGCGGCGTTACCCGGGGAAAATACCGCCGCTGACCCGCTCAATCCCTGACAAATCCCGCCAGCTTGCAACTGACACAAATCCTCTGGAAAAAAGCCAGGCACGAACCTGCTTTGCCTGATCATAACCATGCTCCACCCAAAGCTGTCCGCCCGGTTTTAACCAGTGGGGCGCCTGTTCAATCAGCCTCATGAAAACAGACAGCCCATCTGCAAAATCCGTCAGGGCAGCAGCAGGCTCATAGCGCAAATCTCCCTGTAAAAGGCAAGCGTCCCTTTTTGCAATATACGGAGGATTGGAAACAATTCCGTCAAATCGTCTCGGCGAAGACAAAGCAGCAAACCAATCTCCTCTGCAAAAAACAATATTTCTGTTTTCACCAAGATGGCGTCTTGCATTTTCCTTTGCCACCTCAAGCGCCGCAGCGGAAATATCCGTAGCAACAACCTGGATATCTTCCCTTTCGCAGGCTGCCGATACCGCAATAGCGCCAGAACCCGTTCCCAGATCAAGCAGACATGCCGCCTTGGGAAGCGCGTTGACAGCCACTTCAACCAACAACTCCGTTTCAGGCCGTGGAATCAACACATCAGGAGTAACGGCAAAAGAACGGCCATAAAACTCACGCTCGCCAACAATATAGGCAACCGGCTCTCCTTTCTGCCTGCGCATCAGCATGTCAGACACTACCGCAGCCTCTTCTTCGCTCAGCTCCCGTTCAGATTGGGTGATCAACTGGGCATGTGATAACCCAAGCGCATATCCCAGCAAAACCCGCAAATCAACCGGGTCTATCAGCGGAGGCGTTAAAAGCGTGCCGATACGAATGCCTGTCCTGATAATATCCAAAGAAAATGCTTCTCTTTTCCGGGCTTTTCCAGAACAAACAGGCAGCATGGCACTCATCCCCGATGACGTAAAAGAATAATCAGGAAAATACAGGAAAAAAGCACACACCACGCCAGTGACCATTCAGGCAGCGTCAGGCCAATAATACGGTCCGGCACCTCGCCGCAATAACCTTCAGCCTTGAACAGTGAAGGCAGCCATTGGGCAGGCAGCAAGCTGTTGACAGCAGCCTCCAGAGGATCACGACCGCACTGAATAGCAGGATTTTTAATAGCCTGCAATTGCAGCATGGCAGCCATCCCCCCCGCCGCAGCTGCCAGCAACGCCAAAAAAGAAGCGGTACGGATAAAAGACGTCAGTCTGCCGGCAAGGCAAAACAGAATAATACCGGCATAGGCATACCGCTGTATAACGCATAACGGACACGGCGGCATAAACTGATAATGCTGCAAATAAAAGGCAAACAATAAAAAGCCGCAACACAGCAGCATAATAAAATACAACACTTTTTTTGCACGCATGGCAGATTTATAACGGCAACGTCACGCGCTGCCGGACAAAGCAGTTATTTTTTTGCCAAACAATTTTTTTCCATGTTCCGGCACAATAAAACAGCAAACAGGCATCCTTTTATCATCAGGCATGTTCACCCATCCCGGCAAGCAACTGTGCCTTATGCTCTGCTGCCAGCGTATTGATCAATTCATCCAAACCGCCATCCATTACAGCTTCCAGCTTATACAGGGTCAGGTTGATACGGTGATCCGTTACCCTGCCCTGAGGATAATTATAGGTACGAATCCGCTCGCTTCTGTCACCGGAACCAACCAGGCTTTTTCTTGTTGCCGCCTCTTTTGCCTGCTGCTCTCGTACCTGTGCATCCCGAATACGCGCTACCAGCACTGACATAGCTTGTGCCCGGTTTTTATGCTGGCTGCGGTCATCCTGGCATTCAACAACAATCCCGGTAGGCAAATGCGTAATCCGGACAGCAGAATCCGTCTTGTTAATATGCTGGCCGCCTGCTCCGGAAGCACGGAAAGTATCAATACGAAGATCCGATGGATTGATCTGCACATCCGCCACATCATCCGCTTCAGGCATCACAGCAACCGTACAGGCCGAAGTATGTATTCTGCCCTGTGTTTCTGTTACAGGCACACGCTGGACACGATGCCCGCCTGATTCAAATTTCATCCGGGAATATACCCCCTTCCCTGAAAGCCGGACAATAACTTCCCTGTATCCGCCCAGTTCGGAAGGAGAAGAAGAAACAATTTCGGCATACCAGCCATTATTTTCGGCAAAACGGGTGTACATCCTCAGCAGATCACCTGCAAAAAGAGCAGACTCATCCCCACCCGTACCGGCACGAATCTCCAGAAAAACATTCTTGTCATCATTGGGATCACGGGGAAGCAACATCACCTGCAATTCTTCTTCCACGCCGGCCATTTTTTCCTGGGCAGCCCCTATTTCCTGCTGCGCGAATTCCCGCATTTCCGCATCCTGCAACATTTCCTCGGCTGCCGACAAATCCGACTGGGCCTGACGGTATGCCTCAAAAAGGGAAACCACCGGGGAAATTTCTGCATGTTCCCGCGTCATACGGCGGTAATTTTCCTGGTTATCCGCTGCATCAGGCTGCATGAGCCATTCATCCAGTTCATGTAAACGAAACGCTAATTGCTCCAGGCGGGTAAGCATTGATGGTTTCATGGCGTTTACCTGAAATAAGAAAGCAACATTATACGTGAACCTCCTGTTTTTCCCTCAAAGAAAGCAGCTGATAACCAAATCCATATACCTGCTCAAGCAAAAAACCGTTTTCCGGCCTCAAATTCAGCTTGTTTCTGACACGGGAAACATGAGTATCAATGGTTCTTAGCATATCATTCCCATCCATCTTCCACACTGCCTCCGCAATATGTGCCCTGGAAAGCGGCAGCCCGATATGACTGAAAAACAGAAGCGCAAGTTCAAATTCCTTTGCCGTCAGTCGTACAGTTTTATACCTGCAAGTCAGAAGATTCGGATAACGCCAGAATATAAAATCACCATATTCCAGATACCGGTGTTGTCCGTCATCCGGAGCAATCTGCCGTGATAAGACGCTGATACGCGCCAGTAATTCATGCTGTCTTAAAGGCAGGCATATATAATCATCCGCTCCGGCTGCAAGTGCATCAGCAATAGCCGCAACCATCCCTGTTTGCGTCAGAAAAAGTATCTTTTTGATTCCTTTTTCTCTCGCATCCTGCATCAGAGATAAAAAATCGCTGCGTTTTTCTGTCATACCGAAAAACAGAATATCGGCAAGACAGGTATCCATTGCTGCCAAAAAACGTTCTTTGCTGCGATAAACCTCGCAGGCATATCCGGCAGCAGAAAGAAAGCGGCACATACCTGATGCACGATTCCCGGCAGCATCCAGAATAGCAATATTCATCCAACAGCCTTCAAAAAGGATGTATGTTATGCCATTTCACACGAAAAAAGCAGATCATGCAAAAAAGAGTGTCTGTTACAGAACTTTTCCTCAGGAATATTTGCGCAGTTGACAAATGGACAATACAATGATTGTCTGCCATTACTGTCAGCAATAAAAAAGTTGCTTCCTGTCTGGATACAACAGACAAAATCGCCCAAACCTTCGGAAAGCCCCGCTAAAATACTTTATAAGGATAAAAATTGAACATACCACGCGAGAATTTTACGGGTAATCTGCTCATTATCGGACTGGGCAGCATTGCAAAGGGTGTCATCCCGTTATTTTTGCGTCACCTGACGATCACGCCAGACCGAATCAGAATCATCGCCACATCTGTTGATAAAGAAAACTTTGCTTCTGTTTACGGCATTGCCTGTCAGCAAATTGCCCTGACAAAAGATAATTACCGTACTGTACTGGAACCGCAGCTTAAAAAAGGTGACTTCATGGTCAACCTTTCCGTAAATGTCTCCAGCCTGGCACTCATGGCGCTCTGCCGTAAAAAAAAGGCACTCTATCTGGATACTTCTATTGAACCATGGGAAGGCGGCTATACCGACGAAACGCTCTCACTGTCTGCACGTTCCAACTATATGCTGAGAGAACAGGCCCTCGCCTTTGGCCGCCAAAACAGGAAAGGATCAACAGCCGTTATCTGCCAGGGCGCCAATCCCGGCATTGTCTCTGCTTTTCTTAAACAGGCTTTGCTTAATATAGCGGCAGATAACGGTATCGTCGCCACTCCTGCCACCCGGGAAGAATGGGCTGAACTGGCCCGGCAGCTGAGTATCAAAACTGTCCATGTTGCCGAGCGTGATACACAAAGCACAAATATCCGAAAACCGAAAGGTGTTTTTTTCAATACATGGTCCATTGATGGATTTATTGGGGAAAGCCTTCAGCCAAGCGAATTGGGATGGGGCACGCACGAAAAACACTGGCCAGAAGATGCCATTGTGCATGAAACCGGATGCCGCGCTGCCATTATGCTGGGTATGCCGGGCGCAGCCGTCAGAGTCAGAAGCTGGACGCCGCTTGAAGGACCCTACCTGGGTTTTCTCATTACTCATAATGAATCTATTTCCATTGCAGACTATCTCACCATTTATGAAAATGGCCAGGTTATCTATCGTCCCACCGTACATTACGCCTATCATCCCTGCGATGACGCCATTTTGTCACTGCACGAACTGGCCGGGAAAAACTGGCGCGAGCAACCGCAAAAAAAACTGCTCCGTGACGAAATCACCGAAGGGACAGATGAACTGGGTATTCTGCTGATGGGCAACAAAAAAGGTGTGTACTGGTACGGATCGCATCTTTCCATTAAGGAAGCGCGTGATTTGGCTCCGTATAACAATGCAACCAGCCTGCAAGTAGCGGCAGGCGTCCTTGCGGGAGTCATTTATGCAATCCGCCATCCGGAAGAAAGCGTTCTGGAACCGGATGATATTGATCATCATGCCATGCTTGAAATTGCCAGTCCCTATCTGGGGGAAATTATCGGCCGTTATAGCGGCTGGACGCCGCTTGAAGGACGTAACTGGCCTCTTATAGAAAACGAGCTGGATCAGAATGATCCCTGGCAATTTAAAAACATCCGCGTGAAATAACGCCCTGTTTAAAAAGCTGTTCTCTGCCAGACGGCTTTTTTTACACCAATAGCCATTGCTTGCGGCTGCCGGAAGGAGTAAATCCCTGATCCTGAAAAAATGCGTAAGCCGGCTCCAGTGAAAGCAACGGCGGCAGCGTAACCGTCAAGCGCCTGCACTGCCTTGCTTTTGCCCACTGCCGGATTTCAGACAACAACCGGCGCGCTATCTTCCGGCGGCGATAAAATGGTCTGATATATATCTGTTCAATAACGCCGCGCAAATCATCTTGGTAAACAGCAGACTCAAATACAGCTATCAGCCCCAATGGATGACCGCGCACACTATGCGCCATTAAAATAACATAATCATCATTATCCAGAAAATCAAGAAGCCTGGCTTTGTCTTCCTGCAATAAAAATTCCGGCTCCAGGCCAGCCAAAGCAAGCATCTCGGCACGGTATTCGCTTCTCATAACAGCCGCGTCACGAATATCCTCCCTGGCTGCCGGACGAATATCAACCTTCATTTTCCCCAGGTGCAGGGACCGACATATGCATCCTTCTGCTCGTATTTTTCACCCGTGGCAACCACCTCTTTCGTATCAGCCCGCTTCAAAAGCGCCACATCCCGCTTCTTGTCTTCGTCCAGAATATAATCCACCCCTGGCAACAAATCGGCCTCCATACTGAAACAACGCAAATCAGACATAAACAGAGCATGTCCGGACTGGATATTCATGCCCATCAGCCTGTGCCGGCCCGGCTGGATAACATAGACATAATCACTAAAAAAATTGGGCAACTTGAAACTGTCAAGACGCTCGTCATCCAGCCCGCGCAACAGCATGGATCCCTCTTTAATACGCGCTGTTTCAGCCTGCTTCCCGACAGGCGCGCCAGCCAGGGAAAACTCTGCCGGTGCTTTTTTACAGGAAACAAGACCCGCTGCCAGACATAAAACAAGATAAAAACGGATAAAAATACGCATACAGGCCAAAATTAGTGCTTGGAGCGAATAACCTTGATATAAAAACGCCAGATACCGCCAAGGATAACAGGAATAATGGCAGCGCCGATACCAAGCAACACAATCATATTCAGATGATCGCGGATAATCGGAATATTGCCAAAAAAATAACCGGCTATCAGCAATATTGCCACCCAGCCAATGCCGCCGGCAATATTGTAAAACTGGAAACGGGTAAAAGGCATGCCTGATACGCCTGCGACAAAAGGCGCAAAAGTGCGGACAATCGGTATAAAACGGGAAAGCGTAATCGTCTTGCCGCCATGCCTGTCAAAAAAAGCCTGCGTATGGTGCAGCGCTTTCTTGTCAATCCAGGCATAATCCCTGGTAAAAACACGTTGGCCGATCTTTTTCCCAATCCAGTAATTGAGTGTATTTCCCAATACAGCAGCCACAATTAACACACCCGCCAGAAACCAGATATCCATTGCCCCCGTAGCGCAAAAAGCGCCGGCAATAAAAAGCAGGGAATCCCCCGGCAAAAACGGCATCACAACCAGGCCCGTTTCACAAAAAACGATACCGGACAGCATCACATATACCAGCGTGCCGTATTGGCTGATAACCATACCCAGCGTCTTGTCAACATGGAAAACCATGTCGAGAAACTGCATCACGTCCATAGAAACCCAAAAATAAAACCGGCTGCTCACAGCTCAAACAGGCATCTCCGGGAAAAACTGGTATAAGTATACCTCTGCCGGCCGCCACTTCCCTCACCTCACCCGCGAAATATAGTTTTTATTCTTCTTTTTGCTCCCTTGCCAACCAGACTATAATCTTCCCATGCAAAAAGAAACCTCACAGCCTGTACAGGAAACGGGTTCGCAACCTATCCGTATCCTGCCGGATTCGCTTATTTCCCAGATTGCTGCCGGAGAAGTCATTGAACGCCCCTCCGCCGTTGTCAAGGAATTGCTTGAGAATGCGCTTGATGCCCGCGCAACGCGTATTGATATTCGTCTTCAAAACGGAGGAATCAAAAGAATCGCCATGACAGATAATGGCAAGGGTATTCCTCCAGGGCAGCTTTCCCTTGCCCTGATGCGGCATGCCACCTCCAAAATTGCCTCTCTTTCCGATCTGGAAAACGTTGCCACACTGGGATTTCGGGGTGAAGCACTGGCATCTATTGCCGCTGTCGCCCATGTAGCCCTTCACTCCCGCACCGCCAGCGATCCTCATGCATGGAAAATCACAACAGAAACCCTTGCTGAGCCACCCGTACCGGCTTCAGGGCAACCGGGAACAACTATAGATGTTAGCGAACTGTACATACATACTCCTGCACGCCGCAAATTCCTGAAAACCGGACAAACCGAATACGGACACTGCCTGGATATCATCCGGCGCATTGCCCTTGCCCGGCCTGACATACATTTTACTTTCTCCCATAATGGAAAATTGCCAACACAATGGCCTCCTGGTTCCCTAAACGATCGCACCGCCCTTATCCTTGGCAAGGAATTTGCCGAATCCGGCCTTGTTGTTGATCAGGAAATAGCCGGTCATTCCGGCACCCTTCGTCTTTACGGCATACTTGGCCTGCCTGCTGCTGCCAGAAACCGCCCTGACGCCCAGTACTGCTATGTAAACGGTCGTTTTGTCCGCGACAAGCTGCTAAGCCATGCCATTCGCGCCGCCTACGAAGATGTGCTGTACGGAAACCGTTTCCCGGCTTATGTTCTCTTTCTGGAAATAGCCCCTTCTGCCGTAGATGCCAATGTGCATCCTGCCAAGACAGAAGTACGTTTTCGGGATAGCCAGGGTATCCACCAGTTTATCCGTCATACCGTCAGCAGGGCACTGGCTGCAACGGTCGTTTCCACTGAAGAAACGTCTCTCCCACCCGAACCTGCCAGAACAGCTTACCCTGCCGGTACACAACGGGCTAAAACAACAGCAAACCAGGTCATGCAAAATCAGCAGGCTTATGGCAATTTCATGTCTGCTGCACTTTCCCCTTCTCCTGCCACACCTTCTGAAACCGGGCAGGCTGCCTTCCCTATTATTCCTGCTGCTGCCACACCGCCATCCCCCGATAAAGATACGCCTGCAGAACCTTCCCACCCGTTGGGCTATGCCTTGGCACAACTTGGAGATACCTGGATACTGGCTCAAAACCGGGAAGGATTGATTGTAGTAGATATGCATGCTGCCCACGAACGCATTCTGTATGAGAAACTGAAAACCGGAATAGACAACCATACATTGCAAACCCAGGCCCTCCTTGTTCCTTTTACTTTCAGAGTCAACGAGATTCAGGCAGGAACGGCACAGGAACATCGTGAAACTCTGCGTTCATGGGGATTTGACATTACATCCCTTTCCCCCGGTGTCCTGGCAATACGCAGCATACCTGCCCTGCTGCGTGAAGCTGATATGGAAAACCTGGTTAAAGATATGCTGGATGAACTGCATGAATACGGCGTTTCCGTTACCGCGACAGAAAAACGTAATGAACTGTTGGCTGCGCTTTCCTGCCATCGTGCCGTCCGGGCAAACCGCACCCTGACCATGCCGGAAATGAACGCCCTGCTGCGCAGTATGGAAACGACAGAAAATGCGGGACAATGCAATCATGGGCGTCCCACCTGGATACAGATTGACTGGCATGCGCTGGATGCCTTTTTCATGCGCGGACAATAACTTCACCTCATCATACCAATATGGACAACAAGCCTTTTGCCGTTGCCATTATGGGACCGACTGCATCCGGCAAAACGGCGGCGGCCCTTGAAATTGCCCGCTGCATTCCGGCTGAAATCATATCAGTTGATTCTGCCCTTTTATATCGCGGTATGGATATCGGTACGGCCAAACCTACTCCCAAAGAACGCCAGGCGGTACCTCATCACCTGATTGACCTGATCGACCCCTCTGAATCCTATTCCGTTTCCCGTTTCATTGAAGACGCCGCCCGGCTCATCATGGGAATCAGCCAACGCGGCAAATTGCCCCTGTTGGCAGGCGGTACTATGATGTACTTTAAAGGACTAAAAGCCGGACTGGATAACCTCCCGGCTGCCAATCCGGCCATCCGCGCCGCTTTGGATAAAGAAGCTGCTCTTTACGGGTGGCCAGCCCTGCATAAAAAACTCCATCACCTTGACCCGGAAACCGCAGCCCGGCTGGCTCCCAACGATGCGCAACGTATCCAGAGAGCCCTTGAAATTATAGAAATCACCGGCACCCCCCTTTCCTTTTTGCATACCAATCGGAAAAACGCGAGCCTGCCGTTCACCCTGTTTTCTATCGCACTGGAACCATCCGAACGTCACATCCTGCATCAGCGCATTGCCAACCGTTTCGATGCCATGCTGGAAAACGAACGTCTGATACACGAAGTTCAGTTACTGAAAAAACGGGGAGACCTTCATCTTGGCATGCCATCCATGCGCTGCGTCGGCTATCGCCAGACATGGCAATATCTGGATGGTGAAATAGACCGTCCTACCCTCCGGGAAAAAGGCATTGCCGCTACCCGCCAGCTGGCAAAACGCCAATTGACATGGTTAAGAGCCATGCCGGAACGCCGCGTTATCGACTGCCTGGCGCCGGATGCGGCACAACAAATCCTGTCCATCCTCTCCAGGATGCCGGAAATGCAAAAAATAATGCCATAAATACCATACTGCCTTGACAAGATGCCTCAAAAAAAGCAGAATAATGTGCTTTCGGTGATATAGCTCAGCTGGTTAGAGCACAGCACTCATAATGCTGGGGTCGGTGGTTCAAGTCCACCTATCACCACCACAAAATATTCAGTAAGAATTTGCTGATAAAAAACCCCGTGTGATTAGTATTTCGCGGGGTTTTTTATTAAATGCTTTCAATACACTGCATTTTCTATCTGAAATTGCACTAATCATCGCTGAAAAACACATTATCTGGTCTGCCCAACCAGGCCAGATATGGTCATCGCCCGCTGGTTAACGCAAAAAATGAAAGGTATTTATCAATATAACGGCTGATTTCCCGGCTTTTGTACTGCATGATATAACGTGGATGCTCCAGCGGAACAATCTTGCGGAAAAATCCGAATTCGGCATTCAGGCGGGATAAATAGGTTGCGTTTTTTCCCGTTCCCAAACAAAATCCGGCATCACTCCTGATACCAAAAGCCAGCTGCCGCCGCAAACTGTCAACCATAAAAGCGCGGATAGCCTCATAAAGAGGCTTGCTGTCATAATAATTGAAATTGACTTCCCTGCCGCCCTCCTTTTGCATGGTAAAACCGAGCGGGCATAGGGAAGTAATAAAAAAATCACGATAAAAAACGCCTTCTCCTCCATACCGGCTGATCATTTTATATACAAACACACTGGAAGGTTCATGCGCCGTCGGCCCTTGATAATCTGTTATGCCGCACCGTTCTGCCAGGCGTTTGGGATCAGTAAAAGGAACGCCGGTCAGGCCAGCTCCCAAGCGTCCGGGATTAATGCCGACAATCATCCTGCGTTGACAATTATCATCGTAAAATTTTCGGTAAAAAGCTTCTGAGGCCGTAAGTGCTGTTGGATTTTCCTCAAAAGGATTCATAATACGCACACCATCAGGCAAGGCGCCATCAAATTGAAGTGCCCTGTTAAAAGCAATAACCCGCTCTGCAAACGTATCTGCCGCCATCTTTCACCTATCATATTGCTGGCAAAACAGCCTGTTAATATGCCACACTCAGTAGTTATAGAGAAAAATCTTTTGGCAATCTGTCCGAAAGTGATCCTGCCTTTTACGCACTGAAAAGCACTTGCGCTATTCATTCGCTCTGTTATAATAGCAAGCCTTGGCCTGGTAGCTCAGTTGGTAGAGCAGAGGACTGAAAATCCTTGTGTCGGTGGTTCGATTCCGCCCCGGGCCACCATATAGCAGCCTGATATACTCAGGCAGCATATAAAAACCGCACAACATCAAGTAATTGTGTGGTTTTTTTATTGCCCTTGTTAAAACCAGACAGGCACATCCAGGCTCGAAACAGGATGTACTGGCATCTTGTCTCATCTCTTCTGGCTAACCAGACCATCTGTCACTACAGGTAGTCACTTCCTTTTTCCCTATTACCGCCAGGCATTGAATGGCCTGGATGCTTGCAGCCTGTAACCCCCTATCAACCAGCATGCCAGTCCGAAACCTGCCATCCTACAATGTGGCTCATTCAAATATCGCAACAAAAGAAAACAAAAGGAGAAAAACTGGCATGAGAACAGCGGCAACCCAAAAAAACGTGATGGTTTACGGATATATCCGTGTCTCCAGTACTGATCAGCATGAAGACAGACAATGGCTGGCTATGCAGGCATTACACATACCCGCCCAACACATATTCACAGATAAGCAATCCGGCAAGGATTTTCATCGCCCGGCCTGGCAGGCACTACTTAACAGGCTTGCCTCCGGCGATCTGCTGTACATTAAAAGCATTGACCGGCTGGGAAGAAATTATAGCGAAATACAGAACCAGTGGCGTATTCTCACCAAAGAGAAAGGAGTAGATATTGCTGTGATTGATATGCCGCTTCTGGATACCCGAAAAGGAAAAGACCTGATAGGAACCTTCATCGCTGACCTGGCTTTACAGATTCTCTCCTTTGTTGCACACAATGAACGGGAATGCATCCGGCAACGCCAGGCGGAAGGGATTGCAGCAGCCAAGGCAAGGGGAACAAAATTCGGCCGTCCTGCCAAAAACACACCGCCATCCTTCGGATATCTCATCTGGCAGTGGGAAAGAAAAATACTCTCGATACAGGAAATTCTCACAACCTGCTGCATGAGCGAAGCAACATTCTATCGCAGGCTGAAAGAACACCGGATGCTTGAAAATAAATAAACCCTCTTCTCAAAAAGTGTACTTTTTGATAAACTTGCCAACCTGTTATGCAGCTATTGACAGGCGTATGTTATGGGCAAAAAAATTGCCGAATTGTGGCATAAAATATGGCTATGCTTCGCAAAAATACAAAAGATGCTTATTTTCGGGATAAAGTTTCTTTTTCTCAAAAAGTACACTTTTTGATAAACGCCAATTACATGTATTCCCCACCCTACAGCCAAAAGCTAATACAAATATTAAATGCTTTGCTGTTGTTTGGCCTGCAGCAATGGCATTGTATTTTTACATCAATGCCATTGTTGCATACAACCGGTTGAAGGTGGCAAGGATATGACAACCATATACCGCAATATCCTCGTTATCAAGATGAGTGCACTGGGAGATATCATACAGGCGCTCCCTTCTCTTTATATGCTCCGCACAC
Source organism: Oxalobacter formigenes (assembly GCA_023667225.1). Taxonomy (GTDB): domain Bacteria; phylum Pseudomonadota; class Gammaproteobacteria; order Burkholderiales; family Burkholderiaceae_D; genus Oxalobacter; species Oxalobacter formigenes_C. The sequence goes on along the minus strand of JAMPAN010000003.1, from coordinate 86,454 downwards.
TTTACCCTAAAGCAAGGATTACCTGGCTGACAGAACCGCAGTTTGCTGATGTGTTGCCTGATGAACCCTATATCAATAAAAAGATTATTTTTTATAAAAATGATATAAAGAAAAAACCATTCTTTGAAAAATTGCAGATTCTCTCTTCCTTGCGCCGCGAGTTGGCTGCCCAGCATTTTGACTTGGTTATTGATTTACAGGGATTGGCCAAAAGTGCGCTGGTTTCCCTGTTAAGCGGCTGTAAAACCCGGATTGGTTACTGTGAAATGCGGGAAGGCAGCTCACTGGTCACACGCTCCATTATTGGTTCCCATAAGAATGGACACGTCATTGAGCGTTACAGAGATGTAATCCGGCATCTCGGTGCCACGGATGAAAAAGTAGTTTTTCCTGTTTCACCTTCTGTCTATCGAAACACCGCTGCGCTCCGGTTGGTAAAAGAAAGCGGTATTACGGGGCATTATGCGGTCTTCTTTCCGGGAACAGGCTGGAAAACAAAAGAATGGCCCCTGGCGCATTTCGCCAGACTGGCTGAACAGTTCATTCAGGCAAAAATGCCCGTTGTTATTGCCGGAGATAATCGCGACGTAGAAAAAGGCAAAAAAATAACGCAGCTTGTCCACCAGTTACCAGGCATTCTTGATCTTACTGGGAAAACTCGCCTGATAGAGCTTTTCTGCCTGCTCAAAAATGCGGCTGTCTGTGTTGGCGGCGATACTGGGCCGCAACACATAGCAGCAGCCGTCGGCACACCTACCGTTTCCCTGTTTGGCCCAAGCTCATGGAGCCGAAGCTACCCCATGAGATCCCGTAACAGCAATAAACCGGATGCTGTTATTTGTGCCACCGTTCCCTGTTCCCCCTGTTTCAAAAGAAACTGTCCTAAAAATATTATCTGTATGGATACGATTGGAGTAGAAGCCGTTTTTGAGGCATGTAAGCAATATATCCTGCCTGATAAAAACAAAACGCTTCCGCAAAGCGGAAATAGCCACCTATTCATGCTTCCTTGTAAAGAAGCATATTCAACTGATATTCAGGCTGCACAATACTGTTCTGCCTGAAAAACAATCCTATGTCAGCCACTCTTATCCCCGCAGGTATCGTGCAAAAGGCAGATAAAATACTGTTTATCCTCAATCTTGCTATTGGTGACTGGTGTTATCTCCAAAACTGCTTTCGCGCGCTCTCATCCGCCTTTCCGCACTTGGCAATTCATATATGGGCCGATAAAGCATGGCGCTCTGCCTCTGCTGCCGGACAGCACCAGAACACGCAAGCCAGATCCGGGCTGTTTGACTGGCTAAATAGCAGCCCTTTTGTGCAAAAGGTATATGAAACGCATTCAGGCGACTTATATCAACAGAGTGTCATTGAAGCAAAAAAAGAACAATATCCGGTTATCGTATCGCTGGCAACAGTACATTCTCATCAGTATGCCTTATTTGCAAGAAACATAAGCCCCTCCGGATTTATCGTTGGCATCAAAGGCAAGGCACGATTCTGGCAATTCTCCCGACGCCGGGCATACAACGCCCTGGACGCTTTCCTTTTCCTCAAACCGGACAAATTGGCATCCGTCAATTTTCACATCAGTGAACTCTATGCTTACTTGTTTTACCAGTTATTTGCACTAAATATAACAGAAACAGACCGCACTCCATTTGTCCATATACCTGATATCTGGCTAGAAAATAATAAAGTATATCTGACTTCAAACAAAATCCAGCGTGAAAATCCTATCATCTTCATCAATGCCTTTGCACAGGATCGCAAGCGAAGCTGGACGCTTACACAAGTAGCCGTCCTCATTCGTGCTATGGCAAAAATGGATAAATATAAAGAGGCAAGTTTTATATTCAACGCCATACCGGAAAATGTAGAAGAAGTAAAAAAAATTGTCAGTCAATATAAGCTTGAAAACACTCGCATATTCAGCGCTACTGAGAATTTTTTCCAGCTCCCGGCCATGTTAAGTCATTGTGATCTGGTTATCACAGCCGAGACATCCATCATGCACATCGCCGCAGCCCTTGGCATACCGTTTATTGCCATGATGCGCCAGAAAAATCCGGAGTGGAAGCCACGAGGAAACAAAGAAAGTATTGTCATTACTGCTGAAAAGAGAAGACATTGGATAAAGGATATTTCCGTTAAAAAAGTAATAAATGCGCTTACCTTATTACAAGAAAGAAAGGAAAACAATGCCATTTCATACTGAAATTCCGAAGAGCAAAACAGATTATTTCTCTTATGCAGTAGCTGCCCTCTTTTGTTTGTCTGTCACCCTGGGTTTCCTGATTCCCAAAGTTCAGGGTATCTGCTTCTTCATACTGGCTATAACCGGAATAGTCTCAATGGCAAGAACCGCTTTCAGGGAAAAAATCGCTGTAAGCGGATTCTGGAAGAAGTATCGCTGGCTTTGCTTTTCCATGCTGGCGCTTGTTATTGCCGTTTTTATAAGCGAACTGGTCAACAGGAATTTTCATGTACAGGATTATGATGCAGTTATTCGTTTCCTGTTTTTCCCCTTTATTCTCTGGTGCTTTGTCAAAATAAAGGGGAAATTCGTCTTAAACCTGCCATTATCATTCACTGCTGTTTGCATACCAGGATTTATACTGGCTTTTATCGCAACAAACGGTGGAGAAATCCGGTCAAGGCAATATCTGCCGATGACTTCATTTATCATCTTCTCGTGCCTGACAACCATCATGGCATGCATGTTGGCATTGTTCCTTATTGAAAACTTCAAAAAACAAAATCGTTATGTCAATTTGTTGATTGGCGTTGCCATTATCTGCGGACTTTACATTTCCTTCCTGTATAAGGTTCGTGGTGTCTGGCTGGGCTATCCATTGTTTGCCATACTGTGCTTTTATGGCTGGCGGAAAACCAGGCAAAATCAAAATAACCGAAAAGCCATCACCCTAATAGCATTGGTAATAATTTTGCTCGGCATACTGTCTTACAGCACGAATATATACAAAACAAGCCGTTTGCAGGAAGGCATAAGCGATATCCGGCAGCTTTCTTACAATCCCGATACCTCTATCGGCATACGGCTTCAGCACTGGCACGGCTCTCTGATTGCCTTCAGCAGCAGCCCGGTATTTGGCATAACGTTATCACGAATGCCGGATTTTTTCAGGGATTTACATCAAAAAGGAATCGTATCACGTGTGGCCTCCATAAACACACAGCATTCCCATAATGAAATTCTTTTTACCATGGCAACCCGCGGTATAGCAGGCCTCCTTGCCTTATTGGCAACATGGTTTGTACCTGCAATCTGGTTTATAAAAAAGATGCAGAAAGCCAAAACCCGTTCTATTTTCCCCTCTCTGATGGGACTCTGCCTAATAGGCGGTTATTTCTTTTTCACCCTTGTTGATTGCCTGTTTTTCTGGCAGCGTGCCACCATGTTTTATGTTGTGATGATGGCATTTCTTGTTGCCTATGAAAAACATCTGAACAAAGAAAAATAATGGAAAAACACACACTGCATATCGCTTTCGGTATCGTTCCCAATTTTTTTCATCCTCTATGTGTAACGGCAATTTCCATTCTGGAAAATAATCCTGATACAGCAATTGAATTTCATGTCTTTGCGTTTTTTCTCCCCTGGCAGGATCAGGAAATACTGAAAAAGCTGGAAAATCAGTATCAGACACCTTTTCATATCCATATCATTGATGAAGATATGTTCTGTGCGCAATATCCTGGAGGAAAAAATGTCCTGCTATTACGTTTTCTGATGGCAGATACACTTCGCGGCCAGACTGACCGTTTTCTCTACCTGGATGCAGATATGGTCTGTACCGGGTCACTTCAGGAATTGCTCTATCTCAATCTGGAAGGTTATGTTGCTGCAGTAGTCGCTGATGTCCCTCGTATGGTTATACGCCAGTCTGCTGCGTTAAACCTTCAAACAAAGCGTTATTTTAACGCCGGATTTATGTTGATTAATATTCATGAATGGAGAATCCGCAACACTTGCAATGAATGTATGAATCATCTTGTTGCCAATCATGCGCAATTGGATTTTTTTGATCAGGATGTATTAAATGTTGTTATAGGAAATAACGTAATATACATTGATAGAAAATTCAATTTCATTTGTGATTTGGGAGTGCCAAACAAACTCATCCCGCCTGACACAAGAATCATTCATTATGCAGGGAAGATCAAGCCATGGCATCCCTATAATATCAATCCCCTGGCAAACACCTGGTTATCCTATCATTCCCGTTTATCATGGGAAAGTATTGAGCAGAAAGCAATAACAGTCCCGCGTGAAATGCGTCTTCTCTCAAAATACTTATTTAGAACAAACAGAAAAAAAGAAGGAATAATAGCATGGATACTCTATATCATGATGAAACTGAAATTGTTGAAAAAATCACGGTTTCATAATAAATTGAAAGGCACAATAGCATGAAATGGCTGTTGCCCCATGCATATTTTATCTTACCCAGCCCAGAGAAATCAGACAGGGTATTGCTGGTTAGGGACGATCATATAGGCGATTTGGTTTATACAACATCGGCATCTGTTAAATGGCTCAAAGATAATCATTATGATGTTTATCTGATTATCAGGAAAGAGTTTCTCCCAATCGGCAAACTGCTTTTGCCGGAACACAAACTTATACCTTTGGATTACAGAGCTTACCGTACTTCACTAAAATACCGCTGGCAATTTATGAAAATGATACGCAAGCTGGGCTTCAAACTCGCTATTGGCTCAGTCACGCACTCTTCTGTTAATTCCGATATCGTTCGTAATTCGGGAGCTGTCGAAAAATATGGCTACCAGCTCACATCTTCTTTTCGTGAGCGTTTCAGATTGCGTGGATTGAAATTGGTCAAAAGCCTTTCTTCAATGAAAGAAGGACAGTACCGCTCTGTTCTTGAACATGAAAAGACACTTTTAGGCCATGCTGTCTCGTTTGCTTCCTCTCCGTTTCATTCTTTTATCCATCCCGTGCAAAATCAGGAATTACCTCCATGTCTTACTGGTAAAAAATATATTGCCTATATTGCTGACAGCAGTGACCCAAAACGCAGTTACCCCCCCCCGCACTGTTTCCCGTTCTGGAAAATATTTCCTCACGCTTCAATATGCCGGTTGCCGTGATGGCAGTTACCTATATCCGTACAGCAGATTATAAAGATTTTATCAACCTGACAGGAAATACAACATTGGAAAATGTATTGAATATTATCGCACAGGCATCCCTCGTTATTGGAAATGAAACAGGGCCTGTCCATATCGCTTCACTTTGGTCAATCCCCACTATCATGTTTTATGGCGGGGGACATTTCGGAAGGCTTCTTCCGGAAAAGGCTATGCTGATCAACTGCCGGCTGCCCTGTTATTTCTGCAACTGGAATTGCACTCATCCGGATAAAGACAAGATGCCTTGCTATCCCTGTATCGGCAAAATTGAAAAAAAATCGTTGGAAATAATACTACATGATTTTATTAAAAATCATGTTATCCAATAAAAGCCTTTCTGAACTCAATAAGTTATTAAACATCAGCGTTTCCTCATGGCAAAACAAAACAAGAAAAATTATTCCAAGTAACAGAAATGTCTATTTATACACGTCTTCATTCACTTCGCATACTCGTCGTGGGAGATATCATGCTTGATCGTTACTGGTTTGGCGAGGTCAACCGCATTTCACCGGAAGCCCCCGTACCGGTTTCACTGATAAAAACACGCGAAGACCGGCTGGGCGGCGCAGCCAATGTCGCACGGAATGTCGCCTCATTAGGACCGCAAGCTACCCTGTTGGGCATCATCGGTAACGACGAGGCAGGAAAGAGCCTGTCCGGCATTCTCAAGAAAAACAACATAGTCCCGTTGCTGCATCGCGACACGGAAATGCCCACCATTGTCAAATTGCGTGTTATCGCCAACCAGCAGCAACTCATCAGGATTGACTTTGAATCTTGCCCATCAGAGCATGCCGCACAATCTATTCTCAACCAATACAAAAAAACACTGTACAAACATGATGTCATTATCTTGTCTGATTATGCAAAAGGCACCATGAAGTATGTCCCCGACATGATTGCCAGCGCAAGAACAGCTGGAAAAACCGTATTGGTCGATCCAAAAGGAAATGATTTTTCTCTTTATGCGGGCGCAACCTTCCTGACACCAAACAAAAATGAACTTCGCAAAATTATTGGGGCATGGAAGGACGAAAAGGAACTTCAGGAAAAATCCCAAAATCTGCGAAAACAACTGAATCTGTACGCCCTGGTACTGACGCGATCCGAAGAAGGTATATCACTGTACGGAAAAGAAGGAAATATTCATGTGCCAGCCATAGCCAAAGAAGTTTTTGACGTATCAGGTGGCGGCGATACTGTTATTGCCACACTTGCGTCCATGATCGGCGCAGGAATGGAAATAAACGAGGCCATTACTGTTGCCAACCGGGCTGGTGGTATTGTCGTGGGTAAATTTGGTACAGCAACGGTAACGCAGGCCGAATTATTGGAATAAAAGATAGTTTAATAAATAGAATTCTATGAACATCCGCTATCTGGGCAATTTGCGCGCTGCTTTGTTTTTTAAAACGTTGTTCAAACGCATTGGCTTTTTGCTGCTCTTCGCCATACCAACAGCATTGATGTTTCTCATTATTCGCACACTGGATTTTTTATGGAATAATTCATTAATTGCCAATCATCCTGTTCCGGAATTATTAAGTGCGCTGATAACAGGATTGCATTTCGATATATCAGCATTGGCATTTATGCTCTTGTTGCCGGTAATTTTCCTTATTATCCCATTGCCTTCCATAATAGATAAGTACCGTTGGAAATCTGCTGCAATATTCCTCCTGCTGCATGGGATTCCTTTATTCTTTTTCGCGTTTGTTGATATTGAGCTCGTCCCTTATGTAAAATCCCGTCTAACGCTTCCTGCACTCTTCCTTTTCCAGGAAGGAGAAAAACAGTTATTTGTTAATTTCGCAATCCAGTATCCGCTATTGATTTTTTCTGGAGTTCTCTCGCTATCAGCATGGGCTTATGCCATATGGAAAATCCAGGAATATGCTTCATCCAGGCATAAGCTGGTATCACCCTCTGCATCGAACATTGTTATATGCTGTATCGTCACTGCCATACTCATCATTGGCATACGGGGAGGAATCAGCAATACAAAACCATTGAGAGTTGCCGATACGCATCCTGATCTGGATCTGGGAAACTGGGCTTTAAATACGCCGTTTACCTTTATCAAAAGCCTGCGGGGTAAAAACATCATAGAAAAAAAGTATTTTAATGATTCACACGCGCTTTTGTCCAGATTGAACGGTTTTGCAGGGAAACCTTCCATCATCAATACCTGCCAGACAACAAGGCCGCAAAATGTTATCGTTATCATCATGGAAAGTCTGTCGCTTTCCTATATGGGAAAGATTAATCATGTAAAAGGATATACGCCATTTATAGATTCTCTTGCAGAAAAATCCCTCTTTTTCCCCAATGCATTTGCCAATGCAGCGCGAAGCATCGAAGGCGTGCCGGCTGTTCTTGGCGGCATTCCCTCTTTGGGCGCCACCTCTTTTCTGGCTTCAAATTATGCTAATGCACGCTTTGAAGGAATGGGAACTGCACTGGCAAAACAAGGCTATACAACAGCATTTTTCCATGCCGCAAAGAAAGGTTCCATGTCTTTTGACCGTTTTGCCATCCTGGCAGGATTTCAACAGCATTTTTCGCTTGAAGACTATCCCTTCCCTTCTGAAGCTGACTCATGGGGCATCCCTGATGAACCTTATTTCCAGTATGTGGCAACTGAAATTGACAAAATGTATGCAAAAGAAAAACCCTTCGCTGCCGCTGTTTTTTCATTGTCGGGCCATACACCATACCATATTCCATTAAAATATGAGAATATCTTGCCAGAGGCACCTCATAAGATGCTCAGAGCACAGCAATATGCAGATATTGCATTAAGGCAGTTCTTTGATACCGTATCAAAAAAAACATGGTTTAAGAACACGCTTTTCGTCATTACCGCTGACCATGCGTCCATACAGTTCATGGACGCATATCGTAATGATCCGCTGGGTTCGTGGCGTATTCCTATTATCTTTTACCACCCATCCATTTCCCTGCCTAACATGACAGAAGAAGATCCTGTACAGCAGATCGATATTTTGCCAAGTATCCTGGACTTCCTGGGTATCCGCTCAGATAAAAGCATACCGCTTGGCCGCTCTGTTTTTAGTCCAGGGCCACGCATTGCACTTATCCGTGCCGGAGAAGGTTTTTATGCAGTAAAAGGAACCGATGTCATTTTTGAGCCGGACAATGGTAAAAAAACAATCACTTATATAAGAGGCAGTAAAACAGTACAGGATAAAAAAGCGCCTGACGACTTGCTTCAACGCGCTCATGCAGCGCAACAATATTTTTATGAAAGCATGAAAAAAAAGCAGTGTTTTCTTTCAAAGTATCCTTCTCATGAAACTGAGGTAGAGCAATGAAAGCCTGATATAACAACAAGCGTTTTGCAAGAGAATTTCAAACTTGCCGTCATATAAATTAAGGTTATGCTTCATTATATCCGCTGTGCAGAGCCTTTTCAGGAGAAAAGGAAAATAAACTTGTTTTTATATATGCCCTCTACAGAACCAGCCTATACCTTAAAATATGCAGTATCACCGTTACATCAAATATGAATAATACACTTTTCTGAGTTCCCGATCGTAATAAATCTTGCACAAAACAAAAACAGGATATGAAACTGGTTATCTTTTTCCTCTGGTTATTACATTGGCTCCCTCTTCCCATACTTGGCAGAATCGGAAAAGGAATAGGGACGATTGCCTATTATGTAGTACCGTATAGAAGGCATATTGTCAAAACAAATTTACGAATCTGCTTTCCGGATATGCCGGAAACAGCACGCAATAAACTGGCAAAAGCACATTTCCAGGCCTATGGACGCAGTGTTATTGAAAGGGGAATTCTCTGGTGGTCATCACAAAAAAGAATAGAGCGTCTTATTAAACTGGATGACAAATTTCCTATAGAAACCGTACATTCAGGCCCCGTCATTTTTTTATGTCCGCATTTTGTCTGCCTGGAAATTCCGGGAATTGTTGTTACCCTTAATACAATTGGAAGCTCTATTTATACCCCTCAGAAAAACAGGATTATTGACCGAATGCTGAGGCATGGGCGAATGCGATTCAATAAGGATGTACTGTTATTTACCCGGAAACAGGGTATCAAACCCATTATCCGCTCTCTGAAAAAGAACATTCCGTTCTATATGCTGCCGGATATGGATTTTGGCAGGCGTAATGCTGTTTTTACCCCTTTCTTCGGACATCCTGCCTCAACGCTGACTGCACCTGCGCGTATCGCCTCAGCCACTCATGCAACAGTTATTCCGGTAATGGCATCTTTTATGCCTGGCTATAAAGGATGGCGCGTCAGGTTCTATCCGCCGTGGAAAAACTTTCCAGGTAATGATATTGATGCAGCAACCAGGTACATGAACGAATGGATAGAGCAGCGAATCCGTGAACATCCTGCTGAATACTTCTGGATGCATAGACGATTTAAAACACAACCTTCCGGAATGCCAGACATATATTCATAAAATCTGTTCATAGGCACCATTGCCCGCCTGCCAGGGCAAGGACTTTGCTTTTATATGCCATTTGGTTGCGGATGGCTTTTTCAAAAACGTTTTCGCAATCAAACAAAATTATTTATTTCACGCGATAAACCTATATACCCATAAATCTCCTTTTCTCTTTTAGTCAGTTAAAATTATCTCAGGATAACGCCTTTTTGTTCTTCAAATATTAAATATCCTTTTTTCGGTATTCAATGCACGGATTTCTGTCATTTTCTCATCTGACAAATAAAAATCAAAGACATTCCTGTTTTCTTTTGGCAGGAAATGCCAGGAATAACAGCGAAACCTTCCTGAATATGCCATCTTATAACAACCTGTGCTGGCGATTTTTTATGTTTTCCTGCAATCCTCTTAATTACAGGATTTTCAAAATCAGTCCATTGCTTTGCCGTCTCCCGGCGGATACCTGTTTTCCTGTTGAATATGATTTTCTTTAAGAATTTTTTGCCGGCGTATGCGATGCGTATAAAGATGACATTCCGGCTGCATCATTTGTGGTTTCACTTCAACCGTCCTGATAAATTTATCAAACAACACTTCAAATTTGAGATGCCAGGCACCCTGACCTTACCTTCTCTTTGTGCTTTAACCAGATTTTTCCATGCTCCAGAAACATTGCCGGCAGGCTGATGGAGATAAACAAGATTAATATAATCCAGCTCCATCCTCTTTAGCATCCTGTCCAGTGCCTTTTCTGTTATTCCCTCGCCAAATTCATTTGGCCATAATTTTGAAGTTATCCAGACTTTATTTCTTGGGATTCCGCTGTCTTTTACTGCACAGCCTACACTCATCTCTTCCCATAGGCATGAGCTGTATCAATATGTCTATAACCGCTCATAAGGGCAACAAGAACAGCGTTATATGCTTCATTACCTTCCTGTAACATAAATGTGCCAAGACCAAGCCGGGGAATGCTTTCCCCATTATTCAGCAACAAGCAAGGAAGCTGCTCTTCGTTTGTTTCCATAGTATCCTCCGCACAGGAAAAATGAAACATGCCTGCTATTAAAGCAACAGCTAATATCAGAACGGATTGGCGAAGCATAACGCCTCATTTCTTATTCTGTTTTCAGATATTTTATATAAAACTCGGTCAATTTCTCAATTGCCTGGCTTACATACTCAGGCTTGTAATACATTTCAATATGGGTTGCCTTGGGAATAATGACATATTCTTTCGGATGAAGCGCCCTGTCATAAGCCTCTTTGCTAAAATAAGCAGACTCCGAATTTTCACCTGCAATAAACAATACCGGCCTCGGCGATAAAAATTCAGTCCGCTCAAAAGCGGTAAATGCTGCCTGCTGGGCATAAGTAGGAGAAAATATATTTATTTTCCGAACGAGGGCGTCTGGCTATCTCCGTCCGGTAATACTCATACCCCTGACGGTACATGGGAGAGGCATTATCAGGAATCTCTTCCAATACATTCGGTACATAATGGTTATATTTCACAGCACCGCCATTGCTTCCTTTGTCCTTTGCACTGCTGCCTCTTTCAGTTTTTCTTGCTGCTGTTCAACCGTCAGCTAATCATTTAACCCCTGGCGTCTTGCCCTGCCCAGATCAAATGCAGAAACTGTTGCAACTGCTTTAATCCTCATTTCTGTTTCAGCTGCATGAAATGCGTAGCCGCCTGCACAAATACCCAGGACACCGATATTTCCCTGCTCAATGAATGGAAGCGTCGTCAGGTAATCCACCGATGAGCGCACATCTTCAACCCTTAAGGCCGGACTTTACAGATAATGTATTTCACCCCGCTTCCCCCTGATAGGCAGCATCATATGCCAAAGTAACAAACCCTGTCCTGGAGAGCCTTTCAGCATATAAACCGCCAACCTGTTCTTTGACTCCTCCAGCCGGGTGCACAACCACGATTGCCGGATATTTTCTTGTCTGTACAAAATTGAATGGCAAATATAATTCTCCAGCAATTCTTACATCACTGAATATCTGATTGTAAGTAACCTTTTCTTTCACTATCTCCCTCTTTTCAAATGTATATACATTGCATCCCGTCATCAGCGGCAATATTGACAAAATAAAAAATAAACGCCTCATCATCCTTGATCCCATAGTCAACTTTGCTGCTCACCAATCTACATTCAATCATAATCTTTTAAAGAATAATGTAAAAAATGAAAGTAAAATTTACAAATATATTATTTTCATATTCAATTTTTCTAAAATAAAATATTGCATTTGCTTTTAACAAAACGCCTGCCAAGACAATCCTCCCCCTCCAATGCCATGCGTAACAACGTATAATATGACTGTTTTTTACAGGAGAAGAAAAATGAAACGATTCTATACATGGGGCTGCCGTTTCTTGTCAGTGGTCTTGTGTACCGCGCTGATGGCCGCATTGGCAAGCGCATCGGAACTGGATGCGTTTGCAGGCATGAGCGGAAAAATTGATATTGCAGGCGGCACAGCGCATATCCCTGTCATGAAAGCGGCAGCCAGGCGTATCATGCGTGTCAATCCGGCCATTCGCATCAGCATTGCTGCCGGCGGCTCCGGGGTTGGCGTACAAAAGGTTGGCGAAGGGCTGGTACAGATCGGCAACACCGGCCGCGCCCTCAGTGCGGAAGAAATCGCCAGATATGGCCTGCAATCCTGGCCGTTTGCGCTGGATGGCGTTGCTGTTGTCATCCATCCTGGCAACCCTCTCGCCAACCTGACATCAGCACAAATACGCGATATCTTCTCTGGAAAAATCACCAACTGGAAAGCACTCGGCGGACGCGATGCAGCCATTCATCTCTATACGCGTGATGAAGCCAGTGGAACACGGGAAGTTTTCTGGAAAAAATTGCTGAAAAAAGGGGCTATTGTTGATACAGCCAATGTTGTTACCTCTAACGGCGCCATGAAAACAGCGCTTGCCAGTGATCTGGATGGCATTGGTTACGTTTCCATTGGACATATCGACCAGACCATCAGGGCCCCCACACTGGATCAGGTAGCGCCTACCCAGGAAAATGCTCTTTCCGGCAAATACCCTGTTGTACGCAAACTCTACATGAATACCAAGGGTACACCGGATGTATTGACAGCAGCCTTCATCCGCTATGTTCGCGGGCCTGAAGGTGCCAAAATGACTGAAGCAGCCGGATATCTGCCCATTAAATAGGAATGGCTGTCAGTCTGCTTTTTGGTGCGGCGGCATTTTCAGGATTGGCAGTATTGGCTATTTTTGCCTTCCTGCTATGGTTCTCCCTCCCTGTTTTTCAGGGTGAAGTGCTGGTTTCACTGCTTTCCTGGCACTGGAGGCCTACTGAAAATGCCTTCGGCATTTTACCTATGATAGCCGGATCAATATGCCTGTCAGTTTCAGCTATGCTGATTGCCTTTCCTGTTGGAGTAGGAATAAGCGGTTTTCTTTATGGCCTGGGACCAGCATGGCTGTCCAGGCCGGTCTTGGGCATCGTCCGCTTTATGACCAGCATTCCGACTGTAGTCTATGGCCTTGTTTCCGCTTTTCTGCTGGTGCCGCTGTTGCGCACCGGTTTTTCCGGTTCGGGTTTTTCCTGGCTGGCAGCATCCCTCACTTTGTCGCTGCTCATATTACCAACGATTATTCTGATTCTGGACAGCCAGTTTCGCCTGCTGCATGAAGAGTGGTATATCAGCACCAGCGCATTGGGAATTTCGCCTGCGCAACAATTTCTCCATCTGACACTGCCGCTTTCATCACATGGGTTATGGATGGCACTTGCATTGGGATTTGGCCGCGCCATTGGTGATACCATGATTTCTCTCATGCTGGCCGGAAATGCACCGCAGCTTCCCCTTTCTCCACTGGATTCTATCCGCACACTGACAGCGCATATTGCGCTGGTAGTTTCAACAGACAGCCAGGGAATAGCATATGCATCGCTGTTTGCATGCGGTCTGCTGCTGTTTGCCGTTTCTCTGCTGATCAATATTGCCCTGTACCGCCTGCGCAAGATATCCGGCAGACAAGAGGAAAACCATGCCGGCTAGAATATCCCGTTTCCTCTGCATAGCCAAAGTGGCTTCCTGGCTCTCCACAGGCATAGTTCTTCTTGCACTGGCACTGTTGCTTCTTTTTCTTTTTTCCCAAAGTATGCCTGGCTGGTCTGTCTCCCTGTTTTTTGGCGATGCGCCGGTACGTGACGCCCTGTTGGGTCATATACCGGTATTTGATGGCGTATGGCCGGCCTGCATCGGTACAGTGGCATTGGTACTTCTTTCAATGGCAATGGCAATTCCGGTTGGTGTGGCAGCAGGCATCTACCTGGCAGAATACACACACAGCCGCTGCCGGGAATGGCTTGCATTCTGTGTCGATGTGCTTGCCGGAATGCCGTCTATTCTGGTTGGTCTGTTTGGCTTTGCCCTCATTTTATTTTTGCGGCGGACAATTGCGCCGGGGGCCAATACCGGTCTTTTGCTGTCAGCGCTGTGCCTAGCCGTACTGGTTCTTCCCTACCTGATCAGCACAACCCGCCTGGCTATAACAGGCTTACCCATCCAGCTGCGCTTAACAGGCGTCAGCCTGGGATTATCCCATCATAAAATTATCCGGCACATTCTTCTTCCGGCGGCATTACGCGGCATTTTCAGCGGCATTATCCTTGCCATAGGCAGGGCAGCGGAAGATACCGCCGTCATCCTGTTAACCGGCGCTGTAGCCAATGCAGGCACACCTTCTTCACTCACCGGAAAATATGAGGCTTTGCCATTTTATATTTACTATCTGGCTGCCGAACACCAGTCGCAGGAAGAACTGGCCCGGACATTTGCCGCAGCCGTTGTGCTGCTATGCCTGACCGGCTTCATGTTCGGCTGTGCGCGATGGCTCAGAAAACAGCTTGAGCAACGCTGGGAAAAAGGAAGCCAGCCATGACATCTGATGCTATTCGTCTCAAACAGGTATCCGTCCGCTTCTCTGGCAAGCCGGTAATTCAGGATATCAGCATGGCTATTCCTGCGGGCGCCCTCACTTTCCTGCTTGGACGCTCCGGTTCGGGAAAAACAACCCTGCTGCGTACCATTAACCGGTTAAACGCCTGTTTTCCTGACTGTGAAACACAAGGCGAAGTCATGATCAGAATAGGAGGAGAATGGATAAACGCTTACCACAGCAAAACCATTCCGGAAAAATTGCGGCAACAGGTCGGCATGGTATTCCAAACGCCCAATGTGCTGCCGTTATCTATTGCACGCAACATTGCCCTGCCGCTCGAAGCAGCGTTGTCACTGCCAGCTTCCGAGAAACAGGACCGGATTGAACAGGCGCTGCGCGATGTATTCCTCTGGGATGAAGTCAAAGACAGGCTTTCCAAACCCGCCGCTTCCCTTTCCGGCGGGCAGCAGCAACGTTTATGCCTGGCGCGAACACTGGCCATGCAGCCGGAAATTTTGCTGCTTGACGAACCGACAGCCTCACTGGATTTCAGGGCAGCTGAACAGATTGAAGACTTGCTGTCAGAATTGAAAACGCGTTATACGCTGGTTGTTGTTTCTCACAGCCTCAGGCAGGCCGGCAAACTGGCTGACCATGTCTTCGTTTTGCATGATGGCAAACGGATTGAAACCCTTTCATCTGACATATTCCGTAACAGGGAAGCACTGTTGGCTGCTTTGGGAGAGTGGTTCTGAAAAAAAACAGCCATAGAAATACTCACATAGCCATCAGCTCCTGCGCCGCCTGGCTGAAACTGGCTTTGTCAATATCAGGCAATTTCAGCTCCTGCGCTTCTTCAGCATGGATAAAATTACGATAAATAGAACGCAGATATAACGGGTCATAATGCTCAGCCAGCAATTCCCCGACCAGCACATTCATCTGTCCCTCCAGTGCGAGATCCTGCCAGCGCCCGATTTTGGCATGGCCATGTAATTCTGTCAGGCGCGCCAGACGCTCATTCAGCCAGACAGGATCTTTCACGAAATGCGCATAATCCTCCATCAGCAACCGTTTACGGTTCTCCAAGGAAAGCGTCAGGGCTGTACACCGTGATGCGCGGATACGGTCAATCAGGGCATCAGGCACCCGAAGTGCCCCCACCTTCCGGCTTTCAGACTCAACAAAAACCGGGCGGAAAGGATCACAGCGGCGAAGCGTATCCCATAAACCACTCTCAAAACCCTTCTGGGAAGGTTGCGGACTGGCAGGAATATTGCCAAGAACAGAACCGCGATGGGCAGCAAGCTGTTCCAGATCAAGTACTTGCGCGCCTTTTTCCGCAAGGGCGCGAAGCAAACGGCTTTTCCCGCTGCCAGTCGTACCGCAAATGACATGAAATGAATAACGCGCTACGGCCTCATCCAGCGCCCTGATCACCTCACGACGATAGGTTTTATACCCGCCTTCAAGCTGGCTGGCTGGCCAGCCTATCTTGGAAAGGATATGCGCCATAGCGCCGCTGCGGTTACCGCCCCGCCAGCAATAGACAAGCGGCTTCCACTGTTTTGGCTTATCCAGAAAATACTGCTCTATGTGATTGGCAATATTTCTTGCGACAAGCGCTGCCCCCACTTTTTTGGCTTCAAAAGCGTTAACCTGCTTGTAAAGCGTACCCACACGAATACGCTCCTCATTGTCCAGAACAGGACAATTTATTGCGCCAGGAATATGATCCTCCGCGTACTCGGCAGGACTACGCACATCAATGATGATGTCATATCCGTCAAGACGCGAGAAAAAGCGGTTATCCGCATCAGCGGTATCACGTGGCATAAGCAATAATGAGAGGAAAACTTGCCCCTGCAAAAACAAAAACAGTCCGGCAATTTTTCGCGCCTTATACGGAACAACGCCGGAGATGGATAGCAATATAACGACAGAAAGCAAACGTGTCAAAACGCATCCGCTTCAGGCAACAGCATTGCCATCCGCTCCTGCTGCCTGGAATGGAACCTTCTTCTGCCGTCCGCAATCAAACCCCATCGCTTGACTTTTTGTAATTTCCAGCATCTAATAACTACATAACTAGTTATATAGTTATTAGATTTCATGTGAGAACAGCATGCATCCCATCCATTTAAGGCAGGAAGCAGAACAAAAACTTAACAAGCCAAAACACATCCCTTTTCCTCAAGGGTTGGCATGGGAATGGTTTAGCCAATTGATTCTGGCCTATGCCGGTGTACTTTTCTTTCTGGCAGGTGTTATCTGTTTTTTTGCCTGCAACTGGCATAGTTTGCTGCCTTTTGTAAAATTCAGCCTTATTGCGGCAGCCCTGCTTATTTCAGCTGTTTTTTCCCTGTTCAGAGATTCCCGTCCGGCAAGCGGCAAACTGGGGCTGCTGGCCTGCTGCATCCTTGGCGGCATATTGATGGCAGTATATGGCCAGGTTTACCAAACAGGTGCCAACGCATGGATACTTTTCCGTTCCTGGGCCATTTTCCTCATCCCTCTTGTTCTGATAAGCCGCCAAACAGCATTATGGTTCATGCTTTGGCTCGTTTCATCGTTATCAGGCATACTGTATCTGGGAGAATACATTGCTGCCTTCCATGACAATGCGCTGACAGGTAACCTGGTTTTTTACCAGTGCCTGGCCCAAACTGCTTTTTTTGTACTGTGGGAAACAGCGCCGCACTTCTTTTCCGGCCAGCGCTGTGCCTTCTTGAAACCACGATGGATGCCGCGCATCCTGGGCTTTTTCTTGCTTTCCTTCCTGACTTTCTACCTTGCCCTACATATCCAGACAATAAGGCAGCCGCCTTTCATTTATTTTGTCTTTCTTTATTTGGCCTTAATCACAGGAATACTTTTCTATTACAGGCAAAAGCGTATAGACCTTTTCATGACTGCTGCCGCATTTTTCAGCCTCATCGTACTGGCACTTGTCTGGATTACCTACGCACTGGCAGGTGAAATCATCCTTTTCTTTTGCCTCACAGTTTGCCTGATTGCCGGTTCCGCCCTCTCAGGGAAATACCTGGTCGCTCTCCACAGAAAGTGGCACACTTTGAAGCATCCCTACGAAAAAACGAAAAAAATACCATCAACAAAACCTGAGCAACCTGAAAAACCGGAATTTTTCACAATCTTTTCCCTGCATGAGCTGTGTTTCACCCTGAAAAACAGACTGATCAATTCTTCCCTGAAAAAAATATTCCCGATAAAAACAGAGATAGAAAAAACAACTTGCCATGGCAGGCCCGCCTGCTAATAGGCTCATGTGCCTGGATCGCCGTACCCTGCCTGACAGGGTTTACCATCTTACTGTTTCCCAACATTAAAAAACAGGAAATCAGGCTGATTTACCGCCTGAAAAAAAAGGGAGCGCAGATTGGCCCTGGTTCTTTCTTCTTTCAGGAAGACCAGGGAAAAGTATTTGAAAACGCCCGGTTTGCCGAATTAAGAGTAAATGAAGCAGGAGAAGCTCTCCTTGCCTGTCTGCTGGATGAAAACCGGAACTGCATCCATCCTGAATCCTGACTATTGAAGCCGGTTTCATGAAGGTAAAAACCGGCTTTTCCAACGCAACAGCCGCAGACCATTTGCAACAACCAGAAGCGTTGCGCCCACATCTGCAAAAACAGCCATCCACATGCCGGCATACCCGGTTAGCGCCATCACAAAAAAGGCCAGCTTGATACCCAGTGCAAATCCGATATTCTGTTTGAGCAAAGCAAAAGTTTGCCGTGAAAGGCAAACCAGGTCAGCGACCCGCCTGAGATCATCGTTCATGATAATCACATCGGCAGTTTCCATGGCAATATCCGTCCCTGCTCCGCCCATAGCAATCCCCATATCTGCGGCAGCCAGCGCAGGCGCATCATTGATGCCATCTCCTACCATGGCAACCTGCCCATATGCCTTTTTCAGTGCTGCCACTTCCTCAAGCTTGTCCCCTGGAAGCAATTCTCCACTGAAATGGCTTATACCCGCCTCTACAGCAATGGATTGAGCCGTCTGGATATTGTC
This sequence comes from Oxalobacter formigenes, assembly GCA_023667225.1. Taxonomy (GTDB): domain Bacteria; phylum Pseudomonadota; class Gammaproteobacteria; order Burkholderiales; family Burkholderiaceae_D; genus Oxalobacter; species Oxalobacter formigenes_C. Next base: position 67,852 of record JAMPAN010000003.1, on the reverse strand, counting down.
CCCCGTCAGCATAACCGGCGTTATCCCCTGCAAAACCAGCTCTTCCACAGCAGTCCGGCTACTGGCCCGAATAACATCTGCCACAGCAAAAAGTGCCAGAATACCGGCATCCGATGCCATCACCGTAACAGTATGGCCTTCCGCCTCATGCTGGCTAAGAAAAGCATCTGCCTGAGGCATACCGGAAACCATTTCCCGAATCCATCGGATATTGCCCAACCGCAGCCTGATTCCTTCCACCTCGGCCTCAATTCCTTTGCCCGGCAATTCCCTGTATTGCCGGACCTCGTCTGGTAACTTCTCCCCTGAAGTTTCCTCAAAAACAGCCTGAGAAACAGGATGCCTGGAAGAAGCTGACAAAGCAGCCGCCCAATGCAGGATGCGCTGCTGATCCGCTCCTTTTCCAGTTACTTCCACAGCAACGACTCTGGGCTTTCCTTGTGTAATGGTTCCGGTTTTGTCAAATGCCACTGCCTTAAGCTTGCGCGCTTCTTCCAGATAAACGCCCCCCTTGATCAACATCCCGTTTCTGGCCGCTGCGGCCAAACCGCTGACAACTGTCAAGGGCGTAGCAATAACCAGCGCACAAGGGCAGGCAATAACCAAAATCACAAGCGCCCGGTATATGGCATCAATCCATGTCCAGCCGCCCAGCAATGGCATGAGAAATGCAACGGCAACTGCCACAGCAAAAACCGACGGCGTATAAACAGCAGCAAAACGGTCAACAAACCGCTGGATAGGCGCGCGAACTTCCTGAGCGCCTTCAACCATGGCAATAATACGGGCCAGCATCGTATCCTGTGCCAACGCCGTCACTTCCAGCTCCAACACACCGGATTCATTGATACTGCCGGCATATACAGTATCGCCTGGCCGGCAGTTTACAGGGATACTCTCGCCGGTAATCGCCATCTGGTTGATAGTACTGAAGCCGGAAACCACCTTGCCATCCAGCGGGATACGTTCTCCCGGCCGGATACGGATAATTTCTCCCGGTATAATGTCATGCACGCTTTTTTCTTTCCAGCTGCCGTCAGAAAACCGCTTTTCTGCCGTTGTCGGCGTCAAATTCAAAAGCCGGCTGACCGCATGGCGCGCCCGATCAACAGAATGCGCCTCAATCAGTTCGGCAATGGCATATAACACCATCACCATCGCGGCTTCCGCCCATTGCCCGATAAGGCAGGAACCGGTCACGGCAACCGCCATCAGAACATTGATGTTAAGACGGCCATGCAGCAATGCCCGCACACCATTGACATACACTTGCACGCCAGCAAGCCAGATAGCCAAAACAGCCATACCCAGCGTCAAAAGAGAAAAGAGAACATTGTCAGGTGAGATAACATGAATGATTTCAACCCCTAATGCCACCGCCAGCGCTATCCCCAGTCTCCGGTAATTGCCCAAAGGCGCAGGCTCATTCGCCTTCTCATCCTCTGCCGGGCGGATACTGCCGGGGGAATAGCCTGCCCTTCCTATAGCAGCATACGCCTTTTCCTTTGCTTCTTTTGTGGCATCAATCGTCAGCAAACGGGCAGCCAGCTGAAAAGAAAGTGAACGAATGCCGGAGATATCTTTCAGCGCATTGCGAATTTCCTTTTCCTCTACCGGACAATCCATATTGGGAATTTCCCAAACCTCGGCCCGGCTGGAAAACGTCATGGGTAAAGCAGAAACAACCGGTTCCTTTGCCGCATCACAGCAACCTTGTCCGCAAACTGGCAGATGGTGATGGCGGTCATCGTGATGATGGTGATGATCACATGGCTCATGCTGTTCGCACTTCATATTCCTGATTCCTTTCAAACTCTTTCAGAAATATTAAAAACCCTGTAGCCGCTATAGAGTCAAGGAGGGTAAAATAAGCAAAAACAAAAGTTAAATAAAAGGGATAACAGCCATGAAAATCGGCGAACTGGCACAGGCAACCGGCACACAGGTAGAAACAATACGCTATTACGAGCGGGAAGGCCTCCTGCCTGAAAGCCGCCGCACAAACAGCAATTACCGGATATACAGCAAACAGCACATGGAACGCCTGCTCTTTATCCGGCGCTGCCGGACATTGGACATGACGCTTAACGAAATCCGGGCGCTTTTGCATTTTAATGATGCAGAAGAAGACAACTGCCATGAAGTCAATGCCCTTTTGGATGAACATATTAGTCATGTGGCCGGCCGTATCCGGGAGCTGCGAAAACTGGAAAAACAGCTTCGGGACTTACGCAAATATTGCCGTTGCAGGGAAATGATCCGGCAATCCGGCCAGGCCCACAACGGCAATATGCCCTGCCTGTGCAAGGCTGGCGCTCCCCATTGCGGCATCCTGACCGAACTCTTCCGGATTCCTGCCGGTGAAATCCCGAAACAGGAAGCACACAACCATGTACCCGGCTCTCACATCAGGTAAAACCTTTTCCGGCAAAAATAAAACCGCCTGCTGCGCAAGAACAGGCCGGCGTCTTTCGTCCTGAACTGTTTTTGCGCGATAATCGCAAAACATTCCAGTTTGTTACATGTGCCGCTCTTCATGTCTCCCGACGAGTATTGCCAGAAAAAAGCAGCGGAAAGCGCTTCCAGCTTCTACAACAGTTTCCGCTTCCTCCCACCGCAACGCCGCCGTGCGATTACAGCCCTGTATGCCTATTGCCGCGAGGTGGACGATGCTGTAGATGAATGCCCGGATCCGGGGCTTGCCCGTGAGAAACTGGCTGCATGGCGGAAAGAAATCCATGCCATGCTGAAAGGAAATCCTTCCCACCCTGTTGCCCGCGCACTGTATCCTCACCTGGCATCTTATAACTTGCAAGGAGAATATTTCCATGCATTGATAGACGGTATGCAGATGGATCTTAACCAGACGCGTTATCCGGATTTTAATGCGCTCTCATCCTATTGCTGGCATGTTGCCGGTACCATAGGTATTCTGGCATCCCGCATTTTCGGTGCAACGCAACCCCAAACCATACAGTATGCAGAAAAACTGGGGCTGGCTTTTCAATTGACCAATATTATCCGCGATGTGGGAGAAGATATCCGGCGGGGCAGAATCTACCTGCCGGAGAATGAAATGGCCTATTTCGGCCTTTCCCGTAATGATCTGATAAACCTGCGCCATACGGATAATTTTTCCGCCTGTATGGCTTCTATGGCAAAACATGCCCATGCGGCCTATCACGAAGCCTTTTCCCTGCTTCCCGAAGCAGACCGGAAAAACCAGAAACCCGGCCTGATCATGGCAGAAATCTATAGGACATTGTTAATCAAAATCGAGACTAACGATTTTAAGGTATTACACCGCCGCATCTCGCTTTCTCCATTTCACAAGCTCTGGCTGGCCTGGAAAGCCTATGTCCGGTACTGAGAAGAAAACAGTTGCCGTCATTGGCGCCGGTTGGGCAGGCTGCGCGGCTGCCGTGGAACTGGCTGATGCCGGCATGGCTGTTTCCCTGTTTGACGCCTCTCATGTTCCCGGCGGCCGGGCACGACGTATTACCATAGACGGTAAAAGCCTGGATAATGGCCAGCATATTCTGCTTGGCGCCTACAAGAAATCTTTCTCCATGATGAAAAAAGTGGGGGTCAACCTGCATACTGCTTTTCTCCGTTTACCTTTGCAGATACGCTATCCCCCGCAGACAAAAAATCTGTCGTTTGTTACCGCTGGCCTGCCTGCCCCGCTGCATCTGGTTTGGGCGCTCTTTCGCGCAAACGGGCTAAAAACAGCAGACAGGATAGCCCTGGTCCGTTTTATGTCCACCGCCCGCTGGATGGGCTGGAAACTGAATGAAGATTGCCCGGTTACAACTCTCCTGAAGCGCCTTGGGCAAACAGCACGGCTCTATTCCCTCCTGTGGCGGCCTCTCTGTGTCGCGGCATTAAATACACCGCCTGAACAAGCTTCCGCACAAATCTTTCTGAACATTCTGCATGACAGCATTGGCAAAGGCCGGAAAGCCTCAGACATGCTGATTCCCAAACAGGATCTTTCCTCCCTTTTTCCGGAAAAAGCCGTAGCCTTTGTCCGCCAGCGCGGCGGTGTTTTTATTGGCGGGAACACCATCCGTTCTCTCAACCAAACAGAATGCGGCTGGCGGGTAGCCGGCCAACCTTTTGATGCAGTTGTCATTGCCACGCCTGCTCCGGCAGCTGCGGCCCTGCTCAAAAGGCAGAAAGAAACCACCCTTTTCGATTCCCTTGACTTTGAACCTATCCACACTTGCTATTTTGGCTATTCTCCGGCTATTCGCCTTCCATTTCCCTTCTCCGCCCTGAAAGAGGATGCAACACTGGAACACCGGGGACAATTTGTTTTCGACCGGGGCTGGCTCAATCCCGAATGGGAAGGCATACTGGCTGTTGTTATCAGCGCCTCTTCTTCACTTGAAGGCATCACACGCAAAGATCTTGAAACAACAACAGCCCGTCAGCTGTCTGCCGTTTTTCATCAGCCGCTTTTGGCTTCTCCGCAATGGAGCCGAACCATCTCGGAACGGCAAGCCACCTTTGCCTGCCGCCCGGCACTGATTCGCCCCAATACTTCAAGCGGCATACCTGGTTTGGTTTTTGCCGGTGATTACCTCCATTCAGGCTATCCAGGTACGCTGGAATCTGCCGTAAGAAGCGGCATCCAGGCTGCATCCTGCCTTTTGGCAGGCCTGGCATAATACTTCCCTATTCTGCCGGCCTTCCTGTCAGGCCAGCTCATGAAGACGCTCCAGCGCCTCATCTATCCTTTCCACAGCAACAATGTCCATTCCCTCCATTTTCTGCCTGGGCATATTGGCTTTGGGAATAATGGCAATCGAAAACCCCAGCTTGACTGCTTCACGCAAACGCTCCTGCCCTCTCGGAGCCGGACGAATTTCACCGGCCAGCCCTACCTCGCCAAAAACCACCAGCCCGCGTGGCAAGGGACGATTGCGCAGAGAAGAATAAATAGCCAGCAAAACAGCCAGATCAGCTGCCGGCTCCGAAATCCGGACACCGCCGACAGCATTGATAAAAACATCCTGATCATAAGCCGCAATACCTGCATGGCGATGCAGCACCGCCAGAAGCATCGCCAGCCTGTTATGCTCCAGCCCCACAGAAAGACGCCGCGCATTGGGAAGCGGAGAAGCATCCACCAGCGCCTGTATTTCAACCAGAAGAGGACGCATTCCTTCCTGCGTTACCATAACGCAGGCGCCCGGCACCTGCTTTTCGTGATGGGAAAGAAAAAGCGCTGACGGATTGGAAACCCCTTTCAACCCGGTTTCCGTCATGGCAAAAACCCCCATCTCGTTTACCGCGCCAAAACGATTCTTGAACGCACGAACCAGGCGGAAACTGGAATGTGCATCCCCCTCAAAATAAAGCACCGTATCAACAATATGCTCCAGCACGCGAGGTCCCGCCAGCGCGCCTTCCTTGGTCACATGCCCCACAAGAATAATGCCGGTGCCGGTTTGTTTGGCCATGCGCGTCAGCTGCGCGGCTGTCTCACGCACCTGCGCCACAGAACCAGGCGCAGAAGACAGCGCTTCGGAATACAACGTTTGAATAGAGTCAATAACAGCAATATCCGGCTTTTGTTCTGCAAGCGTGGCAAGAATCTTTTCCAGCTGGATCTCTGCCTGAAGTTGCAAGTCCCAGGTGGGAAGAGAAAGCCGCCGGGCGCGAATGGCAATCTGCGCGCCGGATTCCTCACCGCTCACATAAAGCACCCGGTGCAGTTTTGCCAGATTAGCTAATGCCTGCAAAAGCAGCGTGGATTTGCCAATTCCCGGATCGCCGCCAATCAAAACCACTCCGCCCGGCACCAGTCCGCCGCCCAGCACACGGTCAAATTCATTGATACCGGTCACAATACGGGGTACATCAACGGCCTCAATTTCAGCCAGATTTTGCACCGGAGCAGCTTCAGCCAGTCCCCTGTATTGCCCGGAAAAACGGCTGGCACCTTTTTCGGCAACTGTTTCAGCCAGGGTATTCCACTGTCCGCAAGAAGGACACTTTCCCGCCCATTTACTGCTGATGCCGCCGCACTCCGTACAAGTAAAAACCGTCCTGGCTTTTGCCATCAGCGCTCCACAATCCGGGGACGCTTTGAAAGCGCACACATCAGTTCATAGCCCAGTGTTCCAGCCGCTTCGGCCACTTCATCAATCGGCAGCCCGTCTCCCCAAAGGACAATCTCGCTGCCATAATGGGCATCAGGAATCGGGGTCAGGTCAACCGTCATCATATCCATGGAAACCCGCCCGACAAGGCGTGTTTTAATACCGTCCACCAGAATAGGCGTACCCTCCGGCGCTGTTCGCGGATAACCATCGGCATAACCGCAAGCCACCACACCAATCCGCATGGGATATGTGGCAACAAAGCAGCTGCCATAACCAATAGCTTCCCCTTCGGCAATATCCAGTATCTGGATCAGCTCACTGGTCAACGTCATGGCCGGTTTCAGACCAAACTCCTCTGCGGTCTTGCCGCCGGGCGTACCGCCGTACAGCATAATACCAGGCCTAACCCAATGGGAAAACACTTCCGGATGTAACAGAATCGTGGCGGAATTGGAAAGATTGCGCAAAGCGTCAATCTCTTTTGCGCCTGCTTCAAAACGACGCATCTGTTCGGCAACATCCAGTCTGGGATGTCCGCGTTCTTCGGCATTGGCCATATGCGTCATGAGGGAAACAGACTGAACCGATGGCAGCGCTCTTATTCGCTCATAAGCCGATCGGTATTCTTCCGGTTTAAATCCGAGACGATTCATGCCGGTATTCATTTTAAGATGAACCTTCAGCCTGGGAGCGCCCACCTTGCTTTCCAGCATAGCGATCTGCTCTTTCGAATGGACAACAAATTCCAGATCATAATGGGCAATAACCGGAAGCTCATTTTCGCTGAAAAACCCTTCCAGCAGCAAAATCGGCTTTTTGTACCCCAGGTCACGCAAATAAACAGCCGCCTCAATCTCCGCCAGCGCATAACCATCCGCATCAACAAAAGCCCTTGCGCAGCACTCCAGTCCATGTCCATACCCGTTTGCCTTGACCACAGCCCAGACACGGGACTGCGGAACCAGCGAACGGGCAAGCGAAAGATTATGCTGCATGGCAGCCACATCAATATAGGCAACAAGTGGTCTGGACATAGTAAGAATTTTCCTGGGCAAACAAACCTGGTTACGGGCAGGAGAAGGAAGGCATTTTACTCCAGCCTATAAAATAAATCTTCACTCCTTCCCGGAGAAAAATTCGGCTTTGATACTCTTTCATGTTATAAACTATCACCCCGTTACAGACCTTCCCCAAAATCATGAAACGCGGTTTCTACACCATTTTAGCAGCAGAATTCTTTTCTTCCCTTGCAGATAACGCCCTACTGTTTGTTGCCATTTCCCTGCTGGTTGCAAGAAAAGCACCCGGATGGATGACTCCCATGCTCAAGCAGGTATTTGTCATCTCTTATATCGGACTGGCTGCTTTTGTCGGCGCTTTTGCCGATGCTTTCCCCAAAGGCCGCGTCATGTTTATAGCAAATTCCATCAAAATTGTAGGCTGCATCCTGATTTTTCTGGGCATTCACCCCCTTTTCGCCTATTCTGTCGTTGGATTTGGTGCGGCATCCTATTCACCAGCCAAATACGGCATACTGACCGAACTCCTCCCCGCAGAAAAACTGGTCATGGCTAACGGCTGGATAGAAGGGCTGACAGTAACATCCATCATTCTGGGTACCGTGATGGGCGGCGCACTGATCAACGCCGGCGTATCTGCCTGGCTGTTAAACCACATCTTTCCGTTTTTTGATTCTCCCCACAAGGCCTCGCTGGCTATCGTCTTTATCATTTATGCCCTGGCCGCCGCCTTCAACCTGCGCATACCGGATACCGGCGCACGTTATGAAAAGCAACCAACCAACCCTGTCCTGCTGATCAAAAGCTTCTGCCGCAGCCTGACTACCCTCTGGAAAGACAAACTGGGACAAATCTCCCTGGCAATCACTACACTCTTCTGGGGAGCTGGTGCCACATTGCAATTCATCGTGCTGAAATGGGCTGAAGAAGCCCTGGACCTTCCATTGGACAAAGCTGCTTTCCTGCAAGGTGTCTGTGCTATCGGAATTACGATGGGCGCTGTCGGTGCCGCCCGGTTTATCCCCCTGCGAAAATCGCTTGGTGTCATGTGGATTGGCATCGCCATGGGATTTGTCGTCATGATTATGACCATGGTTCGCTCGCTCTGGTTTGCCTACCCTCTCTTAATCCTTATCGGTATGCTGGCCGGCTTCTTTGTTGTGCCAATGAACGCGCTCTTACAGCACCGCGGGCATGTGCTGCTATCGGCCGGCCATTCGATTGCCGTACAGAATTTCAATGAAAATATCTCCATCATCACTATGCTGATGATGTACGGCCTCATGATCATGCTGGATCTGAATGTTCATACCATCATCGTCATCTTTGGCCTTTTTGTAGCCGCCATGACCCTCCTCTTCATGCGCTGGCATGCCGCCAACCAGAAAATACAGGATTCACTGCATTTGATTGGCGAGGAAAAACATTAAAGCTGGCGGCAAGCATAGAAAATCATGCCCCCTTTCCCATCAACGGAGAAAACCGCCCGCTTTTCCTGGCCCATATTATTTTGCGTACTGCTTATCCATGCCATACTGCTGGCCTGCCTGCCCAAAAGAAAAGCACCCGCTGCACCAGGCGTTACCCTTCCTATCATTGGCGTCCTGATCTCTCCGCCTTCAACAATAGGCAATGGACCCACAGGCAGCGGATTGCCAGTCACAATGCCTTCCCAAGCATCTGGAAAAAGCAGACAGCAATCCCGGCAGAAACATCATAACCAACCATCCGCTTTCCGGCCTCCATCAAAACAACAGGCTGACTCTCAATCAGCAAACAAACCGGAAACAGGATACAACAAGGCCTCCCCTGATGCTGTCGGAGAAAGTAATGGAACCGGGCAAACACAAGGGTACGGTGCAGGAACCGGCGCTTTTTTTTCGCCCCGAATCGATGCAGCTTTTGCCAATAACCCAAAACCGCCCTATCCCGCAGCTTCCCGCCGCATGGGCGAGGAAGGCATGGTCATTCTCGCAGTTCATATTCTGTCCACAGGCCAGGTAGATAACATACGTCTGAAAAAATCCAGCGGCTATTCCCGCCTGGATAATGCCGCTATAGCCGCCGTCAAAAAATGGCGTTACATTCCTGCCAGGCAGGGCAATACGCCCATTCCTTTCTGGCATACCCAGGCCGTACGTTTTTCACTGACAGACTAACTGCATTTCATGCGACAGGAAATCATCCATACAAAATTCCCGGAAATGCAAACGATCCTGTTATCATGAGCCAGTTTTTATCTCTTATCTTTCACGAATAAAATGGCTTTCCTTGCATTATGGCGCCAGGGAGACCTGCTGATTAAGTGTATTGCACTCTTCCTTTTGGGTATGTCTGTTGCATCCTGGTATCTGATTGCCACCCATACCCTGCGGATACTCCGTTTCCACAGGATGACTAACGGAATTGCCCGATTCTGGACAGCCCGCAATCTGGAAGAGGGGTTTAATATCCTTTCCGAACAAGGAAAAAATAACCCCTTCCTGCAACTGGCACTTGAAGCCAACCTGGCGGTACAATGCCATGCTTCCAGGGAAAACATGCTAAAAAACAGGATTTCCCTGCCGGAACTGTTAACAGAAAGCCTGCGCGGCGTCATTGACGACAGCACACTATGCCTGCAAAGTGGCCTGTCCATCCTGGCATCCATCGGCTCCACTGCTCCCTTTATCGGCCTGCTTGGAACAGTATGGGGAATTTATCATGCCCTGACAGGCATCAGCGCATCCGGTCAGGCCAGCATTGACCAAATCGCCGGACCGGTTGGCGAAGCGCTGATCATGACAGCACTGGGCCTGGCTGTAGCTATTCCGGCTGTGCTGGGCTACAACACCCTGGTGCGAAGCAATCGCCATGCCATCGGATGGATGAACCGTTTTGCCAGGCAACTACATGCCTATTTTCTGATTGGTACGCCATCCGGACAAACCGGAACAATATCGTTTGAGGAAAGAACATAAAATGGCATTTGGTTACCACCCGCCGGAAAATCATGATGAAGCTCTCAGCGAAATCAACGTGACCCCGTTTGTAGATGTGATGCTGGTTCTCCTTATCATCCTTATCCTGGCTGTACCGGTTTTTACCCGCACAGTCAAACTTGATTTACCGCAAGCACAAACCTTGCCTGATAACGATAAAACCGATGTTGTAACCATTGCCATTAACCGGGACGGAATGCTTTTCTGGGAAAAAGAAATACTGGACGAAAAAGTGCTGGAAGAACGTTTTCAATCCCTTGTCAAACAAAATGAGCAACCGGAAATTCGTATTCATGGCGACCGGCAGGCTGAATACGGCCATATCGTCCGCGTTATGGCGGCAGCCCAGCGCGCCGGCATTCAAAAAGTGGGATTTATCACAAAACCAGACTAAATGGCAAAAGCCGCTTTCAAGCAGATTCGGCAGCTTGTGCTGCAAGGCATAAATCAGCCCACGCCTGTTTTTTTGCTATCGGTGTCCTCAACAAATAAGCGGGATGATAAGTAACAATCAGCGGAACAGAAATTTCCCCGATATCCAGATAATGAATCCTGCCCCGCATGGCCGACATCGAGATTTCACGATGAGTATTAAGTAAACCAACGGCAGCTGTCTTTCCGAGCGCTACAATCACCTTTGGCCGGATCTGCCCAATCTGCCAGTGAAGATAAGGCATGCAGGCTGCCGCCTCTTCTTCTGTCGGCTGCCGGTCTTTTTTCCGTTCATCACTGGCACGGCATTTAACAATATTGGCAATATATGCATTATCCCCCCGTCTGATGCCAAGTACCGCCATCATATTGTCCAGCAACATACCAGAACGCCCGACAAAAGGCTCTCCCTGCTGATCCTCATGATATCCCGGCCCCTCGCCGACAAACAGCCAGTCTGCATGGATATCCCCCACTCCGGGAACTGTGCGCGTGCGTGTTTTACATAAACCGCATCGCGTACAGTTGCGGACAGTTTCAATCAATTCTTCCCAATTGGAAAAATTATCCGGCCGGCCGGCAGTCAAATCAGAAACAGGAGAAAATGCAGCTGGTTCAGTTGGCAAAGCAAACGATACTCCTTGGAAAGGCGGCATAACCTCTTCTGTTTTTTTTATGCCCTCTTTTTCAGGCAAAACTTTTTTACGCAGCCGCCACTCTGGTCCCAACCCCATTTCTTCAAACAGCCGTGCCCGGTCTCGCAGGAAACTCACAACATTACCCTCATTACAATAGCATCTTCCCGTGTGCCATCTATATTCCGGTAATAGTTCTTTCGAATGCCAATTTGCTGAAATCCGTACTTCCTGTACATGACAAGCGGTCCGGTATTGGATGGTCTCACTTCTAAAAGCATGGAAACCATACCATGCGCACGCGCTGTTAACATGGCGCGATCCATGAGCATACGGCCATATCCCATTCCATGCAAAGCAGCTTTTAACCCGATTGTCAAAAGATGCGCCTCGTCAATCGAGGTCATCAGAATAAAATAACCGGCAATATGGCCGGTTGGCTCCTCACACATTACCCAGCAGTTATATCCGCAATCTACAGAAGTAATAAAACCGGCTTGTGACCAGGGAGAAGGAAAAACAGCTGTTTCAATAATGTGAATTTCACCGGCATCCTCTCTGCGCATCTGCCTGAAAAACATGGGAATGCCTCGCACCGCACCACCGCCCGCCATCTCACTGCTCATACTGACAACCCGTTTTCCGAACCGCCTTTCTTTCTGCTTTCATTGAACGCCGTTCCTCTGTCGTATAGGCAACTTTGTTTCTCAGGTACAGCGGATGCGCATCAAACGCACTGACCGTCTCGCCCCGGCGGTATGCAGATACCGCCAGAGCAGCAACAGCTGTACTGTCCGGCATAATCTCAGGAAAAGTCGCCGCCAGTGAAAAACCGGCAAAAACACCTGCCCTGGCAGTTAGTCCATTACCACAGGCTGCCGGCATACCGTCAGGAACAACGCTTTCCGGGCCGCTAATACAAGGTTCGGTTACAGTACGCCACAAGCCGTTCTCATATCGGTACTGCGCCCAATACACTTCCCCCATACGTGCATCCATCAGGGAAAGCACATCTGTCGCCTTGTTTTTCATACGGCAGCTTTCAGCCATGGCAGCCAGGCTAATAACCGGAACAAGCGGCAAATCCACACCAAATGCCAACCCCTGCGCAATACCACATGCTGTTCTGACGCCAGTAAAAGAACCCGGGCCGCAACCGAAAGCAATAGCGTCACAATCTGCCATACTAACAGCTGCCTCGGCCAGTAACGCCTGAATCATCGGTAAAAGCATCTGTGAATGAGTTGCCACACCGGAACTGTAACGCGTACAAATCTCGCCCCCCTTTACTATAAGCGAGGCAGAAGCAAGATAAGAAGAAGTCTCAAATGCAATGATGGTAGGCATATACCTATTTTACCCTGCTAATAGCGCCCAATGGCAAACAAACCCGCCTGTCACCAGATAAACGGGAAAACTCAACCAACCCGTCTCTGCTTTATCTATTTATTCCGTAATAGGAAGCGTGTATCTTTTCTTGAAATCCTGCCAGCTTTCCTTTTTGCCGCTCATAAGACGAGGGATTTCAGCACAGGGACAATGATCCATCACCACTTGCAACCCGGCTGCCGACGCCAGCCTGGCTGCTTCTTCATTGATAATCCCTGCCTGCATCCACAACACTTTCGCGCCAATAACAACAGCCTCTTCTGCAATAGGAAGGATATCCCCGGAAGGACGGAAACAATCCACCATATCCACCTTGACAGGAATATCCTGCAAAGTGGCATAACACCGCTCTCCCAACACCTCATTGTAACGAGGGTTAACCGGAATAATGCGATATCCCTCTTTCTGCATGTAAGCCGGCACATAGTTTTTGGGTCCCGGTTTGGGTGAACACCCAACCACAGCCACTGTCCGAACCGCCTTCAAAATTTCCCGAATGCCTGCATCGTCGTTAACAATCATGGTATTCCTTTTTTCTCATCGACCTGTTCAGCACTTTTTGCCCGGAAAAAGCCGCGGCACCTCCTTGCAGGGACAACGATTCATAATAACCTTAATACCTGCACGGGCAAGTCGGTCTGCCGCTTCTTTATGCCGGATACCCAGCTGCATCCAGAATACATCCACGCCAATGGCAATCGCTTCCTCTGTAATAGCCGGAATATCCTCAGCAGGACGAAAACAGTCCACCATATCCACCTTGACAGGAATCGCCGTCAGGTTAGGATAACACTTTCGCCCCAGGACTTCCTCATACCCCGGATTAACCGGTATTACCGTATATCCCTGCTCCATCAGAAATTCCGGCACATAATTTTTGGCACCCTCATGAGGGGAACACCCTACAGCGGCAATTGTTTTAACTGTACGGAATATTTCCCGAATAGCCTCATCGTCTTCAATAATCACCCTTCCTCCGTATGCAGAAAAATGCCAACAACACACCCGTCATAAAGATTTGCCCCCCGCCAGCTGCAACTTTCCTGTCGTAACAGCCCGTACTTTGGGAACACGATCAAGCGACCACAACACTGCAGCATGCCGCCAGAGATCATCCAGTGTCGTATCATTTCCTTTAAGAGAAGGCATGCCCAAAAACATAAACGCCTCAAGTAAAAAGGGAATCGGATTATCATCATCCAAAGGTAAAGCCAGCGTCTGCTTGGACAGCTTTTCCCCATCAGCATTTGTAGCCACCGGCAAATGGGCATATTCCGGCGAAGTCGCTCCCAGATAGCGCTGAAGGCAAATCTGGCGAGGCGTAGAATCCAGCAAATCCGCCCCGCGGACAACCCGCGTCACTCCCTGCTCTGCGTCATCCACAACAACGGCAAGCTGGTAAGCTGCATACCCATCTGCCCTTAACAGCACAATATCCCCTACTTCCCGCGCAAGATTCTGAATAAGAGATCCCTGAACCAGGTCAACAAAACCAACAGGTTCTTCAGGCATCCGCATCCTCCAGGCTCGCGGCACTTTTCCCGGCAGCATCCCGGCAGCACAGGTACCGGGATAAATCGGCGCACCATCCGGCGCAATGGCAGAATCGCTAATTTCCTTTCGGGTACAGGCACAGGGATAAATAACACCCCCCTCCTTCAATTTATCCAGCGCAGCCAGATAGGCATCGGTACGGCTGCTTTGCCGCATCACCTCGCCACTCCATTGAAAACCATACGCTTCAAGAGAACGCAGGATAGCCCTTTCGTATTCCGGACGGCATCGAGACCGGTCAACATCTTCCATACGCACCAGCCATTCTCCGCCGCTGGCACGTGCATCCAGATAACTGCCTGCCGCGGCAACCAGTGAGCCAAAATGCAATGGCCCTGTCGGTGAAGGCGCAAAGCGCCCCCTATACCTTGCTGAACTCATATACTGTCTGCCACCTCATTATGGCAACCTGTTTGTGAAAATTAGCCATTTCCAGTGTGTACAGCAGCCATTTTTTTGTCAACTATGACAAAAAGCGAAAGAAACTATCTGCCTGGGCATATAATTCCCTTCTGCCCCTGCGCGTCCAATATACCGCACTTCGGGAAAAAAGATTTCAGATAAACCCGCCTTTTGCCTAATGAGAATAATATGTCGCTGGTTACGTTAAAACAGTCGGATTATGCCAGCCTGCTCGACTCGCTTCAGGACGGAATATGGATACTTGTCTGCTTTTGTGCAGGCTGGTGTCATGCCTGCCGCGAATACCTGCCAAAACTGCGGGAACTGGCCGATTCTCGCCCTGATGTGCGTTTTTTCTGGGTAGATATTGAAGAGCACGGCAACATGATAGGAAACCTGGATATCAACAAATTTCCCACAATCCTGATCCAGCGTAATAATATAGTAGCATTTTACAGTTGCATCCACCCGGATGCCCAGTTGGCCGAACGGATTTTACAAAGCATTCTGGATCAGGCCCCGGAATCATTGGTACAACAAATACAAAGCGATGAAGAACGCCGCCAATGGCAAACTGACTGCAATTTTATGCGTCTGCTGCAAAATGGCCTTGAATCAGCCCGCTGATACGTATTTGTCTTTCTGATCTTCCTTAAAAAACCGGGATTCTGCTGAATTCCGACACAAAATATCCTCTATACCAAAAAGGATATGATAACGTAATAACATGTGCCTCCCATTGGAGAAACCGCTTATACAACCACTTTGAGCGACCAATATCCCTTTTTTTCTTTTCTCTGGAAAACCGGCAATGAAAAAATATGATGTAATTGTCATCGGACTAGGTCCGGCCGGCATGGCAGTAGCTGATATGGCAACAGAAACAGGCAAGGAAGTCCTGCTTGTTGAAAGCCGCCAGATTGGATACGAAAACAATCAGACAGGTTGTATTCCCTCGCAAACAGCGCCTTTTTCCCCTGATAAAAACCCGATATTGAGCGAACATTTTTCCAGCTTAAACGCAGACATCCGCCACATTCGCGACAACAGGATCATGTCCCTGGCAAATAAAGCAGATATCCTGCTGGGGAAAGGCGCTGCTTTCTTTGTCAGTAAAGATACTATCCGTGTGAGCAATGAGGAATATACCGGAGAACACATTTTCATTGCTACTGGCACCCGTCCATTCATCCCGCCTATTGCCGGACTCAGGCAGATAGATTATCTGACCAATGAGAACCTGTTTAAGCTTAAACAAATTCCCAAAAGCCTGACTCTTATCGGCGGCGGCGCTATCGGGTGCGAGATGGCACAGGCTTTTGCCAGGGCAGGCTGCCAATGTACCATCATACACGACCGTCCCCGCCTGCTGCCAAAAGGAGAACCGGATGCTGCAAAAATGCTGGAACACCGCTTCATGCAAATGGGAATCCGTATCCGCCATTCCTGCGTCATTGCCCATATCCTGAAACGGGAAAACGGGCATATCGCCATCCGCACACGCAATGGGCTGGAACTGGAATCCGAAAAGCTGATGGTTGCCGCCGGACGCAGCTATGATTTTTCTTCATTGCACCTTGATAATGCCAACGTAGCCTATAACAGGAAAGGCATCATTGTGGATGATTACCTATGTACAACCAACAATCATATCTACGCTGTTGGTGACTGTAACGGCTCCAGTCAGCTTTCCCATTCTGCCATGCACCAGGGCATCCTGGCTTTTACCAATGCCCTGGCAAAACCGGCACTCAGAAAAAAATACCTGAGATATCCCTTGCCATGGACCGTTTTTACCGACCCTCAAATATCGCATGCAGGCAAAACATCTGTTGAACTGGAATCCGATAGTATCGACTACGAAATAATGGAAACCCGCTACAGCGATCATAATCCCGCTCTTGTCGAAAAAGGAAAAGAAGGATATATACGGGTTTACTGTTCGCCATCCGGCCATATTCATGGCGTCAGCATTGTAGGTCCCCATTCGGACGAAATGATCCATGAATGGGCAACTGCCATGCAACACGGCGTTGGACTGCACGATCTAATGATGACTATGCCGTCTTTTCCCGTCATGGGGTCATTGATCAAACGCATTGGTGAAACCTGGATAAAAGAAAAAAAACAGCCCGGCCTTATCAAAAAGCTGCTGCGCTTCCTGTTTTTCTAGCCTGCCGGCAAAAGATAATGTAGATTTTGTGCAAATTTGCGGCACAACAAGCACGGTGCTGTCAAATAGACCCCTCTTGCTGCACAATTTGCCAATCAAAAAAATATATCCCTTTGAGACAAAACCGGCTGGACTGCTCCCAAATCAGATTCATTATCCTTTCTGTCAGTTTTTTGATGTACTCTTGAAAAAAACCAAAACACAAAAAAGACCAATATGGGAAAAACAATAGCTTCAGTAACCATCATGACAAGTGATGCTTTATTGCCTTGTTTTCAAAAAATCAGAAATAAAACTGCATATCCTTATACCTATTTATAAAAATTCCGGATAACAACCTGCTGCTTCACACAAGCTGGTATATTTTCCTCCTCTAATAGCTTTTTGCCTGGGAAAAAACCTCTTTCATCAGTACAATACAAATTTCTCTGTTACTCAGGCAGGCACAGTGAGGAACCTCATGAAATACCAGGATCCATACGGAAGTATTGTTGAAGCCATTCAATGGTTTAAAGAAGGCGACCACCCAAAAGTAATCAAACTGCTGATTACACCTGAAGGCACAGCAACAGAAGATTCCATTATTTATGCTGCATGGGAAGACAGTATTGGCGGTAACCTGGTTACACTGGTTTACGTTATTGAAACACCTGAAGGACTGTCTTCTGTTACCCCGGGAGACTACATTATTACCCATGCAAATGGCAAAAACTCATGCTGCAACCCTAATACTTTCCGGCAAACATTCAAACCGGCTTAACCGTATCTGTCCTGCCTATAAAAAACAGCACCTTCATCTCTGTGCCGGATGATTCAGGCACTTTTCATACCTTTCTCATCTGACGAACCGGCGTATTACCAAATGAAATGCAAAAAATGGGCGCTTGGAACAATGTGGAAATGGTCAAATGCTATGCGCATCTGACACCACAAAAACTGGCCAGCAATGCGCAAATTGTTAACAAGATTCTTTTCAAGACTGTCACAATTTTGTCACAGTAAAACAATGAAAAAAAAGACACATCTAAAAAAATGTGTCTTTTCAGTGTGTTGATGGCTCCTCGACCTGGGCTCGAACCAGGGACCTGCGGATTAACAGTCCGTCGCTCTACCGACTGAGCTATCGAGGAATTAATTTGATAATTATAGATGAATCTATTTTATATGTCAAATACTTTAATAAACTGACTTACTTTCGGTTCTGGACAGGTGCAGTGCCCTCTCTTGCCAAACTTGGCTAACCACCAGATACAGATACTGTTTTTTCCCGGACTGTTTCATCACTGTCTGTTTTTGCCGGATCATTTTTATCAGGCAAAACAAGACTGCCTTCAACAGGCTTGTTTTTTGCAGAAAACTTGGAAGTATCAATAACCTGGATAAAAATTTCATTCTTTTTTATCATACCTAATTCATAACGGGCCCGTTCCTCAATAGCCTCCGTCCCCACTTCAAGGTCACGCACCTCGGAAGCCAATTTGGCATTACGCAACCGGTTTTCCTCGTTTTTTTCCCGTGCTGCTTCAAGCTGAAGACTCAATTCGCGAATACGGAAAAAACCGCCCTTTCCCATCCACAAAGGGTACTGGATCAATGCCAGCAATACGGCAAGCGTAAGAGTAATCAGGCGCATTGTCAGCAGTTATAACCAGGCACCGCAAAAGCTGTATCCGGCGGTACCTGGCTACTTTTTACTTCAGGTTGTAATAGGCATTCCGGCCAGGATAACTGGCAATTTCTCCCAAATCTTCCTCAATACGCAACAGCTGGTTATATTTTGCCATGCGGTCAGATCGCGACATGGAACCTGTCTTAATCTGGAGCGCATTGGTGCCTACAGCAATATCTGCAATAGTAGAATCTTCTGTTTCACCTGACCGATGGGAAATAACCGCGGTATAACCAGCACGCTTTGCCATTTCAATCGCGGCAAACGTCTCGGTCAACGTGCCAATCTGGTTAATTTTGACAAGAATGGAATTGGCAATACCTTTACTGATACCCTCCCGCAAAATCTTGGTATTGGTCACAAAGAGATCATCACCAACAAGCTGCACTTTCTTACCCAGTTTCTGGGTCAGCCCGGCCCAGCCTTCCCAGTCATTCTCCGCCATAGCATCCTCAATAGAAATAATGGGATATTTTCCGCACCAGGAAGCAAGTAAATCAGTCAATTCCCCAGCCGTCAACGACATCCCTTCTCCGCTCAGCTGATAACGTCCGTCCCTGAAGAACTCGCTGGCAGCGCAATCCAAACCAATAGCAACTTGTGCTCCAGGCTCATAACCAGCCTGCTCAATAGCCTGCATAATCAGCTGAATAGCCTCCTCATGGTGAGCCACAGACGGCGCAAACCCACCTTCATCACCTACATTGGTATTAAGGCCGCGATTTTTAAGAATTTTCCGCAAAGTATGAAAAACTTCCGCACCATAGCGAACAGCCTCGCGGAAAGACGGCGCGCCAACAGGAATAATCATGAATTCCTGGATATCAAGATTATTGTCGGCATGCGCGCCGCCATTGACAACATTCATCATTGGAACAGGCATTTGCATCACGCCTGAACCGCCAAAATAACGATAAAGCGGCAAGCCTGCCTCTTCGGCAGCAGCTCTGGCAACAGCCATGGAAACTGCCAGTGTCGCATTCGCACCAAGCCGTCCTTTATTTTCCGTCCCATCCAGATCAATCAGTATGCGATCCAGAAAAGCCTGTTCACAGGCATCCAGCCCAATAATCGCTTCCGCGATTTCTGTGTTGATATGTTCAATAGCATTGAGCACGCCCTTCCCTTGGTAACGGCTCATATCGCCATCCCGAAGCTCAATAGCTTCCCGCGAACCGGTTGACGCACCGGAGGGAACAGCTGCACGGCCCATAACACCGGACTCAAGCAACACGTCGCATTCAACTGTCGGATTGCCACGGGAATCCATGATTTCCCGCCCGATAATATCCACGATAGCACTCATGATGGTTCCTTTTCCTAAATGAAGGGATGTGTTGTTCAAGTAAAATCAAATTCAAGAAATCCCTTTTTTTTAACGACCCTATCCAGCTCCAGCAGTGTTACCAGCAATTCCTCCATTCTGCCAAGCGGGACTGCATTAGGGCCGTCAGACTTGGCTTTTTCTGGCTCAGGATGCGTTTCCATAAAGATACCAGATACACCGGCAGAAACAGCCGCACGTGCCAAAACAGGAACAAACTCGCGCTGTCCTCCCGAAAAAGTACCCATTCCTCCAGGCAATTGTACTGAATGGGTTGCATCAAACACAACAGGACAGCCGGTTTTGCGCATCATGGCAAGCGAACGCATATCAGAAACAAGATTGTTATATCCAAAAGAAGCCCCTCTTTCGCAAACCAGGAAATTATCGCTTGGCAAACCAGCTTCTTTTGCGGCTTCACGCGCTTTGTTGACAACATTTTGCATATCGCCAGGTGCCATAAACTGGCCTTTTTTGATATTGACCGGCTTGCCACTACGCGCACACGCCTGGATAAAATCAGTCTGACGGCACAAAAAAGCAGGTGTCTGAATAACATCGACTACACTGGAAACAGGCCCGACTTCCTCTTCAGTATGCACATCGGTAATGATCGGAACATGAAACTGTTTTCGTACTTCCGCCAGTATTTCCAACCCTTTTTCCATCCCCGGCCCCCTGAATGAGGCAGATGAAGAGCGGTTGGCCTTGTCATAGGAAGATTTATAAATAAAGGGGATACCCAGCCGCTGTGTCATTTCTGTCAGAACGCCTGCCGTATCAACAGCAAGCTGGCGGGACTCGATAACGCAAGGACCTGCAATAAGGAAAAAAGGCCTATCCAGGCCGATATCAAAACCGCAAAGATTCATACTGTTTTCTCCTGATGAGAAGAACACGCTTCCTTGCACCTAAGCGCCGCTTTGACAAAAGCGATAAAAAGCGGATGTCCCTCCCGGGGAGTTGATTTGAATTCCGGATGATACTGCACTCCCACATACCAGGGATGCGCATGTTCGCCCTCACGGGGCAATTCCATAATCTCACACAATTTTTCGTTTGGCGTACAGGCTGAAACCACCAATCCAGCCTTCTGGATACGGTCAAGATAATAGTTATTGGCCTCATAACGGTGGCGATGGCGCTCCGTTACCACATTGCCGTAAATCTCAGCAGCCAGTGTGCCCGGTTTGACAGCACAAGTCTGCGCGCCAAGCCGCATCGTACCGCCCAGATCGGAATCTTCATTCCTTTTTTCTATTTTTCCCTCCCGGTTTTGCCATTCCGTAATCAGTGCAACAACCGGCTGGTCGGTATGCGGTTCAAACTCGGTTGAATTGGCATGTTCCAGGCCGGCAACATGGCGCGCATATTCAATCAATGCCACCTGCATTCCCAGGCAAATACCCAGATAAGGAACCTTGTGTTCGCGCGCATACTGGGCAGCTCGTATCTTGCCCTCTACCCCGCGGGATCCAAAACCGCCTGGCACGAGAATAGCATCATATTTTTCCAGCCCATCCGTTCCCTTTTCCTCAATTTCCTCGGAATCAAGAAAATCAATATTGACACGGCTCTTGGTATGGATACCGGCATGACGCAAAGCTTCAATCAGCGATTTGTAGGATTCTGTCAAATCCACATATTTGCCGACCATGCAGATGGAAACATCCTTCTCTGGATGGTCAAGCGCATAAACCAGCTTGTTCCAGATAGACAGGTCTGCCGGCGGCGGGGAAAGATCCAGTTCCCGGCAAATAATGGCATCCAGTCCCTGCTCATGCAACAGACTGGGAATCTTATAAATGGTATCCACATCCCACACAGAGATAACCGCCTCTTCCGGCACATTCGAAAAAAGCGATATCTTGGCGCGTTCATCTTCCGGAATCAGCCTGTCCGCACGGCAAAGAAGTGCATGCGGCGAAATGCCAATCTCCCTCAGTTTCTGGACACTATGCTGGGTCGGCTTGGTTTTGAGTTCTCCGGCAGAAGCGATATAAGGAACAAGTGTCAAATGAATAAAAGCAGCCATATTCCGGCCCGCACGGAGGCTAAGCTGCCGGGCTGCTTCCAGAAACGGCAAAGATTCGATATCGCCAACCGTACCGCCAATTTCCACAATCGCTACATCATAACCTTCTGCACCCCGGTAGATAAAACTCTGTATCTCATTGGTAATGTGCGGAATAACCTGAACAGTCTTGCCCAGATATTCACCCCGCCGTTCCTTGCGGATAACCGATTCGTAAATCTGTCCTGTGGTAAAGTTGTTGACCTTGCGCATCCGGGTTGAAATAAAACGCTCGTAATGCCCCAGATCCAGATCTGTCTCTGCGCCGTCATCCGTAACAAACACCTCTCCATGCTGGAATGGACTCATAGTACCGGGATCCACATTAATATAGGGATCCAGCTTAAGCATGGTAACCTTGAGACCGCGTGATTCAAGAATAGCAGCGAGAGAAGCAGCGGCAATCCCTTTTCCAAGGGATGAAACAACGCCGCCCGTTACAAATACAAATTTCGTCATGGCAAACGGGAAACGGTGGAAATTCAAATTATAACGCATCCTCCCGCAATTCAGGCACCGCACATCCATTTTCAACACGATGCCAGACATATAGCCAGCCAATACAATAAAAAGAAAACCTCACCTTCCATACCAATATCGGGGATGCAGACTGCGCCAGCTTTCGGCCTTTATTTCACTGCCAAACCGGACAATCACCGCACCTTCCTCATCTGTCCTGAAACGGTGGATACCCAGGATACCATAGCGGGAATAGACTGTTTTATCTGGATGCCCATAACGATTAAGATACCCGGACTGAAAAATGGCTATCACAGGATCGGCAACCATCAAAAACGGCAAAGATGAAGACGTATTGCTGCCATGATGCGGTGCCAGAAGAATATCCGACTTTAACGTCTCATACCTGCGTGCCAGCAACCCGGCTTCCTCCCTGGCTGTAATATCGCCGGGCAGCAGCAGGCTGTAATTGCCTGCCGTCACTTTGAGGACACAGCTAAGCGCATTGCTCTTGCTTCTTGTTTCAGGAGAAAGATACATTGCCACAGTCGGTCCTATCATCTCAAACCTAACGCCATCCCACTCCCATTTCTGCCCATCCAGGCAAAGACGGTAATCCGCTGATAACTCAACCAGAGGATCATTCTGCGGAAGAGAAGAATAAAGCAAAGGAATAGACAAACTGGAATCCGTCAAAAGAGATACCGCCCCTCCGGCATGATCCTTGTCTCCATGAGAAACAACAAGTGCATCCAGCATCTGAATGCCACGCATATTCAGGTAAGGAATAATTATCCTTTGTCCGGCATCTGTCCCGTTCGAGGAAACCGGGCCTGTGTCATATAAAAGGCGATGATGGCTCGTTTCCACCAGAACAGCGCTGCCCTGCCCGACATCCAGCGCAATAATACGTGCCTCGCCTCCGGCAGGATGATCCGGTACAGCCATAAAAACAGGAAACCAACATGCAATCCCCAGCCATTTTGCCGGCCATCCCCGTGGGGCCAGCATCCAGACCGTTCCAGCAACAGCAACCCCAAAAAAAACAATAGAAGGAACCGGTGCACGCCAGGAAGCAAATGAAAAAGCACTAAGCCACACCAACACCTGCGACAACATATCTACCAGAGAATGCGCCAGGCCAAGCACATATTGCGCCAGAAAAGAAGGCACGATGCTGCCTAAAAGCGCCAGCGGAGTAACAACCATCCCGATAAGCGGAATAGCAAGCGCATTGGCAATCGGGCTGACAAGCGAAATACTGCCAAAGAACAGCAATGTTACGGGAATCAATCCCAAAGTAATGGCAAATTGGATACGCGCGGCGGCTAAAACAGCGCTTTGCCATCTTGTTTTTAGGGAAATATCCCGGCCTCGGAAAGTTTGGCGGCCCGTCAAGATATAAAGAATAATGCCGACAGCACTAAATGACAACCAGAACCCTGGCGACAAAACCGCCCACGGATCAAGGAGAGCAACCATGCCCAGTGCTGCGGAAAGAAGATACGAAACACGGGTAAGACGCCCCGTCCATAACGCAACAGCCACAACCATCAGCATGTAAAGAGTACGCTGTGCGGGCAAGCCGAACCCGGCCAGCAAAACATATACCCAGGCTATAAAAACACTTCCGGCAGCCGCCACCTTCTGGGCTGGCAATAAAAGCGGTAACGGAAAACGGGTAAAAAAAGAACGCCGCCAGAAAAAGGAAAGCAATGCGGCAAACATGCCGGATATGAGTGTTATGTGTGTCCCGGAGATAGCAGCAAGATGGGAAATACCAGTACGGTTGAATACAGCCCAATCATCAGCAGGAATACTTTTCTGATCCCCTATAACCAGCGCGATAATGACACCCGCATAACGTGCATCCGGCAAAGCCTGTCGTATATGGTCCCGCAAATGCTCCCTGGCCCTGTTCACAAAATGGCGCGGAGCGCTGACAAAAGTCTCCAGTTCCCTGTTAGGAATCGTCAATCTGTCATGATGGCGAACATAGCCTGTCGCACGAATACGCTGTTTTAGCAACGCCATTTCATAATCAAATCCGCCGGGATTGGCATAACCGTGAGGCCGTCTGAGATTCACATTCAGCCGCCAGCGTGCACCGGAATGAATCTCAGGAAAAACATCCCCGCCAGACCGAAAACCCTTATGCCATGAAAGCAGAATTCGTGAAGGAATAACAACTGGCCCGCCGATGGCCTCAGCCTGATCCACACGAAACTCAAACGTTACCCCGCGTTCATCTTTTACAGGCAAATTATCCACTACGCCCGTAATAACAAGGTCTTTGTTTTCCAGAAAAACAGGAAGTTCTTCGGAAAGATAAAAGTGGGCAAAGGCTGCTGACCATGCAAAACCGAACAAAACGCCGGAAAGAAAAAAGAGCACCTGTCTAAAGAGAGAATGCTCTGCCAACACCTTCAACTGAAATGCAAACAGGGGAATAATGACACTTCCTGTTGCCAGAAAAAGCAATACAGCACAACCTGGCAAACTTGCCTGCTGCTGCAATAGCAGCATACCCAGCACCAACCCGGCAATACCTGGCCGCATCACATTTCCAGCGGTAAATATTGCAAGCGTGGTAAAACCCGGACAGCATTACCGGTTGTTATCTCAGCAAGCGCCTCCACCGGAATGCCTCGCAAGTTGGCAAGCTCTGCACCAATTCGGGGAAGTTCTTCCGGCAAATTGGGCCGCCCGCCAAGCCAGGCAGGCGGCATATCCGGTGCATCAGTCTCAACAACCAGCGCATCCTGCGGCAAACCGGTTGCCAGCCGGCGTAAATGGCGGGCACGCCCATAAGTCATCGCACCGCCGAAACCCAATGCAAACCCTAAACCTATGAAAATATCCGCCTGCTGAAAACTGCCGTTAAAAGCATGGGCAATCCCGCCTGGAACAGAAATCCGGCGAAGGTATTTTAAAACCCTATCCACCGAGCGGCGGCTATGCAAGAGAACAGGTAAACCGGCATCTCGCGCCATTTTCAGCTGCTCAACAAAAAAATATTCCTGTTTTTCGCGCAAATATCCCGTCTGTAGTTCAGGCAAGTAAAAATCCAGACCAATTTCACCAATTGCTGCCAGACGCACATCCTCTGCATTCTTCTTTAGCAGAAAACGCATATATTCGAGATCATCACCGCCAGCCTCTGCAACATAAAGAGGATGAATGCCTAACGCATAAGCGCAATAAGGAAAACGACAGGCAAATTGGTGTACATCATCAAAATTACCCCGGCAAACAGCAGGAATCACCATACGTAACACTTGCTGCTCTACTGCACGGCGCATCAGTAAATCACGTTCAGTTGCCAGCTCAGGCGCATCAAGATGGCAATGGGTATCTATCCACATCTTTCAGCCATGTCATCTTATATCCATATTTATAGTGTAACGATAGTATCTGCCTCAGGGCAAATTTCTCCTGCAAAACAAAAACCACATCTTTTGCCAAATACTCAATGGCACAAACCGTTTGAAAATCCCTATTGTCCAGTTTTTGTTATCAGCAACAATTTTTTCCAATTATTCCTGCCTATAGCCAAGGCCAAAGCGATATCCCGGTTTATTTATCAGTTGCCTGTTCTACAGTCACACCGCCTCAAGTCCTCCCGGAAACAAACGCAAGACCCGATCACAACGCTGCGCCAGGCCCATATCATGCGTCACAATAACAAAAGCTGTTCCCGTTGTCTGCGATAACGACAAAACGAGATCAAACATCTGCCGGGCTGTCGCCTGGTCAAGGTTGCCGGTCGGTTCATCGGCCAATACACAGGCCGGGTGCGTCACTAATGCCCTTGCCAGAGCAACCCGTTGTCTTTCACCGCCGGAAAGCTCACCGGGACGATGGGCCAAACGATGCCCCAGGCCAACACATCCCAGCATATCCCGCGCCGCATTCCTTGCCTCATCGTGGCTAATGCGTCGTATCATGAGCGGCATAGCCACATTATCCAGTGCGGAAAATTCAGGCAGCAAATGATGAAACTGATAAACAAATCCAAGCGAATGGTTGCGTATTCTTCCCCTCTCAGCTTCATCCAGGCCCGATAAATCCTGCCCAAACAGGCTGACATACCCGGCAGTTGGCTTATCGAGTCCTCCCAGAAGATGCAATAGCGTAGATTTACCGGAGCCGGACGCCCCGACAATAGCAACCCGCTGGCCGGGATAGACATCAAAACAGATATGCCGGAACACATCCACATCATGCGTTCCCTGGGAAAAAGTTTTGCCGAGATCGCGACAGGAGAGGACAGCATCACTCATAGCGCAGTGCCTCGGCCGGATTTACTCGTGAAGCGCTCCAGCTTGGATAGAGCGTAGCCAGAAATGCCAGGATAACTGCACAACCGCCAGTGGTAAACACATCAGCCAGCCGCAAATCAGACGGCAGTGACGAAATCATATAAATATCCTTTGGCAGAAACTGAAAGTCAAACAATCTTTCAATAAAAGGAACAATAACATCAACATTGGCTGCAATAAGAATACCGCCAGCCACCCCAATCAATGTCCCCAGTATTCCGGCAACAGCGCCCTGAATAACAAAGATTTTCATAATGGAATACGGTGAAGCGCCCAATGTACGCAAAATGGCAATATCTGCCTGCTTCTCAGTCACTGTCATAACCAGCGTGGAAACCAGATTAAAAGCCGCTACTGCCACAATAAGCAGCAGAATAATAAACATCATGCGCTTTTCCATCTGAACAGCAGCAAACCAGTTACGGTTCATCCTGGACCAGTCTCGCACCAGAAGATCACTGTTATTTAACTGTTCGGCAAGCTCCCATGCTACAACAGGAGCCTGATACATATCTCTGACACGCAGCCTCAAACCGTTTGGCGCTTCCTGCCTGAACAGGCGCATGGCATCTTCCATACTGATAAAAGCCTGACTGGTATCCAGCAAATGATGTCCAACATCAAAAATACCGGATACCGTAAATTGCTTTAACCGCGGAATCATACCGGCTGGCGTCAGCTGTCCCTGCGGCACAACCAGCGTCAGCTTGTCCCCTTTATAAACTCTCAGCTGCCTTGCCAGGCCAATACCAATCACAATATTGAATGTGCCTGGCTGCAAACTGCTGAAACTGCCACTTTTAAGTTGTTTTGCCACATCGGAAACATGCGCCTCCTCGGCTGGCAGCACACCGCGAACCAATACCCCCTGCACTCGGTCAAAACGGGTTAGCATAGCCTGTCCCATTACATAGGGTGCGCTCCCCAATACGGCCGGATTTTTCATCACTTCCCGTGCTGTCTGCTGCCAGTCAGGCAATGAACCCTGTGTATCATAAATCTCAATATGCGGCAAAACAGAAAGCATTTTGTCGCGCACTTCCTTCTGAAACCCGTTCATGACAGACATAACAACAATCAGAGCCGCCACACCCAGAGCAATACCCGCCATTGAGATAAGCGAAATAAAAGAAATAAAGCGGTTGCGGCCGCTTTTTCGTCCTGAGCGGATATAGCGAAGGCCAACCAGCCATTCATAAGGCAATTTTGAAAACAGGTTCAATACAAACTCCTGATAAGAAGAACAGTTTGCCATAGAATAGCGCTATGAGTCATATACCTGCCCCCTTTCCTTTTGCTTTTTCACAAACAAAACGGCTTGCCGCCAGGCCGCCCCATACCGGTTTCAGCTACAGGCAACCAGCGTATTCTTTACCAGAAAGGCAGCCGGCATGACAAATATTACTGCCCGGCTGTATAAACCGGAAATAGCAGAAAAACTTTCCAGGCAAGGATTGCATCCTGTTCTTGCGCGCATTTACGCAGCCAGGGGCATTACTGACATCCATGAACTCTCAACAGACCTGACCGGCCTGCTCCCGCCATCGGGTCTTTTGAATGCAAACAGGGCTGCTGTCCTTTTGGCCAATGCAATCAGCGCTGGCCGGAAAATCTGCATCATCGCCGATTATGACTGCGACGGAGCCACAGCCTGTGCTGTTGCCATCCGAGGCCTGAAAATGATGGGCGGCAAGGTTTCGTTTCTGGTTCCAGACCGTTTTCTCAATGGCTATGGCTTGACGCCTGCTATTGTTAACGAAGCCGCCCATCGGCACAAAGCGCAAGTGCTGGTAACGGTAGATAACGGCATAGCCAGCATAGAAGGCGTAAAAGAAGCGCTTCGCCAAGGCATGGATGTACTGGTAACCGACCATCACCTTCCGGGAGAACATTTGCCGGAAAACTGTGTCATTGTCAACCCGAACCACCCGAATTGCACCTTTGAAAGTAAAAATCTTGCCGGCGTCGGTGTCATTTTTTATGTAATGTTGATGCTTCGTGCCGAATTACGGCAACGCGGCCTTTTTGAAAAGCAGAACCAGCCAAGATTAGATACCCTGCTGGATCTGGTTGCTCTGGGAACCGCAGCAGATATGGTACCCATGGACAAAAACAACCGTATCCTGGTTGCCCAGGGCCTCAAACGAATAGCTGCTGGGCACATGTGTCCTGGTATTGCCGCTCTCTTTCAGGTTGCAGGACAGGAATATCAAAAGGCCTCCGTTTTTGCTCTTGGCTTCATGCTTGCCCCCCGCCTGAATGCAGCAGGCCGTCTTTCGGATATGACATTGGGTGTAGAATGTCTCATCACCGATGATATTGCACGTGCCAGAGAAATAGCACAGGAACTCAATGAGATTAACCAGAAAAGAAAAGAAATAGAAAGCAGAATGCATGAAGAAGCGCTGGAAAAACTGGTACAGTTTCAGCCAGATGAAAGCGCTTCTCTTTGCGTACTGGATCCGGACTGGCACCATGGCATCATCGGACTTTTAGCTTCCCGGCTAAAAGATATCTACTATCGTCCTACTCTTGTCTTTGCTCCTGACAAAGATGGATTACTCAGGGGATCAGGCCGCTCCGTACCCGGTTTCCATTTGCGGGACGCCATTGATCTGGCAGCCAAACGCTGCCCGGACATCATTGTCCGTTTTGGCGGGCATGCCATGGCAGCCGGCCTCACCCTTCGTGCAGAAGCCTACCAAACATTCTGCAAAACATTTGAAGCTATCGCCAGGGAACAACTTGGTCCATCTCAACGTAACCAAACCATTGAAACAGACGGTGAGCCAGATATATCCTGCTATACGCTGGAATTTGTCCGGCAACTGGAATCACATGTGTGGGGACACAGTTTTGAGCCGCCCCTTTTCAGCAGCCGTTTCCGCATCATAAATCAACGAGTGCTTAAAAACCGGCATCTTTCCCTCCAACTGGAAAAAGACAGCCGCCAACTCAAGGCAATCTACTTTAATCACGCCAGCCTGTTGCCCGACGAGTCCTGCCTGGCCTTTAGACTTGCCAGCAATGAATACAAGGGAATTACCTCTGTACAGCTGATTATCGAACATACCGCCCTGGAAAAATTACATGACGCAACGGCATAAATAGCATATATTAAGGACATTTTCATTCTTTGAGCAGGTAAAAACATCATGAACTTTGATGTGGTCATTGTAGGCAGCGGTTTGGCTGGCCTTTCGGTAGCGCTCCGCCTTCCCGCCTCATACAAAATTGCGCTTATCTGCAAACGGACTCTGGACGAAAGCGCAAGTAATTACGCGCAAGGCGGAATAGCTGCCGTACTGAATCCGTTGGATTCCATCAAACAACACGTTACTGATACCATGCGTGCCGGCGCCGGGCTATGTGAAGAAAGCGTAACCCGCTTCATCGTGGAAAACGGAGCGGATGCCATTAACTGGCTCATCAACATGGGGGTACCCTTTTCCCGTGATGAAAATTCGTCTGCCCGATTTCACCTGACCCGTGAAGGCGGGCACAGCGAAAGACGCATCATCCATGCCGCTGATGCAACCGGCCACGCTGTACAGGAAACCCTTGAACAGAAAATCCGCGCCAGCCATCATATCAGCATCTTTGAAAATCATTGCGCTATTGACCTGGTTACTTCAGACCGCCTCAACCCGGAAACGCATCACCCCATTCGTTGCCACGGCCTTTATGTACTGGATGAAAAGGCAGGGAAAGTCCGCACCTTTTCGGCACGGCATACCGTATTGGCTACAGGGGGTGCCGGAAAAGTCTATCTCTATACAACCAACCCGGACACCGCAAGCGGAGACGGCATTGCTATGGCATGGCGGGCCGGATGCCGTGTCGGCAATATGGAATTCATCCAGTTCCATCCTACCTGTCTTTACCATCCCTGGGCAAAGTCCTTCCTGATATCCGAAGCCGTGCGTGGTGAAGGCGGCCAGCTTAAACTCCCCGCGGAAGCAGGTCAGGATGCCGGAAAACGTTTCATGGAATGGCATGATTCCCGGGGTGAATTGGCATCACGGGATATTGTGGCAAAAGCCATCGATTTCGAAATGAAGAAACGCGGCCTGGACCATGTCAACCTGGATATTACACATCAGGATGCAGCCTTTTTGAAAAACCATTTTCCGACCATTTTCGCCCGCTGTATGGAACTGGGTATCGACATCACCCGCCAGCCGATTCCGGTCGTTCCCGCCGCGCACTACACATGCGGTGGTATTATTACAGACACAAGCGGAAAAACTGATATCGGCGGATTATATGCCGTAGGCGAAGTTGCCTGCACAGGCCTGCACGGGGCCAACCGGCTCGCCAGCAACTCATTGCTGGAATGCCTGGTTCTGGGCAAAATGGCAGCAGCAGATATCGTTATGCAGAAAAATGTCCCCTTGGCTGAAATTCCGGCATGGGATGAAAGCCAGGTATCCAACCCGAATGAAGAAGTTGTTATCTCACACAATTGGGATGAGCTTCGCCGCTTTATGTGGGACTATGTCGGTATAGTTCGTACAACAAAACGCCTGGAGCGCGCCCAGCACCGCATCCAGCTCTTAAGGGAAGAAATTGACGAATATTACGCCAATTTTATCGTATCCAATAACCTGCTGGAACTAAGAAACCTAGTAGAAGTAGCCGCCCTTATTGTGGAAAGCGCCCTCTCGCGTAATGAAAGCCGCGGCTTGCACTACAATCCGGATTTTCCGCAAACTCACCCCAAGGCTTACCCTAGTATCCTGACCCCGCAAAAACGGCGTCGCTCTCTGCTGAACTGGCAAACCTGACTTTTTGCAAAAACTGCCGGTTAAAGGCAAACTATCTGCCTTTAACCGCTTTACTGCTTTTTACCGGCCTTTGCCTCTATCTTGTCAAGACGGCTTTGCAAACCCTCTTCCAGGCGTGTAAAGTCACCATCGCGCGCAAAATCAATAGCGCTCATCTTCCACTCATTCCTGAGCCGCACATCCGCGCCATGATCCAAAAGCAACTTGACTGTACCGGTATGGCCGCTCCTCGCCGCCATCATAAGAGGCGTTGTCTTGTTGGGCGCAAGCGAGTCTACCACCGCTTTCTTTGCCAACAGCATGGCAACAATCTCTTCATTACCCACAGCCGCTGCGTAATGCAATGCTGTCCAGCCAGGCTGGTTAACCCGGGCGCCTTTCTCCAGTAACATCCTGACAGCGGGCACATTGGATTTCCAGGCTGCCAACATAAGTGCCGTATTGCCATTTGAGGACTGCTTGTTCAGATCAATTCCCGGCGTATTAATCAGTAGGTCAAATACCTCCATTGCTCCCTCATGCATGGCAATAATCAATCCTGTATTGCCTTTATGAGGTTCGGCAATGTTGGGATCAATCCCTTCCTTCAACAGGTTCGCAACCTGATCAGGACGATTCATTTCAACCGCCCTGAAAAAATCATCCTTATTGTCAGCATGAACCCCGAAAACCATAAAAAAGCCGGCAACCAACAAAATAAATGCCAGACAAGTCCGCTTTGCGGCAAAAAAAGGAGTAGCGGTATTCATGTATCTTGACCTTGTAATGAATTGAAATCAATCAGATTGTCAGAAACGACCCTAATATAGGAGAGTATTGTACATGAGAAAACAACCTGCACATCCAACATTCCCAAAAAAATGAAAACCGGAAAAACAGACTGGGAAATGTCACGTAACAAAAAAAATAGCAGAAATAGAAACAGATAACTGTTATAACGGCCTTCCGAACATAAACAGCCATATCCAAAAAGGAGCAATAAGGATATCGCAATAACGAAAGAAAAATTTCATCAACACAACGCTAATAAAACAAACAAGGGAGATTGCAAAACAATCTCCCTTCCCGGTGAATCCGGAAAAAAGCGCATTACATAATGGCGAATGCAACACAAACGGCAGCAACCAGAACAACAACTGCGCCAATGATATTGGACTTGCTCATGATATCAATCCTTAGTAGCTAAAATGCACCCTTTAAATAACGCTTCCTTTTCGGAAGCCAACCGCTAGGTGCATACGGTTATATTTATTGTATGCCCGTTTTTCTTTCCCTGCCGGAAGGGTTTAAGTGTAAAAACAACTTCGGTAGTGGCTTTAACAGAAAATAAACATTGACTTACGTCAAGTCTCTAATCTTTTATTATAAAGAACCCGTTTTCATATAGTTTTGTAATAAAATGCCAGGCACATTGTCATACTGTTTGTGAATTTGCCTGTTCCAAAAGGCCAAACAGACGGAAAAAGTTATGTGAGCTGGCCTCGGCAATGCGAGCGGCAGACACGCCTTTTATTTTCGCGAGCTGCGCCGCTACTTCCGTCACATAGGATGGTTCATTCTGTTTGCCACGAATGGACTGAGGAGCCAGATAAGGTGAATCTGTTTCAATCAGGAGGCGATCCAGTGGTATCAGGCGCGCCACATGCTGGAGTTCCCTGGCATTCGGGTAGGTAATAACGCCTGAAAAGGAAATATAAAATCCCATATCCATTGCTGCTCTGGCAACCGGCAGAGTTTCATTAAAACAGTGCATAACCCCGCCAAAACCGCCGGCATCCGTACCTGCCCCTTCCTCTTTCAGGATGCGGATCACATCATCAGCCGCCTCGCGTGCATGGATGACCAAGGGCTTTCCACACTCTCTTGAAGCCCGTATCTGGATGCGAAACCGTTCAAACTGCCATTCCCTGTCGCCTTTGACATGGTGATAATCCAGCCCGGTTTCCCCAATAGCCACCACATTGGGATGCTGTGCATATTCCACCAATGTTTTAACATCCGGTTGACGGCTTTTTTTGCTGGCAGGATGTACGCCAACTGCAGCATAAAGATGTTCATACTGCCCGGTAAGCTGCAACACATCCGGAATATCGTCCAGGCTGATGGAAACAACCAGCGCGTGGGATACACCATTCTTTTCCATCCTGGAAAGCACATCGGCAAGCCGGCGTGACAAAGCCGGAAAATGAATATGGCAGTGAGAATCAACGTACATGGCAATCTCGCAAATGAAAGAAAAATGCAGGCAGCATTGTAATGGACATCACCCTGCCGTGCCTACCGGCAGCCTTTTTCAGGAAAAAGGCGTGTGTATTCAAGCAACATATCCTCAATCAGAAGACGCAAAACAAGCGGATGTTCTGCAATCCGGTTTCTTTGTGCAGTTTTCCTCATCAGGCGAAGCAATTCATCCAGATTCAGGCTGGCAGCCTGCTCTTCAAGAATTTGCCTGTAATATGGAAAATAGCGCTGGCGGCCGCTCATGCGCAGAGCAAACAAATCATATAGCCAGCGTTGCAGCCAGGCAATAATTTGTCGGGGAAGAACACGTTGCAACTTTTCTGCCGTTTGCAAAGCTGTCTCCACACCAGGTCTGGCCAAAGCGGCAAGAAAAGCATCCCTTTCCTCATGGCTTCCGCTTTGCGCCTCGTCAAGTGCGGCAAGCGGAGCGCCGCCTTGACCAGCCAGCCAGGTCTGCGCATCATCCACCCCCTGCTCTTTCAGCCAGGCCAAGGCTTCATCAGTTTCCGGCATCGGCATGGCTATTTTCCGGCAACGCGACAAAATAGTAGGAAGCAACGCCTGGAGACTGTTGGCAACCAGGATAAAAACCGTACCTTGCGGAGGTTCTTCCAGCATTTTCAGCAAGGCATTTGCCGACTCGGCAGTCAACGCCTCTGCAGGCCACAAGCAAACAGGTTTTAAGCCGCCACGATGTGTGGAAAGCGAAAGCATCTCCCACAGTTCGCGAATCTGGTCAATACCAATGCGCCGTGATGGAGCGCTGCCTGTGCGGGATGATGATTTTTCATCTCCTTCCTCCGCCATTTTTTCTGCATCATTTTCCCTGTCTGCATCAAGAGCAGGCGGAAGAATACGGCGATAATCCGGGTGGGCATACTGGTCAAACCAGCCGCATGCCGGACACGAAGAACAGGCATGCCTGTCCGACTTGCGGTTTTCGCATAATAATGATTTGGCCAAATGTTCTGCAAACGCCCATTTTCCGGTTCCTGCCATACCATGCAGAAGGAGGGCATGGGGCAGGTTATCCCAGCAGCTTACCAGTTGTTCCCAAACCGGGATATGCCAGGGAAAAACAGAAGAAGGAAAAGAATCCATCATAAAACAGCGTTCATTATCCGGCTATAGAAAAGATAATTTTTCCTGCAAACATTCCTGTATTTCCGGAATAGACCGGGTACTGTCTATTACACGGAAACGCTCCGGAAACAATGCTGCCCGTTCAAGGTAGGCAGCACGTACCCTGCTGAAAAATACCGTCTGTTCTCTTTCAAACCTGTCACTAACCCGTGCGTCCCCAAGACGGCGGGCACTGGCAACATCAAGCGGTATATCGAAAAGAAAAGTAATATCAGGCTGAAGATTCGGATGCACCCATTCTTCAAGCCGCTCAAGTTTTTGCACCGGCAATTCACGTCCGCCGCCCTGATAAGCAAAACTGGCATCGGTAAAACGATCCGAAATAACCCAGGCACCGCGATCCAGTGCCGGTTCAATCACTTGCCGGATATGCTCCCTCCTCGCCGCAAACATCAGAAGCGCCTCTGTTTCAGCATGCATTTCCTCGTGCAGCAAAAGCATCCGCAACTGTTCGCCCAAAGCTGTGCCGCCAGGTTCACGGGTTATGACAGCTTCTTTTCCTCTTTCCCTCACAAGGCGGGCAACAAATTCAATATGGGTAGATTTTCCTGCTCCGTCAATTCCCTCGAAAGTAATAAAACGCCCTCTTGTCCGGCACTGATTATCCGTTTTCATTTATTCCGCAAATATTTTTCAACCGCCCTGTTATGGTCGGTCAGATTGGTGGAAAACTCGCTTTTCCCGGTTCCGTCTGCCCGGGAAACAAAATAAAGCGCATCGGTTTTATCCGGAAAAAACGTAGCCTTAAGCGCGGCATCGCCAACCAGCGCTATCGGAGTAGGCGGCAAACCAAAACGGGTATAAGTATTATACGGCGTATCAGTCATCAGACTGGAGCGGTAAATCACTCCCTTGTATTTATCTCCCATACCGTAAATAACAGTCGGATCTGTCTGCAACCGCATTCCGGCTTTCAGGCGATTGGTAAAAACACCGGCAATTTTCGCCCGGTCTTCCGGATGACCGGTTTCCTTTTCTACAATGGAAGCCATCACAAGGGCTTCATAAGGCGTCTTGTACGGCAGTGAAGCATCCCTTTCTTCCCAATAGGCATATAACCGTTTCATCAGCTGCTCGTGTGCCTTGCGATAAATCTGCATATCGCTGGCTCCCCGGTTAAAAAAATAGGTATCCGGAAAAAAAAGCCCTTCTGCTGCCCCCCAGGTAATCTTAAGCTGCTCAATCAGTTCACGCTCTGTCAGATGACACGTATCATGCTTAAGCTTGGGATGTGCTGCCAAAGCTTCACGCATCTGCCTGAACGTCCAGCCCTCCACAATCGTCACCGACTCATAGGAAACCAGTCCTTTTGCCAGCTTCTCCATCAGGTCAGACGGCGTTTCCCCCGGCTTGAGTTCATAGCTTCCCGCCCTGAGCCTGGCCGCATTGCCTGTTAGCCGTGCCAGAATCCGAAACAAACTGCCGTTTATTGCAACACCCTGAACATGCAGCTGGTCAACAACATAATTAAGTCCACCTGGGCGGATATCAAAAGGAATCGGTTTATCTGTGTCAGAAACAGCAGAATTCGCCCACCAGGCAAATCCCGACATAGCGAGAATCAGCACAAGGACAACAAACAAAAAAACACGTTTGAAAACAGTCATAAAACAATCGCCCGGCAAAAAATCGCTATCCTCTTTATAATAGACAGGTTTTTATTGGTCAGTACAGCAGGAAAGAGGAGTATTTTCTCATGAAAAACCGGATTATTGCCGGCGGAAATCTCTTTTTACCGCCCAAGTGCAGCCTGGCAGAAAAAAGACATGCTGATTCCTCACATCGCTACCCTCCAAAAACACTTGTCTGGCAGAATTTCGCACCGGAAAAACGTTTAACCTGCAAAATGCCCCACCTGAAAATCATGCCGTCATGTGTCTGATTGTTTTTGCCTGGCAGCTTGTTCCTGCCGTTCCGCTGATTGCTGCTGCCAACCGAGATGAATTTTATGCCCGCCGGACGGAATCTGCACATTGGTGGCAGGATTTTCCAGATATCTATGCCGGTCGTGATCTTGAAGGAGGCGGCACCTGGATGGGTGTGCGAAAAGAAAGCTGCGGCGGTCGTTTTGCTGCCGTCACCAATGTACGTGCTCCCTGCTTTATGAAACCACGGGACACTTCACGGGGCAAGCTGGTCAGCGATTATCTTGCGTCTGAACTCACCCCACAGGAATATATCCTGAACATCAGAAAAAAAGCCCATCAGTACAATGGTTTTAATCTGCTTGTCGGCAACAAAGATACGCTCATCTGGTTTTCCAACTGCGGCTATGGCCGTGCAATCAACGGCAAACCGCTTCCCCCCGGCATTTACGGCCTTTCCAACGCCTTGCTGGACGATCCATGGCCCAAAGTCATTCGTGCCCGGGCACAATTCGCCAGCCTGTTAGGACAAAACGCCCCAACCGAAGCTTATTTTGAAATGTTGTCTGATACCACGCCGGCGCCTGAAACGCATCTACCGGAAACAGGCATTGGCATGGAAAAAGAAAAAGTACTCTCACCGGTCTGCGTCATCACTCCGGAATACGGTACACGCGCCTCAACGCTGGTACAGCTGTACGACAACCGCCCCCCTCTTTTGCATGAACGTGTCATATGCTGACCCCATGATTACCGACAACATTCAACACCAATTACAGACACTGGCAAATGAAAATCTCCTGCGCCGCCGCAGGATTGTCGGTTCTGCCTGTACTGTCATGGCAGAAATTGACGGTATTCCAATGCTGACCTTTTCCAGCAACGACTATCTGGGACTGGCGGCGCATCCTCTTTTGGCAGAAACAGCAGCAAAAGCTGCCTATCAATGGGGAGTCGGCTCAGGCGGTTCCCATGTGGTAACCGGTCATATGCGTCCGCATGAAATACTGGAAAAAACACTGGCCGAATTTGCCGGGATGGATCGCGCGCTTTTTTTCAGCACCGGGTACATGGCCAATACAGGCATTGTTCCTGCGCTGGTTGGACGGGGCGATGCCGTTTTTTCAGACCGTTTGAACCATGCCTCGCTCATTGACGCCGTCCTGCTTTCTCGCGCAGACAACATCCGTTACCGGCATACAGATATCGAGCACCTTGCCTCCCTCATGGAAAAAAGCCGTGCAAGACAAAAACTGATCCTGACAGATGCCGTCTTCAGCATGGATGGAGATATCGCTCCCCTGCCCGCTCTTCTGGACCTGGCAAAAATACATGATGCCTGGCTTGTTGCAGACGATGCACATGGTTTTGGCGTACTGGGGCCTGAAGGCCGGGGAACCCTTGCCCATTTTGGCATAACGCCAACGCCCCGCCTGGTTTATATGGGAACACTCAGCAAGGCAGCCGGCGTTAGCGGTGCTTTTGCCGCCGGTAATGCCCAGGTCATGGAATGGCTGCTGCAACGGGCCAGAACCTATACCTTTACTACCGCTGCCAGTCCTGTCGTTGTGGCAACGCTCATTAAAAGCATAGAACTGATCCGCCAGGGTGAAGACAGGCGAACCAGGCTTTTTTCACTGTCCAGGCGTCTGCAGGCAGGCCTGTCACAAACCCGATGGGAATGGCTTCCATCCCCTACTGCCATCCAGCCCGTCATTACCGGCAGCAATGAAAAAACCCTGCAAATCGCACAGGCATTAGCCAGCCGGGGTATCCTTGTTCCGGCTATCCGTCCGCCTACTGTGCCAAAAGGGCGCGCACGCTTGCGGATTTCCCTTTCAGCCGGGCATAATGAAGAACAGATTGACAAGCTGCTTGACGGATTAAAAGAGCTGCAATGAGTACCATTGTTTTCTGGCATGGATGGGGGATGGGGCCAGGGGTATGGGAGGACCTGGCAAATTGCTTGCGCCCTGCCCTTGCCCATCGGTACCGGTTACTTATCCAGCCGCTCCCCGGTTACACACCAAACCAGCAACCCATTATCCATTATTCTGCGACAACCCTGCTTGACGATCTCATGGCAAAACTGACACCGCCGCTTATCCTTTGCGGCTGGTCGCTGGGCGCCTTGCTGGCTATGCTGGCTGCCGTACGCTTTCCAAACCAGGTTGAAAAACTGATATTGGTAGGCGCCACACCCAATTTTATGAAGCGCCCGGACTGGCCTGACGGTGTTTCTCCGGCACTGATAGATAAACTGGGTTCCGGTATTCGGGTCAACCCTGCCGCAGCCCTTCGCCGCTTTATCACCATTTTTAATCAGCATGATAATCATGCACGCGAAATTGCCCGAAAATTAACAAATATCACCTCAGCCCCGCCTCCCTGCCTGGAAACAGGCCTGGATATCCTCAGACATACCGACCTGCGCCCAATCGTGCACGAAATACAACAACCTGTCCTTTTGCTCCACGGCGCACAGGATACGCTTATGCCGCTTTCTTCTGCCGAATGGTTGCATAAAAATATGCAAAATGCCCGGCTGGCTGTTCTGCCTGACGCTTCGCATGCGCCATTTCTCTCCGATCCCGCTGCCAGCGCAAGTTTTATTACGGACTTTCTGGATGCTTCCCGCTGTTGATAAAATCCGGGTTGGCACTGCTTTTAATCGTGCCGCCCGCAAATACGATAACCTTGCCCGTTTCCAGCAAACGGTATGCCATGATCTTATCAACCATCTTCCTGCCTTTTTTCCTGATATACCTGCGCCACGCACCGTGCTGGATGGAGGATGCGGCACCGGCTACGGCGCCGGATTACTGAAATGCTGCTGGCCAGATTGTCGTATTACCGGCTGTGATCTCTCCCTGGAAATGCTGCAACTGGCTGCTAAAAAAAGTATCCACACCGTCTGTGCCGACCTGGAACACTTGCCCTTTGCAGATAAACAATTCGAACTTGTCTGGAGCAGCCTGGCTCTGCAATGGTGCCGGCCTGACCAGGTCTATGCCGAACTTTACCGGATACTGGCCGTAAATGGCATACTGCTGTTTTCTACACTGGGACCAGGCACACTGTCGGAGCTGGATTATGCCTTTTCCGGCATAGATAACCATCGCCATATCCGCACTTTTATCCCCCCGCAGCAAACCAAATCGGCACTACACCAAGCCGGATTCAGGCACATCAACATTACCTGTGAAACCCGAACAGTCGGTTTTCCCGATTTCCATTCTTTTCTTGTCAGTGTACGCGGCATTGGCGCCAACCAGATTGGAAAAGGGCAAAGGCGCGCATTAATGGGAAAACACGCCTGGAAAAAAGCACAGGAACGCTATGAATCTCTAAGACGTGAAGATGGCATGCTGCCGGCAACCTATAAACTGGTTTTCGGATTTGCCTTGCGGTAATACCCCTGATACAGCCTGGCCAGCTGGCGAACCAGTTTGCACCATCAGAGACAACAACGCCTGCAAAAACTGGCAGAAAAATGCTGCCGTAGCCCTATACCGTACACAATTACTCCCGTCCAGCAACACCCTGATCACCTGAAATCGACAGCTTATCCATTTCCTCAAAATAATCTGCCAGACTCCTGTCCAGATTTTTTTCCAGCAACCCGATAATTTGGCAAGAAAGCGCATCCTCCTCATCAGGCTGAAAAACAAACCGGGAAAAAACATCCGCCAGCGTAATCCTGGTTGCATCACCAACCCATCGCCATTCATCAAGAGACGCACGCAACACCGTTTTTCTGCGCCGCCGGAAAATAATACGCATTCCCTGCTTGGCATGTCTGACCCACCCTGCCTCCTGCATGGAAAGCAGCAAATTTTCCAGCTCTGCACTTGAAAGGCTGGCATATCGCTGCAACCGCGTCCAGCCAACAGACTGGTTCCTTTCCGCACGGGCATCAAACAAAACGTGCATCACAGACAGGGCATCGGCATACTGGCTGCCTGGCATCACCACCCGCCGCCAGCGCCCGCTCCTGAAATCCGGCAAAGAAGAAACCAGTACCGCTCCTGAAAGCATAATCAGCGAGCTGACATAAAGCCAAAGCAAAAACATGGGGATAAGAGCGATAGCGCCATAAATTCTCTGGTAGGAGGCAAACTGCATCACAAAAACGGCAAAAAGCCGTTTGGCTATCTCAAAAGCAAGAGAAGCAAAAAAACCTCCTAAAAAGGCATCCTTCCATAAAACACGCCGGTAGGGAACAAAACGGTAAAGAAAAGTAAAAGCCGCTGCAGAAATAAACGCCAGAAACAAAGCAGGCCATATCCCGTTTAAGTAAGGAAGCTTCCCGACAATTCCCTTTCCTACCAAATACAAATAAGAAGTCAGATAAAGCGACCCGCCAAGGAGTAAAGGACCCAACGTAGCAATGAAAAAATAAATAAGCATCCGCCGGAAAAACGGCCGCGGTTCCTGAACTCCCCAGATACGGTTAAACGTGTTTTCAATCAGGTTAAACATCATTGCCGTTGTAAAGAACATGGCAAGAGAACTGACAATAGAAACACTGGACGCCTTGCTGGCAAAAAGCGTCAGGTTATCCAGAATACCCCGTGCCATGCCGGGCGGAATCATGCCCTGCATAAAATAAAGCTCCACCATTTTCTGCAATGCTTCAAACTGCGGGAAATAGGTGAAAATAGCCAGCGCAACCGCAAGAGCAGGTACAATACCCAGAATCAGAGTATAAGTAATATTGCCTGCCACCTGCGTCAACTGCTCTTCGTCAACCCGGCGATAAACGTACTGAATCAGAGAAATTATCCCCTGAAGATAACGGTTTTTTGCATGTAGCCTATCCATCCGGTTCATTTGACTTGCCCTGTCAGTTCTGGCACGAGTGTACCCCATGCCTGTATCTGTCGCTACACAGCGTTTTAGCATTTTTCTTCCGTATATCCATTGATATTTACGGTATCAACGCCCATATTTGCCGTTTGCTTTGTTTTGCATTATCTTTTTTCCGGTTTTTAGTGCAGAATGTTCCCGTAAAGAAACTTTTTCCTGGACACTCTACTGCGTCCGGCCGGATTTTGTATGTCTGAACAAAACTTCCTCAAAGCATGCCGCCAAACTGTCGGTCATGCCCATGTCCTCACGGATGAAACTGCCATGCAGCCTTTCGTAACGGAATGGCGAAAACGTCTTTCCGGCCGGGCGCTGGCCATTGTCAAACCTGGCAATACAGAAGAAACAGCCGCTATTGTCCGCTTGTGCAACCGGTACCAGATTCCGCTGGTTCCCCAGGGCGGCAACTCTGGGCTGGTGTTAGGCAGCATTCCGGACAGTTCCGGCACATCAATTGTCCTTTCACTTGCCCGTTTAAACCGAATACGGAAACTGGATACTGCCAACAACACCATGACCGTAGAAGCCGGATGCATCCTTGACCATATTCACCAGGCGGCAACAGAAGCAGGCCGACTCTTCCCCCTCGCCCTTCCCTCTTCCGGCACCTGCACTATCGGCGGCAATCTTTCATCCAACGCAGGCGGAACAGCCGTACTGCGCTACGGTACAGCAAGAAAACTCTGCCTGGGTGTGGAAGTTGTCACCGGTGAAGGGGAAATATGGGATGGCCTTCGCAGCCTGAGAAAAGATAATACCGGCTACAACCTGCGTGACCTTTTTGTCGGTGCAGAAGGTACGCTGGGCATTATTACTGCTGCTGTTCTGACCCTTTACCCTCTGCCGCGCGCCCGTATCACAGCTATAGCCGCCGTCTCCACACCGGAAAAAGCGCTGGAACTTCTCCATCTTGCCCAGTCGAGATGCAGCTCAGCCTTAACAGCTTTTGAACTGGTTTCCCGCTACGCCATGGAACTGGTCATCAAGCATTTCCCGGCCCTGAAAGCCCCCCTGCCTCTCGCCTACCCGCAATATATCCTGATAGAACTGTCAGACAGCGAATCTGAAGACCATGCTGCAGAGATGCTCGAAACCTGCCTGGAACATGCCATAGAAGAAGATATCATTACTGACGCCGCTGTAGCCCAGTCCATTGCACAGTCAAACATCATGTGGCAGCTGCGGGAAAACATTTCTGCCGCACAGGCATCCGAAGGACAAAACATCAAACACGATATCGCTATTCCAATATCCTGTCTGGCCGAATTCATTACAAAAACCGACCGGCTTTTGCAGGAACACCTTCCGGGATGCCGGATGGTTACCTTTGGTCATCTGGGAGACGGCAGCCTGCATTACAATGTCGGCGCACCGGAAAACATGCCGCAATCCGACTTTTTGGCACACACTCCGGCAATCAACCGCATCGTGTACGACAGCGTTGCCCGGTTTAATGGAACCCTGTCGGCAGAACATGGCCTGGGCGCACTGAAACGGGAAGAACTCGTCCGCTACCGCTCAGCAACCGAAATTGCCCTGATGAAAAAAATAAAATCTGCCCTGGATCCCCATAACCTGATGAATCCGGGAAAAGTTCTTTTCTGACTAAAAAATGATATATTAGAAAAGCATGAAGCATAATACTCCCTCTTTCTAAAAATGCTTACGAAAACTACAGACAACCTACGTACCCGCATATATTTATTCGGGAAAAAAGTATATTCAAGAAGACACTCCCCTGCATTCCTAAACCTGATGAATGAAGAATTGCAAGAAAATAACAGGAACCGAATAAAATCTCTTCATCGTAAAATCGTAGAGGGGGGGGGGGGAAATGAAAAAAGAAAAATTCTCTATGTAGTATATGACCTTGCTTCTGTTGGCGGTACTGAAACACGCTTGGGTAAACAACTCAAATATCTTTCTGAACATAATTTTAAGTGCATGATACTCACTTCAAGAGGAAATGCTTTTGCTCCTCTTGTGGAATATCCAAATTTTAAGTTGACTTTTGAAGCAGAAAATTTTACCGATCTGCTCATAGAAATATTAAGTCTAGCCCATATCGATTTTATAGAATTTCAGGTAAAAGAGGCTGAATATCTAAGAAAGATCAATTATAGTAAACTGCGTAAACACTGTAAGATAGGACTTTGCATTCATAATAATCTGGATTTTAATAATATTGACTTTGACTGGTTTGATTATATTTTAAGAGCAAATGCAACATTTGGATATAACTTCCTGGAAGAAATACCGCATATCCCAAACTGGGTAGAGAAAACTAGCCTGCTCTGGGAATATAAAAATCAGAAAGAGGCATTATTCATTTCCCGTCTGTCAAATGAAAAATTACCCACATTGGCCTCTTTTATAAAAGCATGTAACACAATTGGATGTGATTTCCAGATAGCAGGAAATATTATAAAACAAAAAATAAATACAGAAATCAATAGCCTTGTAGATAGCCTTTGCGAAGGACAATATATTGGTCCTATTAATACGCAAGATTTCTTGGAAAAGAACAGCAATGATTTTCTTTTTATTGGCGGTGTCGGACAGGTACCTATTGAAGCAGCAAGTTTCGGCATCCCTGCTCTTGTTTGTACACACTTAGAAGATTTCACTTATTCCAGGTTTGTAACAAAAGAAAATATTGATGACCTCATAACAAACAACTTTGTCATCAACACTCACCGCTATATACCGGATTCTCATCTGGGAAACATTTCCCATTTTATGGATTGCATTAAGAATAGGTACTTCTTGGACTTTCAGGTTACAAGAGAAATAGAAGAAAAATTGTTGCAGGAATCAGCAATGGAGAAATACCTAGCTATATTGAATAAC
The DNA here is from genome assembly GCA_023667225.1 of Oxalobacter formigenes. Classification (GTDB taxonomy): domain Bacteria; phylum Pseudomonadota; class Gammaproteobacteria; order Burkholderiales; family Burkholderiaceae_D; genus Oxalobacter; species Oxalobacter formigenes_C. Next base: position 23,551 of record JAMPAN010000003.1, on the reverse strand, counting down.
CCAAGAAATTAAGAAGAAAGAAACTATGCCTGGCGAATATCATCTAAAACCATTGCTGAAGCGACATTCTTTCTAACACGCCATTCATCTATCAACCTATCCCCCCGTAAACACGGGCATCGCACAGCATGCCGCGTGTTTACAGGAAAGTTTCAAAGAACGGTCATTCCTTGCCAGCTTTCTTGTCAAAAAGCATTTCCCCGTCTTTGACATCAATGAAAATTGTATCCTTGGGGCCATACCTGCCTTCAAGGATCAGCCGGGAAACCGGGTTTTCAATCTGCTGTTGAATCGCCCGTTTAAGCGGCCGTGCGCCAAAAAGTGGATCAAAACCGGCCTCGGCAATTTTTTGTAAGGCAGCTTCTGATATTTCCAGCGACATTTCCATGCCTTCCAGCCGTTTTTCTACAATGGCAAGCTGTATCTTGGCAATCGCGCCAATATTCTTTTCATCCAGCGCATGAAATACCACCGTCTCATCAATCCGGTTAATAAATTCCGGCCGGAAATGGCGGCGCACTTCTTCCATCACAGCCATCTTCACCAGAGAAGGTTCTGCTTTTTCCGTTTCCATCTCCTGGATAAGATGCGATCCCAGGTTGGAAGTCATTACAATAACCGTATTCTTGAAATCAACCGTCCTGCCCTGCCCGTCTGTCATCCGGCCGTCATCCAGCACTTGCAGCAAAACATTGAATACATCCGGATGAGCTTTCTCAATCTCGTCCAGCAAAATCACACTGTAAGGCTTGCGCCGGACAGCCTCCGTCAGATAGCCGCCCTCTTCATAGCCGACATATCCCGGCGGCGCGCCAATCAGTCGCGCAACCGAATGTTTCTCCATAAATTCACTCATGTCAATGCGAATCATGGATTCTTCGGTATCAAAAAGGAAATTGGCAAGCGATTTACAAAGCTCCGTCTTGCCTACACCCGTTGGCCCAAGGAACATGAAAGAACCATACGGCCGGCCGGGATCGCCCAATCCGGCACGGGAACGGCGGATAGCATTGGATACGGAAACAATCGCTTCATTCTGTCCCACCACACGGCTGTGAAGCGCATCTTCCATATGCAGCAGCTTTTCACGCTCTCCCTGCATCATCCGGGAAACAGGAATACCCGTAGCACGGGAAACCACCTCGGCAATTTCCTCAGCCTCAACCTGCGTGCGCAGCAATTTTGGATGATCCGTCTCCAGCACCGTTTCCTTACTGTTTTGTTCCTCCAGTGCCTTTTCAAGCTCCGGCATTTTGCCGTACATCAACTCGGACATCTTTTGGAAATCGCCCTGCCGCCGGGCTTCCTCCATTTGCTGGCGTACCTTATCAATTTCCGCCTTGATATGCTTGGCACCTTCCACCCCGGCCTTCTCGGCTTTCAACACCTCATCATAATCGGCATATTCGCGCTCCAAATTCCCGATTTCCTCCTCAATCAATGCCAGCCGTTTCTGCGAAGCCTCATCCTTTTCCTTTTTAACGGCTTCCCTCTCAATCTTAAGCTGGATAATCCGGCGATCCAGCTTATCCATCACTTCCGGCTTGGAATCAATTTCCATCTTGATTCGTGAAGCAGCTTCATCAATCAGGTCAATGGCCTTGTCCGGCAAAAACCGGTCCGTAATATAACGGTGAGACAATTCCGCCGCCGCAATAATGGCAGGATCGGTAATTTCAACTCCATGGTGAAGCTCATATTTCTCCTGAAGACCGCGCAAAATGGCAATCGTATCTTCCACCGATGGTTCATCTACCATGATCTTCTGGAAACGCCGTTCCAAAGCCGCATCCTTCTCCACATACTTGCGGTATTCATCCAGCGTTGTAGCGCCAACACAATGCAGCTCGCCCCGCGCCAGCGCAGGTTTGAGCATATTGCCGGCATCCATGGAACCTTCCGTTTTGCCAGCGCCAACCATCGTGTGAATTTCGTCAATAAAGACAATCGTCTGCCCCTCATCCTGGGCCAGTTCATTTAAAACAGCTTTCAGCCTTTCTTCAAATTCACCGCGGTATTTGGCGCCTGCCAAAAGCGCCGCCATATCCAGAACCAGAACACGCTTGCCTTTCAGGCTTTCCGGTACCTCTCCGTTGACAATGCGCTGCGCCAGTCCCTCGACAATAGCCGTTTTACCAACACCAGGTTCGCCAATCAACACCGGATTATTCTTGCTGCGGCGCTGGAGCACCTGAATAGCCCGTCGAATTTCGTCATCACGCCCGATTACCGGATCCAGCTTGCCCATCCGGGCACGCTCGGTCAAATCCAGCGTAAACTTTTTGAGCGCTTCGCGCTGGTCTTCCGCACCGGCAGAGTTAATCGAACCGTTTCCCCTTACTGCCCGGATAGCCGCTTCCAGAGACGCACGCACCAAACCATTTTCCCGTGCAATCCGGCCAGCATCAGATTTGTCTTCCAACAATCCTAGCAATACCATCTCGCTGGCAATAAACTGGTCGCCGCGCTTTTGCGCCTCCCTGTCCGCCAGGTTCAGCAAGGCCAGAAGCTCCCGCCCCACCTGCACATCCCCGCCGGTTCCCGAAACTTTCGGCAAGCGCTCCAGCGCACTTTTCAGCCCGTTATCCAGCGCATTGACATTCACGCCGGCACGCTGCAAAAGCGAGCGGGCGCTGCCGTCATTCTGCTGTAAAAGCGCCATAACCAGATGCACGGGATCAATGTACTGGTTGTCGTTACCGACAGCCATACTGTGTGCATCCCCAATCGCTTCCTGAAGCTTGGTTGTCAATTTATCCTGACGCATCACATCCTCCACATCATATATTCTGATTCCCAAAAGATGGATGCTCTCTCTCCAATTTCAAGGCATTTTTTCACGCTGGTTAGCAAAAAAACAACCGGATGTAAAGTATCTTTCAGGAAACAACAAACAGCCGGTAAGAAGCAAATCCAAGCAGACAAAAAAGGAGAGCGCCAACAAGATGCAGCAAAACATGCCATGCCGCCCAAAGGTACAAGCCGCGCTGCAAAAGCGTAACCGACTCAAGAGAAAAAGTAGAAAAAGTCGTCAGACCGCCCAAAAAACCGGTCATCATGAAAAGACGCCATTCAGGAGAAAGTGATGGGGTATGACCAAAAAAAGCCGCAGCCAAACCAATCAGATAACCGCCGAGCAGATTGGCAAACAAAGTGCCAAGCGGCACCTGGCTGTGCATGGCATTTAGCAATATCCCCAATCCCCAGCGCAGCCATGCACCGCACGCTGCACCCAAACCGACAGCAAGCCAGCTCATACGTTTTCCCCTCTTTTCCCTTCAACCCAACGCGCGCCGGATGGCAATATTTCCTTCTTCCATAAAGGCACACTGCCTTTTAAGCAATCCATCATAAACGAACAGGCCTCAAACGCCGCAGCACGATGTTCGGCTGCCGCAGCCACCAGCACAATCTGCCCGCCAGGCAGCAACGAACCAACACGATGCACAATCCGTGTTGCTATCAACGGCCAGCGCCTTGCAGCCTCCAGCTCGATTTCCGTCAAAGATTGCTCCGTCATGCCGGGATAATGCTCCAGCTCCATTCCGAAAACCGTCTCTCCGCCGTTTCCATCCCGCACAGTCCCAACAAAACTGACCACCGCGCCAATACGCGTATTGCCTGCACGCAAGGCAGCCAGTTCACTGGAAACATCAAAATCCTTGGTCTGAATACAAACAGACATCACAAGCTCCAATACCTAAAACATCAAACATACAGCAAATAACAAGCAGCATTAACTGTCGCCCTTGAAAAACAGATATTAACGACATGAGAAAAAGCATAACAGAACAATTTCCGTAATAAATCCGATTACCCTCTTCCGTTCCAGACATCCTTACCAGTTTAAATATTACCGCACAACAAATACATGCCATTAAATACAGTCTATCCTTTTATATAATCGCATTTCTGGCATTACATTAAAGCATTTTCGTTATCTTCTTTATGATAAACACCAGATCATTTGCAGATACCTTGCAAAACAGGAACAATAAAAAGACCTTTTTTGTTAATGAATATCCACCCCGGACGGTATTTCCTCATACTGAGTTCTCGTGACAATTTCGTCCTGCATTAATTCCTTTAACATGGCTACTGCATTTGAAATGTTTATCATTTCTTTGCGCAAAGTGCCATTACTTAATGTTTTCTTTTCGGAAAGTACGCATATTATTCTTGACTTCCACTCTCCTCCAAATATCCCAGGCCCATATTCCAACGAACACCGGATATCCTTTTTTGGTTTATACATAACAGCTCCATTCTGCTTATCTTATCATACCATCATTTCATGAAGCAACAATAACTATTACATTTAAAAGCAAGTAATAAATTAGTTAATATCTTCCTTCTAAAAATTTCTGTCACTATAATTAAATCAGGCTGAATGGCAAGCCTTAAAAAGATTGAAGAGATTAACAATATGAAACAAGTAAACGCCTATCTTGAAGTCACCATGCAAATTGATAATGCAAATCGTCCTGCAGCAGCAAAAATTTACAACAATTACCGCCAGCTGTTCCTTGATACAATTGAGGGAACGTTAACAAATCACTATTGATTCGTGACGATGATGTGCAAGTCCTGCACAACGTTGACAGTATGGAACATGCCCAGGCATACCTCTTAAGCCCCATGTTTCGGAATGATGTTTTTATCGGACTCAAACCACTTTGGCAGACTAACCCTGATGTTGGAATCTACACGGCAGCATAGTTCCTTTCCGCATAATGCGGCATGAATAATATTCGCAGCTGCATCATGCAAGTCAAATGCTTTTGGCAAGTCACATAAGCTTCTCTTTGACAATATTTATTTAATTTTACAGCCTGCATACGACATAAAAAAAAACAATTCTGATAAACCGCAGCCGGAAAACCGTTAAAACTCAACGATGGGTAACCCGTGAGTTTACACGACGATTCAGCCAGTCAATTCTGCCATGGAAACGGCTGTAATGAAACCGGACAGCCTCTCCCCAGCTGTTGCAACCAGCAAGATATCTTGTATCCCCGCACCGCGGCAACTGCCAATGTGGCTCATCAATCGGCGGCTGCCACGAACCATAAACAACAGAAGGATAATAACAGGGAACATAAACCCTCTCTTGGGAAACCGGTTCAATCGCAATATCGCCGCCTGCTATAGTAATTGTTATACGCTCATCCGGCTTCAGGTTGCCTGTTGCCTTGGCCTTGCGGTGCAAATACTGTATGCGATCCAGCACATCCTTTTGTTGCGCATCAAAAGCCCTGCCCATCTTTGCTGTCCATTCCATACGGGCTGACATGGCAGCCAGCACACCCGGAAAAAACAGAAGTGTTTTAATGCTTTCCTTCCAGGGCTTACCCTTGGCAGCCCTGAGAGCCTCTTTCCCTGCCATATCGGGACGATGGCAACGCCACCTGGAAGCTTCTCCTACCTCTCCCGGAAAGCGTGACGCTTCCAGCACCTCGGCAAGCAGCCTGTCTGGATACAATGCAACTGGTGCCAACATCTGATCCAGCTCTGCTGCAGTATAAGATTTCTTCAGAGAAACAGTGCCAATTGTTCCTGCACAGACAAATGATAAACCTGAGAGGAATAAAACCAGGAAAAAAACTGTTTGATAAATTAATTTCATGTAAAACAAAAAAAGCAAAAGAAATATAAATTTTTCGCCACTCCTGTCCTGCTGAAAGCTGAATAAATCAGACTATGCCGTTCAGTTCTGTCTTGCCTGCGAAAGAATAACAGATTTTTATTCTTGCCCGCCGGGCTTTTCCATTATTCCCTTTTGAATATCATTCTTGTTGCAACCGCTGTATAAGTCATAATGCAGCCAGTCAATTTTGTCATTCGCTACAAGACATTCCTTATTGCATAAAACAGTCTACTATTATATTCGATAAGATAAATGAGGCCGGATAATAGTGACGCCCTGTTTGACAAGTGTTTCTCTGCATACCAAAAAAGACAGCATACCAAAAATTGCGTCATTACCTTATCCTGGCATATCTTCATTTCGCAGCTGGAAACATTATCTTTACGGCACAATATCCGGTTCGTTTACTTTTTCTTGTCCAGCCGGTTGTATCCCGAAAGAAATAATCCAATAACAGCCAGCATTGTCCCTGTCATGGAAAACACGTTAACAGTTTCGTTCAGAAACAAAAGGGACGTTATAACGGTTATTACAGGAGTCATATATATGTAAATACTTGTCTTGACAACCCCCAGTATTTTCACAGCATGATTCCATGTTACAAAGCAGATGGCAGATGCGCCAATTCCCAGGTACAACATATTAAGCAAATTTGCCGTATTGGCAAAACGCGATATATCCAGTTGAAAATCAGACAGGAATAAGGCTGGCATCATAAATAAAATACCATAAAAAAATGTTCTGCGTGTTGCAAGGATAACAGGAACTCCAAAACTGCCTATCTTTCTTGTCAGGAGAGAATAGCAAGCCCACACAAAAGCAGCTAAAAATGCCAGTATATCCCCGACAGGATTCAGGCTTAACGGTGCACCATTAAAGCTGATTAACATAATCCCGGACATAGCAACGACAAAACCAATAAAAAAACTGATGTGCAATTTTTCTTCTGGCTTCATAAAGAAATGAGCCAATATTGCAGTAATGAACGGGGCTGCTGACATAATTACACCAACATTGGAAGCCCTTGTATAAGTCAAGGCAATATTTTCCAGCAAATAATAGAGGCATATCCCGCAAAATCCTGCGGCAACAAAGGTTAATTCCTGTTTCCGGCTTATTTTTTCCAAGCGACGTGGATATATTGCAAGCAAAACCAGATAACCCATAATAAAACGGATAAACAGGATTTCCACAGGCTGAAAACAGATAAGCAGGATTTTTGTAGAAATAAAAGTCGTTCCCCATATAAAGATGGTGAATAAAGCTGCCAGATGTCCTGCGCATCTTTCCTCCGGCATTTTATCTGCGTCCCTTCTTTCTGACAAAAATTTTCCGGTACACTCCGGGAGTAAACCCGATAAAGCGGGTAAAATAATTGGTAAAATGACTCTGGTCTGAAAAGCCTGTTCTTATTGCTGCATCAGACAGGGGCACTCCATTTGCCAACAATCTTCTTGCTTCATTGATGCGAATTGTTTCCAAATATTGGTACGGTGTCATTTTTTTTGACTTAACAAATACCCGAAGCAATGTTGACTGGCTTAATTGAACATGATGGCAAAGTTGACGCAAATAAATGCGTTCTGCAAAATGCTGTTTTATAAAACCACAAGCTTTTTCAATTTCTGCTCTGCAAGCTGGCATATCTGCCTCGGCAGTCCGGCTATAATTCAGGATCAGGATGGATAACAAGGCCAAAAAATTTTCTCTTCCAGCCTTACTGTTACACTGCATTATCGTTTTGTGCAACAGGCGAAAACGGCAAACTACTACCTCATCATCATAAATGACATTATTTGAAAAAACTGGTAATTTCCGTTTACCGCTCACTTCTTCAGCAAAATCAAGCATCACTTCCCTGCTGATATGAAAAGCGCGATAACTTAACGCGCCTTCATCAGTTTGCACACAGGCATGATTATCACCTGGATTAAATAAAACAATACTTCCCCGTCTAATCGTATAACGCTTTCCCGTACAAGACAGGCAACGTCCTCCCTCCTCCACAAGACCTATCACATAATATTCATAGAAATGATTGGGAAACGCCTGCATCACTCCTTCAAAATAACATGCCTCAATCCGCAATAACGCATCGTAAATAACCGCTCTGCTTTCTTTCTTCATTTTCACTCCCGTTTTACCAGAAATCATCATAAAGAAAGATCTTCAGAAGTCTTGCAAGATATTCTCATTCTCCAATATGATCCTGCTCAGGATACTTGCATCCACTCGAATTCATGAATGCTGCCGGAAAACAGGTGAAAGAAGCTCTGTCATAGCCCGCATAGCATGAAGGTAAAGATACATAACCAGCTGTTTCAGGGAACTGTCCATGACAAAACAGCCAGCCATATGCTGATGGGACAATCTTTTATTCTTTCTAAGAAACAGTGCAATACTGGCAATACGGTTATCGCTATTGTTTCCTGTTTTCACTGTCCAGGCCCGCTTGCTTGCCGCTCGTCCCATTTTCCCGTCAAAAACGATACCGCGCCTTGCCAGACCAACAGAAGACACAAACCGGAAAATCAGTAATACCTGAGTCCTAAAAACTATATTTCCCCGACAATGCGCATGGAATAATCCGTTGCACGGATATGCTTGGTCAGCTCACCTACAGAAATACGTTCCACACCTGTTTCCGCCACCATACGCACATTGGCGGCATTGATACCGCCTGACGCCTCAAGCACTGCTTTCTCCCCCTCTTTTTCGACAGGGGTACTTCGCCGTGCAACACGCTGCACAGCCTTTTTCATCATCTCAACACTGAAATTGTCCAGAAGAATCAGCCGTGCTCCAACCGTCAACGCCTCTTCAAGCTGCTCAAGGCTTTCCACTTCAATCTGAACCGGCGCTTGCGCGCTTACCGCCCTGGCCGCTTCCATAGCCCTGCCGACCCCGCCAGCCGCCGCAATATGGTTTTCCTTGATCAAAACCGCGTCATACAACCCCATGCGCTGGTTTTCGCCGCCGCCGACCCGCACCGCATATTTTTGCGCCAGTCTCAAGCCCGGCAGTGTCTTGCGCGTATCGTAAATCCGCGCCCGTGTCCCGGAAATAAGCCGGGTATATTCCCTCGTTAAGGTTGCCACACCGGAAAGCAATTGCAAAAAATTCAGCGCCGTACGTTCTGCCGTCAGCAGAGATCGAACCGGCGCACGCACAAAACACACCTCGGCATAAGGCGGCATCAGGTCTCCTTCCGCATAATGCCACAGAACCTGTATGCGGCGATCCACCTTTTCCATCACAGCATCAAACCAGGGCGCACCGCACAGAACAGCCTCCTCACGAACCACAACCTTTGCCTCAACAACAAGGTTGTCCGGCACCAGAGTGGCAGTCAAATCACCGGCCCCCACATCTTCTGTCAAAGCAGCATTCACACCCGCAGCCAGAATCTCTTGCAAAGCAGCATCAAAAGGCGCATACGGATTTTTCAGGTTGCTGCTCATGCCGGACCCATTCCCGAAACAGGGAAACGCCCCGGCTGCTGTCCTTCCTTCCTCATCCTTGCAGCAAAATCCAGCATCCGTCCGATGCTAATAACAGCCTTGTCACGAATGGCTGGATCCACATGAATTTCATGCTTTTCCGTTTCAAGCACTTCCAGCAAAGCAGCCAGATGATTCATCGCCATCCATGGGCAATGCGCACAACTCTTGCATGTCGCGCCATGTCCTGCCGTAGGCGCTTCAATCAACCGTTTTCCCGGCACAGCCTGCCGCATCTTATGGAAAATCCCCTTGTCAGTCGCCACAATAAATTCCGGCGCATCCATTTCCTTGGCCGCTGCAATCAGGCGGGAAGTCGATCCCGCCACATCTGCCTGTGCCACAACAGCAGCAGGCGATTCCGGATGGACCAGCACCTTGGCCTGTGGATGGCTTTCTTTCAGCATCGCCAGTTCGGCGCCTTTGAATTCATCATGCACCAGACAGGTTCCCTGCCAGAGCAACATATCCGCGCCAGTCTGCTCATGGATATAACTCCCAAGATTTCTGTCCGGTGCCCAGATAATTTTTTTACCCTGCGCATGCAAGTGCGCCACAATCTCCAGCCCAATAGAAGACGTTACCATCCAGTCTGCCCGCGCTTTCACAGCAGCGCTGGTATTGGCATAGACCACAACCGTCCGATCCGGATGCGCATCACAAAAAGCGGAAAACGCCTCGGCCGGACACCCCAGGTCAAGCGAACAATTGGCATCCGGATCCGGCATGAAAACCCGTTTTTCCGGACTGAGTATCTTGGCCGTTTCCCCCATAAAACGCACACCGGCTACAATCAGCATTTTGGCAGGATGATCCCGCCCAAAACGTGCCATTTCAAGGGAATCCGCAACACATCCCCCCGTTTCTTCCGCCAACTCCTGAATATCCGAATCCACATAATAATGCGCTGCCAGCGCAGCCTTCTTCTCGTGGAGCAACTGTTTAATCCGCACTTTCATGGCAGTACGCTCTGCCAAAGAAGGCTCTGGAGGCACGCGCGCCCAGGCACAGGCAAGATTAACCGCCCCGCTTTCTGCCTGGGGCAAATCGTATTCAATCGTCCTGATATTTTCGTTTTTTTGGGGAGTTGCCATATCATCCAGCAAAAAATCATCCATACCTGTAATTATCGGCCATCCGCACCCGCTTTGCATCAACCGGCAGCTATAAAACTGTTTGCCAACCCGGATTTTACCGTCCCGCTATCGTCGGATAATCCCGTACAATAAGCTGGACTTTTTTGCCGCCGGAAACCAGCCTGGCCGCAGCCCCTACCGGCAGCGTTACCTTGTCACGGATATGCCCGAAAGGCAGCCCGGTAATCACAGGAATAGGAAGATGGGCACGCAGCCAATCAACCATGGCATCAAAATCATAACCATTGTCATACCCGGTCAGGGTATAGCCGGAAATACTCCCGAAAAGCAACGCCCGCTGCCTTGCCAGCATACCGCTGTAGTACAGCTGTAAAACCATACGCTCCACACGGTAGGGATGCTCATTCACATCCTCAACAAACAAAATGCCGCCCTCTGTTTCCGGCATCCACCTGCTGCCAAGAAGATGAGTCACCATAGCCAGGTTCCCCCCCCAGAGCATCCCTGTCACATCCAGCTCCGGATTGTCCTCCTCCCAGGAAAGCACACATTCCCCTCTTTTCAGGCAATCCCAGAAATGCCCTAACGTGAAGCTGCTCGTATCATCCCTTGTCAGATCATTACAGGCCATCGGCCCGGCAAAACTGACCGCCCCGGTCTTGGCCAGCAATCCCAGGTGAAAAACCGTAAAATCACTATGGCCGACAAACAGCTTGCCGCTTTGGGCCAACATATCAAAATCAAGATGCGGCAACAGGCGGGACATGCCATATCCCCCCCTTAACGCCATCACAACATCCACCGCCGGATTCAGCGCAGCAGCATGAATCTGCTCCACACGGGCACTGTCATGACCGCCAAACCGCTGATACCGCCCTGCATGGCAGTAATAGTTGTAAACCCGGCAATGCTCCTTTTCCAACAGGGAAACAGCCCGGCCAACCGCTGCCTCATCCGGCGCATAACCGCCAGGAGCCACAATAGCAATACCAATCGTACTGTCTTGCATTAAATCCCCTCCCGGCAAACAACCGTCATTCGCCCTGCCCCTGTCGGCTTTCCTTCATTTTCGCCTCCTTGCGGCGCCGTGCAAAAAAAGCCCTCAACAATCCTGCGCATTCTGCATCCAGCACGCCGCCTGTCACCATAGCATGATGATTCAGCTTTTTTTCAGCAAAAAGATTAACCACACTCCCGGCCGCCCCTGTCTTGTGATCATGTGCGCCAAATACCACACGCCGTATCCTGGCATGGATCATCGCTCCAGCGCACATAGCACAAGGCTCCAGCGTCACATACAAATCACATTCCGGCAGGCGGTAATTGCCCAATACCCGGCCTGCCTCGCGCAAAGCCATCATTTCCGCATGGGCTGTCGGATCCGCTGTAAAAACCGGCCGGTTATACCCGCATGCAATGACCCTGCCATCTTTGACCACAACCGCGCCAACCGGCACCTCGCCCGTCTTGCCTGCCTTTTCTGCCTCAAGGAAGGCAAGCCGCATGAACGCCTGGTCTTGTTCCATCTCCCGATTATGCCGCGCTAACTTCCGCCCAGCTGTTGGGCGTTTCATACAACCGGATACATTGCAGCGTCAGCGCCGCCTCATACCGGGTTTCATACACCGCCTTCAGGATATCAAATGCAATCCTGGCAAGATTCTCCACCGTCGGGATACGGTCAAGCACCACCGTCTTATGATCCGGCAACGTTTCAAGAAACTGCCTTACCGGCATATCCTGCTCATAAACCAGAAAAGCATGATCCCATTTTGAAACAAGATACCTTTCCGCCAGCTCCTTCACCTCCGAAAAATCCATCAGCATCCCTTCCGATGAAGCCCCCTTCGCTTCCTGCACCTTGCCCAGCAGCGTAATATGCATCACATAACGGTGCCCGTGCAAATTGCGGCACACACTCCGGTGGTTAGGTATCCGGTGCCCGGCATCAAACTCCAGTTTTCTTGTGATCGTCAGCATATCCCGTTTTATGTCGTATTCCATTCATGGAATCTGCAAATATTTATGCGTCTGCAAGCTGAGCTTCCATTGCGGCCGCGCCAGGCAAGTCTGCACAACAAACGCCGTATTTTCCTTCCCTTTGGGCCCGTCCATCGGCTGAAGATAAAAATGGTCAAACTGCAAATGCTCATAGTCTGCCAGATCTTGCCCCGTTTGCGGCACAACCACCTTCAATTCATTTCCCCAGTCCTGCACCAGCGGCACCCCCGCCTTGGGACTCACGCAAATCCAGTCAACCCCCTCCGGAACAGCCAGCGTGCCATTTGTCTCTATCGCCACCTCAAACCCATACCCGTGCATCGCCTCAATCAAAGGCGCATCCAGCTGCAAAAGCGGCTCGCCGCCGGTAAAAACCACATACTTCGTTGGCACAGCCGAATCAGGCCATAGCGAAGCAATTTGCGCAGCCAAAAGCGCACTTTCCGGATATTTGCCCCCGTAATCCCCGTCAGTGCCAACAAACGCCGTATCACAAAAAGAACAGGCTGCCGCTGCCCTGTCCGCCTCCCGGCCAGACCAGAGATTGCACCCCGAAAACCGGCAAAACACAGCAGGGCGGCCGCTTCGCGCCCCCTCGCCTTGCAAAGTATAGAAAATTTCCCGGACAGCGTATGTCAAAATAACCTTCCGTCCCAGCTTGTCAGATTCCAGGATACCATTGTCTCACCTCTTGCCCCTTTCGTCATGACTTTTGTAAATATGCAATTACCCCATTTGTTCTAATAATAGATAATCGAATTTAATTACTACGGATATATTTCTTTTAGAATGGAATTTATTGCAGTATCAAAATTAGTCTTTAGCTGACACTCCCACAATACAATTACTTTCCACCCATCTGCTTTAAGTAGAGCAATATGCTCTTGATCCCGTTGTTGCGTCCGTTGAATCTTAGGCCTCCAATATGCTTTATTTGATTGGCTAGTATGAGCATACCGGCTTCCACAATCATGCCCATGCCAATAACACCCATGAATAAATACTGCAACTTTCTTTTTTGTGAATACAACATCCGGTTTACCTGGAAGTTTTTTATAATTAATACGATATCGATACCCTTGTGCAAACAAGTACTTCCGCACCATAATCTCAATGCTGGTATCCTTGCTTTTAATATGAGACATAATCTCACTACGCCGTTCCGGATTAATTGTATCAGTCATTACACAGACAAATCCAATGGTAGATCAGAAATATCTTTCAGACGCCTACCCTGAAAAAGCATTTCCAGTGTTTCAATTGCATCTTCCGAACCAACTTCCTTAACTGCCTGAATTAGCTCATATAAAGCAAAATGATACATACAATCAATATCGCCTGTACCTAGAGCTAATGATGCAAGACGGCTAGGTGTTGGCTCCGCCGTTACTACCACAATATGTGGAAGATGTCCTTTTCGGTTACGAATCAAGTTTAAGGCTTCTGTACGGCTATTTTGCGCACGGTCACTTCTCATCGTATATTTAACAGATACACTAGCATGCAATATTGGTTTACCGTCATTGATTTTCCTAATATCTGCCATCTTACTAATATTTTCACTAACTACATACTGTAATTTATTTATCTCGGCATCTTCATATAAATCACGATATATCACAACATCAGGTGACACAAGATAATCATTTCCTAATACAGCGGCAAGCTGCGCATTTTTTGCAGTCAACGCATTTAAATAAGCTAAATGTTCATACTGCGCAAAATCACTTGTCTTAAGCTTGTTATTATTACCCAACTGCAAAATTGTCCAGCGCCCAGGACGCAGATTCTGGAGAAGAGGAAATGTATCTTGCAAAAATCGCATAGTAAGCAACTCAAATTGCCTACCTAACGTTTGCCCAGATATTTTATCTGTCTGATTAATAACATAATGGCATTTATCAATAAGAATATCAACAATCTTTCTAGATATAGCTCTTGACCCTCTGCTACCAGTATCTGCATTAGATACTACTCCGCTAGAAGTTAGAGTTAATGTATTTGTTTCAAATAATTGCTTATGAAAATTAAATCTCGCTTCCGCTATCAATGCATCCATATGCTAAGCACTCCTTTATTTTTTCTCCTAATGCCCTGGCAACAGGAGGAGGAAAGGCATTCCCAATCATCCGGCAAGCAATCGTTTTACGTTTACCAAAAGTCCAAGTATCTGGAAACCCCTGAATTCTCGCCATCATACGGCTGGTAAGACGTGGCATACCATCAAATTCCGGCATAGGTGCTGAATCTGCAATTCCACGACCATCAATACCTAATTCGGCCCATGCATTTCTCGCTCTTGTCGGGCCTAGATCAGGCCCGCCATGCTTTTTAGAGCCACCTACTAATGTTGGAGCGATGCGATCTGCTTGAGCTGCCCATTGTTTTGCACCAACCCACTTATTTTCAGACATTAAGTCATAGAGCGTTTCTCCAACTGTTTTCGCACTACCAGTCTCATCCTCAGGATAAACAAATTTCCCAAATTGATCTTTTCGTATCCCGATAATAATAACTCTCGGCCGAAGCTGAGGAACTCCAAAATTTGAAGCGTTAAGCAACTTTATCTGTATAACATATCCTAAATTTTCAAGTGACTTAAAAATATGGCCTCGATATATTTCAAAACTCGGATTCAAAAAGCCTTTAACGTTCTCCAGCATAATTGCCCTAGGTTTTATTTCTTGTACTAGTCTAATTGCTTCCGGAAATAAGTCACGTTCATCTTTTTGGCCAAGTTGTTTTCCAGCTACAGAGAATGGAGGACATGGCACTCCACCTGCTAACAAATCTACCCCTTTATACAGACGCCCATCAAATTCACGAACATCTGCACATATCACATTCCATTCTGGCCGGTTTTCTTTCAAAACTGCACAGTAATCAGCTTCATATTCTACGAGAGCCACATGAACAAAACCTGCCATAGCTAGGCCAAGCGCTTGTCCTCCTGCACCCGCACATATTTCAACACAAGTTAATGGCTGCTGTATAATCTGCTTTTTTCTAACTACACTGGTCAATTTGCTGCCTCAATTTATGTAAAAATTGTATCTACTCCAATCACTTCTACCCAATCATCAAGATTAACTACAAAAATGTTAATACCACCTGACTAATACACTAATATTTCATTAATGATATGATTGAAAACACAATCTCAACGTACAAAAAATACGTAAACGCTGCTATTAAATCTTGTATCTAAGTAAGCTTATAAGCATATCAAAAATTTATTAATTCTAAAATACTTTCTTTAAAAAGCACAATCACCTTAACAATCTCTCTATTGAATAAAAAATAGATCAAGTTCAGTGAAACTTTAACTAGAATTATCGAACAACAGCAACCAAAGCTAACAAACCCGCCTGGGAGAGCGCCCGGCTTACACTGATAGAGTAAACATATCCGCCTTGTGCCCAAACAGCAAGAAAAAACGTGTTATTTTCTCCCTTGATAGTTATACCGTCTACGGTTTCTGCCTGGGCATAATGATTGTAATCTCCGCTGATATCCCTCTCACCCCTTGCCTTGCGAATCAGCATATCCTTCCCGTTCTCTTCATAAAACGCCTGAATCATCACGCCCTTCAAAACCTCCAGTCTGTCTGGCATTTTTGGGAGAACCATATCAAAACCTGCCAGCCTGGCAGCTTCCTCCATACTGTCACAACTCACGAAAGGATTGGGCATCGCCAAAGAATATCCGCTTTCAGCCCTGCCCTTCATGACAGCAACCGTTTCATTTTCGGGCATTCCATCAGTCCCTTCAAAGCAATAAACACTTTCTTCATACTTCCCAATGGTCTGGCAAGTGCCAATATCAGAACTTGTATCAAAATCGCAAGGAAATTTACCGCGACCATTGCACGCAGAGAAAAAACAGACTATAACCGCATACAGACCAAAGCAAAGCCATCTATTCATACGAGATTTCTGTTGTTTTCTGATTCTAACTGAGCGACCTTTTCACTTCTTTGACATACAGATAACGAAGAAAGAATATTATCATTCTCTTTTCTAAAGAACCTTAAGCCATATCTTAGAATCAGGTTTTAACTCTGTTTTGCTCTGTATATTTATAATTGCAATTATAATCCCAAACAGAGAAAGTCCATAATCACCAGGCACAGCCTTCATTTCTGATGGCAATATTTTCTTAACCTCATCAAGATCTAAATTATAACGCCTAGAACATATATCATCGGCCACACTAAAAGAAAGCGTAAGCAATCTATGTATATTGGGAAATAGAACACTATTTCCTATATTTTCTGGAACTGGTAATTTTAAACAAATATCTCCAAAATGATTTTGAAGCGTTTCAATTGTTTAATATCATTTATTTTTGTTTCCTTGCACAAGAAAATAAGTGACAAAATAATTCAAATGATACTCTGTTAATAATTTTACAGCATCTACCGCATTATCCAAAGGATTTTTTATATAATAATCATTGTCATAATTTATTCAGCAATAACAATTTCACTCAATAATTCGCATAACTTATGCTGTTCCAAAACGAGTACACTCACAATGTGATTTGCTTAAAATATAATGAATATCAGGATCTGGAAATTCAGAAAAATCTTTTTTGCCTTGCCTCTCTAATTTAGCTATTGTAACTCCGTAAAACTCCCTTGCTCGCCCTTCTGCAACCTTCCTCGCCTCTTCCTGTAGTTTGGGAAAATTATCTATAAACAACTTTATTACTAAAGCAGATGCATCCTGTGCTGTTAAGCCATAATAACTGTTTTAATTTCATTCATTATTTTTTGTTTTATATAATAATTATACTGAATAGCAATCTGTGTATTCCCGCCCTATTATTTATTTGTTTAATTATTGTTTTTGATTTGAGCCTCTTCTCTTCTTTTGAAATTTTCTTCTAATAAGCGCACATATTAATGTTATAAAAAGCATCTCCACTAAAAAGCCATTGCTTATCCCCCCCAAAAAATGAATCCAAAAATATAATACCATCAAAAAAAACATCACTTAAATAACTTGCTGATTATTGCAACCCTCACTTTTTAAATACAAAAAGATATTCATGAGCAATCAGCAAAAAATTATACTTTACACTACTTGTTTTCCAATATCCTGTTGCTCTGCAGTTGTGTTGTTCTTTAATAATTAACTCTTTAAGTTTGAAACCAGCGTTCTCAAAAATATGCATAACTTCAAATGACATAGGCATCATATGTCCTTTTTGTCGAGTATCGCCCATTAAAATAGCACAAAATTTATCCTTCTTCAGGACACGATAACTCTCGGAAGCTACCGCTTTCATTTCCTCAAGAAAGTCCTTTACTTTTAGGTGCGATAGGTCAGCCTCTATATCCTCACTGTATTGAATGATATCGGCATAAGGAGGATGGGTACAAATAAGGTCAATACTGCTGTCTGATATGAAGTCAAGATGACGTGCATCGCCTTTACGAATATACACTTCACCCTTTGCATTATCGTATCGAAAATCAATCTTTTCTGTACATCGTGCAAGAGCAAGATCATTGACATCTACTCCTATAATATTACGGTTCAATAACTTGGCTTCTATCAGTGTTGTTCCACCACCAACAAACTGATCCAGAACTAAATCTCCCTCTTCAGAATAGCGGAGCAAAATATTTCTGGGAATATATGGCGACCAGTTTCCTCGCCATTTGGCATCATGAGTAGCCCAATTGCCGCGCATAGGGAAAGACCAATGCGTCGTCATTTCAAGCTCAAAATTTTCCGGCTCCCAGCATGTTATCTTCCTTGCCATTATATAAGAACCTTCTCAATGATACTGTTCTCCAGGTCATTAATATTATAGATATGATCCATAACATCAAAAGTTTCTTCCAGATTATTTCTTGCTCCTATCCATCCTTTTCCATCTGTGAACCAAACAAAAGTAAAACCATTAATAGAGGCCGATTCCAGGGCTAATGTCTTATAGCTTCTCGCTGTTTCATTGAGTTTTGAACCACCGCTGCTATAAAAGTTTGTTTCAATTCCATATATCATGGCATCAGTTTTGATAACATAGTCAAAACGTTTTTCCATTTTCCCCTTATTAGATATCGCAGAAAGATTAATCCTCCAGCGTTCAGTAATTTGATGAATATACATTTCCTTAAAATAAGTTTTGCCTTTTATGAATCCCGCCCGCTTAATAAAACTCTCTACCAAATTCTCCATCAAATGTCCGCCACGGTTCTTGCGTCCATTGGAATCTAATCCCGTTTCCACACCAGTAGCATAATCAACCAGATTATTTATAATATGATTAGCAATCAGATCAAACAATCCAGTCTTCCGCATAAAAACCTTATACTCTTCTACAGATAAATTTGCACGCCTAAAATCGTATTTAAACTCTCCATCCACATCAATGGCATATATCCTGCTGGTCCGAACCGCCAAAAGAAGAGGAATACACTTCAAGATTTCCGGATACCGTATAAATAAATTCTCAAATTCTAACTCAATGTTTTTTGATCCTATCAGTGAGTTTAAAATATTTAATTCAACTTTAATCGCATCTACATTTCGATGGACTTTGTCAAAATCAATATAATAACTATAGTCAGCGATACTATCACGAAAACCGGATATCCAGCTATTAAAGTCTCTTTTCATAACTCTACTTTACTTTTTACAAGGTCCCCCTGCTTTGCAGCGGGCACTGCGACATACTCTACAATAGGATTGCGGAATCTCTCGGCCATCCCCATCTTTCTATCACCAAATTTTTTAATCTCATCCTGGCCATGTACCCTTTTACTACAACAAGGGTACTCAGCATATTTTCTATAAGGCATAGGTTCCCCTTATCAAATCAATAGTTGCTAATCAGTAATTCTTTAATCTTTCCCCTTGCTGTGCTATTGCAATTAATCATTCGATTTGCTTCCACACGTTTTATATTATGAGAAGCATAAATAGCATCAAAGAAATCATCCTTTATATTTGAATTTTTTGGATCAGAATTACTAACAACAACCCTCGCCCCCTTTTGATGTACTTTTTCAACAAACTTAGCAAGTTCAATTTGAGCTTTATCATCAAAAGGCAATTCAGTATAAGCTGTAAAATCTGCTGTATCAGTAATTGGTCGATAAGGAGGGTCAAAATAAACAAAAGTATATTTATCTATAAAATTCTCTGATTGCTGATAATCACCGCATACAATAGTAACGTCCTGCAACTTCTCAGAAATATAACGCAGACTATTTTCATTGCAAATTAACGGATTTTTATAAGATCCCATTGGCACATTAAAAAAACCTTTTCTATTAACACGATATAACCCATTAAAACAAGTTTTATTTAGAAAAATCATTAATGCCGCTTTTTCAATATTTTCCTTTTCATTCCTATTCACTTTCAGGTTATTGAATTTTTCCCGCTTACCTATATAATATTGCCTGCGAAGTGCAGAATGCAAAGGTGTATACTCCGCTTGATAAAGTAATAACAATCTAACCAGGTCATCAATCGCATTTTGAATAACCTTATATGTGTTGATAAGCTCCGCATTGATGTCACTAATATAAACTTCTTTCACATCATATCTACCAAGGATATCAAACAGGACTGCGCCGCCGCCAACGAATGGCTCTGCATACTTTGTAATGCCCTCATTAAAAGGATAATACCTTTCGATCTCTTTTAGCAGTTGCCCCTTCCCGCCAGCCCATTTTAAAAACGGCTTCAAACATGATTTCTCTACTTTATTACTGCACATATTTTGATTACTCTCTGACTTAATTTATTTCACTTTCCATTTAGATATTAATAATCTTGTACGTTTATAATTTCTAGTATAATAATGATGAATAATAAAAACCCTTACTGAGGATAACCTCGGTAAGGGTTTTTAACATAGCTTTTTCTTATTCATAAAACGTAGAAGCTTTATGCCTCAACTTAAGTTTTGATATTTCACTCCCACTCAATCGTCGCAGGCGGCTTGCCGGAAATGTCATACACCACCCGGTTAATGCCTCTCACCTCATTGATAATGCGGTTGGAAACACGGCCCAAAAGCGTATGCGGCAAATGCGCCCATTGCGCTGTCATAAAATCCTGCGTCTGGACAGCACGCAGGGCCACCACATAATCATAAGTGCGGCCATCGCCCATCACCCCCACTGATTTCACCGGCAAAAATACCGCAAACGCCTGGCTGGTAGCATCATACCAGCTTGTGCCATCACTCCCGGCAGTATCAACCGGCGTTTTCCTCAATTCCTCAATAAAAATGGCATCAGCCCGCCTCAACAAATCGGCATATTCCAGCCGCACTTCGCCAAGAATGCGCACACCCAAACCAGGACCGGGGAAAGGATGGCGATATACCATTTCAGGCGGCAAACCAAGCGCCAGCCCCAATTCACGCACCTCATCCTTGAAAAGCTTGCGCAACGGCTCCAGCAGTTTCAGGTTCAATTCTTCCGGCAGGCCGCCCACATTGTGATGGCTCTTGATCGTATGCCCTTTTTTGCCTTTCCCGGCACTTTCAATCACATCCGGATAAATCGTGCCTTGCGCCAGCCACCGTGCACCCTGTATCTTGGCAGCCTCTGCCTGGAACACTTCCACAAATTCCCGCCCGATAATCTTGCGTTTTTCCTCAGGGTCAGTTACCCCTGCCAGACACCGCATGAACTGGGCAGAGGCATCTACATGCACCACCTTAACCCCCAGGCTCCGTGCAAACATCTCCATGACCATCTTTGCTTCATTCAAACGCAACAAGCCATGATCCACAAAAACACACGTCAGCTGGTTACCGATGGCGCGATGAATCAGGGCAGCCGCAACACTGGAATCCACCCCGCCGGATAAGCCGAGAATCACGCCCTCGTTGCCTACCTGCTTCCTGATGGCATAAACCGCTTCCTCCACATAATCCGACATATTCCAGTCCGGCTTGCATCCGCAAATCTCATGGACAAACCGTGCCAGAATCGCCTTGCCCTGCACAGTGTGAGTCACTTCCGGATGAAACTGCACCGCATAAAAACGGCGCGCCTCATCCGCCATGCCTGCAACAGGACAAGCCTCATTTGAAGCTACCAGCGCAAAACCCGGTGGCATAACTGCCACCTTGTCACCATGGCTCATCCAGACCCGAAGAATGCTGTCTCCTTCCGGTGAAACCGCATCATGAATCCCTGCCAGAAGGGCAGTAGGCTGGCAAACTTTAACTTCAGCATAACCGAATTCACGGATTTTCCCATTTTCAACCCGGCCGCCAAGCTGCGCCGCCATAGTCTGCATACCGTAACAGATACCCAAAACCGGCACGCCCCGCTCAAACACCGCCTGCGGCGCACGGGGAGTATCCCCTTCCGTCACACTTTCCGGGCCACCCGAAAGGATAATGCCTCGCAATGATCCATCGCTGCCATAACCGCGCACATATTCCTCACCGGCATCATAAGGAATTACCTCGGAAAAAATACCTGCCTCGCGCACACGGCGAGCGATCAACTGGGTAACCTGGGAACCAAAATCAATTATCAGGATTCGTGAATGCATACATCATATTCCGGTTGAAGAGTCATACAGACCAGGGCCAATCACCCGAACCTGCGTGGTGCTGAAATGCAACCTGGTTAATCAGCGCGGTAATTGGGTGCTTCTTTGGTAATCTGGACATCATGAACATGCGATTCGCGCATACCGGCCGAGCTGATTTCAACAAATTCCGCCTTCTCATGAAATTCCCGGATATTGGCGCAGCCGCAATATCCCAAAGAAGCCCGCAAACCGCCCGTCAACTGGTAAAGAATAGCGGCAATCGGCCCCTTGTAAGGAACCCGTCCTTCAATTCCTTCTGGAACAAACTTGTCAGACTGTTGTTCGTGATCCTGGAAATAACGATCTGCCGAGCCGCCTGACATGGCGCCCAGGCTGCCCATGCCGCGATAAGATTTATAGCTGCGCCCCTGATAAAGAATCACCTCGCCAGGCGCTTCATCCGTACCGGCAAACATGCTGCCCATCATAACCGTTGAAGCCCCTGCTGCCAGCGCCTTGGCAACATCACCGGAAAAACGGATACCGCCATCGGCAATACAGGGTACATCCGTCCCTTCCAGTGCCTTTACCACATCGGCAATAGCCGTAATTTGCGGCACACCCACCCCGGCAACAATCCGTGTTGTGCAAATAGAACCAGGGCCAATCCCCACCTTCACGCCGTCAGCCCCTGCATCTACCAGCGCTTTTGCCGCCGCACCGGTTGCAATATTGCCGCCAATAATCTGGATATCCGGATAATGATCCCGAATCCAGCGAATCCGCTGGAGAACACCCTGTGAATGACCGTGCGCCGTATCCACCACCAGCACATCCACGCCAGCCTTAACCAGCAGCTCAATACGCTCGTCATTGTCCGGACCGACCCCGACCGCTGCAGCAGCCAAAAGCTTGCCATAACTGTCTTTGGAAGCGCGGGGATAATCCGTGGATTTATGGATATCGGTTGCCGTCATCAACCCGCGCAGCTCAAAATCGTCATTCATTACCAGAACCCGTTCCAGACGGTTCAGGCTCATCAGGCGCTTTGCTTCCGCCATGGTAGCGCCTTCTTTCACATACACCAGCTTTTCCCGGGGCGTCATCCTGTCGCGGACAAAAACGCTCTGATCTTCCTCAAAACGAATATCGCGATTGGTAATAATACCCACCACCTTGCCGCCTTCCACAACGGGAAAACCGCTGAATCCATATTGGTTTGCCAGCGCCGTTACATCACGAAGGCGCATGGAAGGCGGAATCGTAATCGGATCAAGAATAACGCCAGATTCAAAGCGCTTGACCCTTGCCACCTCCCTGGCCTGCTCTGCAGGCGTCAGGTTCTTATGGATAACCCCAATACCGCCTTCACGGGCCATGGCAATCGCCAGACGCGCTTCGGTTACCGTATCCATGGCTGCCGAAACGAGCGGGATATTCAGGGATATTTTGCGTGTCAGGCGGGTTGAAAGAGAAGTATCTTTGGGAAGAACGGCTGAATAAGCCGGTACCAGGAGCACGTCATCAAATGTGAGTGCCTTCTTAATGAGTCGCATAATCTATCCTGTTGGCACAAAAGAGAATTATATAGATTTTTTGGCGACAACAAAAGCAGCCATTAAGCACAATATCTTTCACAATCGTCCCGTTTTAAAAACAGACTGGCTCCTCATCGGAATGCGCTCTCTGTTCTATCAGCTCTAATCTGCCTTTCTGCCTCTTGCTTTCCTCTTCTCCTCTTTTTTGTTTTTTCCTGTTTTTGTTTTTTGTTTTCTCTTCTCTTTT
>JAMPAN010000037.1 GCA_023667225.1 Oxalobacter formigenes | reverse complement strand
GGTCAGCCGGATTTGCCCCACTCAACTCAAGCCCGGTCATTGTTACCTGCGCCAGGTCAACAGCTACATGATCCGAACCCTCTGTGCCATCCGTATCAATCTTGAGCCTGAAGGTTGCTGTGTCTTCCCCGGTATTAGTCTGATCGTTACCGTCGATTTTCTCCAAAGTCAAATAACCGCCCTTGATCAGGTCTTGGCCGGTCATCCCTTCCGGCCTGCCGGAAAGCAGTTCCGAAATATGCAGGATATCGCCGTCCTTCACATTGAAGTCCAGGATTTTATCAACCGAGTCATCATCCAGGTCGCCCTTTTGCCATTTGAAGGTATCACTGCCTTCGCCGCCAACCAGCACGTCATCGCCGCTGCCGCCAAAGAGGAAGTCGTTGCCGTCCCCGCCATAGAGTTTGTCATTGCCGCTGCCGCCGACGATGATGTCGTTGCCGTCTCCCCCGTCAAGATAGTCGTTTCCGCCTCCGCCATAGACAAGGTCATTTCCGCCGCCCGCATAGACAATATCATCGCCGTAGGCTGAGGTTTCCATTTCCTTCTCAAGCTGTTCCAGGTTGCTTGCCGCTTGGCCTGCATTCGTAATAGCCGTACCAGCAATAGTCTTATCAGTATCAGCGACGATGCCAGTGCCGGTGCCAGTGCCAGTGCCGGTGCCAGTGCCGGTGCCAGTGCCGGTGCCAGTGCCAAGATTATTATTCAGGGCGGCATACAGCTCGCTCCTGCCAGTTGGGTCACCATCGGCCATGATAATTTCATGGCCACCGCTACCGATAATCACGTCATCTCCGGCGCCAGCATAGAATCTTCCGTCCACCTTATCTGTTACTGGCGCTTCTGCTACCAGTCCGGCTGCGGCTTCCGGTGTTGCCCGGATGGCCGCCGCAATTTCGGCATCGGACGGGTTTTGCCATGCCTTAAAACCCAGTGCCGTCAACAGGGCCGTTTTCTCAAGGCCAAGGGGAACGATGACATCATTTCCCGAACCTGCCGTGACACTTTGTTCAGCGCCAAGGATGAGCCGGTCTGCTGCGACGTTTTTTACTTGTGCCTCCAAAGCAGTTTCGAGCGTCAGCTGCACGCCATTCTGGTGGTATTCAAATGTTTTGTAACCAGAAGGCGTTTCAGGCGATGTTTTTTCCACCCAGTCGCTGGTCAGGGAAAGCATTTTGCCCTCTATGCTGACGCCATAACCGGCCAGGGCATCAAGGCTGGTTATGCCGGCAGTTTTCGCAGTCTCTGTGTCTGTTTTGATCAGCACGTTTATGTTGCGGATGATTGGCTTCCCATTATCGCTGCCCAGCAAATTATCCAGGGAGAGCGTATCCTTGCCTGCAAGCAGGAAGTTTATGCCCGTGCCGCCGTCTTCAATAACATTATTCCCGTTATGTACCAGGATATCATTGCCGCTGCCGCCAAACAGCATGTTGCTGCCGCTGCCCCCGTCAAGATAGTCGTCTCCGCCGCCGCCAAAGAGGATATCATCACCGCCGCCGCCAAAGAGCGCGTCGTTCCCTCCGCCCGTGCCTTCTGCCGCTTCGACGATCTGGCCAAGGTTTTCCGGGGTGTCCGGGGTGTTCAGGATTGCCTGACTGATGCCTTTATTAACCTCTGCCGCTGAACCCGGCTGATCACTGCCAGTCAACATGGCTGCAAAGACGCCGAAGCCATTTTTCCCAATGTCGCCAAAGAGGATGTCGTTGCCCTCGCCGCCAAAGAGCTTATCGCTGCCTTCGCCGCCAAAGAGCTTATCATTGCCGCCCTGCCCATAGATGACATCGTTTCCAGCACCGCCGTCAAGCTCGTCAGCCTTGTCAAAGAGTTTCCCGCCCATCTCCGGGATGGAGATGTCGAATTCATCGGCATGTTCCTGAATGTACATAATCGCTTTTTTAACCGCCCCGGCATCGCGGTTTTTTAGCTCTTCGGAAGAAATGCCAATCTTGTTTGCGACAATCTCTTCCCAGTTGACAACGCCGGTGCCGGTATCGCCAAAGATCACATCATCTCCATCACCGCCGTCAAGTGTGGATTCTTTTGGAGGCGTGATGGCAAAATTGCTATCAAAGCCGGCGAGGAGTTCATCACTCATGGTTGATGCGTTCCGTATTTCGGTATAGTTGCCGTCTGAAGAGATTGCTTTATAGAACTCATCAACATTGATGTTGGGGTCAATTTGTTCAGGATCGATGTTTCCAATAGTGAATACTTTGAGCTCGGCAATGTTCTTTAAGCCGCTGGCCTCTAGCGCATTTGTGGTGGTGTTTACGGATTCCAAGTTGATTACGTCACCGTTAACATGAGACGCAGTGATAACAGGATAGTCCGCTTTCTTAAAATATTTGACCTGACCGTCATCGAAGTAGGTGTAGACGCCTGTTTGGTTAGAGGTGTAAAATTTGTTGCCTTCATTATCTATGTAGTAGACATCCTTATATGTTACTTCATAGACAAGTTGTTGGTTGTTTGCTTGATAGTATTGTAATTCCGTTTCCGTCAATTCCTGCATTTCCCACAAGGTATACGCTTTTTGCTTTTCCTTTATCTTTGCTGTCAAAGGAAGGTAAGTGTTATCGTTTTCCAGCATGAAGTATTTCTTCTCAATATTCCCGTTCTTATCCAAGAAGTTATTTTCTTTTTCTATGAGCGTGCCGCTGCTTCTCTCTTCGGTGAAGTATTTGTCGCAAGACCAGATTTGATCAAACGCCACCCCTTCCGGAATCTTAATTTGACCTAGAGCACTAGGGATAGCTATTTGGGTTGTCATGTGCAAAGAGGGCAAGCTGTCAGTCAACACATAGGCGACATTCTTATAGCCATTGCTTTGGTTATAGCCATCATTGCTTTGAGCATTGAACCACTTGTGGGCTTCCATGAACGCGGCCTGGTGGAAAGCTTGGTCGGATTGGCCGATGTTTTGCTTGATTTCCTCTATATGGGAAGTAACCTTTTTCCAGCAGTTGGTGGTACTGTCATTACTGGGCGTCATTAAGTTGTTAAGAGACCAACTTCCAAGCTGTTCCGCCCGTGTCGCAAAACCAATAATGGTGATTTTTATATCTTCTTGAGGTACGGAGGTATTGTTGGCAAGGTTTTCAAGAAGGTTTTTAAGGGCTTCAATGGTGAGATCTAGGCGGGACTCACCTTGGGCGGGATTGGTATTCTCAATATCGATGCCACAATAATTCATGGTAGTGGTCACATCAAGGAGGATACAGAAGTTGTACCTGCCTGATATGCTGTTTTCACTGGAAACGCTATAGGTATCGCCTATAAGGATTTGACCCTGGGGCGGATTTACCGGCTCCGGTATTGTCACATCCGGAACAACCGGAACAACCGGAACCGGCGCTGCCGGGGTTGGAGCCGCTGTTACTTCCGCTGTATCTTCCGGCACCTCCAGATAGCGGCCGTCATATTCCCAATGCCGG
>JAMPAN010000036.1 GCA_023667225.1 Oxalobacter formigenes | reverse complement strand
CATAAAAGCGATTGCGCCATATACAACGAACCAGCTTTGCCTGCCGGGGAGTGTGACTGTGGTGCGCAGGCTAGGCATGACAGAAGATGGTTCTCATGCCTTTATCAGCGGGGTTATAGCCTGGCCTTGTCGGCAAGAACCGTGATTCTGTCATGGTTATGTCGCGAATATTCTCAACAGAAAACAAATGCCAGTCGTAGGTTCTTCCTGACTTGCTGTTTCCTTCTGTCTGGAAAGCTCGGAGTGCGAGCCGCCCGGCTGTGCTCAACCCTAACGTGTAAGGCTCAACGACACGATGAAGACCATCATAAGTAAACGTAACAACAAGACGATTCTGAATAGCAGTCATCAGAATATTTTCAGTCATAAGGAGTCCTGTTCATGAAAATTTGTTATCCCAAACACAAGAATAGCATGAGCAGGATTCCCTTCCGTTTGCTGACAGGGGATGGGAAATGAACTACTACGAACGCCACCTTGGCGACTACACCAGAGACACAGCCCATCTTACCCTGCTGGAGCATGGCGTTTACACCATGCTCCTGGACAGATATTACATCACCGAACAAGGCATCCCGGACACCATGAAATACCGCTTGGCCCGTGCCAGGACAAGAGCCGAGCGGGCAGCCGTTGATATCGTCTTGCAAGAATTCTTTACACTCCAGGAAGGCATCTGGGTCAACCATCGTGCAGAAGAAGAAATAGACAAGGCAAGAAAAAAAATAGGCGCAGCCAGAAAGAACGGCGGAAAGGGAGGAAGGCCAAAAAAAGAAACCCGGGCAGAAAGCCAAACCCAACCGGAAGAAAACCCAGACCATAACCCAACAGAAACCCAAACAAAACCCAGCGGGAACCCAGATACAAACCAAAACAAAACCCAAACGAAAGCTCACCAGACACCAAACACCATACCTACTAAGGGGGGGATAC
This sequence comes from Oxalobacter formigenes, assembly GCA_023667225.1. Lineage (GTDB taxonomy): Bacteria > Pseudomonadota > Gammaproteobacteria > Burkholderiales > Burkholderiaceae_D > Oxalobacter > Oxalobacter formigenes_C. Next base: position 3,168 of record JAMPAN010000036.1, on the reverse strand, counting down.
CAGAATCAAAAGCATTAGGGCATGTGGATAACTCACCACCTACACCGCCGGAAAAATTCCGAATCAAAACCGACTGGAAACCCACGGGTAACTTTTTCACCCTGGCCAAACAGGCCGGACTAGACCAAGGCAACCTTGATGCAGCAAAAGGCGAATTCATCAGCTACTGGCTTACCCAGCCTCAACAGCGCACAGCGGCGGAATGGGATCATGCCTTCCTGAAAAGCCTCAAAGCAGACCAGCAACACAAAGCCGGCAGAGCGTCAGGTGGAAACTGGAAAGCGAGTGAAGAAAGCATCAGAAGCAAAGGCATAGAACTTGGCTTAAAGCCGAAAATCGGCGAAAGCTGGAACGAGTATGCCCGCCGGATTGATGTGACGATTGAGGAAAGACGGAGGGCAGCGGCATGATTACTTTCACTGTGCCAGGAATCCCGAAAGGAAAAGGCCGCCCGCGCTTTGCCCGATCCGGCAATCGGGTTATCACCTATACCCCGCCGGAGACAGCAGCGTATGAAAACGCCGTGAAGACGGCAGCTATGCAGGCAATGGGTGGCCGCAAGCCCTATGGGGGCACGTGTGAGATTCACATTATGGCCGCTTTTCCCATACCCAAAAGCTGGCCTGAATCGAAAAAACGCCAGGCCAGATTAGACCGCATCCATCCGGCAAAAAAGCCGGATCTGGACAACGTGATGAAAACCGTCTGTGACGCATTGAACGGCATCGTTTGGAAGGATGACGCGCAGGTTGTCCGGGCTCATGTCACCAAGTGCTATGACGATAATCCGCGTGTCGAGGTGACGGTTATTGAGGAGTAGCAGGGATGAGCAGGCTTGTTGCAATCGGTGAAAAGGGGCGGTGGATTGGAGAAGACCATCCTAAATCACGGTTGACCAATGAGCAGGTTGACGAGGTTTTTTATCTTCGTGATGAGGGGTGGAGTTACATGCGCATTGCAAAAAAATTCCGGGTATCAAAAGAGAGCATCAGAGACATTTGCCTTGGCCGAACCAGGTGTCAATGGCCTGTACGGTTTAAGGCGGTTCAGTAATGGCTAAATTGACTTCCAGGCAACAGCGGTTTGTGGATGAATATCTGGTTGACCTGAACGCAACACAGGCTGCTATCCGGGCTGGTTATTCGAGAAAGACCGCAAACCGGATTGCCTCTGAAAACCTGTCAAAACCTGACATTCAGCAAGCGATTTCAGAGGCAATGAGAAGACAGCAGGAGCGGACAGAGCTGACCGCCGATGATGTGATACGAGACCTATGCGAAGTCCGGGATATTTGCTTGGGCAGAAAAAAAGTCAGAGTTGTTGAAGTGATAAAGGCTGATGGCGAAATCAGTGCGGAAGAGATTGAGAAATCCTTCTTTGATTCCGCCGGTGCTAATCGCGCTTTGGAATTGCTCGGCAAACACATGAAAATGTTTACAGATAAATTTGAGCATACCGGCTCTGTCGATATCATCAGCCGGATTATTGAGGCCAGAAAAACCGGGCGTATAACTCCCGGAAACTGAGGCATTATCGTTGTCATGCGTGGAGGTATGGCATGACGATTGAAACAGAACACAGGAAAAGCGGGCCTTTCATTTCCGATGGGGAACAGCTCATTTTTCCTTTTTACTTCCGGGTTTTTGAAAAAAAGGACATTGTTGTCACGGTTGGCAATGATGATCTGGATTCCCCGGATGCCCTGATTCTCAATTTGTATTCAGACTATGACATACAGTTTACAGAAGGAGAATCAGGCGGAAACATCATGTTGAAAGCAGCAATTCCGTCCGGGAAAGTAATTGCCATTACCAGTGACGTAAAGGAACTTCAGCTTGCCCATTTTACTAACAAGGGTGGGATGTTTCCGCAAATTATTGAAACAGCATTTGATAAATGCGTTGTTCTGATTCAGCAGCTTACAGAAAAAGTTGGACGCTCACTGATTATGCCTGTTACATCAACCGGCTATTCACCTGAAAAGTTTCTTCAGGATTTCTTAACCAAGACAGATGAAAAAATATCTGCATCAGCATCACTGGTTAATGAGGCAAAAGAGAGCGCCGCCGTCTCATCCGCCAGTGCCCAGGAAGCCTACCAATGGGCCAACATGCCCGAAGATGAGACCGTGCCGTCAGAAGCCCATCCTGGCGAAAACAGCGCGTATCACCATGCGCAAAAAGCCAAACAGAGCGTCCAGGCCGGCATAACCGCCATAGCCGAAAAAACAGAACAGGCCGCTGTCTCCGCATCAGCCTCTGCGGGAAGCGCCGAAGAGGCATACAACTGGGCCAACTGTGGCGAAAATACACTCATCCAGACAGAAGCCCATATAGGCTACAGCGCGTACCACTACGCCCAAAAAGCCAAAGAAAACGCCGATGCTGCCGCCTCCGCCATCATGCCGGGTTCCCTCGTAGGGCAGCTCTTTTACGGTCAGATAGTGCTGTCAGCCGTGCCCATTGAAAGCAGCGGCCTGTGTCTCCTAAACGGCCAGCAGCTCCAGAAAGGCGGGCGGCATGACAAATTCATCAGCCACATTGCCGGGCTGAAAGACAGGCATCCCGGCCTGTTTGTGACAGAAACCGCCTGGTGGGCAACCATAGGCGAGTATGGCAGCTGCGGCAAATTCGTATTGGGAGAAGACAGCCTTCGCCTGCCCAAAATATCCGACATCCTCCAATGCACAACAGACCTTGCCGCCTGCGGGGACATTGTGGCGGCGGGGCTGCCGAATATTACTGGTGAATGGACACTTGGTGCCGGGGGTCTTAATTTTGGTTATACAGCATTAGCTACTGGAGCTATCCGTGGGTTTAATCCAAGATACGCAACCCACAACTATGCTGATCTTTTATCTAAAGACGCTGCTGATTCAGGTTTTTCATTTAATGCCTCCCGCTCCAGTTCCCTCTACGGCGCATCCGACACCGTCCAGCCCCAGACGCTGAAAGTGCTGGCCTACATCGTTGTCGATGCCGTTGACGTGGATGCGTTAAACGCATTATTGAAGACCGTCAATGAAAAGGGCGAAGCCGGGCAGGTGCTGGTAAAAGGGGAAGCAGGGCTTGAGTGGGCCAGCAGCGGCAACTATGCCGATACCATCCTGCTTACCGATAGCGTTACGCTTACCGCCGCAGACTGCGGCAAAGCCTTTCTTCTGGGGGC
>JAMPAN010000035.1 GCA_023667225.1 Oxalobacter formigenes | reverse complement strand
CCGGGTACGCCACCGGCTACGACAACGGCGTAGATGCCGTAATCAACCGCTTTGCCGGAGTGGAAATCGTGGCACAGACAGAAATCCCCCTGCACATTAAGGAGGAAAAATGAAAGTTGAGCTTATTAAATGGATAGACACATTCGGCTGCCCGTTAGGATGGGAATTTGAAGATGAATTTGAAACAAAAACAACAAAAGTTAGATCTGTCGGTTTTGTTCTGAAAGAAACTGAAGAGTTTATTGTGCTTGTTCCGCATATTAGCGGATCGGAGAGGAGGCAACTGGCAGGTCATATTTCCATTCCCCGCCAGCAGATTATCAGCAGAACAATTATTTTTTCTTCTGCGGTTTCTTGTCAGGAGCTTGCGTTAAAACCGAACCAGCAAGGCTTTTAGCAGTTTTGGTTGAGGTCTTTTGTGAAAGAACTTTGCCAGCAAGCGATGACAGTCTTGGAGATGATTTTTCATTTTTAGCCATTTCAAAACCTCTTAAAAATCATTGATCAATGAACTTTCATTATAACTTATTACTGTCTTTTTATACAGATAAAAAATGACCCATTCAGACTTCCTTGCAGCGCGTCAGACCGGCATCGGCGGTAGCGACATCGCCACCTTAATGGGTGTTAACCCCTTTTCAACCAGGCTGGAACTCTATCTGGAAAAGCGGGGAGAAATCGCCCCGAAGTCAGACACCAGCCGCACCAAAGCCGGGCGCGTCATGGAAAGCGTCATTGCCGCCATGGTATCCGAGCGCACCGGCCAGAAACTGCGCCGTGTCAACCGGACACTTCGGCATCCAAAGCATGACTTTCTGATAGCCCACATTGACCGGGATGTGGTTGGTCAGAAAAAAGGCCTGGAAATCAAGAACGTTTCCCCGCGCCTGGGTTCCCTGTGGGGAAGAGATGGCGAGCCGGATCAAATTGCCGAGTATTACCTGCCGCAACCCCACCATTACATGCTGGTCATGGATTACCCGGCGTTTGATGTGGCGGCCTATTTCGGCGGGGATGATCTACGCCTCTACCCGATGGAGAGGGACCGGGAGATGGACGACATGATCATCTCTTTGGCGCATGACTTCTGGCACAACCATGTCCTCAAAGGCATCCCGCCGGAACCGGACTTTGCACACCCCACAACAAGAGACATGCTGCGCCGTGCCCATCCATCCACCAACGGCAAAGAAATCATTGCCGACGAGATGATACGGCATTGGGCGGCTGTTGCGCGGGATGCGGCAGAGAAAGCAGCGTCCTATCAGAAAGTGGCTGATGCGGCTACCAATCACCTGCTTCACTTCATGGGAGAAGCCGATACCTTGCGTCTGGATGATGCGCATGTCTTCGAGCGCAAAAAAGTAAAACGCAAGGGATATGAAGTGGCCCCTGCCGAATATATCCAAACCCGATTCAAAACCAGGAGAGACTGATAATGAATACCCTACAGGAAATGCCGCGCCAACAGGTTGGCGCACTGGCCGCATCAGACCAGCAAAGAGCCATTGCCGAAGTACAGGCCGCCATGATGATTGCACGGGCCAATCCGAGAAACGAACAGCAATCCATCAACAAAATCATTAACGCCTTCTCGCGCCCTTCCCTTGCCGAAGCCTCCACCTATGAATACAGCCGGGGCGGCACAGCCATCATCGGCCCCAGCATCCGCACAGCAGAAGCCATTGCCCAGTTGTGGGGCAACCTGCAATTCGGCTTCAGGGAAATCCAGCGCGGCAAAGACATGGAAGGCATAGGCTTTTCTGAAGTGGAAGCCGTTGCCTGGGATGTGGAAAACAACACCAAACGCGTCCTGCAATTTCAGGTACGGCACTGGCGCGATACCAAAAAAGGCGGCTACCCGATTACCGATGAACGTGACATTTACGAGCTGGTCGCCAACCAGGCACAACGCCGGGTGCGCTCCTGCATCCTGGCTGTCATTCCGGGGGATGTGGTGGAAACGGCCCTGGAACAGGCAAGGACAACGCTGACGGCCAGCGCAGACACCAGCGCCGAAGCCTTGAAGAAAATGATTGAGCGCTTCGCCGAATATGACGTCAACAAAGAGCAGATTGAGAAATTCATCCAGCGTCACCTTTCCGCCATCACGCCTGCACAGGTTATCCGGCTGAGGCACATCTTCAACAGCATCAAGGACGGGATGAGCAAGGCTTCCGACTGGTTCGATACACCGGAAAAAACGGAAGAAGAAAAACCGGCTTCCAGAACGGAGGCGCTGAAGGAGAAGGTCAGGAAAGCTGCCGAGGTGGTGGATGCGAAGCCTGCGGAGGTGGTGGATGCAGAAAATACAACAGCCCCTGCCGCCACACCCGATCAGATAGATACGGTTTCACCATCCTTCTCCTTTGCCGAAGTGAACGACCGGCTCATGAAGGCAAAGACGATGGATGAGCTTGACGAGGCGGCGGACATGATTGCGCTGGTGCCGAACCCGGCGCACCAGGATGAGCTGAGGAAGGTGTATCAGGGACTGAAAAAAGGAGATGAAGCATGAAGGTCACGATAACCATTTCCGACACCCCTACCGGTGTGCAGATCACGCGGGAGTTTCAGCGGGAACTGGATGATGAGGAAGTGACGATGGCTTATGTGGTCGGCAAGCTGCTATGTGTACCGGAGCAGAAGAGAAGCTTCTGGGTAGATAAATTCTTCCCAGCCATCATGACCGCGTGGGGTGTATTCGCCATCATCTGGCTTGCGATGTCGATCTGGAATGCGATTTTTTAGCCAGTCACCCCAGCCGCAGGTGGAGAAAAACAGCGCCGGGTTTGGCGACCTGATTAGCAATAGGCGGACAACCGCCAGCAGCGCGGTTTTTTTATGTCCGTTTCATGTCTCCGTTTATGGGCGGGGCTTGCGGGATACCTTCGGGTATGCCGGTTCCCTATTGCGCCGGTTCGCCAACCCGCAAGTACTTGCCCACCCCGTTTGGCGACGGGAAAGGCAAGTTTCAAAAACTTGCAATAGGAGACATACCATGTCTAACTCTACCGCTGTACCCATTGGCAGTACCACTGGGCAAACTGAATTTTCCAAACGAAGCCTTGTTATCGATGAGGGTCACTGGTTTACGGTGAACCCCGGCGGCTCATGCTATGACGCGTTATGTGAAGCAAGCATGTACCTGTCTGAGCTGGAAATACAGATAGAAACTTACGTTGATAACGAAAAGGAGCGAACACCGAAGATTGCAATGCTTTTGCTTCTGGAACTCGCAAAGGCGCTGATAGATTCCGTTTTGCTGGGCAAAGATGAGGAGGGAAGCCATGTCTGAACCTCTCAGTGTATCCTGCGCGAACGCGAAATTATCCCCTTCATTCGAACCCTTCTCGTGGTTGCCGGAAGGCGACACAAAAAGCACTGATGTACTCATTGCCTGGTGCTCTGATGTTGCCTTCGGCATCGAGACGATATTGCAGATTGTCGAAGAAAACAGGCTGCGCAATAACAACGATGAGCCAGGCTATTTTGACGATTACTACCTCGGCCGCCTCATACGCTTCGCTACTGTCAGCGCACGGCTTTTGGGCGAAGCAGCCGATTCTGAAATAGACCGTATCAATAAAAATTTCCGAAAAACTGCCAAAGCCTGAAGGAGACTCAATAAATGAAGCTCACGACTGAAGAAGCAGAAAAACGTCTCACTCCTGCGTTTAGTATCGCCATGCATGAATATATCAAGGCTTGCGAAAAATATGGGGAAGATTCTGAAACGGCAAACCGCCTCTGGGCAAAAGCTATCCTTCTTGCCCCGCCTGCGTTTCTTGATGACATGGCAAAAATGGCAAAGGAAGAAAAGTTAATTCCTGAACCGGATGGGTATCTGGAAGACGGAACACCAGTTATCAGCAGCACTGCTATAGCAGCGCATCTTGATATGCCCCATGAAGAAGTAATGGAAAAAGTAGAAGAGTTAATCGAAATGAAGCGCTCACATGGGTTGCCGAGTGACGGCATTTATAAAAACGCAACGGTTTACAGGAAACAATAAGGAGCATGAATCATGGAACTTATAAAAATCAATCAGCAAGCCATCAACGGAAATGCCGTCCAGACCGTCAACGCTAGGGAGCTTCACGCTTTTCTGGAAGTAAAAACCCCATTCAGCCGATGGATAAAGAATCGCATTGAAGAGTATGGCTTTGTAGAGGGTGTTG
>JAMPAN010000034.1 GCA_023667225.1 Oxalobacter formigenes | reverse complement strand
CCCACCGGGTTCCAGCTCCGGCCTTGCAAAGGTCTTGCAGTACATTGCCGTGCCCCGCCAATAATCGTTGCCGCCGTCCTGACCATCCTCTGTATTCCAGGTATGGGGAAGCGTCACTATCTGCCAATGATCAGGCAGTGTGACAGGAATAACAGAGGTTTTGGCAAAATGCCATTCCTGATTAAAGTCTATCTGTTTTCTCATGTTTGTTTCCTTCCTGTTTTATTTCTGTCCGGCTTCTTTGCGTGCTTTGATTTCAGCTTCAATCTGAGGAATCTGCTTTTCAAGCTTGATATAATGCAGGCTGCAAAGGATAATGCCTGCAACACAAAGACCGGGAATCAGGCTGTACAACAAACGTATCATAAAAATTGCGCTGTCCGGCTGGACTACCATTTCGCTGCCGGTGGTAGATATGTATCCCGCCATACTCAGTAGAACACCGGTAAGACCAGTGCCGACGCCGGCAAGGAATTTCATCAGGAAGTTCATGACAATCGCAGAGGAACCGTCCATACGGTGCATACCCTTATATTCGTTGTAGGTGGCAATATTCATAATGCCAGGTGTCTGGAGATAAGAGCAGGGCAAAGAGATCAGATTGGTAACAATAATACCCACATAAACCATAGCTAAACTGCTGCCGCCGAAGAATACAGTAACATAGCCCAACACAGAACCTGCTGCGGCAATAATAAACAGTTTGCTCATACCTACTTTCCGGATCAGCGTCGGGAAAATAAGCATGATCGGAAGAAGAACCATGCCAAATGCACTGACGGCGCCAAACGCGTTGACGTTGCCAACCACATATTGGAAATAAAAGCTGCCTGCACCAAAGCCGACTGCCAGATTATATAAGCCAATCATGCCGCCAAAGCTCCATACATATGGATTCGTGCGCAGCATGGTAAAGACTTCTTTCAGATTAAGCTTTTGCGTATTTTTCTCTGCATCATCAATAGTAGGATCTTCTTTTACGGCAAGAAAACGGACAATGCCAAGCAAAGCCAGAGGGATGGCATAGACAATGATCAGCTTACGCCAGGCAGCGCTGCCGCCGTTCCCCTCTACAACCCAGGCATTATACAGTCTGGGAAAAGTCATGGATACAATGATGGAACCCGCTAATGTCACAATGCCGCCAAAGGAAGATACCTTGGTTACGATACTGCGTTTCCCGTTGAAGGCACGGATCATATAGGGATTCTGCGCTGCGTTCAGCATGGTGCTGCATATTGAAAAAATCAGCACATACATCACAAACACATAAGCGTATTTAAAGAACATACTCCAGTTTTCATTAGCAAAGAAAAGCGCGACCATGCAAATCCATTCTAAAACAATAAAAATTTCATAAGGTCTTGCTTTACCAAATCTGGTCTTTGTGCTATCGACAATAAAGCCTGCTGCCACATCCGTAAAGGCATCCACAATACGAGCCGCCAAAAGAAGGACTCCGACAACTGCTGTGTCCAATCCGAGCGTATTTGCGCAATATAACAAAAGATAACTGCTGAGGATCACTGTAACGCCTGCCAGAGCCACGTCGCGCGTTTTCCATGCAAAAAATCGTCCCCAGGGCATTTTGTCCTGTTTCTCTGTCTTTGCTTTCGCATTCACTTCCATTTTTTTCTCCTTTTCCTGCAAATTTGTTTTTTCGTTCCGCTATCTTTCTGTTATCGTTTCTTACTCCATTAACGTTTCTGAATCAGATGACATGCAAATCCTCCGAAAGTATCCTGTAGATAGACAGATTGGATTTGCCCGTCGGGGGTTTGCTGTAAAGTTGTCTCATCTATCGCGAAGCCTTTTGCCTGTAACTCCCTGACTGCTTCGGCCATATCAGAACAGGCAACGGCAATATGTCCTGCCGTACCGCGTACCGGCATCTTGGTCAGCTCCATCGGCCCGGCCACGATGACAGAATTTCCCACATCACGAGAGGGAAAGCCGAAAGCATCCCGAAATTTTTCTACAGCGGCCATGCACTCCGCCTCGTCATCACAATGTAGCCCCACATGGGCAAAAGAATATTCAACAGCCATTGTTACCCTCCTTTACCATATCATAAAATTTTTGCCCAGCAGGCGCAGAACGGCTTCAACGTAAAAATAATCATTGTAGATAATCGCCGCATTTGCAAGGCGTTCATCGTGATACATAGTAGCGCCGCCTCCCAGGATACCATCTGTATCCGGACTGTAATCCGCAAATTTTTCCTCGCAGGCCTGCAGCAGCTTTAAGGCCGCATTCTGATAAAGCGCTTTTTCCAGCTCCGGAAGATGCCCGGCCAATTCCAATAAGCCGCAGGCAATAATCACGCCGGCGCCGCTGTCCACTTTAACCGGGCTGTCAGGCGCACGGAAGTCGCGCAGCGGAACCCAGCTATTGTGCTGTAAGCATGCGATACAGTAGTTGGCGCTGCGTTTCGAGGCATCCAAAAATTCCTGTAGTCCGGTATGCCGGTATGCCAGTGCAAAACCATACAATGCCCAACCTTGACCACGGCTCCAAGATGACCCCTCCCCGTATCCCTGGCCGCCCAGCGTCCCAAGGAAAGAACCTGTTTCCGCATCAAAGCTGGCAATATGGGCGCAGCTTCCGTCAGGGCGCAGCAAATGATGTAGTGATGTCTGCGCATGGCGGACAGCAACGTCCGCATAATGGGAATCATGGCTTACCTCGCTTGCCCAAAACAGTAAGGAAAGATTCATCATACAGTCAATAATCATTAAGCCGGAAGAATCTTCCATCCAGGGACTGGAATTCCATGCACGCAGAAATCCGCCCTTATCATTCAGCCGATCCGCCAACAGCTTTGCGGCCTGGAGCGCCGCTGTGCAGGAATCCTCGTCCTGCGTAAGCTGATAATCCGCAACGGAAGACAACTGAAACAGGAAACCTGTATCATGCTCCAGCTTTTCCGGCTCATGCAGGGTTTCCGCCAGCCTGATTCCTGCGCCGTGAGCTGCAATGCGGTAAGCCTCATCCTCCGTGGCATGATATGCCTGCCAGAGCAGACCGGGCCAAAAGCCATTCGTCCACCAATGCAGGCCGCCCGGCATCATACAGTCACGGTAATGCCCGTTTACAGGGAGGAACGGTATGCCGCTTCCCATGCGCTCACATTCAGCCTTTAACTTCTGTTCCAGCTTTTCCCAAGTTTTTTCAGCCCAAACATTTGTCATTTATGCTTTTATCTCCTTTCGGTACAGATTTCTTAAGATTATATAGGAACTGCGTTGATTAGTGGTAGAATAAATAGGATGATAATAGAACATTTCTATTCTTTTTTTACAATCACACATATCATGTTTTATGATTTTGATGCGAAATATACAAAAGCAGAAAGCATTATCATATGCTTTCTGCTTAAAATGGAATGACGGCTTCGTTATAAGGTCTGTCAACCTGCATAGAATCTCTTTCGATAGAGCGTCGGTACTTCCCCCATGTATTTTTTAAAAACCTTTACAAAATAATTGTTGTCCAAATAGCCAACCTGTGCACTGATATCCTGTATGGGCAAATCGGTCTGTACCAGCAGTACGGCGGCTTCCTTACACCGAAGCTCTGCAAGATACTGTCCGATGGTACATTCCATTTCCGCTTTAAAACGGCGGCTTAAGGCCACCGGATCGCAGCCTAACGTAACAGCCAGTGTATCACGGCTCACATCCTGGCTGAAATGCAGGTTCAGATAGGTGGCTGCATCCCGAACCATAGGGGAATTCTTTTTTGACCGGGCATCCTGGACAGCGCGGCAATACTCCCGTATCATGTCCCGGTTCAGCGACATCAAAGCTTCCGCGCTGCGGACAGCAGTTGCTTTCTGCGCATAAGAAATCGAAATTGCGTCAATGACAGCAGGATGTACGCCGCCCCGTTCTGCGGCTTTTCGGACGATTGTACGCAATATTGCCACATTGCCAATCATATCTGTATAATTGGGATATTCCGCATCCTGCCGCATAAACATTTTGTGCATCCGATTCCAGATTTCCAAAGCGGCTGGCAGCTGCCCTTTCTCAATACAGGAAATAAATTGGTTCTCCCATTCATAACATTGCACAACGCTGTTAAAATCGGTCATTCTTGTTTCGCCCGGATGGCATTGCAGAGATGCTGCGTCTTTGGAAATCATTCGGACATGATAGAATGGCGCGTCAGGGAGCAAAGCGCTGATTGCTCCGTTTACGATGCGGAGAATCACATTTTGATCCCAAAGCCCGCAGCTGCAATAATAAAATTTATATGGGATCAAATCATCAGCAGATAATCCTGCTTTTGCCAGACAAATCTTTGCCGCATCCTCCTTCCACTCCTGCGCCACAAAAGGGCCTGCCCATATCATACAGTCCAGAAAACGAAACAGCAATGTGCCTATTTTAAGACTGTCTTCGATAAAATATAATATATCTGGTTTCATATATGCAGCAGCAGTCTGTATGCCTGCTGCTGTCATAAAGGGCTGTGCTGTGCGGGAGAAGCAATGTGTCTTTTCGATTTCTTCAGGCTGTGGAGCTGCTCCCTCCCAGCAAAAAACAGAGACTTCCAGGGAAGAACGCAAAAAACGGGCCAGAATCTCTTTT
>JAMPAN010000033.1 GCA_023667225.1 Oxalobacter formigenes | reverse complement strand
CTGATAAGCGCAGTGCCTTCGCCGCCTGCCAGTATGGTTTCATCTGCATAGACTCCACTATGGGATTATTTATGCGGATTTTCAAAGGATTGGTGTAAAAATGGTGTAATTGCTTTCTTTTTTGCGGTTTCCGCCGCAGGATAATCAGTCCAGCCTTTGTGCCAATTCTTCAGCGGTTGCGTTGTAATAGACCATGAGCATCCTGAGATCGCGGTGCCCGACCATCCTGGCAAGATCCAGCACATCCAGCTTCTTTGCCAGCCTGGTAATAGCCTCATGGCGGGTATCATGGAAATGCAGATTTTCTGTCAGCGCGTGCGTTTTGGCTTTCCTGAACAGGGCGTCCAGGCTGGAGGAGGTAAGGCAAAAGCAGGTTTTTCCCCCGGACGGGAGCTGCTTCAGTATCCGGATGGCTTCAGACGAAAGGGGCACACTTCGTCCGGCGCCATTTTTTGTTTCGGTGAGCTGTGCAACGCGCTTTTCCAGATCAACATTATCCCACGCCAGTTTGACGATTTCCCCGGCCCGCATGGCGGTTTCAATGGCAAACAGGAAGGCTGCGCCTGCTCTGGCCCTGGCAGTGCCGGGGCTGCTGTTATAGTTATATCCGCAGGCGGATAAAATACGTTCGATTTCATTATCGGTAATCCGCCGGTCTCTTGGTTTGGATGCCGCCGGCCTTCTTACTTTTTGCATGGGATGTTCCCGCAGCCAGTTCCACTCGTTTATCGCAATAGTGCAAACATGGGAGAGGAGGGACATTTCCCGCGATACGCTGGCAGGGGAGATTTCTTTGAGCCGGTTATCGCGCCACTTCACAAAGTCGGCCGGTTTCAGGCTGCGAAGCGGGATTTCCCCTATAGGCATGGCGGCCAGTTTTTTCAGCCTGGTTCGCTCCCACCGTTCCCCTTTTTTGTTTACTGACACATCGGCGGCATAGCGATTAAGCAGGTCTGCAAACTTTTTGTTCGGGATTTCCCCCGGCCGGCTGGACAATATTTCAGCTTCCATCCTGGTTGCCCAGGAAACCGCATCCGATTTTGTCGGGAAGGTAGCTGTCCGGCTGACGCCGGATTTTCTGACAAAAGCCCGCCACTTGTTCCCGCGTTTTCCATAGCTTGCCATTGGTGCGCTGGTGTAAAAATGGTGTAATGCCGAAATATTTCCGGCAACACAATGACACAAAAAGCATAATCAGGCAATGCGGGAGCCGAAGGCGCACTTTTGCTGCCTTGCGAGCCAGCCGCCTGGCTGTGCCTTCGATGGAACGGGCTTTCTCCGCCCAAAACAGGTTTATCTCCGGCAATGCTGTCTTTTTTCCCTTCCCTCTCGACATTTGGATGTTAATCTGGCATTCTTGGAAGGGTTTTTTCTTTCCGTTTTGTTGCGGGACATGGCATCCGGATACCGGATATGCCGGACGGCTATGTTTTTGATTGCTTCGGATGACAGCCTGTTTGCGGCGCGTTGGCGTCAGATTATCGGGACAGAAGTGCCTGTCAGGGTGCTTGACAGCCTGGAACGGCTGCTGGTTTTCCTGAAAGAACAGGCCGCCGCCGCCATCATACTGGATATGAACCTGCCCCATGCGCGGCAGATGCCGGTTATCAAAGCGGTTGCCGCCGCAGGGAAACAGGCCAGGCTTGTTCTTGCCGGGATAGCGCTTGCGCCTGAAATGGAACTGGCGGTTTTGGCGCAGGGCGCTGTTGCCTGCTGTCCGCCGGATATGCCGGAAGCCGAATGCCGCAAGATACTGGAAGCGGTTTCAAAAAAAGGCGTCTGGCTTTCTTCATCCGGCATCCGGGCGCTGGTTTCGCGCTTACAGGATTTATCCGGCCGGCAGAACCGTTTGCATGATACCGGCCGGGAAGGCGGCGATGGCAGGAAAGACAGTTATCCGGATGGCCTGACCAGGCGCGAGCAGGAAATTGCCCGGCTGGTTTTATCCGGCAAGAGCAACCGGGAAATTGCCGCCCGCCTGGACATTACCGAAAGGACAACCAAAGCCCACCTGACGGCCATTTTCAGAAAACTGCAAGTGCAGAACCGGGCGCAGATGATTGCCCGTTTTGCCGGCAGCCAGTCTTTGCCTTAAGGCGCGCCGTTTCCCTCGCAGGCCGTTTTCAGACAAAGCGGATTTGCAGTTTTTTCCCGACAGCTTCCGCGTATTTTTTCAGCATGGTCATGGAGGGCAAATTCCCGCAGGCCAGTCCGTTTTCCAACCGGGCAATGGAAGATTGCCGGGTGCCCATGCGCTCTGCAATTTGCTCCTGGGTCAGCCCGGCGGCTTTTCTTGCCGCCAGAATTTCATCAAGCAGCGCAAACTCTTCTTCGAGCTTGTCGTATTCGGCTTTTACTTCCGGGTCGGAAAGCATTTTTTTGACAAATTCGGCGTGCGTCATGGCAGGAGGGATACGCCTATTTTCCATTTTTAATCTCCTTCATGCGGGAAATTGCAATCTCCAGTTCTTTTTGCGGGTTTTTTTGTGTTTTTTTAATAAAGCTGTGCAGCATAAAAATGCTTTTGCCAACGACAGCGCAATAAAAAATCCGGCCTATGCCTTCTGCTCCTTTTAGCCGCAATTCAAACAAACCGTTTCCCATCGCTTTCGTATGCGGTTCTCCAAGATTTGTTCCATATAGCTCCATACGCCTGGAGTAACTGATGTATTTGGCCTTCAATGTCGGTGGCAAACTGTAAATATCTTGCTGAACATTGTCGCTGTAATAGTGGATGGTGTAGTTTTTTTCTCGTTCATTATGCCTAATATATAACAATAATGTTATATATTGCCAGGTGCGCTTATGTTTCCCCGCGCCGCCCCGGCTTTCTTCCCGGCGCGCACGGCTCCCCGGCAGGTTCCTTTTGCTTACGGCCTTTTGGTTTATGCAGCGTTTTGTTGTTTCAGCCACTCGCGCATCACATCATTGACACGCGTCTGCCAGCCCTTGCCGGTAGCACGCAGGCCCTCCAGCACATCCGCATCAAAACGGATAGCTGTTTGCTTCTTTGGTGAAGCCTTTACACTGCCGACAGGCCGGCCCCGCCGGACAAGTTTTTTCCCGACATACTCATCAGCGGATGCGACCCATTCTTCCGTGATTTCAGGCGCATCATCCGGATCAAAGGAATGGTTCAAGTCTTTTGATTTCACGTTCATTTGCTTTCCTCATGCTGATAATCCGGCGGGCTTCCCCGCGTTGTGTCCAAACCATAATGACCAAACGGCCATCAAGCCGCCCCGCCGTAATAAAACGTTCCTCGCCGTAGTCATTTCGGTCATCGCGCCGGGTCAGATGCCTTCCTGCGAAAACTGCATCAGCGCAAGAAAAATCAAGACCGCGCTCTTTAAGCGTCTTGTTACGTTTTTCGGGGTCAAATTCAATCTTCATTATTTAATTGTAGAACCAAATAAATCGTATATCAACGGTTCTCCATTGATTTTTCATAGAAAATTTCCTGATGTTTCCACAAAACCGCCATGATTTTCCCATGTGCAGCAAGCCCATTCCTGCGCCGGGCTGGGGAGCGCGTTTTTTTTGTGGCTGCTGTGCGGCTTCCATGCGCGGCAGATGCCGGTTATCAAAGCGGTTGCCGCCGCAGGGAAACAGGCCAGGCTTGTTCTTGCCGGGATAGCGCTTGCGCCTGAAATGGAACTGGCGGTTTTGGCGCAGGGTGCTGTTGCCTGCTGTCCGCCGGAAACAGTGCGCACAGGCTTTTTTTTCGGACGGGAACAGAAAACCAGGCCATTGCGACCGCCCCGGCTTTCTTCCCGGCACGCACGGCTCCCCGGCAGGTTCCTACGGGTTTTCAGACAAAGCGGATTTGCAGTTTTTTCCCGACAGCTTCCGCGTATTTTTTCAGCATGGTCATGGAGGGCAAATTCCCGCAGGCCAGTCCGTTTTCCAACCGGGCAATGGAAGATTGCCGGGTGCCCATGCGCTCTGCAATTTGCTCCTGGGTCAGCCCGGCGGCTTTTCTTGCCGCCAGAATTTCATCAAGCAGCGCAAACTCTTCTTCCAGCTTGTCATATTCGGCTTTGAACTCCGGGTCTGCCATCAGTTCTTTTTTTAGGTCTTCATGCCGGATTTTGCCCGGCTGCCATTTTTTATCTGCCATTTTTAACCTCCCTCATGCGCGAAATTGCGATTTCCAGTTCTTTTTGCGGCGTTTTTTGTGTTTTTTTGATAAAGCTGTGCAGCATAAAGATATTTTTGCCAATAACGGTGCAATAAAAAACGCGCCCGATTCCTTCCGCACCTTTGATTCTCAATTCAAAAAGCCCGTTGCCGAAGGCTTTTGTATGCTGGCCGCCAAGATTGCCGCCGAAAATTTCCATACGGTCTGCAAGGCGAAAAAAACGGGAGCTGATAGAGCGCGGCCATGCGCGAATTTCATCGGCGATATCATCGCTGTAATAGTGGATGGTGTAGTTTTTTTTCTCGTTCATTATGCCTAAAATATAACCATAATGTTATATTTTGTCAAATATTCCTGCGCAGGTCTGCCGGAGCGCATGGCCTCCTGCCCGCCCGATATTTTTCCTGTTTTTTCAGAATTTATGGCTGTTTTAGTACCTTTGTACAATTTCCTGACGGCAATAAAAACGCTACACTGGCAAAAAAACCGGTTGTGTTGCCGGAAATCAACCTATTTACCTGACGGGAGAAAAACATGGCTCGCGCGGCATCCAAAGCAGTTGGAGAAATCCGTTCCATCAAAGGCACAGTCAAGGCCGTTGACTCACAAGGCAACGAAAGGATACTTTCGGCAGGAGACAGAGTCTATGCAGATGAAACCATACTGGCAGGCGGCGAAGGCACTGCGCTTATCAG
>JAMPAN010000032.1 GCA_023667225.1 Oxalobacter formigenes | reverse complement strand
TTTTAACCGGCATCCAGCGCATCAGCCCGGATGGCGAAAAACGGTTTAATCGCGGAATGGAAAAAACCGGCGCTTGCCTGGTGCTGGGCAAGATACCGGCCAATCCGCCGCTGATTTTCATCGGCGAAGGCTATGCCACGATGGAAAGCATACGCATGGCTACCGGCCAGGCGTATCCGGCGGTTGTGGCCTTCGATTGCGGCAACCTGGCATTGGTGGCCAAGCGCTTGCGTGCGGCGTATCCGGATGCCTGGCTGCTTTTCACGGCAGATGACGATTTTGCGCTGGAAGCGCGGTTTGCCGCCTTTTGCCGGGATAACTTCGGCATTGAGCCGCCGGAAATAGACGATACCGATCATTTGTTAAAAACCCCGGCGGGTGATCCCGTCTCCATGACTGCACGATGGGAAAAACCGGCCGGGATGCCGCGCTATATCGTTGCAGACGTTTCCTATCAGCGGCGCGCGCGGCGGCATACCTTTACCAACGCCGGGCTGACATGCGCCAGGCAGGCTGCCGGTATGGTTGGCAAGGCGTCTGTTGTTGCCCCGGTATTCAGGGAGCGCACATCGGAGAAGTGGACGGACTTTAATGACCTTCACGTGCAGGAAGGGCTTGACGCCGTCAGGAACCAGCTTGCCGCTGCGGTAAAAAAAGCCCTGGCCCCTGAAAAAGAAGCCTTGACTGTCACGGCGGGCAATGCGAAACAAGGGGAACGGGGAGGCAGTAAAAAACGCCGCGAGCGCGGAGACAATTTCTGGGACAATATCAATGACCTGCTGGAAAATTTCGTACTGATTTACGGCACAGACGAAGTCTATGACTGTAAAAATTGCGTCATGATGAAAGTCGGCGCGCTTCGCCTTGCCAAAGGCACGGACGCCGTGCGGTTCTGGCAGCACAATGCCGAACGGCGCATGGTCATGCCGCATCAGGTGGTTTTTGACCCGGCCGAACGCGTCAGCAGGGAGACACATATCAACCTGTTTCACGGGTGGACAGTGAAACCCAAAAAAGGCCCCTGCCGCCAGATAATCAGCCTGCTTGAGCACCTCTGCAACGATGATGAGAAGCTGGTACAGTGGATTTTGAAGTGGATTGCCTATCCCCTGAAAAACCCCGGCGCGAAAATGCGCACATCCATTCTCATGCATGGTGAGGAAGGCAGTGGTAAAAACCTGTTCTGGGAAACGATTGTCTCCGGCATGTACGGATGTTATGCCTGTGCGGTTGGCAACGATGAGATAGAGAGCCAATACAATGAGTGGGTAAGTAAAAAACTCTTCATTGTGGCGGATGAGGTGGTAACGCGTGCGGAGCTGCGAAACCAGAAAAACAAGTTAAAACGCCTGATCACGGGAGACACCGTGCAGGTCAACCCGAAGCATCTCAATGCGCGTGTTGAAGCCAACCGGATGAACATCGTTTTCCTATCGAATGAAACGCAACCGCTTATTCTTGACCGGTCAGACCGGCGTTATGTCGTTATCTGGACGCCGGACAAGCTGGAGAAGGACTTTTACCGTGCCGTGGCAGAGGAGGTAAAAAACGGCGGCATCGAGGCGTTTTATTACTACCTCTTGCATGAAGTGGATTTGGCCGGCTTTGACGAACATGCCGACCCGCCGCCAACCGAGGCCAAAACCGAGCTGATAGACTTGGGCGCGCCATCTCCCGAACGGTTCTATGCAGACTGGGAAAAAGGCATCCTTCCCCTGCCTTTTATATCCTGTTCGGCCATGCAACTTTATTCTGCATTTCAACGATGGTGTACGGTCAACGGAGAACGTTTCCCGCCGAGCCAGACGCGATTCGGGCGTGATGTGATCCGTGTGGGAAAAAACGCCTTGCGAAAAATCCCGGTCAAGTACGAATTTCAGAGCGCGGTCAAGCAGCGGATTGTTTACATGGTTGGCCAGCCGCCACCGGATAAAAAGAAAAGCGAATGGATAGAAAACGCATGCTCTCTTTTTGAGGATTATTTAAAAAAATACCGTGGCGGGCAGATTTTTGACGAAGCCAGCTGAAAAAATGTTGACAGTTCAAGGGGTTATGTTGATAGTTGTGTTGATAGTTTTGTTGACGGTTAAACCTTTGTTTTTTAAGGAAATGTTGACAGTATGACAGTTTTCGCGCGTACGCGCATACGAGAAAAAATTTTTCAAACACGTAAGTAAAAGTATTTTTTTCATGTATGCGAGGCATTAACTATCATACTGTCAACATTCTTATATAAATCAATAATTTAACTGTCATACTAACTATCAATATAACTATCATACTGTCAACATTTATAAATAAATCAACTACTTATAAAAACCAAGCCAAAAGGAAAAACAAAAATGGAAAGGGCAGATGAATTACTGAAACGCTGGGGAGCGTTTGCCGCCGCGAAGGAAACCGGCGCGCTGGGCTATCCGCGCCGGTCTGCTTTTTTCCGTCTGGCTGTATCCGGTGACATGACAGCAGCCCAGCCGGTAGATGCGGCGGTGCTTTTGATTGACGGGCTTCTGGCCGGATTCAAAACCGCCCGGCCAGAGCTTTTTGCCGTGGCAGTTGCCTGGTATGTGTATGAAGAACCGGCAGGCCGGATAGCCTCCCGTGTGGGCTGCTGCCGCGATACCGTTTATGCGCGGTTAAAATCCCTGAAAGCCGCTGTGGGCGCGGCTTTGGAAGAAAAAGAAGAATCGAGAGCGGGCAAGACGATTTTGAAAAACGCTTGAAAGGCTCCGACAAATCGTTACACTTCTTGCTATGCTTGCGCAGCGAGCTTGTAACACAGTTCCCCAGGCACCATTTTTTTCTTTTAAACATACCTATCCGGAGAGGCATTTAGCCCTCCGGATTTTCTTTTTAGCGGGCGATTTTTTCCAAGGCGGAATCAGCCAGAAAGGCAGACCGGCTTCGGATGTTATGCGTTTGCAGGTAAGCGTCAATTGACGCGATAACACGGGAAGGAAGCGTAATCATGATTTTTTCACTTGTTCCCATGTATGGCTTGATATCAATGTCAATCAAGCCGACATGACAGCCGGCATATTCCGGATCATTGACCAGATCATCCACTTTTGACGGCATCGGAATTTTTTCACCACGGCGAACGAAGTTTCCCAACTCAATGGCAGCAGCTTCGGCAGCAACGGGGTAGCATTCCTCGAAGGTGTCGGCGGCAGTAAAAACGTCCAGATCGGGAATCCTGACACCGCAGGCCGTTTTTTCATCGCCCAGGCTGATAAAAATCGGATATTTCATGATATCTCCTTTTGTTTGAGGGACTGCGGGTTGTCCCCGCAGTCTGTTTTTATAAACCGGCTTTCTTGAGAATCCCCTTGACGATTCCGATATCAAGGTCTTTTTTTGGGTGGGGAACCGCAATATTGTTCGGATTCCCTTTTTTCTCAAACATGTGATGACTTCCTTCTGTCCTGACATGTTTCCAGCCGTTTTGCTTTAGAAGTTTGATTAGTTCCCGGCTATTCATCCTCGCTTCCTTTGCTGTTCAACATGAGGATATTATATATATTTATATATAAAAAGTAAAGTATTTTATATATAAATATATACTTTTATGGCAACCAGACCAAAGATTATCTGCCGCCATCCCGGCTGCGGCGCGCTGATTGACTTGCCAGGCTATTGCGAGCGGCACCGGCAGGATGCCTGGCAGCTGTCGATGAATGATACGTCCGGCCGCTGGTCGTATTTAAAGCAGCTGTATGGGCATGTTTTCAGCGCGCGGCGCGGCACACTGGCAGACCTGGCCGCCTTCGGCAAAACCCGCAATGACCAGCACCAGACGATTGTTGCGATGGAGCCGAATAACCCGGTTCCGGCATCCGACTTTGCGGCGGCGTACACGGCAAGGGAAGCGGTTTTTATCCGGGTGGATCCAGCCCGGCCTACCCAGACCGGGGAATTAAACGGCATACTGCCGGCGCGCGCGCATGACCGTTTCATCATGCAGGAGCGGCAGGTGCTTTTAAATGCCGGGCTGGCAACGGCAACCGTCTCAGCCGGCGGTGTGCCGTTAATCGAGCGCGCCATTACCACTTACCGGGTAAATGCCTATGGCGAACCGGACGTCAGTTATCTGGATTCGGAGACGCTGTTTACCCTGGCAACGATTACCCGGCGGTTGAGATCGCTCATTACCAGTAAATACGGCAGGCACAAACTGGCAGACGACGGGACGAAATTCGGCGCAGGGCAGGCCATTGTGACGCCTGCCATTATCCGAAGCGAGCTGATTGCCGAATATGACAGGATGGAGCGGGCAGGCCTTGTGGAAAATGCAGACCTTTTTGCCGAATATCTGACGGTTGAGCGAAGTGCCGGCAACCCAAACCGGCTTGACGTGCTCTTCCCGCCGGATTTGATTAACCAGCTGCGCATCCTGGGGCTGCTCAACCAGTTTAGGCTGCAATACCAGACAACGGGGGAATAAATGGCGGAAAGTAAAAAACTGGCAGGGGTGGTTTACCTCAAAATTGACGGAGAAGGATTCGATTTGACAGGCGATGTGGAAGCCCCGCTTTACACCGAAAACCGGGAAAGCATCATCGACATTACAGGGAAAGTGGTCGGGTATAAATCAACCTATGTCGCGCCTTACATTTCAGGGACTTTTGTTGTCCCGAAAAATTTCCCGATGAAACGGCTTTTTGAACAGCAGGACATGACGGTAACAACGGAATTTGCCAACGGCATGGTTTATACCCTGTCCGGCGCGTGGCTGGTTGGCGAAACGCCGTATAACGCGACAGAGGGAACAGTGGCGTTACGCTTTGAAGGCGAAAGCAGCCGCTGGAACTGACAAACAGAAAGGAGCAGAAAATGGAAGAAACCAAAAATACCGCTACAGGGCCGGTAACGGTGGCGCTGGCGGCGCCGGTTGAGCATGGAAGCGAGATGCTGACCGGGCTGACCATCCGGCCTATCAGGACAAAAGACCTGATAGAGATTGGCAACATTTACACGATGGCAAGCGACGGGGAGGATGTGGGCATTGATATCAATATGAAACGGGTGGCGAAGTATCTTTCCCGCCTGGCCGCGCTGCCGCCTTCGGTTATCGCGCGGCTTTCCATGCCGGACTTCATGGCCTGCCAGGAGGTGGTCTTGAGTTTTTTCGGGCAATCGGGCCGCGCACAGACGCCGCAGACATTGAGCGGCTCGTCTTCGATCTTGCCTGGTTCTGGCGCATGACGCCGGAAGCGGTGTTTGCGCTGGAGATTGAGCGCCTCTTTTTATACGCCCGGCACGCCGGGCGGATTATTGGGGAAATGAATAAAAAGGCGGGGTAATGTTTTTCCTTTTCCCGGATTTTTTGGGGATATAATGAAAAAATCCGG
>JAMPAN010000031.1 GCA_023667225.1 Oxalobacter formigenes | reverse complement strand
ACATTCCTCCCCGGCATTGGGAATATGACGGCCGCTATCTGGAGGTGCCGGAAGACCCCAAACCCGGCGTCACTGTTCCGCTGGCCAGTCCGGGCAATCCAGGCAATCCGGGCAGTTCGGGCAATCCAGGCAGTTCGGACGAACCTGGCAGTAAAGGTTACATTGCCGCAACAGGTGAGAACACAATAGTTGTTGACGAGGGGGCGCTTAAAAAGGGAAGCAGGCAGCACATTGCGCATGGCACGAGCGGAAGCGGCCAGGTGGAGCTGGATGTCCACGGCGAAGGGAATGGCAAAGCCACCGTGGAACTGAAAGATGCGTCTGGCAACCCGATTACCATCAAGCTGCCGGGCAATACAGCGTCTTATACTCTGCCGCAGTCAGAGCAAGACCGTACTCTGACTGTAAACGGCGTAAAAGTGACCTTTACGGATGCCAGCTACGACAGTAACAGCGGCAAATGGACGCTCAACTATACCTACGAGCTGACGGGGAGCCAGGAACATGGCATGCCGGGAAGCGATAGTAACAACGTCCTGCAAACAGGCGAAAACGGGGGAATCAGCATTACGCTGACCGATGATTCAGGGGATGTTGCAACCGGCAAGATTACTATCGAAGTGCATGATGATGTGCCGGTGGTGAATGCAGCACTGCAAAACTCTACAGTCATCACTGATTATACGATAAAGCATGATTTTACTACCAATAATGAAACCCCTGTTTCCACGATAGAGGCTTTTGGAAAAGAAAACTGGACTAGTATTAAAGAGGATGTGAATCCTACAGAAGTCGGTTTAGCTACCCACGGTGACATAAAGGTTTTTGCTTCGATTGTCAGATACGAATATCAAGGTAACAAGATTGGCTCGTTCATTGATACTGCCGGTAACATCAGTGAGGCTGGTAAATCCAACTCCAGTGGCGATATAGGGCGGCACCTTTTTATTTCGAAAGACGGGCTTTCTGTCGGGGCAGGAGGAGAGAATTACAGCGGGAATGGCAATATTGGTATTAATAGCAGCTTTATTTCCGGTTCCTCATACAAGCTGGCAGAGGCCCTGGTTCTGGAAAATGAGGGGGGAGTTGTTTCCTACGGCGTTGAGCTGGAGCTGGGCAAATTCCATCAAGGCGATACCGCGATTGTTACCTTTTGCCTCACGCCGCAGAATAATGACGATAATTTCCCTGTGCTCCAGAAGGTGATTGGAAGGACAAGTGAGGGCATCACCATAGACGGGCAACTCATCATAAACAGTAGTGAAATAAGCGATAAAAACAATCCCACAATCAAATTTGATGTGCCGGATGGCTTTAACAAGATATTTTTGAGCGCAGGCGAATCCAATGCTGGTAATAATGCAGGTTTCACGCTGCGCAGCATCAACTACAGCCAGACGCATGTGGAGTATAGCGGCGAGGTTAGCGTTAATATTGGCGCAGACAATGGGGATGGCAGCGGCTGGACATGGGGCCTGGATAGCGCCGCCGCTCTGGAAAAAGTCAAGGTGACCGGTTCGACCGGCGCAGGGGACTATACGATAAAGTGGTATGCCGATGGCAACGAACTCAACGCTAACAAACTCAGTGCACTGGCTGCCGGGACTTCCCTGGTGGCGGTCTTGTCTGACAAGCAGAACGAGGATAAAGGCATCAACCTTAAGGACAAGACGCTCCTGGAAGTGACATGCAACGAGGGCAAGTGGACTGTCAAGCAGTACTATAACTTTACAACGGCTGAAGGTAATGAACCGGACCTGAATTTAACCTTCACCGCGAAGGACAGTGATGACGATTCTGCGCACAAGAACATCCTCCTGCGCCTGAAATCCGATGATTTGAATGAGCGTTTTGACAGCTCACAGGCCGGTGTGTGGGAAAACAATGTCAATGATGCCGATAACCATATCGGCGATATCCTGGAAGGAAAGAGCGAAAGCAATGACCTCCTGTTTGGGCGCGGCGGCAATGACCTGTTGTCTGGCGACAGCTTCCAGGATAAAACTACTGGCAAAGAATTAAGCGCGGCAGAGGCGTTGAAGAAGGCTTTTGAAGGTACCGCCATCAACGTGCCGCTGACCGGCAGCAACGACCTTCAGAATGATATCGGCCAATTAGCCGAGAGCCTGCGCAGGAATAGGGACGGCCTTGACACTGCCCTTGACAAGCTGGAGGGGATGGAAACGCCAGACGGCGGGGATGATGCGCTTTTTGGCGGGCTGGAGCAAGATATTCTTCTCGGCGGCGGCGGCAACGACTACCTCATCGGCGGCGGGCAATATACGTTTGATGCTGGTAACAAGGTAAAAGCGGATACGAATATCCTGATTGGCGGCAGCGGCAACGATATTATTGTGTATGGCAACGGTGATCTTATCCGGGGCGGCAGCGGCATTGATGTGCTGCTGGCGGGCAGGGATGACGATATTCACCTGAGCCGGGATGGCACGGTAGGTATTAATCACACGAGCAAGAATGACACGACAGCAGACACAGGTAATGCGAGCCAGATGGAGGTACTGATCAGGACGCTCCATACCAACCAAGTTACCCAGCTGGGGATTACCAGCCTGGCATCGCTGGAAAATTATGGAGTGAAGATTGACAGCGAGCATCATATCCTGATCCTGGATGGGGGAAAATGGCATCCGCTTTCTTCCGTCGATGGACAGGCATATCACCAATATATGTACGAAGACGGCTCCATTTCTCTTATCCTGGAAACTACCTTCTCTCCCATTGAGGGTTCCCATGATTCAAACACACTGATTTTTATCGATCCAGCTGTCTATCGTGTTCCTGTCAACCCGGATGGAGAAAACGGGGGGAATGTTATTGAGAGGACAGCTGCTTCTGGTGACGGTAATTACCTTGGCGGCACGGGCGGCAACGATACGATTACGAGTGGGGGTGCAGGCGATATTTTTTACGGTGATGCAAACGGGCAGGATTCGAATGTTGGCATGACGATCGTGTCCGGGAGCATAACCGGCGATTTGGCAAAGTCCCTTCATGTTCCTAATGATAAAATGTTATCTATAGGACGTATTACCAGTTATCTGTTGACAGGTAGTGACGTCAACTGGGCGAAGCCAACAACGATTACTCTGCCCAACGAGCAGATTATTGCAAAACTAAAACATTTTGATGAGATCGTTGACAAGAACAGCACCTACGGAAAGGGCAATGACAACCTAACCGGCGGGGCTGGCAAGGATGTTATCTTCGGCATGGGAGGCAATGATTACCTGGATGGCGGCGAGGACAATGACAAGGACATCCTTTCCGGCGGCAGCGGCAACGATATCCTGGTTTATGATCCACAGGACTTTATTGTTTACGGCGGCGCGGGTATTGATGTGCTGCTGGCGGGCAAGGATGCCAAATCGCTTGATGCATTGCTTAATGAACAGCAAGGTACAAAAGACCAACAGGTTGTTGCCGGCATTGAAGTGCTGCTCAGGACGACCACGGATACCGATCCCCGGAAGATGGGCATTACCAGCCTGAACGACCTGGCCGCTATCGGCATATTGATTTCCGGGGATTTGCTGGTGCTGGATAACCGCTGGATAGAGATGGCTGATGGTACAAAATATATCAACGGTACCCTGGAGCTGGAAATTGCCGGTTTAACACCCAAGACAAGTGAGCTTGCAGGCACAGGTGCCAGTGCTGTTTTTATTGTCAACAGTAGTTACACAGGCAGCCTGACACAGGATGTTGCGGGGCTTTTGGGCATGATAGGCAAGCATGAAAATGATATTTTGTTTGCCGAGAACGATCAGGAGGTGCTGAATACGGCTCTGGACGAATTAGGCATTGACATTAACAATTCCCAAAACATCATGAAAAATGCGGATACCGTTGCCGAAGCGCTTGAAACGGACGGTGTTTCGTCCAACGAGGGTGATACGCTGATTGGCAACGAAAACGGCAATGTACTTTTCGGCGGCAGCGGCGATGATGCGCTGTACGGCGGCACGGGCGATGACGTGCTCTTTGGCGGCAAAGGGAATGATGTGCTCTTTGGCGAGGATGGCGATGACAAACTCTATGGCGGCAGCGGCGATGACGTGCTGGTTGGCGGCGAAGGCAATGACAAACTCTATGGCGGCTCCGGCAATGACGTGCTGGTCGGCGGCTCCGGCGATGATGTGCTGGTTGGCGGGAAAGGCAGTGATGTGCTGATTGGCGGCGAAGGCAGTGATACGTTCAAATGGCAACAGGGCGACCTGGATGATGGCTCGGTTGATAAAATCCTGGACTTTACGCTGAAAGGGCAGGACGAAAGCAGCAAAGGCGATATCCTGGATATTTCGGAACTGCTTTCCGGCAGGCCGGAAATGAATGGCCAAGACCTGATCACGGGCGGTTATTTGAATTTCACGGATATCAAACATGAGGATGGCACGACAACGTTCACCATTAAGGTTGATACGAATGGCGGAGGCGACAGCTACGTTGACCTGGCGCAGGTAACGATGACCGGGTTTGAGTTGACTGGGGCAAATCCAGCTGGCCAGGCACAGGAAATTCTGGAGCAGCTGGTGCAAAACAAACAGATTACGTTCTGATGCCTTTCTGTCAGACAGGCTGTTTGCCTGTAAAAAGCGCGTGCGGGGGAATTCTCCCGCACGTTTTTTATTGGCGGGGGAGGGAAGAGGGAGCGCCAGACGGGATAAAAACAAGCGCCATCGAAGCCATCCAGCTGAATCTGTGCATGGCTGCTTTTCATGTGGTTGAGATATCCAATGATCTCCTTGAGGTATTGCAAGTATAAAAATGTAACAATACTTGCAAAGGAATATCCTATCTTTATAATTGGAAGCATATACAAGACGGCTACGGGGGGTGACATGTAACAGATAGCTTGACTATCGACCTTCCCCAAAGCCATTTTTTTTTGCCTATCTATTATGCACGGCTGCGCCATTCTTATTGATGCCGGTTTTGCAAAACGTAAAATCGGCACGCAGCGTGACCCCGCCACTTCTGAAAAGTTCCGGCGCCTGGTCGAAAAAATCAAGACATCTCCCGAATTGGCTAATTACCGTCTTCATCGGGTTTATTTCTATGATGCAGAGCCTATCGACAGAATCGCGAAGAACCCTTTGTCTTCTAAAACTATCAATTTTGGTGAAGCTCCAATCGTAAAGCGGTCTATGCAGCTTTTCAGGGAATTGGCCAAGGAACCTTTCTTTTCTTTGCGTTTGGGAGCTTGTACTTTCAATGGATGGGGTGTCAGCAAAAAGCTTATCAATAAAGCTAAATCATCTGACCCCCTTGAGGTCACTGCTGATGATCTTGTCCCGCAGATTATGCAGAAAGGCGTTGATATGCGTGTAGGCATTGATATTGCATCATTGACGCTCAAGAATCATGTCAGGATTATTCTCCTGGTTTCTGGCGATAGTGACTTTATTCCAGCAATGAAATTTGCCAGACGAGAAGGCGCAAGCGTTTATTTGGTAAATATGCGCCATCCTGTCAAGGATGGGATGTATGAGCATAGCGATGTTGTGATTGATATTGATGCGTCAGAGTTTCTTAAGACGAAGGATGAGGAGCAGGGAGGGCCAGATGGTCCGGATCATGGGCCTGTTGGCCTGGCGCAGCAAATTCCGGATCAGCTGGTGAAAAACGGGCAGATTACGTTCTGATGCCTTTCTGTCAGACAGGCTGTTTGCCTGTAAAAAGCGCGTGCGGGGGAATTCTCCCGCACGTTTTTTATTGGCGGGGTTTTCGCGGGAATAATCATAACAACATGGAGTTGATGTAGCGGTTCAGGCTTACCCCGGCTTCTTCTGCCCGTATGGCAAGCCGCCTGTGCGTTTCCGGGGTGGTGCGGACAACGAAACGTCCGGAGAACGAACGCAGAGACAAGGGAACAGGTATGGCTTCTTCTTGCTCTGCCATATCGGCAAGCGCGCTTTTTACCAGATCGACAATGCCGGAAATGGCTTCTGCCTGGGTAGCCGCCAGCCACGAAAGCGAAGGAAATTCTGCGCAAAGCCCGACAAACTCGCCATCTTCTTCAGACCAGACAACGCGATAAGTATATTTCTGCGCATCCATCATCTTTTCCTTTCCATTTCCCTGAGTTTGTCTATTGCGGCAAGTACAGCCAGAACCTGATAACGTTTTGCCTTGCCATTGTCGTTCTGGATGTTGATTCGAGGATCGCCCTGCCAGGGTGTCTTGTATATTTTGCGGCTGGTTCCCTGTTGTCCGGGTTTCCCGAAAAAATGGCAGCAGACAGCATCCAGCTCAGAAAACCGCACATTTTGCGGGGCATTTTTCATTGCCTTTATTATTTTTTCAGGATCCATTGACATCCTTTTCAAATATTATGAATTAGTATCATTAATGACATTATGCGTCAAGTAAACTCACCGGTAAAATCATGACTCTGAAGGAATTGCCAGGCCGGCCGGATGGAAAGGAAAGTTTGCTTTCAGGCGGCTATCCGATTGTGGAATGTATTGAAAACCAGGATAACCCGGCGGATGGCACAGCGACTTTTATGCTCAAGATTGATACAGACGGCAAAGATGGTCCGGATCATGGGCCTGTTGGCCTGGCGCAGCAAATTCCGGATCAGCTGGTGAAAAACGGGCAGATTACGTTCTGATGCCTTTCTGTCAGACAGGCTGTTTGCCTGTAAAAAGCGCGTGCGGGGGAATTCTCCCGCACGTTTTTTATTGGCGGGG
>JAMPAN010000030.1 GCA_023667225.1 Oxalobacter formigenes | reverse complement strand
CAACACCCTCTACAAAGCCATACTCTTCAATGCGATTCTTTATCCATCGGCTGAACGGGGTTTTTACTTCCAGAAAAGCGTGAAGCTCCCTAGCATTGACTGTCTGAACGGCATTTCCGTTGATGGCTTGCTGATTGATTTTTATAAGTTCCATGATTGCCTCCTTCATGCTTTGGCAGCTTTTCTATTGATACGGTATATTTCAGAATCGGCGGCATCGCCCAAAAGCCGTGCGCTGGTAATAGCAAGGCGATGTAGCTTATCTAAATCGTATTTTTGAAATATGCCGGTCTCGCCGTTGTCTTTGCACAGACTGTCCATTTCAATAATCTGCAATATCGTCTCGATGCCGTAGGCGATATCCATCGTACAGGCAATGAGAGCGTCAGTGCTTTTTGTGTCACCTTCCGGCAACCATGAGAAAGGTTGAAATGATGGTTCTGCTGACGCAGTAATAGATTGATTAGGCATGGTAGCCTCCTGATTGTTTAGTAGTAGCCCGCGCAAGTGAGGGCGGGCGGGTCTCAACTACCGCAATCAGAACGGCTGGCGTTATTCCCCTTACGGGTATTGTATTCAGCCTATCAACCCGCCCATTGGGATGAGCTTCTTGCCTGCGTTTAGGCAAAAAAATATCCGCGAGACTGACGGGGCGGAAACCGCTGATTGAAGTAGTGCGGCCAGAATACATCCTGTCTCCCCGTGTGTCAATGTTCGTTCGTTTATATACACGCCAAGAAATTAGCGAGCCCCCCATCATTCCCTCGCTTTATCAAAATCCGCCGCAACGCGTCCTGCGGTCGCCTTCTCGCCTGCCATCTTCATCAGACTATCCGCAAGGTCTTTCACCTCGCCCGATTCCTGCATCAGCTCAACACCGCGCACCGGCAGGTTATCCGCCAGTGCGGCCAGCAGGTTGGCATAGTCCTTCAGATGCCATGCCGCCGCCATCAACCTCACCATCTATCCCTCCATCCTGTTCTCAATCTCGATTTTGATATCAGCATCCCTGATAGCCTCGGTGAGCGTACTCACATCAGCCCGCCGCAGAATGCGGCGTATCTCATCCAAGTCCCGCTTTGCCCGGTCAAGCTCAATCTGCGTTACCGGTGCGCTGTACTCCAGACGTGAGATAAGCTGCCGTATGCCTGTTGTGTCCAGTGCTGCGTTATGCCGCCTTGCCCAAATCTCGAAAACATCCAGAAAGCCCCTTGCGCAAGGGAGCAATTCGTACCATTCTGCTTTTTCAACGTCATGCACAACAATGCGGTTTTTAATCGTGTCCACCGTGCCGTATCGTTCCATGCCCTCAATCAGCGAATCCAGCGGCTGCATAATGCGCTGTGTCTTGCAAAGCCGGTCTGCAAGCGATATCAGTTCACAGCGCTTTGGGACATAGCGCTTGTTACGCTTTTTCTTCGGCTTAACTGACATTTCCGATTCTCCCGTTTCTGGCCTGCCACCTATTCAGGATATTAATCCCTCGTGACATGCTGCTTAATGCCTCGTCTATGTGCGTCCAGCAGGTGACTTGCAGCCCTCTTAAATCCATCATGGCCAGCTCAAACGAGTTTGCTATATCGCCTTTGGGGAGGTTCTGACGTCCCCAGCACATCAGGTCATGGATGATTGATGAAATGGCCTTGTCGTTTCTTTCCATGCCGCGTTTTTCATAAACGCTTCCCACATAATCATCAGGACGTGCCCATACAACAGGGCGCATTTGCTTGCCCTGAAGGGCGGGGAGGTATTCCGCAATATGCCTTGCGACAATAGAGAGTGCTTCCTGAAATTCGGCGGCGGGTATATCACGATACTTGCACCCGAAATGGGCGCGAAGTTTTGACCAGCCGGAAACCATGAATTGCTGTTGCCGTGCTTTCGGCAATTTTGCGGCTGTATCGCGCAAAGCCGCACGGATTGCGTCCGCCTGCTCGGCTGAAAGGGAATCAGAGCTTCCGGTCTTGTATGCTTTGGGGATGTATGCACCGGTTTTGCGGATTTGCGGCAGGACTTCCTCCATTACCCATTCTTCAAACTTTTCCGCTTCGGGCTTTTTTGAGCGTATAACAAGCCGGTACAAATTTGGTTCGTTAATGAAAACGAGTTCTTGTTTGCCGCCTGCCGTGAGGGTGTAACGTTTCGTTACCCCCTTTGATTTGCAGTGGTCAGCAATTGATTTCCTGGAATTTGAATAGCCCAATATTTGACAAACATCAATTGCGCAAAACCAAACCTCGCCATCATTCGCGATGGTTCGGACGACATGAGATTCAAAAGAGAAGGGTACTGCATTTGCAGTAATAGAATTAGCCATGGTAGCCTCCACTTTGTTTAGTAGTAGCCCGCGCATGTGAGGGCGGGCAGGACTCAACTACCGCAAAGTGAACGGCTGGCGTTATTCCCCTTTCGGGTATTGTATTCCGCCTATCATCCCGCCCATTGGAAAGGGCGTTATGCCTGCGACCAGGCACAAAAAAATCCGCAAGACTGACGGGGCGGAAACCGCACTTTGTAGTAGTTTCTCCAGAATACATTTTGTCTCCCCGTGTGTCAATGTTCGTTCGTTTGCCTACACGCCAAGAAATTGGCGAGCTCCCCATCATTCCCTCGCTTTATCAAAATCCGCCGCAACGCGTCCTGCAGTCGCCTGCTCACTTGCCATCTTCATCAGACTATCCGCAAGCCCGTCAGCATCGTCTGCCAGATCCCTGATAGAAGGGCCATGCACAGGCAATGAATCGCGTAACGCGCGTAACACTTTTGCGTAGTCCTTCAGATGCCTTGCCGCCGTTCTCAATCTCACCATCTATCCCTCCATCCTGTTTTCAATCTCGATTTTGATATCCGCGTCCCGGATGGCCTCGGTGAGCGTACTCACATCAGCCCGTTGCAGAATGCGGCGTATTTCGTCCAAATCCCGCTTTGCCCGGTCAAGCTCCAGCTGTGTAACCGGGGCGCTGTATTCCAGACGTGAGATAAGCTGCCGTATGCCTGTTGTGTCCAGTGCTGCGTTATGCCGCCTTGCCCAAATCTCGAAAACATCCAGAAAGCCCCTTGCGCAAGGGAGCAATTCGTACCATTCTGCTTTTTCAACGTCATGCACAACAATGCGGTTTTTAATCGTGTCCACCGTGCCGTATCGTTCCATGCCCTCAATCAGCGAATCCAGCGGCTGCATAATGCGCTGTGTCTTGCATAGCCGGTCTGCAAGCGGTATCAGTTCACAGCGCTTTGGGACATACCGCTTGTTACGCTTTTTCTTCGGCTTGCTCATTCGTTTTCCTCACATGCACGCCCTGATAAACTCCGCTGCGACTTGCGGGACGATGGCATTTCCGTAGGCGCGAAGCCGTCCCACTCTGTTGGGAATCCCTGAAGCCAGCGGCTTAAGGCCGGGTTCAACTGGCCGCCACTTTCCATCCTTGCAGAAGAGCCAGTCAGCATCTCTCCAGTAGCCGTTAACCGGGCGGCCTGCGGGTTGTTCTTCAACCAGAGGATTGCCTCCGACAGATAGGACGCTTTCCTCCCTTCCGCTTCCCTTGATGGCCTGATTCGTTCCCGGTCTATCTTGTCCATCGCGTTCGGTGTCGGCCATCCCGCGTAGTACATGGCCTGTCTCGGAAGCAAATCCAGCCTGCTCCTGCTTTCGGTCTTGTATGTCATCCCCGGCGTGTCCTTCCAGTCCCTCGATGAGGGCGTTACCCACCCTGCCATCTTCGCCATGCCCGGCAATTTCCACAGCGGTTTTTCCTTTGTCCCCATATAGCAGCTCGACTTGCTGTCTCCCGAAATCGGTGAAGGCCAGTGTGCCAGCTGTGCAAAATCGTTCAGGTTGCTTCCATGCCGCGTTTCTCCCATCGCCCGTTTTGCCTGTCCCCCGCCGGTTGCATCCGATGTTTGCGGGGTAGGCCAATTTGTTCTCTGTATGTTTTCCGACAAACCACAATCTATGCCGGATGTGCGGGGCGCCGACGCCCGCAGCAGGCAATACTGCCGCCCCGCATGCGTAACCTTCGCTTTCCAGGTCAGCCTGAACAAGGTCGAGCCAACCCCATCTAACAGCTGCCTCAACCTGCTCTCCAAAGAGGATTGCAGGGCGGCACTCGCGGATGAGACGGAACCACTCCGTCCAGGTGCCGGTCATCGTCAAAGGCTCTGCCTTTTCCGGCATAGGAGAAGGGCTGGCAGGGGCATGAGCCTGTCCAGACTGGTTTGTCGTCCGGCCATCCGGCAAGTCGAAGGGCATAGCTCCATCCGCCGATTCCTGCGAAGAAGTGGCACTGGTCATATTCCACAATGTCAACTGCTCGCACATCTCGTATATCTCTTTCATCCACGTCACCTGGCGCTATCAGTCCTTCTGCAATGAGGTTGCGAAGCCACTGGGCGGCGAAGGGGTCATGTTCGTTGTAATAAGCTGCCATTATCAAAAAATGGGCGACAGGGTTCGTTATTAAAAATGTTTATGTTTTCAATCACTTGCGTGAGCGTTCTTCATGAATGGACGCCGCTGGTCTTTGGTTCATTCCTTAAGCTCCGCATAAAAACTGTTTGGACTGGACAAGAACCAGATATGCCGCCGCTATTGAAGAGAATACAAGCCATAAGTATCCCGGAAACCATAGCCGTATTAAGGGGCGTTCCTTGGGGGTAACGGACATGACGAACAGCCAAGTGCCAAGCAGAAACATAAACCCCACAGCAATAAAAAGGGAGTGGTATATATCGCAAAAGTAGCTCATCTCAACCTTTCAAGAACACCAGCCAATGCGCGCCGCTATTCTTTGGCCGCCGGTTCCCAAAGAGCGGCGGGAGAGGAGACAGTTTCAGCACGTCCGCCAGCTTGACCTGGTCTTCATCCCACTTGAAAACCAGCGTGCCGTAGGGCTTTAATACACGGAAACACTCCTCAAACCCCTTCCGGATATCGTGACGCCAGTCTTCGGACAGCCGCCCGTATTTCAACGCCAGCCAGGATTGCTTCCCGGCATGTACCAGATGAGGCGGATCGAACGCCACAAGATGGAACGTGCCATCTTGGAATGGCAGGTTACGAAAGTCCATCTGCACGTCCGGCTTGATTTCCAGTACCCGCCCATCGCATAGGGTATGCGTTTCCTCTCGTATGTCGCCGAAGAGGGCAAGCGGGTTTTGCCGGTCGAACCAGAACATGCGTGAGCCGCAACAGGGGTCAAGGACGGGTTTCATTCCTATAACTCCGCATTAATGTACGTTTCCATTTCTCACACCTGTTTAGACTTTGTTCTAAATTTGAACCTGTCGGAAATCCCGACATGTTCGTTTTTAAACTGCATCGAATCCGATGCCTTTTCAGCTATTCGGAAATTCCGAATGGTTGGGAGAGGGGAGCCCCGTTTGACTGACAGCTTTACCCGATTAAAAAAATGCTTCCCTCTCCCTGGGGCTTTAAGCATGTCCCCCATGCGCCTGTGAGCCTTCAGGCTGGCTTTCTGCTTTGTCCAGACCGGGTAACTGGCCCGGCATCTACGGCTGCAGGGTGACTGGCTAAAAAATCGCTTTCCAGATCGACCTCGCAAGCCAGATGATTGCGAATACACCCCACCCGGCCATGACGGACGGGAAGAATTTATCCACCCAGAAGCTTCTCTTCGTCTCCGGTACGCATAGTAGCCTGCTGACCACATAAGCCATCGGCAATTCCTCATCATCCGGTTCCCGCTGAAATTCCCGCGTGATTTGCACACCGGTAGGAGTGTCGGCAATTGTTATTCTGACTTTCATTTACTCTCTCCCGGATGCTTCAGCCCCTGATACACCTTCCTCAGCTCATCCTGGTGCGCCGGGTTCGGCACCAGCGCAATCATGTCCGCCGCTTCATCCAGCTCATCCATCGTCTTGGCATTGACAAGGCGGTCGTTTACCTCTGCGAAGGTGAATTGTGGAGAAACCGTATCTATCTGTTCGGGTGCGGCGGCAGGGGTAGTTGCCTTTTCTGCATCCACCACCTCGGCCCGCATAAGCGCGGCTTTTTGCACTGCATAGGCTACGCGTGCCTGTTCTTTTTCTTCCGGGTCGGTAAGCCTTGCGGCTATCTCGGCAGCCTTTTTCAGTTCATCAAGCGTGCCTGCTTTGCTGATGGCGTCCAGCACTTGCATCAGCGTGTCGGTTGCGTCCTGTTTTCTGGCGGCAATCCTGTTTTTTAGTGCTTCGGTTTTTGTCGTCGCTTCAGCAACCACATCTGCCTGTCCCATGTTTTTTTCTGGCGGAATATCGCGTACTTCTTCTGCAATGCCTACACCGCGCAGCACGTCCGGAAAGACGTCACGCAAAGCAAAAGCCCTTGCGCGCATCTGCATCATGCGTTTTGGGTAATTTGTCCACGGGCCTTGCTTGTTAAGCAGTCCTGCCTTTTTTGCATCGGCAACGGTAAAAGAACGGGCTACAGGTTCTTCTCCCTTGCGCTTGATGGTGCAGGTACATCCTTCGTCTGTAGGCTCTTCTGTGATACTTTCCAGAAGGCCGGATCCTTTGACAATAGCCAGAGCGGCGTCTCCCCAGATTGACGGGCGGCCATTGATTACGGCAATGTTTTGCATAGCCTGTAAAGGTTGCAGGCCGATTTCCATTCCCCATTGCATGGCAACCAGAATGTTTCCCGGATTGCCTTGGTAATCTTTCGGGATGATTCTGGACTTGCTCAGTGAATCGGCAAAGCGCATGGCCTCGTCAAGCGACTGCGGGGCAAGTGAGAAGCCTCTTTTGTTTTCTGCGATGGCAGTTGTCATTGTTTGTTTCCTTTCAGTTTTGTTTCAGGGAGAGGACGCGGCTTTCCGTTTCTTTTATGTAGCGGGCAACCATTTCCGGCTGTTCTTCTTTCAGACGTTTTGTGTCCAGACGTGTGGCTTTCCGGGTTTTCCAGGTGGCAATGGTCTTGCCTTCAAAGGTGATTGCTTCAGCATCGCCGATTGCCTGAAGAATGATCATTCTGAAGTCGTCTGCCTCTTCTTCCATTCTTTTGATTCTGGTTTTAATGTCCGACAGACGTTCGCACGCGTGTGCAATGCTGAAATCCACTGATACGCTTTTCCCGGCGATATGACGAGGAAACTTGCGGGCAAGTTCTTCTGTGCTTCGCGGATCGGGTGCTATGCCTTTTTTGCAGTTGTTCCAGAAGGTTTCCGCTTCAGCGAGCAGGTCTGCAATGAGCGCGTCATCCCGTTCTATCGTGAACATGCGGTAATCGTTGCCGCCGATTAAGACGGCAAGGTCTGATACTTTTGTACCGGTAACGCCCATATACCATTGGCACTGCAAAATGTAGGTGTCAGGTACGGAATCGGTTCCGGGGTCTCCCCATTCGCCAGCGACATAGGCGTTGGCGGTTTTGCATTCCAGTATGCGGTCCGTGGTAAGCCGGCCATTTTTCCAGCGGACGTTACCGGCAATTTCAGGCACGATGACGGCGCGGTCGATGTTTGCAATGGCAAAATCATGTTCGGGATGGCGCAGCAGGTGAGGGACGCGCTGGACTTTTCTGCCGCTGCGTTTCTGATATTCTGCCGCTACCACGTCTTCCAGGATGGTTCCCCAGTACATAGCATCGGTTTCTTCGCGTTCTTCCGGTTGTGTCTTGTCAAGAAAAACGTCATAGGCGGTGCGGAAGGGGGACAACCCCAGTATCGGCCCGATGTCGCTACCGCCGATGCCGGTCTGACGCGCTGCAAGGAAGTCGGAATGGGTCATTGCCGTGCCTCCTGAACAGTCAGGGGGATTTCTGTCTGTGCCACGATTTCCACACCAGCAAAGCGGTTGATTACGGCATCTACGCCGTTGTCGTAGCCGGTGGCGTACCCGG
>JAMPAN010000002.1 GCA_023667225.1 Oxalobacter formigenes | reverse complement strand
AGCTTGGCTTGCCTCTTTTGCTGTCAGAAAGTGGCAAGGTTATTTTGGGATGTCCTCTTCCATGCCAAGCGGATCTATCATGATGATTCTGCCGTCATCAATATTTTCCAGGTATTGGTCTGGCGGCGGAATAAAACGGTTCATCCGCACAGAAAGGATAATGCACTTCAATAAGGCATGCTGTGCTGCCCGGATAGCATCGGCAAAGCCGGGAGCACTTACCTGGATATTCGCCATATCCAGCAACCGGATATGCCAGCTCTCCTCCTGCTTTTCTATGAGAGCCGGATAAGGAACCAGCATATCCGTCATGCGACGCCTGGCACGGGTTTTTCCGGCCTCCAGTTTTCTGGCCAGCTTCTGCGCGGAAAGATGCGTATAACGCTTCAGCATACTCAGGTTCCGGTGCCCGCTGATAGCGGAAATTTCCATCACATCCAGCGTACCCAGCTCAAAAAGCCGTGAAATAGCCTCATGCCGTAAATCATGGAAATGCAAATCGGTAATGCCCAGCTTGCGAACCATGAAACGCCAGGTTGATTTGATACCCTCGGTAGTGTAATGGAAAATTTTCCCGGATTTTCTTTGCCCCAGCCGCACCAGCGCATCCCTGGCGCGCAGGGAAAGCGGCACATCCCGCCGGTCGCCGTTTTTGGTTTCGGGCAGCCGGGCAACCCGTTTGCCCAGGTCAATATTTTCCCAGTGCAGATTGAGTATTTCTGCCTGCCGCATGGCCGTCTCCAGCGCCAGCACAATAATGGAATAAAGCGAGGGATTAACATGATTATGGGCATAGCGCAGTATCATCCGGTTTTCCCTGGGCGTTAAACGGCGCTCCCTTCCCGGCGGCAAACGCGGCTTGCGAACCTGTCCGACAGGATTATGTTCGCAAAGCCCCCATTCAATGCGGGCAATATCAAAAAAATGGGAAAGCAGCGACATTTCAAGGCGAACGCTGGCAGTGGAAATAGGGCGGCCTGTTCGCGGGTTTGCCTGCGCAAGCCGCTGATCCCGGTAACGGGCTACATCAACGCTTGTGATTTCATGAACCCGCTTCTGTCCAAGAAAAGAACGGGCAAGCTGCTCAAGGCGGTAACATTCCTGGCGGTAACCTTTTTTAAGGATGGATATGGTCGCCCCGTATTTTTCAAGGGCATGGCACAGTAACGCTTTTTTCATAGTCAAATCAGGATTATGACAACAGGGAAAAAAACGTGGGATGCTTCGAAAAAAACACATTTCCAGGCAAAGGTAAAATCCTTTGTCCTGCTTCAGCTGAAAAAATAGCCCCGCCCGCTATCTTTTTCGCAGATGCGTCTCTATCATGCCCATTTTGGCCATCCTGGAAAAAACTGTGCAGATTTTGACTGAATCTATCCGCCGGGCAATTTGCCGGGGCTGGCGGGTTGGCATTGAAGAAAACGGCTGTCTGGCTGTCTTTGAGGTCGTTGCCCGTTTGGGCAGCCATATCAAGGGAGACGAAAAATGGGCAATCTATCCGGCAGGCAACCCGCGCGAAGATGGGCCTCCAGGGCAGCCTCCCCGCCTGTTTGCCAATCTGGATGCCAATAGCCTCGTCTATTGCCACTCGCCTTCAAACGGGAAAGAATATATAGTGGCAGAACTCATCAACCGCTATGCTTCCCGTCCGGACAAATAAATAATTTTTTGTTTCCGGCTATCTTTCCTCTTTTCTTTTCCCGCCTGCTATGACAAAAGTAACAGCAATAATAATCATGGCCAGGCCAATGCTTTCCTGTAAAGTAAATGTTTCCCCGAAAACCGTTACCCCGAAAAAAATGGCCGTAACCGGCTCAAGCGCCCCCAGAATAGCCACCGGCGTAGAACCGATATACTGGATGGCGCTGTTGGTGCACAAAAACGAAACAGCGGTAGGAAAAAGCGCCAGTGCCAGCAGGTTTGCCCACAAATACCATGCGTGCGGCAAATAAAGCGTTTCCTGGAAAACCAGGCGAAACACAAACAAAAACAGGCCAAAAAGCAAAACATAGCATGTTACCGTCAGGGTAGGCATATTCTTCAGGCTGGTCTGGCTGGCGCCCACCAGATAAGCCGCATACGAAAAAGCGGAAACCATCGCCAGAAACGAGCCTGTCAGGCTCAAGGTTGACCCTTCCCCGTTTTTGCATAAAAGGCCGACGCCCCCTGCCACAAAGAGAATGCAAAAAATCGTTTTTCCGGTCAGTTTTTCCCGGAAAAAAAGCGTCATCATCAGTGCCACTATCACCGGATAAACAAAAAGCAGGGTAGAGGCAATCCCGGCATCCATGTAGTTGTAACTCTGAAAAAGGGTGAGAGAAGAAAGGGCAACCAGCACCCCCGCCAGCAACAGGGGAAAAAACTCGCTGCGATGCAACGCAAAGCGCTGCCCCCTGGCACGCATCATGGCAGCCAAAACCGGGATAGCAAGAAGATAGCGGAAAAAAAGAACAGAATCCGGATTCATCCCTGCCTGATACAACGGGAGGGTAAACAGGGGATTCATACCGTAAGTGGCTGCTGCAATGATCCCCAGAATATATCCTTTGGCCTTTTTATTCATGGCAACAGGGCTGCCGTGCCTTGCGCCTGCAGCAGACATCAGTAACAGGCCAGTCGGGCAGGCGCCCTCAGGCAGTTTGGTTGTGTTTATTTTAGCCTTGTCCGGCAGCAGTGCCAAACCAGGCCATTTTGCCGCAAATCCTCAACAGGAAACATCCTTTCTTTTTTTCCGGCTGTTTCATACGCTGCGAAACAGTAGATGGATATGGACACTTTCAGTACAAAACTTCCTTTTACCCACACTGGCAATACATTTTCGGGTTCATTCCAAAACCGGCAAACCGCCCGTTACAGGGAAGCTGTTTCTCTGGAAAGGAGTTCGGCCGCCCGCCGTACAATAATGGGACAAACCGTTTCAGTATGTCTCCAGAGTAACTCGCTGCACAGGGTACTGCCCATTTCCTGCTCAAAAACATCTACAGCCCGCCGGCCCTTTTCAATTTTGCCAGCCAGTCCGGCTACCATGAGCATGGCAGCCACCGCGCCGCAGGTTTGCCTTTTTCCCATCCCGCGCCCAAACCCGGCCGCCAAATCCAGCGCCTGCTTTTCGCTCAACCCTGCCAGCCCTGCATAAGCCAGGGCAATGGCCTGTGCGCAATTAATGCGTCTGCCCTCGCCTAACGGCTCATGAAAGCAGGAAACCGCCTTGCCGATCCTTTTATCCATCCCGTTTATGTTCGGCTCTTACCGGTAAGCATCCGCCAGGATGGCAACGCAGTCGTCTTCCGAAAGGGGAGCCGGATCCATGGCAAACAGGTCTCCCATAGTTTCCCGTGCATTTCTGGCATATTTGCGTTCTTCCCCTCGAACAATGCCGTAATCCGACATTTTCAGGTTTGCCACACCGCAAGCCTGCTGCAACTCTGCCAGTGCATCAACAAAATCCATAGCGCATCCCGCTTCCTTTCTGCCCATAGCCTTTGCCATGACAATCATCCGTTCATCACATGCACCTGTTTTGGCAAAATGCGTATAGTAAGGGCAGCTGATCATAATAAGCCCTGCACCATGCGGCAAATCAGGATGGTAAGCGGAAAGAGCATGTTCAAGGGAATGCTCCGAAGTAATGAAACAGCTGCTCAACACCATGCCGGAAAGCGTATTGGCCAGCGCAACGCTTGCACGCGCCGCTTCATCTCTGCCGTTTCGCACCGCACGCGGGAGTGCTTCGCTGACAAGCTCTATGGCTTTTAAAGCAAAAAGATCACTCATGGGATTGGCTGATTTGCTGATATACCCCTCAGTAGCATGAAAAAGCGTATCAAAACCCTGAAAAGCCGTCAGCATCGGCGGCACACTCAGCATCAGGTCCGGATCAACAACAGCCAGCACCGGGAAAGTGCCATCATAACCAAAACCGATTTTCTCGTTGGTCTCTTCTTTGGTAACAACAGTCCAGGGATCCGTTTCCGAACCGGTGCCCGCCGTGGTGCTGACAGCCACAACCGGCAGCGGGCTGTTTGGCAGCGGCTTGCCTTTGCCGCTCCCGCCAAAAACATAATCCCAGTAATCCCCTTCATTTTTCGCCATGACAGCAATGGCCTTGGAAGCATCCATCACGCTGCCGCCGCCCAGACCCACCACAAAATCACAACCGGCTTTCTGCGCGGCGGCCGCCCCTTCCATCACATTGGTCTTGGTCGGGTTGGGCTGTACCTGGTCATAAACAGCATAATCCACCCCGGCAAGTTTCAGTTCGCCAATCAGCCTGTCAAAATATCCGTTTGCCCTGGTTGATTTGCCTGATGAAATAACAACCAGCGCCTTTTTTCCGGGAAGCGCAACCTGATGCAGGCGGCCAAGCTGCCCCTTGCCAAACAGGATTCGGGTGGGAATAAAATAATTGAAAAACATGGTGCGTACCTCCTGTTATGGCAAAAAGCAAGGATATGGCATCC
The DNA here is from genome assembly GCA_023667225.1 of Oxalobacter formigenes. Taxonomy (GTDB): domain Bacteria; phylum Pseudomonadota; class Gammaproteobacteria; order Burkholderiales; family Burkholderiaceae_D; genus Oxalobacter; species Oxalobacter formigenes_C. The sequence goes on along the minus strand of JAMPAN010000002.1, from coordinate 109,523 downwards.
CGCAAAAAACGGGAAACACGTACTTTTCCCGCTATACCGGGGAAAACCCGCATAAGCAGATATTGTACCGTATGCTCGCCGGAACCGCCGGTTCGGCCTGAAAGTGCGTTTCCGGCAACACTTTCCGCAAAATAACGTGTATCCTTTTTCCTGAAGCAGGCCGTCTGCCGGCCTTCTGTTTTTTACCCAGCCTGTCAGAGAGGATTATATGAACCAGACCATTACTTCCATTTTGGAACGAAGAAGCATCCGCGCATTCAAGCCGCATCCGGTTCCCGATCGGGAAGTCAGCTGGATACTGGAAGCAGGGCTCTACGCGGCGACCTCCAGAAACAAACAGCCCTGGTTTTTCTCGGTCGTCACCCGGCAGGATATTTTTCAAAAAATCACCCGCGGCGTTCTGGAAACCCTGCGCACAACCAACATCGAACAGTACAAAATCAAGGCGCAGGATCCTGATTTTTCCCCTTTTTATCATGCGCCAACCGTTATTTTCCTCTCAGGCAAGGAAGAAGAACAAAGCGCGGCGGTTGATTGTGCCAATGCCGCCCAGAACATGTGCGTTGCCGCCTACTCGCTGGGACTGGGTTCATGCTACCTGCGAAGCTTCAGGCAGGCTTTTGAAAACCCGCTGTTGGCACAGGAACTCAATGCAGAACTCGGCCTGCCTGCCGGCTATGCCACCATCTACGCAGTTGCACTGGGTTATGCGGACGAACCGCACCCTTCCACGCCGCACCGCAACCGCGACGTCATCCGCTACATCAGGTAGCAGGAAAACCGCCGCAAGATGCCAATGGCATCTTGCAAAGCGGCATTTCTTCTTTTTCCGGCACAAATCAAATCCTTCCCCTGGCACATGCGTAAAATATCTTCCATATTACCCTTGGCAAGCAGCGCGGTAATATGGAATAAAGACAGCTCATCTGATTTGCCAAACAGACCCAATCTGACAGGAGAAAACCATGAAACGCTACCTGACCGCTTTGATGTTCCCTGTTATCCTGGCCGGATGCGCCGGCTCGTCTGACCAGGACGGGACAGCCCTTCCCGCCATGACGGATAACGTTACCCTGACCCGCTACTACTGGCAGCTTCAGGATGCAAAAAACGGAGAAGGCGAATTGATCACTGCCCTGTTTGTCCAGCCCGACAAACCGGTACAGCTTCAATTTGATAACGGCAGCTTCAGCATTGCCAATACCTGCAACAATATGGGCGGCTCCTATTCGCTGTATGAAAACCAGCTGACCTTCGGCGCAATGGCATCCACAAGAAAAATGTGTGCAGACAACAACCTTGCCGCACTGGATAATGAAATCGGCAGCCGTCTGAGGGGAGCCAGCCAATACAACATCCTGCCCGCCGAACAACCTGTTCTGACCCTCACTACCGCTGCTGGTGAAACACTTCGGTTTACCGGCATACCAACCCCGGCAACACGCTATGGCAGCGAGGGAGAAATCGTATTCATGGAAATCGCGCCGCAAACCGTCCCATGCAGCCAGGCTTCTGCCGCAACAGGGCAATGTATGCAGGTGCGGGAGATTTACTATAACGACAATGGTGTGAAAACAGGCGTTCCAGGCCCGTGGCAGGATTTTTATCAGGAAATTGAAGGCTATCGTTTCCAGCCAGGGGTCCGCAACATCCTGCGCGTCAAACGCTACCGTATTGCCGAACCGGCCGCAAAATCCACCGGAACAGCTTATATTCTGGATATGGTCGTTGAATCGGAAATTATGCCCCCTGGCAAACTGGCCGGGAAACGGCGCTGATATTGCCATGCAATGCTCCCTGCCCGCCGGGATTTTCCCGCCGGGCAATTTTTGTTCTCCCCTTTATGAAAGCAATAGCGATAAAAGGCAAAGAGAAAAGAAAGACCATAATTCCTGATATAATGAGAACCTGCTGTCCGGTAAGCAATACTGGTCAGGCTGTATCCGGTGTTGCCGCATCTGTTTGAAAGGAGAAGGCTGTATGCCTGCAAATCCTGAACAATCCCCCGTTATCCAAACCGGCCCGATCATAAACGCCGAAACGGCCGCTTCTCCCATTATCATGGAAGAAGGCACCGGCTATGACCCCAATCAGGATTTTTCCTGCGGCTGCACCGCCATTGTTCCGGCAGGATCGCGCGCCCTCTTTATGAAATTTTGCCTGATTGTTATGGCTGTCGGCGCAATAGTGATGTACGGCTTTTTCAAACTCTCGGAAAGCCTGGGCTGGATGTAAATTCTTTCTCCGGCTCCCTCTTTTCCGCGCTTTTCTTTTACCGCAAAGTCTGCCCCGATTTTAAGGGTACTTTTTCTCTATTCTTCGTCTCATGCGCATAGCGCATATTTATGGCGAAAAAATGCTTTTTCCGCTTTGCGCCACACGCATTTTCTTACCAGAATGACGGCATGAATGTTGGAAATAAAATTCGGACAATCAGAAAATCCAAGAACCTCAGCATAACCGAGGTTGAAAGCAGGGCTGGTATTTCTGAAGGTAACCTTTCCCGTATTGAAACAGGCAAACAATGGCCAAGGGAAGACACACTTGCGGCTATTGCAGCGGCGCTTGAGTGCCGGATAGCTGATTTCTTTACCATAACGGACGCCCATGCTGCACAGCCTATCCCGCTGATTACCTATTCCCAGACAGAAGCGGCAGGAGAAGCCGGCGAAATGTTTGCGCTTCATCAGACAATAGACGAGTACGCAGCTTCTCACGCCGTACGCTGGATACCTGCCGATGCAGCCATTCCCGGAAAAGCCTTTGCGCTTGAAATTGGCGATCATTCCATGCTTCCCGAATTCCAGAAAAATGATGTTGTCATCATTGATCCGGACATGCCGCCGCAGCCGGGCGATTTTGTTCTGGCAAGAGCCGGTCAGGAAACCCTGTTCAGAAAATACCGGCCCCGTGGAACCCGCTCAACCGGGGATATGGTTTTTCATCTGATCCCCTTAAATGAAGATTACCCGGCTTTTCGCTCGGACATTACAACCATTACCCTTATCGGCACTATGCTGGAACACCGGCGCTACCGGAAAAACTAGTTCTTTCATGCTGTTTTCCCTTTGAACCGGCATTCCCCCCCTGCACGCCGACATGCTCGTCTCCGGCCGGGGAAAAATGCGTTTTTCGCATAACGCACTCCAGAGCCGCCAATGCGCTCCAGGCATAATTTGGATATCTTCTTCCCGTACAACTTTCAGGGATACAGCAAAAAACGGCGCAAGGACATTCCCTGCGCCGTTTTCCGGGCAACCTGTCTGTAAAATTCAGGACACAGTCAGAACCGGGGCTTTTATCTGGGCGCTGTTATAGTCCTGCGCTGCCTTGTCATATCTCTTCAGCATATTGTTAAAAGCCGCCTCGGAACGCCTGTCGCGCACCTCCCGGTAATCGGCAATTATCCCGACAGCATGGTTTCTAATCAGATCATAATACGGGCTGACTGCGCTGCCTTTTGATTTGGCTTCCTCAATCGCCTTGCGCTGCGCACGGATAGCCTGATCCAGCTTAACGGTAAGGCCGTTGCCCCTTGAAAAAGCCTCTGCTCTGTTAAACGGCACCCTGGGATCGTCAAAAATAGCGAGCAACTCTTCCAAAAGCAGCAACATCTCTTCCGTGTGGTAACGCACCATGTCCCCTGCTTCCTTAAAAGCCTCCTTTTCCTTCTCTGCCGCAGCACGGTGGCCCTTCAACACTTCTGCATCCAGTGCAGATAAAGCGGCAAGCGCTGCTGTATAGTCCTGTTCCAAATCGGCAAAAAATACCTTGACCTTTGCCATATCGTCGGTACGGTAAATCTTGTCCTGAAAATAGGGAACCAGCTCTTTTTCATGAACCCTGATCTTTTCTGCCGCGGCAACCAGCTGGTCTGCCGCCGTATCCATTTCAGCCATGCCTTCGCCGGGAACAGCCCTGTTCTGGCGAAGCGTTTCCAGAATACCATCCAGATCCGCCACAACAGGATACGCTATATCATCAGAAACTTTTCCTTTCAGCACCTTCTTGGACAATTCCCGGTAACTTCCGGACAAACCTGCCTCACCGCTAACCAGTGTATGGCAGACATTGGCATAAACCGTCCGCTTTTTATCTGCCAGCTGTTCCGGCGTCGGAGCCTGCTCCGTCAAAGCCGGTGCAGCCGGTAACACAGCCTGCGCCGGTTCAGCCGGTTTTGCCGCCCCGCTTTCGGGACGTTTGCACGCCGTCACCAGGCCGATACAGACAACCAGCACCACAGATAAAAAAATGGAATAAGGTTTCATCATTTTTCCCGTAAAACAAAAAGCGGCCAGCCAAACCCTTATGGCAAGCACATCTTTGTTATTTTATATGATTCAGCTCCCTGACTGCAAAAACAGGTTTGGCCTACGGCTGGCCCAACCGGATTTCCTGCATATCATAACCGCTCGGCCGCTGGTAGGCTCTCAGCCCAAATGCCGGCAAAACAGCATAAAGATGGTCAAAAATACTGGACTGGATATCCTCATAAGTTGACCAGTCCGTTGTCGCGGCAAAACAGTAAATCTCAAGCGGCAGGCCTTCTGCACCCGGATCCATCTGCCTGACAATCAGCGTGGCATCCTGACAGATATCCTTCCGGTTCTTCAGATATTCCCTGACATAGAAGCGAAACAGGCCGATATTGATAAATCCCGAACCGGACAAAACCATCCCAATACCGCTGCTTTCCTGCGCTTTTCCCGCCACAGTGGCAAGATAGTTTTCAGGTATGTTAACGGAAAGCAAGGTTTCAAGCAGGTCAAAATCCTGAAGGCGCGCCTTTTCTGCTTCGGTCAGAAAACGGATAGTTCCCTGGTCAATATACAGGGCACGCCGGATACGCCGCCCGCCAGACTCCTGCATACCCCGCCAGTTCTTGAAAGCATCGCTGATAAGGCGTCTTGTCGGCAGGGTTGTAATGGTTCTGTCCCAGTTCTGCACCTTGACGGTATGCAAGGCAATATCAATTACCACACCGTCTGCATGCAGCTGCGGCGCTTCAATCCAGTCTCCTACCCGAAGCATATCATTTGAAGCCAGCTGTACACTGGCAACAAGGGAAAGCAGCGTATCCTGGAAAATCAGCATCAGCACCGCTGCCATGGCACCCAGCCCGGAAAGCAGGATAACCGGAGATTTATCAATCAGCGCGGCAATAACCAGAATAGCGGAAATCAGATAAATCCCTATCTTCAGAATCTGAAGATATCCCTTGATAGGTTTACTGTCTGCATCAGGACGGCGCGCATACCAGATATTGACCACATCCAGCGAAGCGGCAACAGCCAGCGCCAGGGTAAGAATAATGAAAGCCGAAGCCGTATTGCGGACAATGGCAGTCACGGTTTCAGGCATAGCCGGAACAAAGGGAATGCCCAGCGTAAACACCAGCGCAGGAATAATATTGGCCAGGCGGGAAATAACCGTATCGCTGACAATCTCGCCATCATTTACAAATGGCGTCATACGAAGCGCATGGCGAATCACCGCCAGGAGCAGCCGCTTGACAACAAAATTGGCAAAGAAGGACACCGCTATCAGAATAGCCAGTGCCGCCATCATGGAATACACCGGCGAACCGGAAAAGGTAGTCTGTATCTGTTCCATTTCTTCAAAAACTGTTCCGGAATCCCGCCCGGAAAGTACGGCAGACATATCACTGCGCACCGGGAAAAACACTGCCTCAGGAAAATTCCTCCGGAAGAAAACCAACAGGCCCGTATTATGCAAACAAAGCCGTCATACCGCAAATGCCAAAACCGGAACCGCCTTTCTGTTTTTTTTGCTATCCCCTCCTATAGGGGCGGTAAATGCGTTTGCGGGTAGCATACAGCCATAGCACAAAGCAAAGGCAGCCGCAGATCAGGCAAATACTGCCCACCGCCCAAACCAGGTTATGCCAGCCAAGCGAACAAATCAGCATGGAAAGACTGCCCAAAAAAAGCGCCGAACAGCTCATCAACGCAACAACCGTCCCGTTATCCGAATCAAGCTGACTCATCATCAGCACTGCACCGACAGGCCGCGTAGCACTGCCTGCAAACGTGACCGGGATGAAAAGCAAAGCAAAAAACCAGGGGCCCCTGCTGCCGTAAAGGCACAGCAGCAAGCCCGAGCAAAAGATAACGGCAAAACTGGTGCAAAGCAACGGAAGATGGGACAGCCTGCGCAGGAAACGGGAATAAAACAAGGGCCCGGCAAGGGCAAAAAGGGCATTCAATGCAAAGAAATAACTGTATTCCTGCGAAGTCGTGCCAAACATCTTTTCATAAATAAAGGCCGAAGAAGCCAGAAATGCCATAAAAGGCATAATGGTAAGGGAAAAGATAAGTAACAGCGACCGGAAACCCCTGTCTCGCAAAACAAAGCCGATACGTCCCAAAGAGCGAAGTGGCGAAGTCTCCAGACGGGCAGCCAGCGTCTCTTTCAGCAAAAAGCTGAGAACAAAACCGGTCAGCCCGCCTGCGGCCAGGATGACAAAAAGCCCCTCCCAGGACATATACTGCAACAAAAACGCCCCCATAACAGGAGCAAACAGGGGGCAAAGAATCATCATGGTTTGTATCCAAACCAGCACATTTTCCAGGATACGCCCTTCCCGGAAAACATCTTTGACAACCGCCGCGGAAACAGACTGGACAGCGCCGCAGCCTATAGCCTGGATAATCCGTCCGGCAATCAGCGCTTCCATACTTGGCGCCAGGGTACACCCCAGGCTGGCGGCCACATAGAATGCCAGCCCGAACCGGAGAATAACTTTTCTGCCGTACTTATCGCTTAACGGCCCCCACAGCAGCATGGAAAAGGCGAAAAAAAAGATGAACAGACTCAGCGTCAGCTTGGCCGTGCTTTCCGATGCCGAAAAAATATCGGCCATTTTGGGCAACGCCGGAAGATAAAGGTCAGTGGAAAGCGGTACAAACGCATTCAGAAAAGCCAGAAAAACAATCAGGATCTTCCGTCCCAAAAGGAAAACCTCCGAATCAGATGGAGAGGTATTCATAAACCGGCACTCCACAGGGCAAAATATATCGCGCAGCACTCATTTCTACGCCGTCAGCAGCTATCCCTTCCTCTGCTTTCCTCAGAAAAAACAGGTCTCAAAACACAAGCATATCGCCAGCAAAAAAACGGGGCTGAAACCATGTTGATATAAACCATTCCGCAGCCGGCGTTCTTTTTTCAAGGCAAGTCCCTGCCATTAATCAGTAAAAACATGACAGGGGAAAAGAGTATGCCTGTTGCCCCATTGAGGCAAGAACCAAAAATAAAAAATTCCTATACAAAACCGTCATCGAATCTTTGTCCCCGGCAAATCTATTTTCTTTATCCATTCCTGATATGCTCCCTCTAAAAATGCTGCCAATTCACGGGACAGGCAATAAAAACTTTTTATATACTGTGACAAACCAAAAATGGAGCTTTACTCACACAGTTTTCCTCTTCGGCTCTGCTTTACAGGCAGTAAAATACCGGTACATTTCCGGCTTTCTTCAGTTCGCCCGTTATATTTCGGATACAACATAAACCACTATGACCACTATTACCCAAGACGATCTCATCGCCTCCATTGCCGATTCCCTGCAATACATCAGCTACTACCATCCGCTGGACTACATCCGCCAGCTTGCCAGGGCGTACGAAGCGGAAAAAAGCCCGGCTGCGCGGGACGCCATGGAACAGATCCTTATGAATTCCCGCATGTGCGCCGAAAACCACAGGCCGCTCTGCCAGGATACAGGGATGGTCAACGTCTTTCTCAGAATCGGCATGGATATCCGCTGGGAAGGCTTCACCGGTTCCATTGAAGATGCTGTCAATGAAGGCGTAAGACAGGCGTATTGCCTGCCGGAAAACCGGCTTCGCGCTTCTGTTGTAGCCGATCCCCAGTTTGAAAGAAAAAATACGCGGGATAATACTCCCGCCGTTATTTTCACGGAAGTTGTGCCTGGCAACATCCTGGATATCCGCGTTGCTGCCAAAGGCGGCGGCTCTGAAAACAAGGCGGCTCTCATCATGCTGACCCCGTCTGATTCCATCGTTGACTGCGTGCTGGAAAAAGTGGCCGGCATGGGAGCAGGATGGTGCCCTCCGGGCATACTGGGCATCGGCATCGGCGGTACAGCCGAAAAAGCAGTCCTGATGGCCAAAGAAGCCTTAATGGACGATATTGATATGTTCGAGCTGAAACAGCGCGGCCCAAAAAACCCGCTGGAAACACTGCGAATAGAGTTATTCGATAAAATCAATGCGCTGGGTATCGGCGCACAAGGGCTGGGCGGCCTGGCAACCGTGCTGGATGTCAAAATCAATCTTTTTCCCTCTCACGCCGCCTCCAAGCCGGTTGCCATCATCCCGAACTGCGCGGCAACCCGCCATGCCCATTTTGTGCTGGACGGCTCCGGCCCGGCAAAACTGACGCCTCCGCCGCTTTCCGCATGGCCTGAAGTGAAATGGCAGCCTGATATGGAAAAATCCCGCCGTATCAACCTGGATACCCTCACAAAAGAAGAAGTAGCTTCCTGGCGGCCTGGGCAAACGCTTCTGCTTAACGGCAAAATGCTCACCGGCCGGGATGCCGCCCACAAACGCATCCAGGAAATGCTGGAAAAAGGCGAGAAACTGCCTGTCGATTTCACCAACCGGGTCATTTACTACGTCGGACCGGTTGACCCGGTGCGCAACGAGGCAGTTGGCCCGGCAGGTCCGACAACCTCCACCCGCATGGATAAATTTACCGAGACCATGCTGGGCAAAACCGGACTCATCGCCATGGTAGGCAAAGGCGAACGGGGGCCGCAAGCCATCGCTTCCATCAAAAAACACTGTTCGGCCTACCTGATAGCAGTAGGCGGTGCAGCCTATCTTGTTTCCCAGGCTGTCAAATCCGCGCGCGTTGTCGGATTTGACGATCTTGGCATGGAAGCCATCTATGAATTTGATGTTATTGACATGCCGGTAACAGTGGCAGTTGATTCCAACGGCGCTTCCGTGCATCAGACCGGGCCTGAACAATGGCGTGAATATATCGTCAGCCTGGAAAACGGCAAAATTCCGGTCAGCAGCAAATAACCCTTTCTCCCGAAAACAGCATGGAGCTTACAGAACGCCCTATAGGTATCTTTGATTCCGGCATTGGCGGGCTATCCGTGCTGCGCCACATCCGGGCACAGCTTCCTGACGAAGATTTGCGCTACTTTGCCGATTCGGGTTTTGCGCCTTACGGCGAAAAACCCGAAGAAATCGTTATCCGGCGCTCAATGGAAATTGCCCGCTTCCTGTTTGAGTGCCATTGCAAGGCGCTTGTCATTGCCTGCAATACCGCCACAGCTGCGGCAATCCACCTGCTGAGAAAAACATATCCGGCAATCCCTATTGTCGGCGTTGAACCGGGCTTAAAGCCAGCTGCCGCAGTCACCCAAAGCCGCATTGTCGGCGTCCTGGCAACCGAACGCACACTCAAAAGCCGCAAATTCAATAACCTGCACCGTAACCTGAGCAGGCAAACCGGCGTCAGGTTTATCATGCAGCCGGCTCCCGGTCTGGCGGCACTTGTCGAGAAAAATGAGCGCCGCTCCGCCCATGCAGAAGAGCTGGTAAACCGCTATGTTCGTCCCCTGATTGAACAAGGGGCAGATACCCTTGTCCTTGGCTGCACCCATTACCCGTTTTTAAGAGAACTCATTGAAAAAACCCTGGCTGACGCCGGCGCACCCTCAACCCGGATTATTGATACCGGCGTTGCCGTAACCCGACAGCTTATCCGCCTGCTTGATCAACACGGCCTGAAAAAAACAGGTAGAACAGACAACTCCGGCATACATGCCCTGACCACCGGAGACACCGCCTTGCTGGCAGAACAGTTTGGTCAGCTCCTGCACATCCATCCCGACATTACCGGCACAGCCATACAAAACCTGCCTAACCAACCTTGCAAAGAAACCAAATGAAACATTTGTCGTTTGCCATACTCGTCCTTTTTCTGGCCGCCTGCTCGCAAACCGCATCCCGCAAAACGCCGGCATCCCATGCGCCAGCAAACCGCGTCCGGTATGTGTGCGACAGCGGCAAACCTATTGACATTATTTACCGTAACAACGGCATCCTGCTGCGCTACAGGGAAAAAAACCACCATCTGAAAACAGCCATTTCCGCAAGCGGTGCCAGATATACCGGAAACGGGCTGGTCTGGTGGAACAAAGGAGCAGAAAACAGACTGTATAAACTGGTCGGGAAAGAAGGAACAGGCGATCTCATGGAAAATTGCAGGGAAATATCAGACAACAAAAAATAAGAGAAAAACCGCCGTACCGGTAATCCGCTGACGCCTGCCATATTTATCTGTTACTATTTTTACTTTACGGCCAACAGGAGAAAAATATGGTGTGCGCCCCGCTCAGTATCACCCTGCTTGTCGATAACAACGCACCGGACGGGCTTGAAAAAGAACACGGTTTCTCCGTCTGGATCCAGGTCGGCGACCGGCGCATCCTTTTCGATACAGGCCAGCTTGGGGCATTGCAGACCAATGCCAGCCGGCTCGGCATCAACCTGGCGCAAGCCGATACGCTCGTTTTAAGCCACGGCCATTATGACCACACTGGCACACTGCCCGAAGTCCTCGCCGTAAACGACCACGCGCCAATTTACCTTGCCTGCAACTGGTCAGTGGACCGCTGGAGCTGCAAGCCCGGAACCGATCCCCGTGCCATCGGCATCCCGCAGCGCTCCAGACAGGCGCTGGCCGCCTTGCCGCCCGGCCGCATCCATGAATTGCGCGATCCGGTTTACCTGATGCCCGGAGTAGGCATAACCGGCCCGGTACCCCGGCTTTCCCCTGTTGAAGATACCGGCGGCCCCTTTTATCTTGACAGCACTGCCCAAAAAGATGACCTGATTGAAGACGACCAGTCCATGTGGTTTGAAACAAAAAAAGGCCTGGTTATCCTGCTGGGCTGCTGCCATGCCGGACTGGTCAATACCGTAGGCTACATCCGCCAGATATCCGGCAAAAACACCGTCCGCGGCATCATCGGCGGCATGCACCTGGTTAATGCGGATGACAACCGCCTTAACTATACATTCGATACTTTAAAAAACTGGTCGCCGGAATTTCTTGTTCCGTGCCATTGTACCGGCGAAACCCCTACTGCCTGCATGATTGATTCCATAGGGGAAAAAATCGTCAGGCCGGGCAAAGCCGGCATGGTTATACAGGGATAAAGCAAAGCTCCCTTTCTCTTTCAACCCATCCTTACAGGAAGGAATATCTTATGGTACTGATGGAAGTCACGATTTTTCCAAATAACATTATTGGCAGCATGAGCCCGTACGTTGCCAGGGTTCTGGATATCATCGACAGAAGCGGACTGAAATACCGCCTGTCTCCAATGAGCACCGTCATTGAAGGCGAGCTGGAACAGGTACTGGCGGTGGCAACCCAGTGCCACAATGAACTGGCCAAAGATTGCGACCGCATTTCCATGACGATGCGTGTGGATTCCAAACCCGGCAACAACCAGTCGCGCATGGAAAGCAAAGTAACAGCTGTAGAAGAAAAAGTCGGCAGAAAGCTGGTTACCTCTATCGGCTGATTTTCACCGCTAAAAATTGCCTCTAAAACTGCCTAAAAGGCAGGAAATATATGCAAGAAAGAAAATAAACGGCGTTTCGTTTCATACCAGCGCCGTTTATTCCTTCAGGCATTCCTTTTTGTTGCCTGCCATTACCGTGCTTTTCCCGGTTTTCCTGTGCCGCCTTTCTAACGCCCATCCGGCTTTTTGGCCTGAATCACCTGCATAGCTGAAGCAATCAGGCCGCCCATATCGCTCAAATTGGCCGGAATAATCAGGGAATTGCCGGTCTTTGCCAGCTCGGAAAAGGCAGAAACATATTGTTCAGCCACTTTCAGATTAACCGCATCGCTGCCGCCCTGTTCGGAAATAGCCTGCCCCACCTTGCGCAGGGCTTCTGCATTGGCATCAGCAATCGCAATAATCGCTGCCGCCTCCCCTTGCGCCCGGTTAATGGCTGCCTGCTTTTCCCCTTCCGACCGGGCAATCTCGGCCTCGCGCAAACCGGTTGCCAGATTAATCTGCTCCTGTTTTTTTCCTTCAGATGTTGCAATCACCGCCCGTTTTTCCCGCTCGGCCGTAATCTGCGCCTGCATGGCGCGCAAAATCTCCGATGGCGGCGTTAAATCCTTGATTTCATAACGCAATACCTTGACACCCCAGTTTTGCGCCGATTCATCCACCACGCCGACAACATTGGTATTAATCTGATCCCGCTCCTCAAAAGTCTTGTCCAGCTCCATCCGTCCAATCACAGAACGCAGCGTTGTCTGGGCAAGCTGGGTAATCGCCGCAATATAATTGGATGAACCATACGAAGCCACCTTGGCATCTGTTACCTGAAAATAAAGCACGCCGTCAACCTGCAACTGGGTATTATCTTTGGTAATACAAATCTGGGGCGGCACATCCATCGGAATTTCTTTCAGGCTATGCTTGTAGGCTACCCGGTCAATAATGGGAATAACAATATTCAGGCCTGGTGAAAGCGTTGCGTGGTATTTGCCAAAACGCTCAACAACCCAGGCATTTTGCTGTGGAACCACATTAACTGATTTGGCGGCAAAAACAAGAGCAAGGATAAAAATAACAATGGCAGCGTAAGAAAATTCCATAGGTCAATACTTTCTCTTTCAGATTACCGGCCTGACAATTTCAGTCCCGAAAATCTATTCCGGTGCATTCTCGACAATCAGGCAATTGGAGCGAATTTCCCGTATAACAAACCGGCCGGGGCGCACCTGTGCTTTCTCTCCAGGCGCAACATCCCACATTGCCCCACGGTAAGACACACGGGCATATCTGGCACCGTCAAAGCCGGTTTGCCATTCATGCACAGCCAGCACATTCCCGATATCCAGATTAACACCGGGATCATGGGCAGAAGAAAGAGGCTTTTTCATGCCAAACCGGCTTTTCGCCAGTAAAAGCGTCGCTACCGTACCAGTGATGCCTGCTCCTGCAAACTGAAAGGCCAATCCCCAGCCCGCCAGCGCAATCAAACCGCCTGCGGCACAACCCAGCGCAAACATCAGCAGATAAAAAGTACCGCTAAAAATCTCCACAGCAACCAGCAGTCCGGCCGCTACCAGCCATAAAACCCAGTCAGTCATCCCGATCCGTCCCGTTACGCAGCAACAAAAAATGCCATTAACAGCCACTCAATAAGACAAAACCTTTCCTGAAGACCAGCTCCAGGAAAGGTTTGCAGACCTAATAACAGGCAGGCCGTTACAGCTCTTTGGCAAGCGTCTCCCAGGTGGACAAAACAGAATCCGGATTCAGAGAAAGCGAACCAATGCCTTCCTTGATCAGCCAATGGGCAAAATCCGGATGGTCTGACGGTCCCTGACCGCAAATCCCGACATATTTCCCCTGCTTGTTGCAAGCCTTGATAGCCCTGGAAACCATAGCCTGAACCGCCGGATCACGCTCGTCAAAATCCTTGGCCAGCAAATCAATACCGGAATCCCTGTCCAGACCAAGCGTCAGCTGGGTCATATCATTGGAACCGATGGAGAAACCGTCAAAGAGGTTCAGGAACTCATCCGCCAGAATCGCATTGGAGGGTACCTCGCACATCATAATGATGCGCAGTCCGTTTTCTCCGCGTGCCAGGCCGTTAGCGGCAAGCAGATCAATCACATTGTGCGCCTGCTTTAACGTACGGATAAACGGCACCATAATTTCCACATTCGTCAGCCCCATATCATTCCTGACGCGTTTGAGCGCTTCGCATTCCATCTTGAATGCTTCGGCAAATTCCTTGGAAATATAACGGGCTGCACCGCGGAACCCAAGCATCGGGTTTTCCTCATCCGGTTCATAACGCGAACCGCCCATCAACGAACGGTACTCATTCGTTTTGAAGTCAGACATCCGGACAATGACCGGTTTCGGCCAGAATGCGGCAGCAATGGTAGCAATCCCCTCGGAAAGCTTGTCAATATAGTAATCCCTCGGAGAAGCATGGCCGTGAATAACCGATTCAATCCCCTGCTTCAATTCTGCATCCACATTGGGATAAGCCAGTACAGCCTGCGGGTGAATGCCGATTTCATTGACAATAAATTCCAGACGTGCCAGCCCGACACCATCATTGGGAATAGCCTGATGCTCAAAGGCCAGGCTCGGATTGCCGATAATCATGGTCATCTTGATAGGCAGCGGCTTCAGATTGTTATAAACAACGCTGCTTTCCTCTACAGCCAGCACACCCTCGTAAATATGCCCTTCATCCCCTTCTGAACAGGAAACCGTCACTTTCATGCCGTCCTTGAGAATTTTGGTCGCATCTGCACAACCAACCACAGCAGGTACGCCAATCTCGCGAGCAACAATGGCTGCGTGGCAAGTCCTCCCGCCCCGGTTGGTGACAATCGCAGCTGCTTTTTTCATCACCGGTTCCCAGTTGGGATCTGTCATATCTGCCACGAGGATATCTCCCGGTTCCACACGGTGCATTTCAGACGGATCATTAATGATCTTGACCGGGCCAATACCGATTTTTTGCCCGATGGCCCGGCCGGAAGCCAGAATTTTCCCCTGTTCCTTCAGGCGGTAAACCTGCACTTCGTCATTGTTTTTTTGCTGCGACTTGACCGTTTCAGGACGTGCCTGAAGAATATAAAGCTTGCCGTCATCGCCATTTTTACCCCATTCAATATCCATGGGACGGCCATAATGCTTTTCAATAATCATGGCAAATTTGGCCAATTCCATCACATCCGCATCGCTGATGGAATAGCGGTGCTGCATTTCCACCGGCACCGGAACTGTTTCAACAGAATGCTTGCTGTCCGGGTTCTTTGCAAAAACCATCTGGATCAGCTTGGAACCCAGGCTTCTGCGAACAATAGCCATATTGCCTTTTTCCAGCATGGGCTTGTGAACATAAAACTCATCCGGATTAACCGCACCCTGCACAACGGTTTCCCCCAGCCCATAGCTGGAAGTAATGAAAACCACATCCTTAAAGCCCGACTCAGTGTCAATCGTAAACATGACGCCGGACGCGCCAATATCAGAACGCACCATTTGCTGGACGCCGACAGAAAGCGCCAC
This sequence comes from Oxalobacter formigenes, assembly GCA_023667225.1. Classification (GTDB taxonomy): domain Bacteria; phylum Pseudomonadota; class Gammaproteobacteria; order Burkholderiales; family Burkholderiaceae_D; genus Oxalobacter; species Oxalobacter formigenes_C. Next base: position 94,380 of record JAMPAN010000002.1, on the reverse strand, counting down.
TTCCTCATGCCTGAACCCCCTTTGCTCGCGATAGGAAATAGCACGGTCATTGTACAGCGAGGCAAAAACCTGCTTGACAGCCAAAAGCAGATTTTCCTTGCCGGAAATATTCAGGTAAGTTTCCTGCTGGCCTGCAAAAGAAGCGTCCTGCAAATCCTCGGCTGTGGCAGAAGAACGCACAGCAACCGACATGCCGTTAGGCGAAATGCTTAACAGTTTTTCATAGGCATCCAGTATTTCTTTTTCCAGGCGGGGCTGAAGCGGCGTTTCAACAATCCACTGGCGGATCATTGCGCCGGCTTCAGCCAGCTGGCGTACATCGTGGACATCGGTTTTGGCCAGAAAACTTTCAATCCGTTTTGCCAAAGTCTCCCCACCATTCGCGCTGTATGAAAGAAAATCGCGGTATGCCTGCGATGTGGTGGCAAAACCACCGGGAACACGAACCCCCTTACTTTGCAGCTGACTGATCATTTCCCCCAGCGAGGCGTTTTTTCCGCCTACGGAAGGCACATCTGTCATTCGCAATTCAGTAAAAGGAATAACATAGGCATCACTTGCGTGGATGGACTTTACTGCATCCGTCATAACGGTCTCCTAAAATGAAAAACGACTATAAAAATCGTTGTTTTCTTAAAGTATTATTTTACTATAAAACCATTCGGAAAATTAACTTCTCTGTCTGGCATTTTCCCTGTCTGCTTTGCCGGAAAATAAACCTCACAATTTACTTTTCCTGTTTTAAAATGACAAAAAGCGGCCTGTCCGCCGTATCCGATTAACCTAACTGCTTGCCGTCATGACAGAAAACAGCCCTTCCTCCATGCGTTCGGTTTATATTGTTTCAGACAGCACTGGCCTTACAGCCGAAGCGCTGGCCCGCTCGGTCTTAAGCCAGTTTGATCTGCCTTTTCAGAAAATCCGCATTCCTTTTGTCGATACCCCTGAAAAAACCCGGGAAGCAACCGACCGCATTCAGCGCAGCCGAAGCCAGAGCGCCGAAAGGCCGATTGTATTTTCCACATTGGTCAAGCCTGAACTGTTATCCATCCTTCACGAAGCAGACGCCCTGCATCTGAATGTTATGCAGCCCTTCCTTGCCCAGCTCACCAACGAGCTGGGCACATCTGCCAAAAAAGAAATTGGCCTGAATCATCAAAATACCGGCAGTGATGAATACGAAGACCGTATAGAAGCCATCCACTTCACCATCGCCCATGACGACGGCCAATCCCACAGCAACCTGAAAGCGGCAGATCTGATCCTGCTTGGCGTTTCCCGCAGCGGAAAAACGCCAACCAGCCTTTTTCTGGCTATCCAGTACGGCCTGAAAGTCGCCAACTACCCGCTTATTCCCGAAGACTTCGAGCGGGGCCGTCTGCCGTCTGTCCTGTTCCAGTTCAAAAACAAGCTCTTCGGCCTGAGCATCAACCCGGTTCGGCTCTCACAAATCCGAAACGCGCGCCGGCCAGGCAGCCAGTACGCTTCGCTGGAAAATTGCCGCTATGAAGTCAGCGCTGCCGAAAATATTATGGAAAACGAAGGCATCCTCTGGCTCTCATCCACCAACAAATCCATCGAGGAAATTGCCTCTACCATCATTCACGAGCTGGATTCCCTCAAGAATGCACGTTAAATACCCCCGACCAGGTCAGGCAAAAAAACGCACCTCGTAAGCTGCTGCATAAGGCAGTCCTGTTTGCAGCTCCTGGGCAATAGCCCGGTTCAAACGAAGTACCCGTTCGTCAAAGCCGTATCCTCTTACCTTCAGGTTGCGTTGCTGCTGTGAATCATGAAAACGCAGCAACCGGCCTTTCCATTTCGCCATATCTTCATCAAAGTCCAGATAAAAATCTGTCCTCATATCCACAGTCTTGGCATCCCTGTTCAATAACAGAGCAACAGGCCAATCAGCATCCTGTGCAATACGGCAGGCAAGCGCATACATGGCCCTGTGCGCCCGGTTGGTATCATTCCCGTGCGGAGCAAACAACAGGTCAGGGCGGATTTCATTCACAACGGCAGCCAGCGCCTGCCTGTTTTCCTCATCCTCCGCCAGCTGATCATCCGCCTCATTATTCAAACGCAAAAAACGCAGGCGATTCTCTGGCAAACCGAAAAAACGCAGGCTGCTTTGTTGTTCCCTCATGCGGCAATCCTGCCTGTCTTTCAGCGACATACCCGCACCGAATTCCTCATCTATGCCGCTGCCCGTTACAGAAACCGCTACATGAACATCATGTCCCGATTCCTGCAAATACTTCATCGTAACGCCAATCGCATCAAAATCATCCGGATGCGGTGCCAAAACCAGCACCTTCAGGCAGGCAGGCCAATTCAGGCGGCGCAAATCCCGGCCACCCCCCTCCGGCTGCAAAAAATCAAGTTTCATGCTTGTCCCCCTTCATTTACGCTTTTTGCCCCAATCTGCCAGCCCTGGCCTGGCGCAGCTGCTCAAAAAAACAAATAGCCGCGCAGGCAGCCACATTCAGCGAATCCTGCTTTCCGGCATGCGGCACACACAGCTTAATGTGCGATTTAGCCTGCAAACTGTTTGAAATACCCTGCCCTTCATGCCCGAAAAGCCAGGCAACCGGTTGCTTCAGATCCACATCATAAATAGCCTGCCCGGCATCAGGAAGCGTAGCAACAAGCGGTAGGGCAGATTGTCCGGCCAGCTTTTCCAGATCAACATCTTCGTAAATCCGTACCATAAAATGCGCGCCCATCCCGGCGCGCAAAACCCGCGGCGACCATGCTGAAGCTGTGCCTGCGCTGCAAAAAACATCCTGAATACCTGCTGCCGAGGCGCTGCGCAGAATTGAACCCAGATTGCCTGGATCCTGGACTCTGTCCAGCAAAACAACCGTTTGAACCAGATTTTCCGGCAGCGGACAAACAGGCGGCTCAATAATAAAGCAAATACCGGCCCCCTCCTCAACCTGGCTGATCTCCTTATACAAGGCATGCTGAAGCAAAAGGCAGGAAACCCGCCTGTCAAGGCAGGCCGCTATAATCTCTGCAATTTCCGGCAAAGACTGTGATAATTCGTTGACAACGCAAAAAATCGGACTGCCGATATGCAGCAAATAAGACTGGCATAAATGAATCCCGTCCAATATGGTCCGGTTTGCTTTTCGCCGGGCGCGGGCACTTCCGGCCAGCTGCCGTATTTCCCGGTAAAGCGGGTTATTTCCGGAAACAATCTGCCTCACGTTACCTTTCCCGGCAAAACGCCACCAAGCAAAGCGCGAACCGGCGCATAAGAAATACGGTGTGCCGGAGATACCCCATACTGCCGCAGCCTTGCCAAATGCAGCGCCGTCGGATAGCCCTTGTGCCGGTCAAATCCATACTGGGGATATTGCTCGTGCAATTGCAAAAGCACATCATCCCTGGCAGTTTTTGCCAAAATAGAAGCTGCCGAGATAGCGGCTATCTTGTCGTCTCCTTTAACAATGGCTTCAACCGGAACGGCAAGTGCAGGACAGCGGTTGCCATCAACCAGAACGCGTGAAGGCTTAAGAGAAAGCATCTCAACAGCCCGCTTCATCGCCAGCATGGTAGCCTGGAGAATATTCAATTCGTCAATTTCCGCAACAGAACACGCCGCAACAGACCAGGCTGCCGCCTTTTCCCGGATTTCTGCCGCAAAATGCCGCCGCCGGGTATCCGAAAGTTTTTTGGAATCACGCAACCCTTCAATCCGGTATGCCGGATCCAGAATTACCGCAGCAGCAAAAACCGGGCCTGCCAGCGGGCCCCGCCCAGCCTCATCAACACCGCAAACCAGCTCGTCTGTGCCATAAAAAGAAAAAGCCGCCTGATCAGACATTTCCCTGTTTCCTGTCCATGACATCCAGCACAGCCTGGGCGCTCAAGGCAGCCGTATCTTTTAACAACAATTCATGCATCAGGCTGAAACGTTCATACAGCTTCCTCTTCAATGCTTCGTCATGCAACTGATTCCAGACAGCTTCCGCCAGATTTTCAGGGGTAGCATCGTACTGATAAAATTCCGGCACGATCATCTCCCCTGCCAGAATATTGGGCAACCCCACCGGCGGGGTAACAACCCGTTTGGCAATCTCCCATGTCGCCCACATCAGCCTGTACCCGATAACCATCGGTTTCTTGTACAAGGCGACTTCCAAAGTAGCCGTACCGGAAGCTGCCAACACCACATCCGCCGCCTCAATCACACGATGTGAACGGCCTGCCACAATCTGCAAAGGCACATCTTCCATGTTTGCCTCTGCAAGCTTCCGGGAAAAATACTGCTGCTGTTTCTCCCCTGCCATAGGCACAACAAACTGAATGGAAGCATCGCGCTTCGCCAGCAACCGGGCCGCACCAATAAACGCATCGCCGTTATATTTGAGTTCCGACATCCGGCTTCCCGGCATAATGGCAACAACCGGCCGGTTTGCATCCAGCCCCAGACCGGCACGCGCACCTGCCATATCCGGCTCCATGGGAATCCCTCTTGCCATAGGGTGGCCCACATAAGTAACCGGAATACCGGCACGCTCATAAATGGCTGTCTCAAACGGGAAAAGCACTAAAATCCGGGAAACCGCCCTGGCAATAGTGCGAATGCGTCCCTTTCTCCAGGCCCATACAGAAGGCCCGACAACATGCACCGTAGGAATGCCTGCTTTTTTCAGCTGCACTTCCAGGCCAAGATTAAACTCCGGCGCATCAATACCAACAAAAACACCCGGTCTTTCAGCAATCAGGCGATCATGCAGTGTATCCCTGATCCCCTTTATTTCGCGGAAATGGGCAAATACCTCAAAAAAACCGTTTACCGACAGCTTTTCCATCGGCCAGTGGCTGACAAAGCCATACTGCGCCATCTTCTGTCCGCCAATGCCATGAATCAGCGTATCCGGCAAACGCGGACGCAAAGCCGAAAGGAGATCCCCGCCCAGAATATCGCCTGATACCTCTCCGGCTGCCATGGCAACCGGCTTCATGCCGCCGCACTCCCGAAAAGAACAACAACATTCAGAGAAAAACAGGCAGGCATAGTTGTCACAACAGACAAATTAACGAATAATACCGCGCTTGGCCGTATCCAGGAACAAGCGCATCGTGCGGATACATTCTGCCGGTTCAGCAGGCCCGGTTTCTGCCTCTGCCAAAGCCGTCTTGGCTTCCTCCAGCGACAATCCCGATTTGTAAAGCAGCTTGTAAGACTGCCGGATTGCCGCAATCTGCTCAGGTGTAAATCCCCGGCGCCTTAGGCCCTCTATATTAATTCCGTATGCCGCAGGAGGCGTCCCTGCCACCAGCACATAAGGCGGAATATCCTGCGAGAGCCGCGTCGCCGCCCCCGTCATGGCATGAGCGCCTACCTTGCAAAACTGGTGAATCGTCGTCATCCCGCCCAAAATAACCCAGTCGCCAATATGGACATGCCCTGCAAGCTGGGTTGCATTGGCAAAAATCGTATTGCTGCCAATCTGGCAATCGTGGGCAATATGCACATAAGCCATAATCCAGTTGTCATTGCCAACCCGCGTCACACCGGCATCCTGAACTGTTCCCAGATTCAAAGTACAATACTCGCGAATAGTATTGCGGTCGCCAATCACCAGCTCTGTCGGTTCACCGCCATATTTCTTGTCCTGCGGGACACCGCCAATGGAAGCAAACTGAAAAATATTGTTATCCCTGCCAATCGTTGTGCGCCCTTCAACTACCACATGCGGCCCAATACGGGTGCCTGCGCCAATGTTGACATGCGGCCCGATAACAGCATAAGCGTCAATCTGCGCCGTGCTGTCTATTTCCGCCCTGGGATCAATAATTGCCGTAGGGTGGATATGACTCATTGCTTCTCCGTCGAACCACGAATGGCACACATCACTTCCGCCTCAACAGCAACCTGGCCTTCCACCATGCCCACTGTTTTGAATTTCCACATACCACGCATATTGCGGATAAGCTCGGCCTCCATGACCAACTGGTCGCCCGGCTCAACCGGCCGCTTGAAACGCGCCTTGTCAATTGTCGCAAAATAGACAATAGCATCATCCGCCAGCTTGGCACCTGCCGACATAAAAGCAAAAATAGCCGCTGTCTGTGCCAATGCCTCAATAATCAGCACACCCGGCATTACCGGATAATGCGGGAAATGACCGTTAAAAAACTCCTCATTGGCCGAAACATTCTTGATAGCCGTGATTTTCTTCCCTGCTTCCCAGTCCAGCACCTTATCCACCAGCAACATAGGATAACGATGGGGCAATATCTTGCGGATATCGTTGATATTCAGTACTTTTTTGTCTTTCAGCTCCATATAGTCACTCTTCTTTTTTTGCCAGTGCGTTTATTGCCTTTTCCAATTCGCGAACCTTTTTCCGCATTGATGTCAGATTGCGCAACACAACTGCCGTTCTTTCCCAGTCCGTATGCTTTTCCAGCGGATAAAAACCGGTATAGGCACCCGGCTTGTCAATAGAACTCTGCACCACGCTGGAAGCAGAAACATGCGTTCCATCCGCAATCTTCAGGTGCCCGCCAATCATGGCAGCGCCGCCTATCGTGACATGCCTGCCAAAAATCGCGCTTCCTGCCACACCCACGCAGCCGGCCATGGCAGAATGCGCGCCGACACGGCAGTTATGGCCAATCTGGATCTGGTTATCCAGCTTGACCCCGTCCTCTATCACCGTATCAGCCAGCGCTCCCCGGTCGATAGTGGTATTGGCGCCAATCTGGACATCATTGCCAATAACTACCCTGCCTGTTTGCGGAATCTTGACCCACACGCCCTTGTCATTGGCAAACCCGAACCCTTCTGAGCCAATCACCGCACCCGAACGGATATCGCACCGTTTTCCAATCACACAATGCGCGTGAAAAACCACACGTGGAGCAAAATGCGTGCCCTCTCCGATTTGTGCTCCCTTGCCGATAAAACAACCGGCCTCTATCACACAGTTTTCCCCAACCTCTGCATCTGCTTCCACAGTCACAAAAGGGCCGATCCTTGCGCTGTCCGCTATTTTTGCCAAAGGATCAACACAGGCGCTTTCATGTATGCCCGGCACATGGGGCGCTGCCTGCAATTGCTGGAAAAACTGGGCGGCATAGGCAAAATACGCATAAGGGTTGCCGGTCAGAATACGCGCACCGGCATAATCCGGCACCCGCTCATTATCTGCCGGCGTCAATATCAGCGCTGCCGCACGGGAAATATTGGCCTCATGCCGCAAACGCGGATTGGTAAGAAAAGTAATATGCGAAGCATCCGCCAGATCAAGGGGAGCAAATCCGGAAACGGCCGTTTCCGGGTCTCCACGCAGCTCCCCTCCAAAACGCTCAAGCAGTTCTCCAAGCCGAATATCCATTCTGCTTCTCGAACAGGAAATAATTATTTACCGCCCAGTGCGCGCAGCACTTTTTCGGTAATATCCACCTTCGGGCTGAAATAAACCGCATCCTGCACAATCAGGTCATATTTTTCAGTTTGCGCAATATTATTGATAACCTTGTTAATCCGCTCCAGAACAGCGGAAAATTCCTCATTGCGGCGCTGCATCAAATCCTCGCGGTAACGGCGGTTCTTGCTCTGGAATTCCTGGCCGTAATCAGCCACTTCCCGCTGACGTTTAATCCTGTCAGATTCAGCCAGAACCGGCATATCTTTCTCCAGCTTGTCACTCATCCCTTTCAAACGGGTCTGCATATCGCGCAGCTCTTTTTCACGTTTGGAAAACTCGGCTTCCAGCTTGGCCGTAGCGGATTTGGCAGGAGCAGAATCACGCATAATGCGTTCGCTGTTGACAAAGCCGATCTTCAGTTCCTGCGCCTGTGCGGCAGCAAAAGCGCCAAGACAAAGAATCAGTGCTCCCAGTTTCTTCATATCCAGAAATGATTTTGTGAACATGCTCACGTTTATCTCCAAAAAATCAAACAACAGGTTCTATATTACGCTACCCGATTCCTAGAAGCCAGTACCCAGCGTAAACTGGAAATTTTCTATTTCATCATCATCCTTGGCATTTAACGGGAAACCCATACTCAATTTCAACGGTCCCATCGGGGAAACCCAGGTAATACCGAAACCGGCCGAATAGCGTATCTCGTCAAATTTGATACTCTGATCCTCTTCAAAAACATTACCGGCATCAGTAAACAGGAACCAGCGCAACGTCCGGTCATAGCCCATCCCCGGGAAAGGGAAACCAAGCTCGGCATTGGCAATCACCCGCTTGGAACCACCAATATATTCACGATCACCATAATAGGGATTCACCTGGTAGCGGCCAAGTGAAGAACTTTCATACCCTCTGACTGTCCCGATACCGCCGGCATAAAAGTTCTTGAATACCGGATACTTTTCCCCGCCCAGACCTTCGCCGTAATCAATCTGCCCGTTCAGCGCAAAAGTGCCTCCCGTTCCCAGCGGCCAGTAATACTGATGCTGGTATGACGCCCGGTAATACCGCATATCGCCCAGCACAGAAAGCTCGAAGTTGGCTTTCTGCATCCGTCCTTTTGTCGGTACCAGTGAGCTGTCCCGGCTGTCCCTTGTCCAGCCTGCCGTAAGGGGAATACCGTAAGCTGTAGCAGATCCGTCCTCTTCGCCGCCGTTATCCTTGACAAACTCAATATATTGAACCGGGCTGTCCCAGCCGACCTCAATCTTGTTATGCTCCACGCCTGCGCCCAGGAAAATCCGGTCTATCTCCGTAAAGGGAATACCAAAGCGGACATTGGCGCCAAGCGTTTCCACCTTCCAGTCGCTCTCATTGATTGAAGGCGGGCGCATCGTACGGTAAAACACCTCATAGCGGCGGCTGACGCCGTCATCCGTAAAATAGGGCATCGTCTGGGAAACCGCAATCGTCTTGTAGCGGTGGCTGGTATTCACCTCCAGGCCAACCGTATTACCCGTACCGGCAAAGTTTTCCTGCTCAATGGCAGTGGTCAGCATCAGCTTGTCACTTTGCGAAAAACCGGCACCAACCATCAGGTTGCCGGTTGGCTTCTCCAGCACCTTCAGATTCACATCAACCTGATCTGTCGTACCGGGCACTTCCGGCGTTTCAATAGTCACCTCGCTGAAATAACCCAGCCTGTCCACCCTGTCGCGGGAAATCTTGACCTTCTCCCCTTCATACCACGAGGCCTCCATCTGGCGGAATTCCCGGCGAATCACCTCGTCGCGGGTTCGGGCATTCCCGCCGATATTGATCTGGCGCACATACACGCGCTTGCCTGGATCAATAAAGAAAGTAAAAGCCACCTCCTTCTTTTCCCGGTCAATATCCGGCTGCGGATTGACATTGGCAAAGGCATAGCCAAAATTGCCCAGATAATCAGAAATCGCCTTGGTGCTGTTGGTCAGGCGCTCCCCGGAATAAGTCTTGCCTTTTTCAAGCTGGATCAGGGCATAAATTTCCTCATCACGGCCAAACAATTCCCCCTCAAGGTCAATATCGGATACCGTGTATTTTTCCCCTTCCCTGATATTCAACGTAATATAAATATCCTTCTTGTCAGAAGTAATGGAAACCTGCGTCGATTCCACCTGCATCTCAATATAGCCTTCGTTCTGATAGAACGACTTGAGCTTTTCAATATCTGCCGCCAGCTTTTCCTTGGAATACTGGTCTTTCCTGGTGTACCAGGTCAGCCAGCCAGGCGTGGTCAAATCCATATATTCGCGCAGCTTGCTTTCCGAATATACCTTTGCGCCTACAATCTTGATCTGGCGAATCTTGGCAATATGCCCCTCATCCACAATAAAATTGACGGCAACCCGGTTTCTCTCAACCGGCGTGATCGTCGTTGATATCTGCACCGAATAATAGCCGTGCGACAGATACTGGCGCTTGAGTTCCTGCTCGGCACGTTCTATCAGCGCCCTGTCATAAATCCGCGCTTCCCCCAGCCCGATATCCTTTAAGCCCTTGGTAATGGCATCCTTGTCAAACTCCTTCATACCGGTAAATGCCACGCTGGCAATAGCCGGCCGCTCCTCCACAATGACAACCAGCACATCCCCTTCGGCATCAATGCGAACATCCTTGAAAAAACCGGTCGCATAAAGCGTCCTGATAGCCGTTGTTGCTTTTTCCTCCGTAAAAGTATCGCCAACCCGCACAGGCAGATAATTGAAAACTGTCCCTGCTTCGGTACGCTGTATCCCCTCTACACGAATATCCCTGACAACAAACGGCTCAACAGCCATCGCCCTGCCACAAACCAGAAAAAGAAGGGCCAGCGAAAGAAAAGCCGCACGAAACGGCAAACGAAAAAAGGAAAAAGAAAACAATTTCATGAAAACCAAACGACGCCTTTCTGAGCCTGTCGGCAAACCGCCTGCATACGCTGCCCGGCTATCCAAACAATCGCGTCACATCATTAAAAATGGCAAGCGAAAACAAAACCACCAGCAAGGCAAGACCAACACGCTGCGCCATTTCACCCGCCTGATCGGGAATCGGCCGCCCGCTGATTGCTTCCACAGCATAATACAGCAAAAGCCCCCCATCCAGAACAGGAATAGGCAGCAAATTCATCATGCCAATACTGATACTGATAAAAGCAATAAAATAAAGATAGCGGATCAGACCTGCCCTGGCAGTCTTGCCCGCATAATTGGCAATCGTAACAGGACCGGTAACATTCCTGACTGAAACCTGCCCGGTAAACATTTTCCCCACCATTTTCAGCGTCAGTGCAGAAGTATCCCAGGCTTTCGTAATTCCCTTTCCCAGAGCTGTCAGAAAACCGTAGCGCACATCCACCATTTCCGGCATCACCGGTATCTCCGCCTGTATAAAGCCGGCAGCTGTTCCCTCCTCTTCCTCACGGCTTTCAGGCGCAACCGTTATTTCAACGGGCAAATCACCGCGCATAACATTTAAGAAAAGCGGCTTGCCGGGAGACTGCCTCACCTTCTGGAGAAAAGCCAGTCCATCCTCAACCGGCTCGCCATTGATCCGAACCACCCGATCCGCTTCCCGCAAACCGGCTTTTTCGGCAACCCCATTTGGCACCACTGTTCCAATAACAGCCGGCAGCCGCCTTAAAGCAAGCCCCATCCGATCTGTGAACCCGGCATCCAGTTCCCCGATATATTGCTGCCTGAAAGGCAAAACCACCGTCTTTAATGCCTCTTTATCACCTGGCTTCACATTTTCCGGTTCCACAGTTATCCTGACCGGCTGATTCTCCATCAGAGCATCAACCAGCTTGAGCCGAAAATCCTGCCAGCCGGAAACAGGCAATCCATTGATACTGGCAATCCGCTCACCGCCGCGCAAACCGGCCTCCCAGGCAACCGTATTCTCCGGCACAGCGCGAAGCCTGGCCAAAGGCTCCGGCACACCATACATATACAAACCTGCCAGCAGTACAATCGCGAGCAAAAAATTGGCCAGCGGGCCAGCCACAACAATAGCCACACGGCACCAGACGTTTTTTCCCGTAAACTCCCGCTTGCGCTCTTCCGGCGTCAGCGTGCTGAGATCATCCGTTCTGGCATCCAGCAGCTTGACATATCCCCCCATAGGCAAAGCAGACAAGGCCCATTCCGTCCGGTCAGGGCCAAATTTCCGGCTAAACAGGATCTTGCCCATCCCCAGTGAAAAACGCAGCACCTTGACATTGCACAGCCTGGCTACCCAATAATGTCCCAGCTCATGTGCAACAATCAGAGCAGAAAGCGCCAGCAGAAAAGCCAGTATGGTTTGCAAAAATATCATGACAACACCAGATTATTTGCCATTTCTCTGGCAGCATGGTCATACATCAGCACGCTTTCCAGCGCTGATACAGATTGTTTTACCGGTATCCCATCCAGCACCCTGGCAACAACATCGCCAATTTTCTGAAAACCGATGCGCCGTTCCAGAAAAGCCTGAACAGCGACCTCATTGGCCGCATTTAACACCGCCGGCGCGGCACTGCCGGCTTTAAGCGCATCATAAGCCAGTTTCAAACAGGGAAAGCGGATATCATCCGGCTTTTCAAAACAAAGCGAACCGACCTGGGTCAAATCCAGCGCGCCGACACCCGATGCAGCCCGATCCGGATAAGCCAGTGCATGGGCAATCGGTATGCGCATATCCGGATACCCCATCTGTGCGATCATGGAACCATCCACATAAGACACCATAGAATGAATAATACTTTGCGGATGAATCACCACCTCAATCTGGTCAGCCGGCACACCGAAAAGCCAGTGTGCCTCAATCACTTCCAGCCCCTTGTTCATCATGGTAGCGGAATCAACAGAAATTTTTCTTCCCATCACCCATTTGGGATGAGCAACCGCCTGCTCCGGCGTCACTTTTTCCAGTGAATCCAGAGAATGCGCCCAAAACGGCCCGCCCGATGCTGTCAACACTACTTTTTCCACGCCATATTGCCGGGGGGAGCGGTAATAACCCGGTGGCAAACACTGGAAAATAGCATTATGTTCACTGTCAATAGGAAGAAGCGTCGCTCCGTTTTCCGAAACTGCGTCCATAAACAGCTGGCCGGACATAACAAGCGCTTCCTTATTGGCCAGCATCACTTTTTTTCCGGCACACACCGCAGCCAAAGCAGGAGCCAGTCCTGCCGCGCCGACAATCGCCGCCATAACTGCATCTGTCCCGCTGCCGGAAGCAGCGTCACAAAGCGCCTTTTCCCCATACGCCACCTCGGTTTTTAACCCTCTTTCCCGCAGGGCCGCACTCAAAGTACCCGCAGCACCGGCTGAACCGACTACCGCCACATCGGGATGAAAACGCTCGCATTGAAGTAAAATACCGTCAATCCGGCTGTTGGCTGTCAGAGCATACACCTCATAGCGATCCGGGTGACGCGACACCACATCCAGCGTTGAAACGCCAATCGAGCCGGTTGACCCTAAAACCGTAATCCGCTGCCTCTTGCCACACATTACTTTCACGTCCACATATGTATCAGCACTGCCAGCGGCAGAACCGGAATCAACGAATCAATCCTGTCCAGCACACCGCCATGCCCAGGCAAAAGATGACTGCTGTCTTTAAACCCGCGGCGGCGCTTAAGCCGTGATTCAAGCAAATCTCCCAAAATGCTCATTCCGGTCAGTAAAACGACAGCTGCCAGCAGGGCAATCCAGCCATACGCTTTATAAATTCTGACAGTCAGACTGTTTTCCAGCCCGGCAATAAAAACCGTAGCAACCGCAGCCAGTATAACAGCGAGCAAACCGCCCGCTGCGCCTTCCCATGTCTTGCCAGGTGAAATAGAAGGCGCCAGTTTGTGCCTTCCCAAAGCCCTCCCGGCAAAATAAGCGCCAATATCAGCAATATTGACCAAAATCAGTACAGACAGCAGCAAAACAAGAGAACGGCGATACAAATAAAGAAAAGAGAGGAAACTGCTAAATAAGCTAACACTGTAAAGCAGCTGAAAAAAACGGTCAGCTGCGCTGTGGCTGGCCGGCATCCCAAACGCCAGCGAAGGCGCCAGAAAAACCAGCCATGCAGCTACCGAAAAACAAGCCAATCCAAGATAGAGAGGCTCGCCCGCCTGATAAACAAAACCCGCAAAAAAAAGAGTTGCCGCAATTGAATAGGCAACAGGGTAGCGATTATCAAAAAGGCGAAAAGTTTCCCATGCCGCACCGGCAAAAAAGACAATTTTTAAAACAGCAAAGGCGGCATAAGAACCGGACAACAGAACAGCTGCCAGCACAATCGCCAGGCACAAAGCAGTCAATATGCGCGTTTTCAGCATCGTTATGTTGTCAATTGCTCACTGATACGGCCGAATCGCCTTTCCCGCATCCGAAAGGAAGCAAGCGCGGCATCCAGCGCATTCTCATTAAAATCCGGCCAAAAAATATCGGTAAAATATAATTCAGTATAGGCAAGCTGCCATAATAAAAAATTGGAAATACGCTGCTCGCCGCCTGTCCTGATAAAGAGATCAGGATCCGGCGCATAGGCCATAGACAAATTGGCACTGAGCTGCTCAGGCGTAAAGACACTTTGCCCCGGATAAGCCCTCACCAGCTTTTCCATAGCCTGCATAATATCCCACTGCCCTCCATAATTGACACAAACAGTCAGTGTCAGGCCGCCATTGGCAGCTGTTTCTTGTTCTGCCAACCGGATTGCTTCCTGCAGTTTTTCATTCAGGCTGCTTAAATCGCCAACCACTTTCAGCCGGATATTATTCGCATGAAGACTGGCAACCTCTTTTTCCAGTGAAGTCACAAAAAGCTCCATCAGGAAAGTAACTTCCTCTGCCGGCCTTTTCCAATTTTCAGAGCTAAAAGCAAAAACCGTCAGAAACGCAATTTGCCGGCGGACACAGGCCTGAACCATCTTCCTGACGGTTTCCAGCCCTTTGACATGACCTGCCACACGGGGCAAAAAACGCTTTTTTGCCCAGCGGCCATTGCCATCCATAATGATAGCCACATGTTTTGGCGCCACAGGAGAACGTGAAACAGAAAAAGCCGTTTTTTCAGACATGTTACCGGTAAAACAATCCCTCAGACTGTCATAACCTCTTTTTCTTTTTCGCTGATCAGTTTGTCAATTTCCTGAACATACCTGTCCGTCAATTTTTGCACCTCATCCTGAGTCCTGCGCTCGTCATCCTCGGAACAGGTTTTATCCTTTACCATTTTTTTCACGGTTTCATTAGCTTCACGTCTGACTGCACGCACCGCCACCTTGGCATCCTCGCCTTCCCCCTTGACCAGCTTGACCATTTCCTTTCTGCGCTCTTCAGTCAGGGCAGGCGTCGGCACCCGAATCAATTCCCCCTGGGAAGACGGATTCAGTCCCAGATCAGAATCCCGGATAGCCTTCTCAATAGCGCTGACCAGCTTTTTCTCCCACGGCTGAACAGAAATAGTTCTGGCATCCAGCAAAGAAATATTGGCCAGCTGGTTAATCGGCGTCGGCGTACCGTAATAATCCACCTGAATATGGTCAAGAATTCCCGTATGGGCGCGGCCGGTACGAACCTTGGCCAAATCCGTTTTCAGTTTGTCAATGGATTTGCCCATCTTCTGGTCTGCATTCTTTTTCACATCAGTAATACTCATACACTCCCCCGAAAAAATGGATTGCTGTTTTATCCCCCGGTTTGATACGCCAAATCTCCTGCTGTTGCCAAAATTTTACATGTGAACAAGTGTTCCCTCGTCTTCCCCAAGCAAAATCCGCTTGAGCGCGCCCTGCTTCAAAATAGAGAAAATTTTGATCGGCAGCTTCTGATCACGGCACAATGCAAAAGCAGCCGCATCCATAACTTCCAGGTGCTTTTCAATCGCCTCATCAAAAGTAATGGTCGGATAACGCTCGGCATTGGCATTCAGCATGGGATCGGCCGTATAAACACCGTCAACCTTGGTGGCTTTCAACACAATTTCCGCACCCATTTCAGCTCCTCTTAAGGCAGCTGCCGTATCCGTTGTAAAAAAGGGATTACCCGTCCCTGCGGCAAAAACAACCACTTTTCCCTCTTCCAGATACTGCAAAGCCTTGGGGCGGACATAAGACTCAACAACCTGATCAATCCCGATAGCCGACATAACCCGCGATGTTAAACCAGCCTGCTTCATGGCATCACTCAGCGCAAGGGAATTCATAACAGTCGCCAGCATACCCATATAATCAGCTGTTGCTCTGTCCATTCCTTTCGCGCCAGGCGCTACTCCCCGGAAAATATTGCCGCCGCCAATCACAATAGCCATTTCCACACCCAGCTTATTGGCTTCGACAACATCTTCTACCATACGCTCAATCGCTGCGCGATTAATGCCGTACTGGTCTGCCCCCATCAGCGCCTCGCCTGAGAGCTTAAGGAGAATTCGTTTGTATATGGGTGTAGCCGCCATCTCGATCCCTTATCGAAAAAAAATAATGAAACGCCTATCCTGCAACAACCGCCAAAACTGCAAAAAACGGGCCCTCAGGCCCGTTTCAGTTCCAGTCCAATCAGGCTTGCTTGGCTGCTGCCACCTGGGCAGCAACTTCAGCAGCAAAATTGTCTTCTTTCTTTTCAAGGCCCTCGCCAACCACAAACATCGTAAACGACTTGACAGTTGCGCCCGCCTCCTTGAGCATCTGTCCAACCGACTGTTTGTCATTCCTGACAAAGGGCTGGTTCAAAAGAGAAACCTCTTTCAGATACTTCTGGACAGAGCCCTCAATCCTCTTGGCAAGAATATCAGCGCCTTGAGGCTTCTTGCCCTCTGCTGCTGCCTTAGCCGCATCCTCGTTGGCCTTTTGCAAGGCAACAGAACGCTCTCTTTCGATCAACTCTGCCGGCACCGCTTCTGCAGAAAGCGCAACAGGTTTCATGGCAGCGATGTGCATAGCGACATCACGCCCCACCTGATCGTCTGCGCCTTCAAACTCAACCATCACGCCAATACGCTTGTTATGCAGATAACAGGCCAGCCTGGCCGTAGTTTCATAACGTGCAAAACGGCGAACAGACATATTCTCGCCAATCCGGCCAACCAGTTCGGTACGGATTTCATCAACCGTTTTGCCGCCCTCGGAAAGTGCCGACAAAGCATTCACATCTGCCGGATTCTTTTCTGCAACCAGCTTGGCGCACATATCAGCCAATTTGACAAAACCCTCATTGGTTGTCACAAAGTCGGTCTCACAGTTCACCTCAACCAGGGCGCCGCGGCCGCCGTCAATATAGGCTGCAATCACCCCTTCTGCCGTAATACGCGTGGAAGCTTTGGATGCTTTTGTACCCAGCCTAACACGCAGAATTTCTTCTGCTTTTTCAATATTGCCACCGGCTTCAACCAGCGCCTTTTTGCATTCCATCATGGGCGCGTCTGTCTTGGCGCGCAACTGGCCGACCATTGCAGCGGTAATTTCCGCCATATTTCCTCCCGTTCAAGGATGCCTGCTGCATCCAGATTATTTTCTGTTCAAAAAAGGCCGCTGCCTGAAAGCAGCGGCGCCTCCATTTATTCCTCTTTGGCAGATTGTTCTTCGCTGCCTTCACCCTTTGCTGTCTCAAGAACATCCTGCAAAGAGCTGGCCTTGCCTTCCAGAATGGCATCTGCCACGCCGCGGGCATAAAGCTGGATAGCACGGGAAGAATCGTCATTACCCGGAATAACATAAGCCAGCCCATCCGGCGAATGGTTGGTATCTACCACACCAATAACCGGAATACCCAGTTTCATGGCTTCTGTCACAGCTCCTTTGTGGTAGCCCACGTCAACAACAAAAAGGGCATCCGGCAAACCATTCATATCCTTGATGCCGCCAATAGCTTTGTCCAGCTTGGCAACCTCGCGCATATACATCAGCCCTTCCTTCTTGCTCATTTTTTCAACCGAGCCATCTTCCACTGCCGCTTCCATATCCTTCAGGCGTTTGATGGAAGTACGGATAGTTTTATAGTTGGTCAGCATACCGCCAAGCCAGCGCTGGTCAACATAGGGCATACCGGCCCGCTGTGCTTCGGCCGCAATAATGTCGCGCGCCTGCCTTTTTGTACCCACCATCAGAATAGTGCCGCGGTTTGCCGCAAGCTGGCGAATATAATTCATCGCCTCGTGGTACATCACCATGGTTTTTTCAAGATTGACAATATGAATCTTGTTGCGGTGGCCAAAAATATACGGGGCCATTTTCGGATTCCAGAATCGCGTCTGGTGGCCAAAATGAACGCCTGCTTCCAGCATTTCGCGCATTGTAACGGACATAAAATATCTCCAGGGTTAGGTCTTGAGCACAGCCGGAAACCCGGTCAGGCACCCTTGTCGGCCATGCTCGCGATTTCAATAAAAGATAAAACGGGAACTGTTTTCGTCATTTAACCGAAAACGGCAGTATTGTACTGGAAAACCCCACAGACACCAATGTGTTATCAGATAAAAACAAGGAAAACGCTTCCACTGCCTTGCATATCGTGCTTACATATCAAAGAAAAACAAAAAATGAATGCAAAAAACATGACTGACTTATACACCACCAAGGAATTGCGAATCATTGAAGAGCGTGCTCTGTCCGGATTGCCATGCGGCGCATTGATGCAGCGTGCAGGTAAAGCAGCTGCCGAATTGGCATTGCGCCTGCTTGCTTCCCCCGATAAAAACACAAAAGTACTCATCCTCGCGGGACCAGGCAACAACGGCGGGGATGCACTGGAAATGGCCATTCACCTGGCTGCCCATGCCATAGAGGTTTCCGTTTTGCAGCCAGACAGCACCCCGAGAACAGAAGAATGCCAACTGGCCCAAAAACGCGCCTTCAATAGCGCCGTTAAATGGGAAAATCCGCTTTCTATCCCCTCATTGTCAGCACAGCAATGGGATCTGATCGCAGACGGCATGTTTGGCATCGGCCTGAAAAAACCCCTACAGGGAAACTGGCGTCAACTCGCTGAAATGACCCATACTGCCAACTGTCCCGTCATAGCGGTGGATGTCCCTAGCGGTCTTGATGCCGATACAGGAAACATCCATGGCAAAAATGGCGTAGCCGTCAAGGCAACCGACACCGTGACCTTTCTTGCAGACAAACCTGGACTGCATACAGGCATGGGGCGAGATTATGCCGGAAAAATCCACCTTGCCCGGCTGGACACCGATGAAAATTGTTTTCCCGATGCAAAATGCCAGCTGAATCAGCCAGCCCTTTTTGCCCCTATGCTGCAAAAACGCCGGCACAATTCGCACAAAGGCACCTACGGCAAAGTAGCCATACTGGGGGGCGCAACCGGCATGACCGGAGCGCCGGTTCTGGCGGCACGTACGGCATTGCATAGTGGTGCCGGCCTGGTTTATGCAGTCTATCCTGAAGAAACGCCGCCATATGACAGCATCCAGCCTGAACTCATGTTTCGCCCGGCACAGGCATTCGATTTTTCTTCCGCAGTTTCCGTAGCAGGGCCTGGCCTGGGCATATCGGACACAAGCTGCCGCCTGATTGAACAAATTATTAACACACCGCAACCGCTGGTTCTGGATGCAGACGCCCTAAACCTTGTCGCCCGCGAAACCACCTTGCAGCACATGCTGAAAAAACGGGAAGCACCCACTATCCTGACACCCCATCCCCTGGAAGCCGCCCGCTTGTTGAATACAACAACCGAAACCGTCCAGACAGACCGCCTTTCCGCTGCAAGAGAACTGGCAAAGCAATTTCACGCCGTCGCCATTCTGAAAGGTTCCGGCACCGTCATAGCCGGCTGCAATGGAAAAACCGCAATAAACCCCACCGGCGGCCCGGCGCTGGCAACACCCGGCAGCGGAGACGTGCTTTCCGGAATTTGCGGAGCACTGATGGCCCAGGGCTGGCCTGCCATGGAAACCGCATTGGCATCAGTATGGCTGCATGGCAATGCAGCAGATGAACTCGTCAAAAAAGGAGAAGGCCCTATTGGCCTGACAGCCAGCGAACTCATACCGGAAATCAGGCGCATCCTGAACCGGCTTGTCAGAGAAAATACCCGGTAAAAAGAAACCCGCCTAGGATCAGCCTGATATTAAAACCATATATAGTAAATGCTTTCACCCATCACGTATCCAAGGGAAGCCCCGCTGCTGTCTGCCTGCTGGAAAACTGGCTGCCCGGCAGGTTGACACAAAATATTGCACAGGAAAACAACCTGTCTGAAACCGCTTTCACCGTCAAAAACGGCAAACACTACGAGCTGCGCTGGTTTACGCCCGGCGTAAAAATTGAGCTGTGCGGCCACGCCCCCTGGGAACCGCCTGTGTGCTGCGGCACTTTGCGGAAATAAACCATCCTTCCCTTTCTTTTCAGACAAAAAGCGGCCAACTGATTGCCACAAAAAACACAACCTGATTGAAATTAACCTGCCTGCCCACAACTTGCTCCTGTTCCGGTTACAAACAAAATGGAAGCTGCTATCGGCACCCGCCCGGCAGAAACATGAATAGGACAGGATCTGGTTCGTGTATTAGTGGAAAAGCAGCAGGCCATTCATACTGTGCCAGACGAAAAACAGCTGAAAAACTGGATGGACTACTGCTGCATCTCCCAGCAAAAGACAAAACATACGACGGCATAACCCGCAGTTTTGCTCCCAAACTGAAAATATTTGAAGACCCTGTCTGCGGCTCAGGCCACTGTCATGCCAAACCCCTGTGGACAAAAAACTGGGCAAACAATCATTGACCGCCTTTCAGGCATCAAGGCGAAACGGAACCCTTTATTGCGCATGAAAAGCAATCAGGTCAAGCTGGCCTGGGAAATTGCGCT
The DNA here is from genome assembly GCA_023667225.1 of Oxalobacter formigenes. Classification (GTDB taxonomy): domain Bacteria; phylum Pseudomonadota; class Gammaproteobacteria; order Burkholderiales; family Burkholderiaceae_D; genus Oxalobacter; species Oxalobacter formigenes_C. Next base: position 74,155 of record JAMPAN010000002.1, on the reverse strand, counting down.
ATATGCCATCTCCAAAATCCATGTGCCGACCTGACCCCATAATCAAGCCCCATCCTCTGCCGGCCAGCTGTTCAAGAGCCCACTCTGTCGAAAGTGGAGCCAGCAGGCATGTGAAATTTAATGCCGGATAAGATTGTCCTCTCCGGAATTCTCATTGGTTTCCGCAGCAACCGCCGTTGAAGGAACAGACTCGGCATCTTCCTTTATTTCTTCAGGCTGCCGTTCCAGTGCGATCTGAAAAACCTTGTCTATCCAGCGAACCGGCGTAATCTCCAGCCTGTTTTTAACGTTATCAGGAATCTCTGCCAGATCCTTCACATTTTCTTCCGGGATCAGCACCGTTTTGATTCCGCCCCTCAGTGCTGCCAGCAACTTTTCCTTCACGCCGCCAATAGGCAATACCTCGCCCCTTAAGGTAATCTCTCCTGTCATCGCAACATCCGCCCGAACAGGAATGCCGCTATAGGCAGAAACCAGCGCCGTCGCCATGGAAATACCGGCAGAAGGCCCATCCTTTGGCGTTGCCCCTTCCGGAACGTGGATATGAATATCCGTTTTTTCAAACGCCTCATTTCTGATACCCAGCTTGTTGGCACGGCTGCGCACTACCGTTCTGGCCGCTTCTATGGATTCTTTCATCACATCCCCTAGCGTCCCCGTCCGGATAATACTTCCCTTGCCGGGTACCGTAACGGCCTCAATCGTCAGCATCTCTCCGCCAAACTCGGTCCACGCCAATCCGCAAACCTGCCCAACCTGGTTTTCTTTTTCGGCAATACCAAAATCAAACTGGCGGACGCCGAGAAATTTATCAATATTCCTTGGCGTAACCGTCACCTTGCGATTCTGTTTCTTCAAAAGCAGCATTTTGACTACTTTGCGGCAAATGCGTGAAATCTCACGTTCCAGTCCACGCACCCCGGCCTCGCGGGTGTAATACCTGATAATATCCCGGATAGCATTTTCCGTAATGGACAATTCCTCATCCTTAAGGCCATTGCCCCGCATTTGCTTGGGCATCAGGTAGCGTTGCGCGATACTGACCTTTTCGTCTTCCGTATAACCCGACAGCCGGATCACTTCCATACGGTCAAGCAACGCAGGCGGAATATTGTAGGAATTGGATGTGGCAATAAACATCACATCAGACAAATCAAAATCCACCTCGACATAATGATCGGAAAAAGTATGATTCTGCTCCGGATCCAGTACCTCCAGCAAAGCTGCTGCCGGGTCGCCACGGAAATCAGCGCCGATCTTGTCAACCTCGTCCAGCAAAAAAAGCGGGTTCCTTACACCGGATTTCGTCAGGCTTTGCAAAATTTTTCCAGGCAGCGCACCAATATAAGTACGCCGGTGCCCCCGAATCTCTGCCTCATCCCGCACACCTCCCAGCGCCATCCTCACAAACTTCCGGTTGGTAGCACGCGCAATAGACTGTCCAAGCGAAGTCTTGCCTACCCCTGGCGGCCCAACAAAACACAGAATCGGCGCCTTGACCTTGTCAACACGCTGCTGGACAGCCAAATATTCAAGAATCCGCTCCTTGACCCGCTCCAGGCCATAATGGTCATTTTCCAGAATTTTCTCGGCATGAGCCAAATTATTATTTACCTTGGATTTCTTCTTCCAGGGCAAAGCAACCAGTGTCTCAATATAATTTCTGACAACAGACGCCTCCGCCGACATAGGAGACATCGACCTCAATTTTCTCAATTCACTCCTGGCTTTTTCCAACGCCTCCTTCGGCATTTTTGCAGCCTTGATCTTTCGTTCCAGCTCTTCAATATCAGCGCCATCCTCGCCTTCTCCCAGCTCTTTCTGGATAGCCTTGACCTGCTCGTTCAGATAATACTCGCGCTGCGATTTCTCCATCTGCCGTTTGACTCGGCCGCGAATCCGCTTTTCAACCTGCAAAATATCCAGTTCCCCTTCCAGACGCTCAAGCAAATACTCCATCCTGCGTCCAATCTGGACAATCTCCAGAACCTGTTGCTTCTGCTCCAGCTTTAACGGCAAATGAGCAGCAACAGTATCAGCAAACCGTCCCGGCTCTTCAATAGAAGACAAAGAAACCAGCACTTCGTGCGGAATCTTCTTGTTCAGTTTGATATATTGCTCAAACTGCTGAACAATGGCACGGCGCATCGCCTCAACTTCGGGGGCACTGTCGCCTTCTGTTTCCACCGGCTGCACATCTGCCGTCAGATAGTTTCCCTCTTCCTGAATATGCTTAATACGGGCGCGATACGCCCCTTCAACCAGCACCTTGACCGTTCCGTCAGGCAGCTTCAGCATCTGGAGAATCGTAGCAACACAGCCGATGGTATAAATATCTTCTGCAACAGGATCATCCTTGGCCGCAGTTTTCTGGGCAGCAAGCATGATCGTCTTTTCATTTTCCATCGCAGCATCAAGCGCATGGATTGACTTGGGACGCCCGACAAAAAGAGGGATAACCATATTGGGAAAAACAACCACATCCCTCAAAGGAAGCAGCGGCAATCCTGACTGTTCTTGATGAATCGTCGTCATGACAAACCTTTTCAGTAAACTCAACCCCTTATATATCCCCTAAAAAACGGAAAACAAGAGAAGAAACAAAGGCCAAATTGTTACAAACCATTTACAGCAGTCATTTCAGATAATCAGGAAAAATTTCTACCCCTGGCCGGCAAACTGCTCTTCTTTATCCTGATAAATCAATAATGGTTTCCCGTTGGTTCGGATAGTATCCTCATCAATCAGCACTTTACTGACATTTTGTTCAGTCGGCAAATTGAACATCACATCCAGCAGCAAATGTTCCATAATAGAACGCAATCCCCTTGCGCCTGTTTTCCGCTCCAGTGCTTTTTTCGCAATAGCCGAAAGCGCAGCCGGGCTGATCTCCAGTTCTGCCCCTTCCATCTCCAGCAGCTTGGTATACTGTTTCACCAGTGCATTTTTCGGCTCCAGCAAAATCTGTACCAGCGCCTCTTCCGTCAACTCATTCAAGGTTGCCACAACCGGCAAACGCCCAACCAGTTCCGGTATTAACCCAAATTTGATCAGATCTTCCGGCTCCACATTCAGCAAAACTTCATTGGCGCTCTTCTCACTCTGACTCTTGATGCTGGCAGAAAATCCGATCCCGCCCTTGTCAGAACGCTCGGAGATGACTTTTGTCAGTCCGTCAAAAGCGCCGCCGCAAATAAACATAATATTGGTTGTGTCAACCTGGATAAAATCCTGGTTGGGATGCTTGCGCCCTCCCTGCGGAGGAACAGAAGCCATCGTACCTTCAATCATTTTCAAAAGCGCCTGCTGCACCCCTTCGCCGGAAACATCCCGGGTAATCGAGGGATTGTCCGATTTTCGGGAAATCTTGTCGATCTCATCAATATAGACAATTCCACGCTGGGCTTTTTCTACATCATAATCGCAATTCTGCAAGAGCTTCTGGATAATATTCTCTACATCTTCTCCGACATACCCTGCCTCGGTTAAAGTTGTCGCATCAGCAATAACAAAAGGCACATTCAGCATCCTGGCCAGCGTCTGGGCAAGCAGGGTCTTGCCTGAGCCAGTCGGGCCGATAAGCAGAATATTGCTTTTGGAAAGCTCAACATCATTCTCCTTGCCGGAAAAATAATGCAGGCGCTTATAATGGTTATAGACAGCGACAGACAGAATCTTTTTTGCCGTCTCTTGCCCGATAACATACTGATCAAGCAATTCGCAAATTTCCCGGGGCGTAGGCAACTCGCCGCTTTTCCCCGAAAACGCCGGGCCAGGAGCTTCATCCCGAATAAGACCATTACACGCATCAATACATTCATTACAAATAAATAACGTATTGTTGCGGCCGGCAATCAGCTTTTTCACTTCGTCCTGACTCTTTCCGCAAAAAGAGCAATAAGGCACATTATCGCCTGAAGAGGAATGACTTTCTGACATGGGGAAAATAACCGATAAAGAAATACGGAAGAAAACAAAAACAGCTCACCTACGTGAACACGATAGCACAAGACAAAAAACCCGCAGACTGCCAAAAAAGCCGGGCATAGCTATACCCGGCCTGGCAAAACAAGACAGATCAACCGGCCCGGCTCGTCAACACCTGATCAATCAGACCGTATTCCACAGCCTCATCAGCTGACATGAAATGATCCCGCTCTGTATCAAGGCCGATTTGTTCCACGCTTTTTCCCGTTGCGCCAGCCAAAATAGCATTCAGCCTTTCGCGCAAATACAGTATCTCACGGGCATGAATTTCAATATCCGTCGCCTGCCCTTGCGCGCCGCCTGAAGGCTGGTGGATCATAATGCGGGAATTCGGCAGGGAAAAGCGTTTACCTTTAGCGCCGGCTGCCAGAAGAAAAGCGCCCATTGAGGCTGCCAGACCTGTGCACAGCGTGGAAACCTCAGGGCGAATGAACTGCATGGTGTCATAAATAGCCATACCGGCAGAAACCGAACCGCCTGGCGAATTGATATAAAGCGAGATTTCTTTCTCCGGATTCTCGCTTTCCAGAAAAAGCATCTGCGCCACAACCAAATTGGCGTTATGGTCATTGACGGGGCCAACAAGAAAGATAATTCTTTCCTTGAGCAGGCGCGAGTATATGTCAAAGGCACGTTCCCCGCGGCCGCTTTGCTCAATCACCATCGGAATCATACCGATCATATCGGTATCCAGCGCTGATTTGCGAAAATGTAAATCCATCCTGTTTCCTGTCATCATCAAAAAGCCGACATTAAATCCGCTGGGCCATCAACTCGGAAAACAGCATGTTTTTCTCTACCGTCTTCGCATGATTGAAGACATAATCCACAACCTTGTCTTCCATTACCAGAGCCTCCAGCTCCTGGCGGCGGCTTGATTCGTTCATATAATAATCCACAATCATTTTCGGATTTTCATAAGTCGAACCAATTTCCTCAGCCCGTGCGCGAACATCATCATCCGATACCTTGAACTGGTCATCCTTGATAAATTCGGCAAAAATCAGGCCCAGCCTAACCCTTTTTTCCGCCTGGTCAGCAAACATTTCCGGCGGAAGCGGCTCATCCATAATATTCAGCTTGCGTGCAGCCAGATCCTTGCGCGTTGCATCCATCAACTGGCGAATTTCCTGGTTCAGCAATGCCTTGGGTACATCAAACTCAATAGACTTGACAAGCGCATCCATCACCCGGTTCTTGTTTATGGCAGCCAGGCGGTTTCTGGCCTCCAGCTTGAGGTTTTTCTCAATCTCAGCGCGCATTTTTTCAACGCTGCCATCCTCAATACCCAGATTTTTTGCAAACTCCTCATTCACTTCCGGCAAGTGAGTCCATTCCACATTTTTCACAGTAATGGTGAATTCTGCTGTCTTGCCAGCTACATCACGGCCATGGTATTCCTCCGGGAAAGTCAGGTTGAAAACCTTGCTGTCCCCCTTTTTCAAACCATGCGCCGCATTCTCAAACTCTGGCAACATCTGTCCTTCGCCCAGCACAAAGGCATAGTTGTCTGCCTTGCCGCCTTCAAATTCAACTCCGTCGATCCTGCCGACAAAATCTACTGTTATCCGGTCGCCATCCTGCGCTGAAACATCGCCATCCCCTTCGCCATGCTCGCTTGGCTCCCCTTTGGTATGGTAATGCGCCTGCCTTTTACGCAACGTATAAATAGTCTTGTCAACTTCCGACTCATTAACGTCAACCACCGCTTTTTCGAGCGCCATTTCCGCCAGATTGGCTACGCTGACTTCCGGATAAACCTCAAAAGTTGCGTTAAACACCATTGAACCCTCCGGCACGCCTTCCGCTTTTGGCTCAAAGCGTGGATAACCGGCAACACTCAGATTATTTTCTTTCGCTGCCTCATTGAAAGACCGGATGACTTTTTCATTGATAACATCGCCCCTGATCTGGGGGCCATACTGCGCCGTGACCATTTTCATCGGCAACTTACCCTGCCTGAAACCCGGTGCTTTGGCAACACGGGCCTGTTTCTTAAGGCGCTCGCCCACTTCTTTTTCCACTTCATCCACCGGAAGCGTAATCGTCAGGCGTCTTTCAAGCTTTTCCAGAATTTCAACTGCATTTGCCATGTAATTCAACCCAAAAATATCAGACTCTGAACCCGGCAGCGTCCCGGATTTCAAAACTGTCTTATTATGAAAACCATAACCGGGGAATGAACACCGTTCAAAACAGCATCCCGGGCATTCCGCCATATGTCCTAAAAATTCGTCCGTCATTTTAGCCGGTTTATGCCAATACAGCAAAGACCCTTACCTGGGCGCCGGCATTTCGAATCTCTCCTCTCTGCCTGCCTTCTATTTTCCGGCAATTTGTCTGATATTTTGGTTTATCTTAAAATAGAATATTTTTGCAGGCGTTCTCTGCCCGTCACGTTCTTCCCACAGGAGGAAAAATCGTATGCCTCACGTTGTTACAGATGCCTGTGTGCTCTGCAAGTACACCGACTGTGTTGATGTTTGCCCGGTCGACTGCTTTCACGAAGGCCCCAATTTTGTAGTTATTGACCCGGACGAATGTATTGACTGCGCCGTTTGTGTCCCTGAATGCCCTGCCTCAGCCATTTTCGCTTCAGAAGACGTACCTGGAAACATGCAGGAATATATTGCGATAAATGCGGAACTCAGCAAAACATGGCCATCCATCACCCGCGCCAAAGCTGCATTGGCTGATGCAGACAAGTGGAAAGAAATCAGCGGCAAACTGAAATACCTGAAAAAATAGCTGCTTTGATACCACCCGCCATATTGGCAAAAAACGAAACATGATGAACACAGCCATATCAAATCCCGTCCCGATTGAAACCGATGCTGTTATTGTCGGCGCAGGTCCTGTCGGCCTTTTCCAGGTTTTCGAACTGGGTCTTCTGGAAATACGCGCGCATATAGTCGATTCATTGCCTTCCGTTGGCGGGCAATGTATGGAACTGTATCCGGACAAACCCATATACGATATTCCGGCCCTCCCTGTCTGCACCAGCATCCAGCTGACCGATAACCTGATGAAACAGATCGAGCCTTTCAATCCGGTCTTTCACCTCAGGCAGGAAGTTACCCATGTCAGCAAGCGTGAAGATGGCCGCTTTGACGTCACGACAGCAGCCAATACAGCATTTATTTCCAAAACCGTTTTTATCGCCGCTGGCGTCGGCGCTTTCCAGCCGCGGACATTGAAGCTTGACGGCATCGAACAATTTGAAGGGACGCAGCTCTTTTACCGCGTCAAGGATCCGGCATTCTTCCGTGGTAAAAATATTGTCATTTGCGGCGGAGGCGATTCCGCCCTGGATTGGACACTGAACCTGGTTGACGTGGCAGAATCTGTCATTCTCCTGCACCGAAGAGAAGAATTTCGGGCCTCCCCGGCATCCGTATCAAAAATGCGGGCGTTAAATGAAGAATTCCGGATGCAATCCCTGACAGGGCAACTGACCGGCTTTGAGACAGTCAATGGCAAACTGGCTGAAATCCGGGTAACCGGGCCAGACGGCGTAACCCGCCGTGTTCCGCTTGACTGTCTGCTGGTCTTTTACGGACTTACCCCCAAACTGGGCCCCATTGAACAATGGGGACTGAAAATGGACCGGCGGCAAATTGTGGTCGATACAGAAAAATTTGAAACCAGCGTGCCGGGTATTTTTGCGGTCGGGGATATCAATACCTATCCGGGAAAGAAAAAACTGATTCTGTCGGGCTTTCATGAAGCCGCGCTGGCTGCTTTTGGCGCTGTACCCTATGTCTTCCCGCGAAAGAAAGCCCTCCTTCAATACACAACCACGTCACCCAAATTGCATAAAATACTGGGCGTTGACACCCCGGCCTTTGACTGAACCTGCCAATAAAAGGTCCATACCACCAAAAACAAGGGCACTCGCCCCTGAAAACATCACCTTACTTCCGTCCAGATACTTCCTGTAACGATGAACAGAAAAAAAGTCTGCCAGGCCATGCAGCGCTTCCAGGCTGCCATGCCCGAACCGGCGTCCGAACTGGTCTATCACACGCCTTTCGAACTTTTACTTGCTGTCATGCTGTCGGCACAGGCAACTGATATATCGGTTAACAAAGCCACACAAAAACTGTTTCCTGTTGCCAACACACCGCAAGCCATTATTGCACTTGGAGTTGAAGGACTTAAGCCCTATCTTAAAACCATTAACCTGTATCCGACCAAATCAAAAAATCTGGTCAAAACCTGTGAAATATTGATTGAACAATACAACGGCGTCGTTCCGCAAACCCGCGAAGCCTTGCAAACCCTGCCGGGAGTGGGCAGGAAAACGGCCAATGTCGTTTTAAACGCAGCCTTCAGGAAACCGGTCATGGCCGTGGATACGCATATTTTCCGCGTTGCCAACCGAACCGGCATGGCGCCTGGAAAAACCGTTCTCGCCGTAGAAGAAAAACTGGTCAGCATTATTCCCGAAGAATACCTGCTAAATGCCCACCATTGGCTGCTCCTCCATGGCCGTTATACCTGCACAGCCCGCGCCCCCAAATGCGCGGAATGCCTTATCCACGATCTTTGCCTGTTCCCTGACAAAACAGCCTGACTGGTTTTCCGGCAAACAGCCTTACCCTTTGCGGCGACGCTGGCCGCCCTGATACAAACGATTGCCGTTTCGTTGTCCCACACCGGTATAGCGGTTATCAACACCGGCATAACCAAAGGTCGTCTGCAAGGGATCAGGCTGACGGTTATATATTTTTTTGGGCCCTCTGCCGTCCTGCCAGTCGCCTGGCCTGCCAAACTCCGGCAAAGAGGCATAACCACCATTTCCATTCTTTTTGCGGGAAGCCGCCGGCCAGGATTTTCCGGATTTCTGTTCTTCTTTTTGCTCAAGACCAGCCAGGCGAAGCAAATCACGAACAGCATTTTCCCCAAGCTCATCCCATCGGCCCCGCTTCAATCCTTGCGGCAAACTCAATGCGCCATATCGCGTGCGAATCAGGCGGGATACTGTCAAGCCTACCGCTTCAAACAAACGGCGCACCTCCCGATTACGGCCTTCCCCGATCACTACGCGATACCATTTATTGACACCGTCTCCGCCGCCGTCGGCAATACGCGAAAACTGTCCTTTCCCATCCTCCAGCTCAACGCCTGCAAGCAATTTCTGCCGCATCCCTTCTTCAAGCTCGCCCAGCGTCCGAACAGCATATTCCCGCTCAATGTTATACCGGGGATGCATCAACCGATTGGCCAAATCACCTGACGTAGTAAAAAGCAACAACCCTTCCGTATTGAAATCCAGACGGCCTACTGCCAGCCATTTACCATTTTTCACCGCAGGCAGCTTGTCGAAAACCGAGGGACGTTTTTCCGGATCATCGCGGCTGACAATCTCCCCTGCCGGCTTATGATAAATCAGAACCCTGGGCGGACGTTTGCCAACCTTGCGTTGCAGCAATTTACCATTAATGCGCACCTGATCCGTTTCCATGATACGCTGGCCAATATGCGCAGGCTCCCCATTAACAGAAACCCGGCCTGCAATAATCATATCTTCCATGTCGCGTCTGGAGCCCAGACCGACCTCAGCCAGAACCTTATGCAGTTTGGGCGCGTCATTACCTGCAATGAATTCCCTGCGTCCTGTTTTCCCTTTGCCCTTTTTTCCTTCATACAGGGAAGTATCCGGTGAGCCGTCCTTGTCATAGGCGTCAGATGTTACATATGAGAACACCTCGTCCGGATCACCCAGAGGAAAAGAAGCTTTCCTTCCTTCCGGTTTTCGGTAGGAATATCCGTTTTTTCTTCCTTTTGTCCGGCTTTTGCCCTGATTTCCCTTTAGGGCAGCCATATTGTCAGCCTGCCCCTGGGTATCAGAAAAAACCATGCCGGTCTGTTCCTGCCCATTTTGCATCACTACACCAATAAACGCCGGATGATTACTGTCGCGCTGTTTCCCGTTTTCCACACTGTGAGGCGCGTCCCTGTTTTCTTTTCTCATATTCATTCTGTTTAACCTGTTTTGCGCTCTTTACTTCTATTAAAGATCCGGCTGTTTGGATAACCCGTACCCCAGACCATCTCCATCCTCATTTACTTCAGGTTCTCCCCTCTCTGCTTCTTCATTCTGCACGGGCTGAAGAAGCGGCGGTAATGCCTCCAGCGAAGCCAGTCCCAAATCTGCCAGAAACTGCCTTGTCGTGGCAAAAAGAGCCGGTCTTCCCAGTGTTTCCCGGTGGCCGACCACTTCAATCCAACCCCTTTCCTCCAGCATACGGATTGTATTGGGATTGACCATCACTCCTCTGATTTGCTCAATATCCCCCCGTGTCACCGGCTGGTTATAAGCAATAATAGCCAGTGTCTCCAGCGTAGCCCGACTATACCTTGGCAGCTTTTCCCTAGTCAGACAAGCCAGCCAGGGTTTCATTTCAGGCCTGCTCTGGAAACGCCATCCATTGGCAACCTGAACTAGCTCCAACCCTTTTCCGGACCAGTCCTCAGACAACTCTGCCAGAATCCGCCTGATTCGCCCTTGCCAGCGTTCGTTGATTTCAGTCCCGGTATTTTCCAGCAGATTCTTCATATCCTGCATGGATAATGCTTCCGGCGCACACAACAACGCCGTTTCGAGGATAATTTTTTCCTCTGCCATATATCACAAAGTATCCGGAAATTCAGCCCGGTTCTTTAAACCGCTCGCCGTAAAGTATGAAACTGCGCTTGGCCCCATTCTGCCGGTAAAGAAACTATATGCCGGAAAACAGATATCACCCCGTCTCCACTTTATGCCACTTTTTTCCCGACAGGACATCCGGCGTCCAGATTCTACAACGATTTTGCCCGAAGTGCACACAACCGGACAAATTCCATCAAGAAAAAACAGCACCGCTGCAAAAGAAGCACGGCTTTTGTTCCTGAAAAAGGAATACAGGAAAAACCTGCTATTTCATCTGTGCCCTTGATTTTCAATAAACAGCCCCATGCGCTTTATTGGGAAAGTATGGCGCATTGTTCCCCTTTGTTAGCGAAACGAGACCGAAATTGTGAATATCTCCAACATACTCCGGAAAACAGGCAAATGGTTACGCATTCTTGCAGGAAAAAGCAAAAACTTTCCATCCCGGCCAGATATATGCTGTGATGAGGAACCTCTCCGCTCAGAACTGATGAGCACATCCCAGATGAGCCAATACGGCAAATTTCTGGCATCCCGACATGTGCTGTGCAAGAAAAAAAAGCCTGACAGGCTACTTTTGAGACTGTCGGAAAATGCCAATATTCTCCAACAGGTATTCACACTGTTTTCCTGTGAGCTCAAGTCCGGCCGGCGAATCATTCCAGCAGCAGAATGGCTGCTTGACAATTACTACCTCATTGAAGAGCAAATTCGTACAGCACAACGTCATCTTCCCTTGCAGTACAGCCGGGAACTGCCCAGGCTGGGTGCCGGAATATGTGAAGGCTGGCCGAGAGTATATGAACTGGCACTGGAAATCGTTTCACATGGAGACGGGCGGATCGATATAGAAAAATTGACTGCCTTTATCTCCTCCTATCAAAGCCTCGCTCCATTAACCACAGGAGAACTATGGGCCATTCCGGTTATGCTGCGCCTGGCACTAATAGAAAACCTGAGGCGAGTAGCTGTCCGCCTTGCCATCTCACGCCAGCATCATGAGCTGGCAGAGCAATGGGTAAAAAGATTTCTGGATACAGCTGAAAACGACCCTGCCGGCCTTATCCTCCAGGTAGCAGATCTGGCCCGTTCCCATCCTCCAATGGACAGCGCCTTCATTGCTGAAATGACACGCCGTCTTCAAAGCCAAAAGTCAACCTTGACCCTTCCTTTGAACTGGGTAGCAAACCGGCTTGCCGAAACAGGCGTTACCATTGAGCAGCTTGTCATGCAGGAAACACAACGGCAGGCGTCTGACCAGGTCAGCATCAGTAACAGCATCACCAGCATCCGCCTGCTGGGAAACATAGACTGGCATCTTTTTTTTGAATCAGTCAGCCAGGTAGAACACCGACTCAAAACCGACCCGGCAGGCGTGTATTCCGCCATGGATTTTGCCTCCCGTGATCATTACCGCCGCGTTATTGAAAATATGGCGAAATACAGTCACCTGACTGAAGAAGCCATCGCATCCAAAGCCATTAACATGGCAAAAAAACATGCCTTGCAGGAAGGTGTCGATAACAGAGCTGCCCATGTAGGCTACTATCTTATTGCCGAAGGGCGCTCCCTGCTTGAGAAAGCGGCAGATATAAAACAACCTCTCCGTCAGCGTGTTCCGGCATGGATTAGACACTTCCCGGCCATTCCCTATCTTGGCAGCATACTGGTACTTTCCTCCCTCTTTACTGCTGTCATGCTCCGCATAACGGAAACCGGCGATTTCCCTGTCTGGTTCCTCCTTCTGTTAGGCACAACAACCCTGATTGCATCCAGCCACCTGGCTGTTTCATTGGTCAACTGGTTATCCATGTTGGCAATTTCACCCTCCCGTTTGCCGCGCATGGATTTCTCCGGCGGCATCCCTGAAGGCTGCGATACCGTCATAGCCATTCCCTGCATGCTGATCAGTCCGGAAAACATTGACCAGCTATGCGAAACACTGGAAATACATTACCTTGGAAACCAGGATAAACGGCTTCGCTTCTGCCTCTTAAGCGATTTTACCGATGCAGCAACAGAAGAAACCGAACAGGATGCCAAACTGCTGGAATATGCCGCTGAAAAAATTAAAAAACTGAACCGGCAATACCAAAACAGGGACAACCTCTCTCCTTTCTGGCTGCTGCACCGCCCAAGACACTTTAACACCAGTGAGCAAATCTGGATGGGGCAGGAACGCAAAAGGGGAAAACTGGAAGAACTCAATGCTTTCTTACGAAACCGGCCTGCCAATTTTTCCATAAAAATCGGTGATTTCAGCCAAACCAGCCGGTTCCGTTTTGTCATTACCTTAGACAGCGATACCCGTCTTTTCAGGGATACGGCCCGCCAGTTTATTGCTACCCTTGCCCATCCGTTAAACAAAGCCGTCTATGACGAAAAAAAACGGATAGTCGCAAAAGGATACGGCATTCTCCAGCCGCGCGTAGCCAGCCTCCTGCCAGGCAGCCATGCTTCCATTTACGAGCGGCTAAACAGTGGGGACGCAGGAATCGACCCTTATACCAGAACTGTATCCGACGTTTACCAGGATCTGTTTGGCGAAGGCTCATTTATTGGCAAAGGCATCTATGATATTGATGCCGTCAACTTTGCCCTTGGCAACAGGCTCCCGTCCAATCACATTTTAAGCCATGACCTGCTGGAAGGATGTTATGCCCGATCCGGCCTTGTCAGTGATGTCTCACTTTATGAAAAATATCCGGCAGATTATCTCTCCGATGTCAAACGCCGCCACCGCTGGATAAGGGGAGACTGGCAACTCGTCAAGTGGCTCTTTCCCTGCGTACCGGATACATCGGCTCAGAACAAAGAAAAAAGGCAACCCAATCCGCTTTCGCGGCTTTCTCGCTGGAAACTGTTTGACAACCTGCGGCGCAGCATGGTTGCGCCAGCTGTCACGTTTCTTTTTGCAGCGGCATGGATAGCCTTGAAACCTGCCTGGATATGGACACTGGCACTGCTTTCCGCCTTTTTTCTGCCGGCTTTTCTGGCCTTCCTGACCAGCCTTATTGCCAAGCACCGCCATACAGATATCAGACAACATCTGTCCGTATGCATGGGTACAACAAACCGTCAGTGCTCCAATATTTTCCTGAATTTCATGGTGCTTCCCCATGAAGCCGGCTATCATCTTGACGCTATTGTCAGAACACTCTTCAGATTACTGCTATCGCACCGTCATTTACTGGAATGGATCCCGTCAGGCTTAATCAGGGACAACAGTGAAAATCTGCCCGCCTATATCCGTACAATGTGGTGTGCGCCGGCATTTTCCCTGAGTGTTTTCGCTGCTGTTTTCCTGACCAGGCCGCCGGTATTGATTGTTGCATCCCCCTTTTTGCTGCTCTGGCTTTTTTCCCCGCTGATTGCCTGGTTTGCCAGCCAGCCTGTTCAGCATAAGGAAAAACCGCTTTCCCCCGGGCACCTTCTCTACCTGCGCAAACTGGCCAGAAAAATCTGGGCCTTCTTCGATACCCATGTTACAACGGAAAACAACTGGCTCCCTCCTGACAATATACAGGAAGCCCTGTCTGCCGCTTTCTTGGACAAACCGCTGCCGCCAGGATACCGCAAAGACAACCTGGGCAGAATCATCGCCTGCCGTACCTCGCCAACCAACATTGGCCTGGCTCTGCTGGCCTATCTGGCCGCTGCCGATTTTGCCTATATCCCTGTCGGCCAGGCCATTAGCCGTACAAGCCTGACCTTTTCCTCCCTCTCCAGAATGGACAGATACCGCGGCCACTTTTACAACTGGTACGATACAACAACCCTCAAAACCATACAGACACCCCTTTACCTCTCCACAGTGGACAGCGGCAACCTGGCCGGACACCTGCTTACTCTGAAATCCGGTCTTCAGGAACTCATATGCCGGCCTGCCATCAGCCCCCGCCTGTCAAACGGCCTGTACGACACCTTTTCCATTCTGGCAGAGTACCTGCCGGAAAAAAATGAACTAACCCAGGAAATAACCTCCCAATGGCTGTCACGGGACGAAAAAACCGCTTTTTCCCTGCATGATATTTTCTGCTGGGTAGAACGTCTGGCAAATCACGCCGGCAGGCTGGTTAATACCCAGGCAAACCAGAAAAAAACATTTGGCCTGTTCTGGGCAAAAACCTTCCATAAACAGTGCTGCCAGATGCTGGAAGAAATATCCCTGCTGATGCCCTGGGTGACACTGACAGAATGGCGGCACCAGCCCGACCGTTTTGATTCACTCAACCGGTTACCCACATTAGATGAACTGGCCCAATACGACCGCACCGTGCTGCCTGCTATCCGGCAAGCCCTGAATCAGGCCAAGCCTGATGAAAAGACCAAACTGAAAGCACTGGCTATATTGGTTGAGCAGGCCGTCTCTGCCGCATCCGGAAGAATTTGCCAGCTCCAGGCGATCGCCCGTCATGCAGACGAATTTGCCCGGATGGACTTCCGCTTTCTGATGAACCCATCCACCCGCCTGCTTTCTATCGGATTTAACGTTACAGAGAAAAAGCGGGACAACAGCTACTACGACCTGCTGGCATCTGAAGCCAGGCTGACAAGTTTTGTGGCTATTTCCCAAGGCCAGATTCCCCAGGAAAACTGGTTTGCCCTGGGCAGGAAAATGGTTGCTGTCGGAAAAAACGCAGCTCTTCTTTCATGGAGCGGCTCCATGTTCGAATACCTCATGCCCCAGCTGGTTATGCCCGTTTATGAAGATACCCTTCTTGAGCAAACCAACCGAACTGTCGTGAAAAAACAGATGGAATACGGCATAAAACACCGCCTTCCCTGGGGCATTTCAGAATCCGGTTACTTTGCTTTTGATGCAAACCTGCATTACCAGTACCGTGCCTTCGGCGTACCAGGACTTGGCCTCAAACGCGGACTGGGAGAAGATCTGGTTATTGCCCCTTATGCCTCCATGCTGGCGCTGATGATTGATCCTGAATCCGCCTGCAAAAACCTGATCCGGCTGGATAAAGAGGGATTCAAAGGACAATTCGGCCTCTTTGAAGCAATTGACTTCACACCTGCCCGGCTTGGCCCAGGAAAAAACCATGCCGTCATCCGTTCTTTCATGGCTCACCATCAGGGCATGGGACTGCTTGCCTTGCTTTCCCTCCTCATGAATCGCCCCATGCAAAAACGCTTTGAGGCAGAACCCGTTTTTAAAGCCACTCTTCCGCTGCTTCAAGAACGCGTGCCCAGACAAATACCGCATTTTGAAGCGGCGCCAAGCCACATCATGTCCCGCCAGGCATCCCTTCAACCGGTTGCGCCGAACCGTATCTATCGAACGGCAAATACGCCAAAACCCGAAATCCAACTCCTTTCAAATGGTAACTATCATGTCATGCTGACAAATGCAGGCGCAGGATATAGCCGCTGGAAAGATTTGGCCATCTCACGATGGCAAGAAGACAGCGTGCAGGACAACAGGGGAACCTGGTTTTATGTGCGAGACAGGGAAACGGGAAAATTCTGGTCAACAACCTACCAGCCCGTTTGCCGCCGGCATACTTTTTATGAAGTAATTTTCTCGGAAGGCAAAGCCGAATTCCGCTCCTGTGAGGATGATATCGAAATCCACAGCGAAATAGGCGTCTGCCCTGAAGAAAATATGGAAATTCGCCATCACACCTTAACCAGCCATGCCTTGCAGGACAGAAAAATCGAATTTACAGCCTGCTCAGAAATTGTGATAGCGCCATCAAAGGCAGACAGATCACATCCGGCTTTCAGCAAACTTTTCATCCAGACAGAAATCATACCGGAACATCATGCCGTCATCAGTACAAGAAGGCCCCGCCACGCAGAAGAAAAACCGCCTTACGTCTTTCATATGATGATTGTGCATGGTGCAGACCATACCGATGCCTCATATGAAACAGACCGCATGCGTTTTATCGGAAGAGGCCATACCGCCGCCAATCCTATTGCCCTCCTTTCCGGCAAAACCCTGTCGGGAAGCGAAGGCTCCGTTCTGGATCCGGTTGCTGCCATCAGGCACAACCTGATACTGCAACCGGGAAAACCGGTTGTCATAGATTACCTGTGCGGTATTGCTGAAAATCGTGAAACTTGCCTGAAAATGATAGAAAAATACGACGATATGAACCTGTCCGAACGGGTGCTGGAACTGGCATTGAACCACGGGCAGGCCCTCCTTCGGCAACTGAACGCAGAGGAATCCGATGCACAGCTTTATGCCAAATTGGCCTCAGGCATTCTGTATGCCAACAGGAACTTCCGTGCAAAAAGCCACATCCTTGCCAACAACAGCCGGGGACAACAGGGACTATGGAGCTATGCCATTTCAGGCGATTTGCCTATTGTCTTGCTTCAGATAAGCGGCCGGGAAAACCTGGATATGGTCCGCCAGATCGTCCAGGCCCATGCCTACTGGCACATGAAAGGGTTGCCTGTTGATCTGGTTATCTGGAACGAGGATAACGCCGGATACCGGCAAACACTCCAGGAACAAATCACCAATATCATTACCGCAGTCCACCCTGCTCAGACCATGAACCGCCAGGGCGGTATTTTTCTGAGACAGACAGAACAGATAGCAATGGAAGACCGTATCCTGATCTCGTCTGCAGCCCGCATCATCCTCTCCGATACCGATGGGCCGCTGGTTACACAGCTTCACAACGCAGAACGGGCAGAACGCAGAAAACCAGCCTTGCTGCCTCCTGGAAAAAAACACCTGCCGCAAAACGCCCCGGACATCTCACGAGACGACCTGCTGATCTTTAACGGTACAGGCGGATTCTCCCCCGACGGCAAAGAATACGTCATGCTGCTGTCCAAAGAAAAAACGACCCCGGCTCCCTGGGTCAACATCCTCGCTAACCCGCATTTCGGCTGCATCATATCCGAAAGCGGACAATCCTATACCTGGCAGGGAAATGCCCATGAGCTTCGTCTTACCCCATGGAATAATGACCCTGTCAGCGATACGGGCGGAGAAACCTTTTATCTGCGCGACGAGGAAAGCGGTCATTACTGGTCACCCGTCCCTGCTCCCTGCCCTGGAAAAGGGAAATACCAGTGCCGCCACGGCTTTGGATACAGCGCATTTGAACATACTGAAGACGGTATCCGCTCCGAATTATGGGTCTATGTTGCGCTCAAAGCCAACATCAAATATTTTACTTTCAAGGTCAGAAATGAATCCGCCCGAACCAGACAGCTTTCTGCGGCCGGTTACGTGGAATGGGTATTGGGCAGCCTACGCGAAGACAACCACATGTACATCATAACAGAGAGGGAACCTCAAACCGGCGCGATCCTGGCACGCAACACTTATAACACGGAATTTGCCGACCACCTCGCCTTTTTTGCCACAACCGGCACAGACCGGACAATTACCGGCAACCGTGCAGAATTCATTGGCCGTAACAGGACACTTGCCAATCCGGCTGCCATGTCCTATGCCTGTCTGTCCAACCAGGTTGGCGCAGGCTATGACCCATGCGGTGCCATCCATGTGCCGTTCATCCTTGAAAAAGGAGAAGAACGCCGCATTTCATTTCTTCTGGGGACAGCTGACAGGCGCACCCCCGATATCAGCCGGCTGATACGGCGCTTTACCTCCCCTTTTGCTCCAGATGCCATCCTTGAAGAAATTCACCAGTACTGGAAACAAATACTGGGCACAGTCAGGCTTGAAACCCCCGACCTGTCTCTCAATATTCTTGCCAACGGCTGGTTAATGTACCAGACCATAGCCTGCAGGCTATGGGCAAGAAGCGGTTTTTATCAATCCGGCGGCGCCTTCGGATTCAGGGATCAGCTACAGGACGCCATGGCCGTTACCCACACTGCCCCGGACTTGCTCAGAAACCAGATCCTGCTTCACGCCAGCCGGCAATTTATCGAAGGAGACGTTCAGCATTGGTGGCATCCGCCTTCAGGCCGCGGGGTGCGTACCCGCTGTTCTGATGATTACCTGTGGCTTCCGCTTGCCGTATGCCGGTATATCCGGTCAACCGGCGATACCGGCATACTGGATGAATCTGCCTTCTTCCTGGAAAGCCCGCCTGTTCCTGACGGGCAGGATACACGCTACGACATGCCGGCCCAATCATCGCAAAGCGGCACAATCTACCGGCACTGTACCCTCGCCATTCGTCATGGACTTCGTTTTGGCTCCCACGGACTGCCCCTGATAGGAACAGGCGACTGGAATGACGGCATGGACAGAGTAGGAAAAGCAGGGAAAGGAGAAAGCATCTGGCTGGGCTTCTTCCTGTACCATATTTTGCTTGAATTCGGCAAAATAGCCCGGCAATATGGCGACAAACCTTTTGCCGAAACATGCGAAAAAGCGGCGCGCAGTCTGAAACAACAGCTCCATGACCATGCCTGGGACGGCGCATGGTACCGGCGCGCTTATTTTGACAATGGCATGCCATTGGGTTCCTTCGTCAATCCGGAATGCCGGATTGACTCCATATCCCAAAGCTGGTCTGTTCTGTCCGATGCCGGAGAAAAAAAACGAGCCATCCAGGCCATGGATTCCCTCAATGCCCGCCTGATAAGACGCAAGGAAAAACTCATCCGGTTACTGACCCCGCCATTTGACCAGTCCGAACTTGACCCCGGCTACATCAAGGGATACGTTCCGGGTGTAAGGGAAAATGGCGGACAATATACCCATGCCGCCATCTGGGCCGCTATGGCCTTCGCCAAACTGAAAAACAACAGGCTGGCCTGGGAGCTCTTCAACCTGATCAACCCGGTCAACCACAGCCTCGATCCGGAAAGCGTCCGGCAATACAAAGTTGAACCCTACGTCATTGCAGCTGATATCTATGCACTTTCCCCGCATGAGGGCCGCGGCGGGTGGACATGGTACACCGGTTCAGCCGGATGGATGTACCGGCTGATACTGGAATCGCTTATCGGCATATCGCTTGAATACGGCAAGCTTCATTTCGCACCCTGCCTGCCGTCAGAATGGGAAAAAATCAGGATAACCTACCGGCATGGACAAAGCACCTATCACATCACGATGGAACAGTCTGATACTGTTTCCGGTATGGAAATCATCCTCAATGGCATCAAACAGGAAAATACTTTTATCCGCCTTGATAACGACCATCAGACACACCAGGTTCTTATCCGGGTAAAACGGATACCGGCAGAAAATAACATCGTATAAAACCGGAAAACATCATCCTGGTCCTGCCTTACCGGACCAGGATGATTTTATAGGGCAAAACTGTCACAATAAGGCTCTTTGCATCCAAGCGACTGTTATTGGCATGAAAAACCTGTTGCATACCCCCCTTGTTGGCCGCGTCGTTTTTTTCGCACTCCTCCTGCTTTGCCTTGCGCCTGGCGTCACAACAGCAACCGCACTGCTAATAGGCATATTTTTTGCCCTGCTTTTTCCCCATCCCTATCCGGCTCTGGGGAAAACCGTTTCAAAATACCTCCTGCAATTCTCCATTGTCGGCCTGGGATTCGGCATGAACCTGTTTGAATCCCTCCAGACAGGCAGCCAGGGAATCCTGTTTACTATTGCCTCAGTTTTTGGCGTACTCTTTTTTGGCATCCTGATCGGAAAATGGCTAAAACTTGACCGGATCATCGCCTATCTGATTGCTGTTGGCACCGCCATTTGCGGCGGCAGCGCCATTGCAGCAGTAGCGCCTATTGTCAAGGCCAAAGACAGCGACATATCTGTTTCCATCGGTACCGTTTTTATCCTGAATGCCATTGCCCTCTTTATTTTTCCTTCTATCGGGCACTTTTTAGGCTTTACCCAAAACGATTTCGGCACCTGGGCAGCCATTGCCATCCACGACACCTCCTCTGTTGTAGGGGCAGGCGCTGCCTATGGAGAAGAAGCCCTGAAAGTAGCCACAACAGTCAAACTGACGCGCGCGCTCTGGATCATCCCGCTCTGCCTGGTCACCGCCCTGCTTTTCCGGGAAAAAACCGAAAAAATGTATAAACCGTGGTTTATCCTTTTTTTCGTGCTCGCCATGCTCCTTAACACCTTTTTTCCCCTGCCTGACGCCGTCAACGGTCCCCTTCTTTCCCTTACCCGAAAAGGATTTACCCTGACCCTGTTCCTCATCGGCACCGATATGTCGCTGGCGCTCCTGAAAAAAGTCGGGCCGCGTGCTTTCCTGTTTGGCGTCGTACTCTGGATAGTCATCAGCCTGTGCAGCCTGTGCTTTATCCTGTGGGCATAGCTGCACCAGCCCAAAAGCAAGTTGAAAAAACCGTGCCGGCAAAAGCGGCAAACCACGATACTCCGCCAGCACCATGCCTGACAAAAGATAAGGGATTAAAAATCCGGATGAAGATAATACCAGCCGGTAAAACCGCTACTGCATCGCCTGCCAAACCTTAAGGGCATCAACCGTTTCGGCTACCTCATGCACCCGGACAATAGCTGCGCCATGGGAAACCGCAGAAAGCGCTGCGCCCAGATTACCGGCCAGCCGCCGGGATACCGCCTTTTTCGTAATCGCGCCAATCACCGATTTACGGGACAAACCTGCCAAAACAGGCAACTGAAGAGATTGCCGTATATGCCCGATATTTTTTACAAGCGTCAAATTATGCTCAATGGTTTTGCCAAAACCAAACCCCGGATCAACGCATACCCTTTCACCGACAATACCTGCCTCTGCCAGCAAAGCAGCCTGCTTTGCCAGAAAGGCGATGACCTCCTCTGTCACATCCCGGTATGCCGGCGCAGCCTGCATGGTCTGTGGCTGTCCCTGCATGTGCATCACACACAGCCCACAATCGCTGTCTGCCACAACCCGAACCGCCGCTTCCGAGCAGAAACCACTCACATCATTGATCATATCCGCCCCTGCAGCCAGCACAGCTGTCATGACCCCAGGCTTGCAGGTATCCACAGAAAGCGGCTTTCCGCAATTTCTCAGTGCCTCAACAACAGGCATAATGCGATCCAGCTCTTCTTCAAGAGGAACCGGATTGCTTCCTGGCCGGGTTGATTCTGCGCCGATATCAATAATATCCACGCCTTCCTCTATCATTCGGGCAGCCCGCTCAAGCGCTGCTGGCAAAACCCGGTATTTCCCGCCATCGGAAAAAGAATCCGGCGTCACATTCAGAATACCCATCACCAGCGGCCGGCAATTCAAAGCTGCCCAGTCAAACCGGTAACGGCCGCATTGGAAAAAAGGCATCATCGCTTCAGCGCCACAACAGGAAAGAAAAAGGCTATGCCTTCTTCATCCATAATCAGCCGCCCATCAAGCCGGTGCAGTTGCACTTTCGGAAATACCTCCCGGCTGGCTGCCGGAAGAAGCAGTCGCAGACGCACCGGATTTTGGCGGACGTGGATCATTGCCTTCCATAATGTCATTCACCTGGTCGGAATCCAGCGTCTCCCACTCCAGCAGCATTTCGGCCATCTTCTCAACCTTATCCCGATTTTCATGCAGCAAACTGCGCGCCAGCGCATACTGGCGGTCAAGGATTGAGCGGATTTCATTATCCACTTTCTGCTGAGTAGCCTCGGAAACTGTCTTGGCCGCCATCCGTCCGCCATAGAACATCTCCTGCTCCGTATCCTCATATACCATCGTGCCAAGCGATTCCGACATGCCATACCGCGTTACCATCGCTCGTGCAATCTTGGTCGCCCGTTCAAAGTCATTGGAAGCCCCGGTGGACATCTGGTGCATAAACAATTCCTCGGCAATACGCCCGCCAAACAAAATGGCAATCTGTTCCAGCATCTTGTCCTTGTACATATTGATCTGGTCATGCTCCGGCAGCTGCCAGGTCAACCCAAGCGCCTGCCCCCGAGGCATAATCGTCACCTTGTGAACCGGGTCGGATTTGGGCAGCAGCTTTGCCACCACGGCATGACCAGCCTCATGAAACGCCGTATTCCTGCGTTCTTCTTCCCGCATCACAAAAGACTTGCGCTCCGGCCCCATCAGGATCTTGTCCTTGGCATCCTCAAAATCCTGCATTTCAACCAAACGCTTGTTGCGTCGGGCAGCAAACAAGGCCGCTTCATTGACCAGATTGGCCAAATCAGCCCCGGAAAAACCAGGGGATCCCCTTGCAATCACATCTGCCTTCACATCAGCAGCAATGGGCACCTTGCGCATATGCACAAACAAAATCTGTTCCCGCCCCCGAATATCCGGCAAACCAACAATCACCTGCCGGTCAAAGCGGCCAGGGCGCAGCAACGCCTTGTCCAGCACATCAGCCCGATTGGTCGCTGCCACGACAATCACACCGGAATTCGGCTCAAAACCATCCATCTCCACCAGAAGCTGATTAAGCGTCTGCTCGCGCTCATCATTGCCGCCGCCCATCCCTGCACCGCGATGGCGGCCAACCGCATCAATCTCATCAATAAAAATAATGCACGGGGAATGCTTCTTGGCCGTTTCAAACATATCGCGAACACGGGAAGCCCCCACCCCGACAAACATTTCCACAAAATCCGAACCGGAAATGGAGAAAAACGGCACCTTGGCTTCTCCTGCAATAGCGCGTGCCAAAAGCGTCTTGCCCGTACCAGGCGGACCAACCAGCAAAAGCCCCCTCGGAATCCGTCCGCCCAGTTTCTGGAACTTGCTTGTGTCGCGCAGGAACTCCACAATTTCAACCACTTCCTCTTTGGCCTCATCACACCCGGCCACATCGCTGAAAGTCACCG
Source organism: Oxalobacter formigenes (assembly GCA_023667225.1). Taxonomy (GTDB): domain Bacteria; phylum Pseudomonadota; class Gammaproteobacteria; order Burkholderiales; family Burkholderiaceae_D; genus Oxalobacter; species Oxalobacter formigenes_C. The sequence continues at coordinate 50,837 of JAMPAN010000002.1, read as the reverse complement.
TATTGTTTTTCTCGTCCATCATGCGAGCTTTGGATTTTCCAAAAGAAAAAGCGCCGCCCTTTCCGCCGCCCTGCATCTGCCGCATAAAAAATATCCATACGCCAATCAGAAGCAGCATGGGAAACCAGGAAATAAAGATCTGTGAAAGGAACGAAGGTTCTTCAGGCTGCTTGACATCAAACTTGACACCGTTACTAAGCAAGTCGCCAATCAGGCCTCTGTCCAGGTAAGTAATCCCTGTCTTGACCTTGCGGCCGTCCGTCATATTCGCAATCAGCACCCTGTCTTCAATGACGGCATCCTTCACACGATGGGATTTCACCTCCTCCAGGAAATCGGAATACGGAATGGATGCAGCGCCAGAGGTATTGTCGCCGTCTGTAAAATGCTTGAATGTCGTAAGAATGATAACAATGATAGCGCCCCAGATGGCCGCCCGGACAAACATATTGTTCACAGTCACTCCTCAGGCGCACGACGCCTTTTTAATCCATAGTTTCATTTTACCTGTATTTTCTCTGATTCGCACCCGGCGGCATACTGCCTGCGCTGTTATCAATCTGCCCGGCCCGTTTTCAGCACACGGCCCAGCAAATAAACCTCGGACGACTGGTTTCTGCTTGCCTTGGGCTTTTTCAATGCAACAGAACAAAACTGCGCACGAAATTTTGCCAGAATATCGCTATACCCCAGGCCATTAAAACATTTGACCAGCAAGGAGCCGTCTGGTTTCAGACAGGTTTGTGCAAAATCAAGCGCCATATCCAGCAAGCCTTCCATTCTGGCGGCATCCGCAGAAGCAATGCCGGAAAGATTAGGCGCCATATCAGAAAGAATAACATCTGCTTTTCCTCCTCCCAGCATGGCTTCCAGCCGGGAAAGGACAGCCTCTTCCCTGAAATCACCCTGCAGGAAACAGACGCCATGAATAGCTTCCATCGGCAAAATATCAATACCAATCACTTCCCCGCAAAGTTCCCCGTTACGCCGCCCCATTTTTCTTACGGCATACTGTGACCAGCTGCCTGGCGAAGCGCCCAAATCCACAACAACCTGCCCGCTTTTAATCAGTCTGGTCTCTTCATCCATTTCCTTCAGCTTGTAGGCAGCCCGTGAACGATAATCTTCTTTTTGCGCCAGCCTGACATAAGGATCACTTAAATGGCTGTGCATCCAGCTTTTATTGAATTTATTTTTTGCCATTGGCGGTAAAATATCCTTTTGGGGAAATAATATGTTGAAACTGACACCAGCACAGCGGCGCAGCCTGCGCGAACAGGCGCATCACCTCCACCCGGTCGTTATGGTAAGCGAGGCAGGACTGACCGATAACGTTATCAGAGAAATCAGCAACAGCCTGGACGCACACGGCCTGATCAAAATCCGCATTTTCGGTGATGACCGCGCCAACCGGATTGAACTTTACCAGCAAATCTGCACCCTGCTGCATGCCGCGCCCATTCAGCACATTGGGAAACTGCTCGTTATCTATCGCCCCAAAAAGGAAAAAACAGCCGCTTCTACTGCAACGGTTTCCTCTCGCAGCATACGGGAAACAGCCGCTGTCCGGCGAGGCTCCTCGCGCAGCCGTGTCAAAAAAGTTGCGCTCAAAGGCAATGAACGCCTCACTGCCGGCGGCAAAATCAAGCGTGCAAAAACACGCCAGGGCAGCGCCAAGAAAAAAAGCCTGGGCTGACCTGTCAGGCTGATCAAACCTTTTATTGCACTATCCCTTAGATATAAAGGACTTCCAATACTTCATATTCCCTTATGCCGGATGGCGCTTCCACCTCAATAACTTCACCGGCATATTTGCCGATCATAGCACGCGCAATCGGAGAAGTAACAGATACCTTCATTTCCTTGATATCCGCCTCATCATTGCCGACAATCTGGTAACGAACCTGCTTGCCATTATCCAGATCTTCAAGCAGAACAGTTGCCCCGAAAACAATCTTGCCGTCCACATTCAGCGTTGTCGGATCAATCACCTGAGCCGAACTGAGCTTCGCTTCAAGCTCGGCAATACGTCCTTCAATAAATCCCTGCTTTTCCTTGGCGGCCTCATATTCGGCGTTTTCAGACAAATCGCCATGCGAACGCGCCTCGGCAATAGCCTGGATAACTTCATACCGGTCTTTTGTTTTCAGCCTGTGCAATTCATCACGCATCTTTTTTGCGCCGAGAACAGTAACTGGAATGGATCCCATATTGCTTGACATAAATGACGACTCCAAAAAACCAGCGAGGCCATCAATGGCGCTGCTTCCAGCACCAGTATGACCTCGCAAAAATTGACAGATTGAATATTAGTGTAAGGTTTTATGCAAACTTTGTAAATCGTACACATGAATATCATCAAGATAAGCCATGCCCTGCACGCTGGCTTCGGCGCCTGCAATAGTAGTAATGGTGCTGACCCTTGCGGCAAGCGCCGAAGTACGAATAGCGCGGGAATCCGCAATCGCATTCCTGCGTTCCTCTACCGTATTGATAACCAGGGCAATCTCGCCATTTTTCAGCAAATCCCCCACATGCGGACGGCCTTCTGCCACCTTGTTGATAATCTCTGCTTCCATTCCGGCCTGCCGGATTCTTTCCGCCGTACCGCGTGTTGCGACAATTGAAAAACCCAGCTGAACCAGCTTTCTTGCCACCTCAACCGCACGCGGCTTATCGCTGTCCTTGATAGAAAGGAAAACCTTTCCTCCCCGTGGCAAAGCCACGCCTGCGCCCATCTGTGATTTGACATAAGCCTCGCCAAATGTTTTGCCGACGCCCATCACTTCACCTGTCGATTTCATCTCCGGCCCCAGAATGGTATCCACTCCAGGGAACTTGATAAAAGGAAACACCGCTTCTTTTACACTGAAATAAGGCGGGACAGTCTCGCTGGAAATGCCCTGGGCATCAAGCGTCTGGCCTGCCATACAGCGTGCGGCAATCTTTGCCAGCGGCAAGCCGGTTGCCTTGGAAACAAACGGCACCGTCCGGGAAGCGCGCGGATTGACTTCCAGCACAAACACCTTGTCTTTCAGTTTGCCATCTACCTCTTCCTTTTGGATGGCAAACTGGACATTCATCAGCCCCACCACATTCAACGCCCTTGCCATCAGACTTGTCTGGCGCTTTAACTCATCAACCGTTTCAGCAGAAAGGGAATAAGGCGGCAACGAACAGGCCGAATCGCCGGAATGGACGCCTGCCTGCTCAATATGCTCCATCACGCCGCCAATAAATGTGCGGGTACCGTCAGAAATACAGTCCACATCCACTTCAATCGCATCATTTAGGAAATGGTCAAGCAAAACAGGCGAATCATTGGAAACCTTCACCGCCTCGCGCATATAGCGTTCCAGGCCGCTTTGCTCATGGACAATTTCCATGGCACGCCCGCCCAGCACATAGGAAGGCCGCACAACCAGCGGATAACCAATCTCCTGCGCCATCACCAGCGCTTCAGCTTCCGTGCGCGCTGTCCGGTTGGGCGGCTGACGCAAATTAAGCTTCTGGAGCAGCTGCTGGAAACGCTCCCGGTCTTCCGCTGCATCAATCATATCAGGCGAAGTACCAATAATCGGCACACCATTCTTTTCCAGATCCAGCGCCAGTTTCAGCGGAGTCTGTCCGCCATATTGGACAATGACCCCTTCCGGTTTTTCCAGGTCAACAATTTCCAGCACATCTTCCAGAGTAAGCGGCTCAAAATACAGGCGATCCGAAATATCATAGTCAGTAGAAACCGTTTCCGGATTGCAGTTGACCATAATAGTTTCATAGCCATCCTCACGCATGGCCATGGCGGCATGAACACAGCAATAGTCAAACTCAATACCCTGCCCGATCCGGTTGGGGCCGCCGCCCAGTACCATGATTTTTTTGCGATTGGACGGATTGGCTTCACATTCCTCGTCATAGGAAGAATACATATAAGCTGTGCTGGTCGCAAATTCGCCTGCGCAGGTATCAACCCGTTTGTAAACCGGGCGGATATGAAGCTCACGCCGGCGGTTGCGGACTACCGTATCTGTCGTTTTCAAAAGCCAGGCAAGCCGGCGATCCGAAAATCCCTTTTGCTTCAGCATAAAGAGCGTATTCCTGTCCAGATCTGCCAGCGTCTGCTTGTCCAGCCAAAGCTCAATATCCACAATCTCCTTGATCTGCGAGAGAAACCAGGGATCAATATGGGTAAGATTGAACACCTCCTCTATTGAAAACCCCTTGGCAAACGCATCGCCGATATACCAGATACGCTCAGGCCCCGGTTCTCCCAGCTCTTCCCTGATCACCTCCAGATCAGTCGTCTTCTCATTCATGCCGTCCACGCCCACTTCCAGACCGCGCAAAGCCTTTTGGAAAGACTCCTGGAAAGTACGTCCGATAGCCATCACCTCGCCTACCGACTTCATCTGGGTCGTGAGATGGGAATCCGCCTGCGGGAATTTCTCAAACGTAAAACGGGGAACCTTGGTCACCACATAATCAATGGTCGGCTCAAAAGAAGCAGGCGTAGCGCCGCCCGTAATATCATTTTTCAATTCATCCAGTGTAAACCCGACAGCCAGCTTGGCCGCAATCTTGGCAATCGGGAAACCCGTTGCCTTTGAAGCCAGTGCAGAAGAACGCGAAACCCGGGGATTCATCTCAATAACAATCATGCGGCCATTTTTCGGGTTAATCGCAAACTGCACATTGGAACCGCCCGTATCCACGCCGATTTCACGCAAAATGGCAATTGAAGCATCTCGCATCAGCTGGTATTCCTTGTCAGTGAGCGTTTGTGCCGGCGCAACCGTAATGGAATCGCCCGTATGTATCCCCATTGGATCAAGATTCTCAATAGAGCAAACAATAATGCAGTTATCTGCCTTATCGCGCACCACCTCCATCTCAAACTCTTTCCAGCCGATCAGCGATTCTTCAATCAGCAGCTCGTTTGTAGGAGAAGCCTCCAGGCCCCGGCGGCAAATCAGCTCGAACTCCTCGGCATTATAGGCAATACCGCCGCCTGTTCCTCCCAGTGTAAACGAGGGGCGGATAATGACAGGGAACCCCATCTGCTTTTGCACCTCCCATGCGTCTTCCAGAGAATGCGCAATACCGGAACGGGCAGACTCCAGGCCAATCCGCGTCATGGATTCCTTGAACTTGGAACGGTCTTCCGCCTTGTCAATCGCTTCTGGAGAAGCTCCGATCAGCTCAACCCCATACTTCTTAAGCACACCGTTGTTAAACAGGTCAAGCGCGCAATTCAACGCCGTCTGCCCGCCCATCGTCGGCAAAATGGCGTCCGGACGCTCCCTTTCGATAATCCGCTCGACAACACGCCAGTTAACCGGCTCAATAAACGTCACATCCGCCATCTCCGGATCTGTCATGATCGTGGCAGGATTACTATTGACCAGAATAACCCGGTAACCCTCCTCACGCAGCGCCTTGCAGGCCTGCGCGCCGGAATAGTCAAACTCACAGGCCTGTCCAATCACAATCGGGCCGGCGCCGATAATGAGAATACTCTTGATATCAGTACGTTTTGGCATATTTTCGCTGTTTATTTTTGTTTTGCCTTTTCCATCAGGCCAATGAAACGGTCAAAAAGGTAATCCACATCGCCAGGACCAGGAGAAGCTTCCGGATGTCCCTGGAAACAAAAAGCAGGCTTGTCCGTGCGTTCAAATCCCTGCAAAGTGCCATCGAAAAGAGAACGGTGCGTAATACGGCAGTTGGCAGGAAGCGTTGCGGCATCCACGGCAAAACCATGATTTTGCGAAGTAATCATCACCTTGCCGGTATCCAGATCCTGCACCGGGTGGTTGGCGCCATGATGGCCAAACTTCATCTTTCCGGTTGTTGCGCCCGAAGCCAGCGCCATAATCTGGTGCCCGAGGCAAATACCGAAAACCGGAATCCCCCGTTCAATCAGTTCGCGCGTTGCCTTAATCGCATAATCGCATGGCTGCGGGTCGCCTGGCCCGTTTGAGAGAAAAATACCGTCAGGATGGTAAGACAATGCTTCTTCAGCCGTTGTTTTGGCCGGCACTACCGTTACCCTGCAACGGCGTTCCGTCAGCATACGAAGAATATTGCGTTTGACACCATAATCAAAAGCCACCACATGATACAGCGGCTTGTCCAGCCTGCCATACCCTACACCGAGACGCCACTGCGTCTCCGTCCATTCATAAGGCTGCGCCGTTGTCACTTTCTGCGCCAGATCCAGGCCGGCAAGCGAACGGGCAGAACGCGCCAGCGCCAATGCCGCAGCCTCATCTGTTCCCGTAACAATAGCGCCGTTCTGGTTTCCCTTTTCCCGCAGAACACGGGTCAGCCTGCGGGTATCAATACCCGCAATCGCCACCACACCACCTTCTTTCAGATAACCCGAAAGCGATTGCGTCGCCCGGAAATTGGAAGTAAGGCAGGGCAGATCCTTGATAATCAGGCCAGCGGCATGAATACGGGTAGATTCAACATCTTCCGGATTCACCCCGGTATTGCCGATATGAGGATAAGTCAGGGTAACAATCTGGTTGCTGTAACTGGGATCGGTCAGAATTTCCTGGTAACCCGTCATGGAAGTATTAAAAACGACCTCTCCGGATGTCTGCCCTTCCGCGCCGATGGAACAGCCGCGGAAAATAGTGCCGTCTGCCAGTGCTAAAACAGCTGGTGCTGGTTGTCCTGATGGAAATGACAAAGGTAACTCCTGTCTGGTTACCGCAACAGCACTGCATCGTCAGGCCGCAATAACCTGCCGAATAGGCTATCTATTCGGTAAAAACATCTTGACTGGATTCCGGTTATGCAGGCGTTACGGTTGAATTGAATGTAGCGGGATTATAGCTGAAAATCAATACCCCGGCAAACAGGCCGGGGCATATCTCCCCCTCCGTTCCCGCCTTAAAAACATACCGCCTTATACCTTGCCGTGATACCCAAGCCCCATCGCCTCGCGGACATCTTTCATTGTCTCACGTGCCAAAGCCTGCGCCCTGGCGCAGCCTGCCTCAAGCACCTGACGCACATAGGCCGGATTATCCAGATACTTTTGCGCACGCTCGTGAAAAGGCTCCTGCTCACGGATAATCGCATCAATAACCGGCTGCTTGCATTCCAGGCAGCCGATACCGGCAGAACAACACCCCTTTTGCACCCATGCTCTGGTTGCCTCATCCGAATAAACCACATGAAACTGCCAGACCGGACATTTCTCCGGATTACCGGGATCAGTCCGGCGCACCCGATCAGGATCCGTTTTCATCGCCCGTATTTTCCGGGTAACATCTTCCGGTTTTTCCCTGAGGGAAATAGCATTGCCATAGCTTTTGGACATTTTTTGCCCATCCAGCCCCGGCAGGCGGGAAGCTTCCGTCAGCATCACTTCAGGCTCAATTAAAATTTGCCGGCCCGTACCTTCAAGCCATGCCGCAAGCCTTTCCCGGTCCGCTTTGGAAATACTGCCTGCATTGCCCAAAAGCGCATGCGCCTCCTGCAATGCCTGCACATCTCCTTTTTCCTGGTACGCGCTTCGTAAATTTATAAACAATTTGGACGCCTTCCCGCCCATCTTTTTCACCGCATCCTGCGCCTTTTCAACAAACCCCGGCTCTCTGCCATACATATGATTAAACCGCCGTGCCATTTCCCGCATAATTTCAATGTGGGGAATCTGGTCTTCCCCCACCGGCACCCGGTTGGCGCGATAAACCAGCACATCCGCCGCCATCATGACCGGATACCCCAGAAAACCGAAGGTCGTCAAATCCTTGTGGGAAAGCTTTTCAAGCTGATCCTTGTAAGTCGGCACCCGTTCAAGCCAGCCAAGCGGCGTTGCCATACCAAGAAGCAGCGTCAATTCCGCATGTTCCACCACCCTGGACTGAATAAAAACAGACGCCTTTTCAGGATCAATACCGGCAGCCAGCCAGTCAATTACCATATCCCACGCGCTTTGCTCAATCGTTTCCGCCTCATCATAGTGCGTTGTCAGCGCATGCCAGTCAGCTACAAAAAAAAGGCTTTCCACCTCATGCTGGATACGAATCCAGTTTTTAAGCGCGCCGTGGAAATGGCCCAGATGCATGGCGCCTGTCGGGCGCATGCCGGAAACAACTCTAGCAGGATACATGATAGTCACACTAACGTAAGAAAAAAGTAACGGGATACAGCACAAACTGGACAGTCACAGCGCCTGCATACAACAGCGGCCGCATCCAGTAATCCAGCATTTTAAAGTAAACCAGCGCCAGTACGATAAAAAAACCGTAAGGCTCCACCTTTGCAAACCGCCAGGCCAGCCTGGCAGGCAAAAGACTGGTTAAAATCCGTCCGCCATCCAAAGGGGGCAGCGGAAAAAGATTAAAGGCAAATAAAACCAGATTGCTCAGGATACCGGCATCAGCCATCTGAAGCAGAAAAGGCTGCCGCAAACCGCCTGCCACAACGGCAATCTTCATCACCTGCCACAACAACGCCATCAGCAAATTGGAAGCCGGGCCAGCCAGCGCAACCAGCGCTGAATCCTGTCTGGGATTGCGCAAGCCGCCGAAATTTACCGGCACTGGTTTGGCATAACCGAAAACAAAAGGGCTGCTCAATAAAATCAGCGCAGCAGGAATCAGGACAGTTCCCACCAAATCAATATGCCGGAGCGGATTAAGGCTCATCCGGCCCTGCGAATAAGCCGTATTGTCGCCAAAATACCGGGCCGCATAGGCATGGGAAGCCTCATGCAGCGTCACAGCCAGCAACACCGGCAGCGCCCAGACAGCAACCGTATAAAGCGTATGGCCCATCAACACACATCCAGGCAGCCTGCCGCCATACCGGGAAAGCGAAAACTACAGGCCGAATACACTGGCATCCCCGCCGCCGCTGCGAACCAAAACCGGTTCCTTATCCGTTAAATCAATCACCGTTGTCGGAATAAAACTGCACGCGCCGCCATCCACAATAGCGTCAATCTCGTTTTTCAGCCTTTCCTCAATATGCTCCGGGTGCGTCAGCGGATCCGTTTCCCCGGGCAAAATCAGCGTTGTCCCCAAAAGCGGCTCGCCCACCTCCTCCAGGAGCATTTGCATAATGCGGTTATCCGGCACGCGGATACCAATCGTCTTGCGTGAAGGATGGCTCAGGCGGCGCGGCACCTCCCGGGTTGCCTCCAAAATAAAAGTAAACGCGCCAGGCAAAGCCACCTTCAACATGCGGAACTGGCTGTTATCCACTTTCGCATAAACACCAATTTCCCTTAAATCCCGGCACATCAACGTCAAATGATGCTTTTCGCCCACCTGCCGGATATGGCGCAGCCGGTCAGAAGCCCCCTTGTCTTCCAGGCGGCAAACAAGCACATAACAGGCATCCGTCGGCACAGCGATAACGCCGCCTTTCTGCACAATCTCTGCCGCCTGTTTAATCAGGCGATACTGCGGATTATCCGGATGAATCTGAAAAATCTGGCTCATCATGACTTCTCTTTTCAGACCATCAGCCAACCTGGGCCTGCAAAGCCTCAATCCGCTTCTCAATAGGCGGATGCGTTCTGAAAAGCGCCGTCAACCGGCCGGAGCTGTTAATACCGGCCGCTGTCAGGTTCTTGGGCAATTCGCCAGAAGCCAGGCTGCCCAGCCGCTGCAAGGCATGAATCATCGGCTGGCGGCGGCCCATCAGCTTGGCAGAACCGGCGTCAGCCCGATATTCCCGCCTGCGGGAAAACCAGGCAACAATAATCGAAGCCAGCAAGCCAAACACAATCTCGCAAACCATGACCGTCACGTAATACCCCATGCCAACGCCCCTGTCTTCCGAATCGCGCGAAAGCCCCCTGTCCACAAAAAACCCGACAACCCGCGCCAGGAAAATCACAAAGGTATTCACCACTCCCTGCAACAGGGTCATCGTCACCATATCCCCGTTGGCAATATGCGCCACCTCATGAGCCAGCACTGCCTCCACTTCCTCATAGGTCATATTTTGCAAGAGGCCGGTTGAAACCGCCACCAGCGCCGAATTTTTAAAAGCGCCCGTAGCAAAAGCATTTGGCTCACCCTCATAAACGGCCACCTCCGGCATACCGATACCGGCAGTCCTTGCCAGCCTTTCCACCGTTGCCAGCAGCCACCTTTCCGTCTCATTGGCAGGCGTAACAATCACGCGTGCGCCCGTTCCCTGTTTTGCCAGAAACTTGCTGAGAAAAAGGGAAATAAAAGAGCCGGTAAAGCCAAACACCAGCGCAAACACAAACAGGGAATAATAATCCAGACCACGCGCCGTCATATAACGTCCCACTCCCAGCAAAGAGAGCGTAATGGAAGCCACCAGCATAACGGCAAGATTGGTCAAAATAAAAAGAATAATCCTCATTATCTTCAGTTCCGGTTAAGGGAGTTAAAGCAGATTCAATCTATATGGAGACCGGGCCGGCCCATTTCAAGCGAAATCCGGAAAAACCAGAAAAAAGCGTTATTTTAACGGCAAATTAAAGGCAATAACAGAAAAACGGCTCCCTGTCTTGCCGCCTAAAACCAGTCATGCCAAATTGGTGTCAGCCCTTCGGGCAAATCAGGAATCCTGCCCACATCCAGATCATTCTCGCCGTGAGCATGAAAATCAGACCCTGCCGAAGCCAAAAAACCATACCGTTTTGCCAGCCCGGCAAAATAAGGATAAAGCTCACGGCTGTGGCTGCCGGTTACCACCTCAATCCCCGTCCCGCCAAGCTGCTTGAACTCGTCAAACAGCTTAAACAGCGATTGCTCGGATATTTCGTAACGGCCCGGATGGGCAATCACCGCCAGTCCGCCAGCCTCCTTTATCCAGCCAACCGCCTTTTCAAGCGTCGTCCACTCATGAAAAACATAGGCAGGCCGCCCTTTTTTCAGATATTGCTCAAACGCTTCAGTCGTATTCGCACAAACCCCGGCATCCACCAAAAAACGGGAAAAATGCTTCCGGGAAATAATAATCGGATCTGCCACCTGCCGTGCAACGCTTTCATAAGCACCCGCAATCCCCTGCCGGGCCAGCCGCCGGCTGATTTCCATCGCCCGCTCAACACGGCCGGAACGGTTGGCATCCAGATTGCGCACAAAATCCTCATTCTTGCCATCCACCTGCAAACCGACAATATGCACAGACCGCCCATTCCACGTAATAGATATCTCAACACCGGGCACAAAATACACACCCGCCTGGCGGCACGCCTCCCTCGCCTGGGCAAAACCGCTCACCATATCATGGTCAGTCAGAGCCAACGCTTTTGCCCCATTGGATGCTGCGCGGGCAACCAGCTCCGGCGGCGGCAACAAACCGTCAGAACAGCGGGAATGGGAATGAAGATCAATATTCAGCATGAAAGAACCCGTGATAAACAAGGATATTATTGTATTACGGCAAGGAAAAAATTGCCTGCAAACAAAGACTTTTTTCCGTCAGACAAAAAACGCCTCAATCAGTTCCGCCACCCTCTCCGGCTGATCATGCTGCACCATATGCGCTGCATCTTTCACCATAACCACCCTCACATCCGGAATAGCCGATGCCCGACGCCGTATCTCTTCCCGTGCCTTCTCATAATCCCCCATGCGCATCCCCAAAAGAGAAAACTCGCTGTCCACCATCAAAGTCGGCGCCGTAATCCGCCGCCAGCTCGCCAGCACCTCATCCATGCGTGAAAGAATCGGATTAATGCGCCGGTGCTGTGGATCAGCCAGAATCTGCCAGGTGCCATCCGGCTTTTCCTCTGCCCAGTGCGAAGCAATAAAAACCGCCTTCTCCGGCGTCAGCCGGGGATTATTTCGCTGCACACGGCGGACAACCTCCTCAAAACCGGCAAAAATCCGCGGTTTCTCCGGCTCGGCCAGCGCATCCAGCCACTTCCCGTAACGAACCGCCGCCTCATCCGGATCCATCCGCATCACACCATACCCCTCAAGACTGACCAGCTGCCGGATACGCGCCGGACGCACACCGGCATAAAGACAGGCAACATTGCCGCCCATACTATGCCCGAGAAGCCGAACCGGCTCCCCCGGAGAATAATGCCCCAGCAAAGCCTCCAGATCAGCCAGATACTCCGGATACCAATACCCCTCTTTCGCCCAGGATGACTGCCCAAAACCGCGCCAGTCCGGCGCAACCACATGCCAGTTCCGCTTAAACGCATCCACCACAAACTGGAAAGTAATCGAAGAATCCATCCAGCCATGCAGCATGAAAAGCACAGGATCGCCCTCCCTCCCCCAGTGGCGGACATGAAAGCGCATCCCGCGCAAAGATAAAAATTCCGATCGGGAAGACCTCATCTGCAACCTGCCAATATCATCAGTCATCTTGCCGCCAGCCTCTTTTCAGCAGCCCTGCCATTGTAAAGCCAACCATCCTGCCGCCAAACAGCACTGCCACACATCATGCCCATCTGCCCCACAATAAATAACCCCCGTTTTTCCAACACACCGGCCTAAAAAAATGATACCGTTGCCCCTCTTTGCCATACACCAGCCGCCAGCACAACATACCGGCTTTTTAACACAGGAACCCCATCATGAAAGACCGCCTGCAAAAAATTCTCTTCGAAAACGCAGCCGTCCGCGGCGAATTCGTTGATCTCGCCGCCGCATGGAAACAAATCCAGGAAAACCATGCCTACCCGCCGGCCGTGCTTCACCTGCTGGGAGAAATGACCGCAGCCGCCGTTTTATTGGCAGGCAACATCAAATTCAACGGCTCCCTCATCATGCAAATACAGGGTAACGGCCCGGTTCACCTCCTCGTCGCAGAGTGCGATTCCAGCCTGCATATTCGCGCAACCGCCAAACTGGCAGAAAACGCCGTTATTCCTGATGATGCCACCCTGCGCCAGCTCGTCCACGCCAATGGCCGCGGACGCTTTGTCATCACGATTGATATACACGACAAATTGCCCGGCCAGCTCCCTTATCAGGGTATTGTCCCGTTTGAAGGGGAAACCATAGCCGATATCATCGAAAACTATATGCGGCAATCGGAACAGTTGAATACCCGCCTCTGGCTGGCGGCAAACAATACTGTTGCACGGGGCGTTCTCCTCCAGAAACTGCCGGGAGAAACCGGAAAAGACGGCCTAAGCCATGATTCGGAAGAAGATGCCAATGCCTGGGATAACCTCGTTGCGCTTTCTTCTACTCTGGGAAAGGATGAAATGCTCAATACGGATATTGATACGCTTCGCCGCCGCCTCTTTCACGAAGAAGATACCCGCCTCTTTGATCCCCGCTATCCAGAATTTTCCTGCCATTGCTCGCGCAAAAAAATTGCCGGCATGTTCCGGATGCTGGGAAAAACCGAAATCCATGACGCCGTGGAAAGCGAAGGCGGACACCTCACTGTCAACTGCGACTTCTGCGGCAAAACCTACCACTTCAACCAGACCGATATTGCCAAAATCTTCGAGGAAGAAAACCCTGCCTGAACAGCAGAGCGAACCTGACCCTGTTTTTTTACCTTTGCAGCCAGAAAAATAAAAGGGATAAAAGGGCACCCTCCCTTTAGGGAACCTGCCCTTCTTCTATACAAGCCTTGCCTGCCCTGGCTGCCTACCGGCAGAAACAGTCAAAAAATAGCACCGTTCCATACAAAGCCATCCCTCTCTTCCCGAAAAAACCGGTTCAGGCCGTTGTATTCACATTGCGCCCAATATTCGGGTTGGCCGGCAAAGCCGGTATCGCCTCAATTAGCATCGCTGCCGTATCCGCCTGCAACTCCATGCCCTTCTTCAGAACCGCCACCTCAACCGCAGCTGCCGTCCTCTCAGTTGCCATCTCCGTTGACAGACTGGCAATACCCGATACAGACAAATCCATACACCCCTCCCAATAAGGTTAGCCTTACCTGTTCTACGTCTCCCCAAAAAAATACTTGATAGCTTCCAGGCAAAAATAACACTTCCCAACACCCTGCCAGTGTCGCCATACGTAGAGAATACCCAATCTGTGGTATGATTGCCCATGTTTTCTGCATACACATTTAGCAGGAATCCCGCCAATTCGATACATTCCGCAAAAGGCAAACTGCCCTTAGCTCAGCTGGATAGAGCAACGGCCTTCTAAGCCGTAGGTCAGTGGTTCGAATCCACTAGGGCAGGCCAATTAAATCAATTTCATATAGAACCCGCTGCCAAAAATAGTTCTGCGTTTTAGTGCCCGAACACATCATTTTTATAGGCAGGTTTGATCCTATAACGCCACCCCGCAATAATTGCCGGCTTTTATATATAACTGAAACCACTAAAACGCCGTAAAACGTCATTTTGGCAAAAAACCTGAATCCGCCTCTTGACACCCTTTTCAATAATCACTAGCATTGGAATTAAATGTCCAAGTCTACTGTATTGAAACGATCTCCGGATCGGCTGAAATCACCTAAAGTAGAGATCGAACCCGGCAACTGCTAAGGCATCCGGGTTTTTTATTGTCCTTTTTATTCACCCGCGACATCATTTATACTGCTTCTGTCTCCTGCTTTTTACAACAAAATCATGACAGAAGCATTATCCATACTGGCACTGGATTCAGGCGCAAAATTTACCGGCATCATGTCCTACACCTGCGATGCAGGTCATCCATCATCTGAACATGCGCACTTCAGTACCCTGGTTTTGCCAACCGACGGCACTGATTTTACCTATTCCATGACCAACAGGCGTATGAACCGCCATCGGGTTCGCAACAAGAAACGATTCAATCTTGCAAGAAGACTTCTGATTGCTGTCGTACAGGAGAAAATGCGCCAGAAAGGTATTACTCTTGCTCCAAAAACGCAAAAAAAGCTAATTGAAGCATTGAGCGGTTTGCTGAAACGCCGGGGCTACTCCCGTATTGAAGCAGAAATTGACCTGACGCCGCTGGAGGAAACAGATCCGGCATTCTTTTCAGATATCCTTGCTGAGAATGGCATTAACAGGTTCAACCCGTTTGAAAACATACGAAACCAATGGGAAGAAATGGCACAGGACCCTAGCCTTGTCGCCAGCCTGAAAAATGATTGCGCAACGCTTTCCGTCAAGGAAATATTCAGTCCGGAAAAAGGAAATCCTGAAAGCAAAATACTTATGACCGAGGCAAAAAGCGCATTCGCTGCCCTGAAAAAAGCCGCCGAAAATATAGTAATGCAGGAAATGATGGGGCACAAGCATCGTGCAGACTATTTCAAAGCCATTCGTCAGGAAATCAGACAGGACACCCGGCTTGTCCCGGCCATTCAGGCCTTTGGCGAAGCAGACTCTTTCTGGCGTATTGTCTGCCATATTTCCAACCTGCAACTGCGCGCAGAACGCTGGTACTTTGACGGCATTTCGCGCAAGGGATTCTATTTTGATGAAAAACACCTGAAGAAAACACTTATCCGGGCATATCAATATTTCCATCCGGCAGAACGCAACAAGAAAAGCTTCTGCAATTTCATCGACATGCTAAAGCGTTCTGACGATATCCTGGAAACCCTGGCAACAATAGACGCAGAAAAAATCATTCCGCCTTACGAAGACCAGAATAACCGGCATCCGCCCGTTGACCAAACCCTGTTGCTCAACCCTGCCGCCCTGACAAAATGCTATAAACACTGGCAAATATGGGTAAACAACCTGATGAAAGCTGAGCCGAAAATGGCAGAAGGGCTTGATGACATCCTTCAGAAAAACGACAGAAAATCCGCCATACCTGTGAAAACTGCCGGTGGCTGGAAAGTGCCGTCCTCTCACAGTAAAGATAACATCCGGGCAAGTTACATCCTCCAGCGCTTTCTTGACCGCAGTACAGCAATTGACCCTTATGCCATAAGACGGCTTGTCACGCCCAAACAATCACAGGCAAGTCTTGAAGCAAAAACACGGCTGGAAAAGACGCTTGGCAGCCAGCACATGCAAGCCTTTCTGGAGATGGCCGCCACTTATTACGAAGAAATCCGCCAGGCACGTTCCGGGTTATGGCTGCCTGAAAATGCCATCCTGCTGGAACGCTCTGGCCTTCATCCTCCCATGCTGGGCAAAGTACGAAAACAACTGATTGGCAACGTACTGGGTACACAAATACCGGATGAACAAACTTTTATCCAGGAAATTTGGCGTAAAAAAATCAGCGGACGTACTACAGTAGCCAGCCTTTGCCAACGTATTGAAAAACGCAGAAAAGAGCTTGGAAACGCATTCAACACAGCCTGGCAGAACATGATTTCCCGGCTGGAGGATGGAGAGGTACCTGCAAATGAATCTGCATCCGAGCTGAAAGAAAAAGAATCGTTAAAGCACCTGAAAGACCAGATCGACACTGCCGCTAATCAAATTGCTGAAATATTGAAACTGGATAAAAAGCAAACAGCACGCTTTAATAACCCCTTTTCATTTGCCCAGCTCTACAACATTATTGAAGAAAAACAAAACGGCTTTACCAAAACCGGCTATGCCATACACGCTGAAAACACTTGGCGTATGCAATCCCGCATAACCGATGGTCAGGAGGGAGCCACCTGCGTCCGGCTGACAACCGATACCGTACGTCCCTTCGATGGCTTCGTTCGGCAAACGCTGGATCGCACAGCCTGGGAACTGGCCAAAATGAAAGCAGAAGAAATCATGGTTTCCGGACTGAAACCGGAAACACTGGAGATAACCTGCCTGATTGAACAAAATCGTTTTGCCTATACCGCCTCGCTGGCAGATATCAAAAATATGCCGGCAAAAAAGAAAAATGCACTTGAGGCACTGGCAGAAAGCAACGAAACCCGGTGGATGGGTAAAACTGAGCGCATCAAGGCCGACTCACAGGGAATATGTCCTTATACCGGGAAACCGCTGGATGAAAAGGGCGAAATAGACCATATCCTGCCGCGTTCCATGACGCGTGATACCAATGCTGCCATATTTAACAGCGAAGTGAACCTGATTTACTGCTCGCAGGAAGGCAACCAGAAAAAAAGAACAGCCAAATATACGCTCTCAGACCTGAACAACACTTACCTTCAAAAGCAATTCGGCACATCCGATACCGCTGCCATTCAGGAAATCATCGAAAAAGCCGTAGCAGATATCCGGCAAAGTGAAAAAAGACCGAAACTGGATCTGTTGAGCAACGAACAACGCCGCGCACTTCGGCATGCACTTTTCATTGAAGGAACATCCCCTGCAAAAGAACGGGCAATGGAATGGTTCGGCGTGCGCAACAGTACGCTGGTCAATGGTACACAAGCCTACCTGATTCAAGCTTTCAAAATAAAATTGCTGAATCTGCTAAAGGATTGGGCGCATGAAAAAAACACAACTATTCGTTTTTCTTCCCTGCAAATCTCTGCTGAAGAAACATCGCAATTGCGCCAAAAACTGGGGACAGCCCATACCGGTGCCCAGAAAACCAAACCGCAGTCTGTTGCTTCTCATGCCATTGATGCGCTATGTGTTTATGCCGTGGCAACAGCCGATAACCAATTTCGCAACAAAATCGGCGAATCCGACAGACTTTATAGTCTAGAAGATATTTCAGAGCTGGAAAAACGCTTGCCGCAGGAATGTGCTGTGATTCGCGTTGCCAGAAAACCGTTCAACAGCAAAACCAACAAGGCATCCACGCCTTTGTTTGATGCCGGCATGTATGCCGAGCACTTCATTCCCCTGTATTGGTCAAGAGGAAAAGCCTATGCAGGCTTTCACCTTAAAGGCAGGGATGAAAAAGAACAGAACAGCAACCATGTGGAAATCACCGGCAAGAACCCGGAAGCCCTGTTTGAATGGCTGGCGCCTTTTGCAAAAAAACCGGTCATCTGCCATCCGGATAACCATGCTGTCCTGACAATCAACAAGAAAAAAGCCTTTGACTGGCTTGCCAGTCCGGAATCGCTGCAAAATGAACCTCTGCGGGAACTGCTTTCTTCCTTATGCTATATCACCGTGAAAACACCTGTAATTTCCGGCTTCTTGCAGGATAACGGCAAATACCGGAGCAAAACAAGCCGTGAGAAAAAATTAACTGAAAAAGCTTTTACCATCAAATTGAAATACAAAGCAAAAGACAAACCATTCAATTTTGAAGGCAATCTGGTTCTACCGGTTTACTATGAATGGAAAAAAATTCATGAACTGGCAAGTCTCTCTGGCAATCTGAATGATCAGATTGCAGGGGAAGCGCTGAAGGATCATTTCATCGGCAATCGCCCAAAATCACGCCCTCATGCCGGTACCCGGCGGATATGGAGCCTCCCCATGATACCTTCCAGCTCCAAAGGAAGTATGAAAATCCGGCGGCAGTCCTTCGATGGCAATACCCTTTATCAGCAGCAATTGATAAATGGCGCCATTACTGAAGGCTTTGCAGCTGATGAGAAAAATCGCATTGAGTGGAACAAAAACAAAACCGTAAAATCTGCTGTTTATACAGAAAAGGCTTATATCGGGCAACCACATCCGCACAAAGTTGTCCCGCTGGATTTGTGGCTGACAGTATATCGTGATGACAATACCCTTATCAAAGCCTCTCCCGGCAGCCAGGGTCGGTTCAATATCTGCATCAGCCAGCCATTTGAGGATTTTACACGGATGGCAAAAGCAGTTTGCAAAATTGTGATTTCCTCACCATTCCAGATTCTGCCTGAACTCAAACCGGACAAGGATAATAAAAAACGCTTCACCGAATTTTGGCCGGAAAATATACCGGAAACTGTTCGAACTGTATTCAATCCGCCGCGCAATACTCTTAAAATACTGTCTGTCGGCAAAACGGTAAAATATAGCTATACTGAAGAAAGTACTGGCAGTCCTCTCAGGCAACTTTACCAGGAAGCTTATCTGAAACAATGCGATATCTGACCGTTGGCGAATATGGGCAGTTTCTGGGTACAGAAGGAGAACGACTTGTTGTCAAGGAAGACGGGAAAATTGTCAGGGAAGCGGCACTTTCCCGGCTTAGGGCCATATTCATCAGCAAACGGGGCATTTCTTTTTCAAGCAATCTGGTGCTGGAATGTGCGGCAAGAGGCATACGTCTTTTCATCCTGGACTGGAAAAACACGGCTGTAGCTGCAATTTCCGGCACACACCAGCATGGCGTGGCAAAATTTCGTGAACGTCAATTTGCGGCTATCCATAGCCCGCTGGCCGCATCCCTGTCCGCTGAAATCATCCTTTCCAAAATACGCAACCAGCGGGCAGTATTAAATTACTACGGCAAATCACGCCAAAAAAATGATGAAACGCGAAACCGGCTGGAGCATACGGCAGAAGCCATCAGGAATCTGGCAACGCAAATAGCTGGTACGCCGTGGGGAAAACTGGATAACTGGCGCAACCGATTGCTTGGCCTAGAAGGCATTGCTGCTCATATTTATTGGGATACGCTTGCGCAAACAGATTTACTTTCAGCAACCTTTGAAACCCGCCAGGGACGCGGCAGCCAGGAATTATCAAACCAGATGCTGAATTACGGATATACCATCCTGACCGGGCTGGTTTGGAACGCACTGGACAATGCGGGGTTCGAACTGTATGCAGGGCTTTATCATACCTACCGTCCGGGAAAACCATCCCTCGTACTGGATGTCATGGAAGAATACCGCGCATGGGTCGTTGACAGAAGCGTCATCAAGCTCCGGCATCAAATTAAAAATGCGCAATACCTGACGCCTGAAATAAAAAAACGGATTTCAGAAGAAATTTTTCAAACTATGCAACGTACCTATCCCTATACCGGCAAACAGGTCAAACTCGAAAATATCTTGCAGAGACAGGTTTACCGGCTGGCTGGCGCTGTTGCCGGAAATAGTTCATACCGGGGCTACCGGTTCAGGTGGTAACAAAAATTATGTCACAGTACGCAAAATATCTGGTCTGTTACGATATTGAGAACGACAAGAAACGAAAAAAACTTTCAGACAGTCTGAAAGATATCGGCCTAGTGCCAATCCAGAAATCAGTTTTTTATGGCGATCTGAAACTGCCGGAATTTCGGAACATGAAAAAAAACATTGCGGCTCTGCTTGGTGATGGTGACCGATGCCTCTGGATACAATGCACATTGCCAATTGATGTAGTCCGTACCTGTCCAGGATACGAAAATTTCAATTATATTGAACCTGATCAGCATGACTTTATCTGAAAGCTACCCGGTTTATTTACTCAGGCAACATCTTTTTTGTCCGCGCATTCCCTGGTTTAACGTAATCAAGAATTTGCATCCTGCCACACCACCGTGGGTCAACCACGGCATTCGTTATCACGAAGTACAACAGGCGCTGAGCAAACGCCGCAATTTAAGCCGTTACGGCCTTGACAATCGCTATCGTCTTGCGCAGATCAACATTGGACTTTCCGGAAAACAATGGCCTGTTCACGGTATTTGTGATGCCCTGTTGGAATCGCCAGACGCCTTGTGTCCAATCGAAATGAAAAGCGGTGAACAGCTTTCACATACCTCAGGTGCCAAAATCCAGCTTGTCGCTTACGCTCTCATGTTGGAAGAAACCCTTCAAAAACCGGTCAACAAGGGATTTGTGCTGTATGGCAACCGCGGAAAAGTGTATGAAGTGGCAATAGATAAACCGGCTCGTTCATGGGCACATCATACCTTAATGGTATTGCTGAGCAATATGGAACAATACATATTGCCTGATTCATCTGCATCTGCGGCACAATGCGGCCAATGTGAGTATCAGAATTTCTGTGCAGACAGGTTATAGGCATTCTTCGAAAAAAACTGCACTTCTTGTACCAACTGGATACCTTCGAGAAACCTGAAAAAATAAACTGCGCCAAGCCGCTGAAAAACATCAGTTTTTTGGCGCAGTTCCAGTAACGTCCAAGTTTACTGTATTACTGAAACCATGATTATGTTGTTGTGAATGGGCGTAAAGCCCGCGTTCCAGTAACGTCCAAGTTTACTGTATTACTGAAACAGCATCAGGAGGAGTAACGCCAAAATGTGAACGCAAGTTCCAGTAACGTCCAAGTTTACTGTATTACTGAAACTCATCCGCGCAAACATCTCCGGAGATACCGTAACGTTCCAGTAACGTCCAAGTTTACTGTATTACTGAAACTTGTTGACCGCCGTGACGGTAACAACGGCTTCCGAGTTCCAGTAACGTCCAAGTTTACTGTATTACTGAAACATAGCAATCAGCCTTCGGTTCGTTCCCACTTGCGTAGTTCCAGTAACGTCCAAGTTTACTGTATTACTGAAACTCGGTGATGAGATTAATCGTGCTTCTGCTGATAATCGTTCCAGTAACGTCCAAGTTTACTGTATTACTGAAACTTGTTGACCGCCGTGACGGTAACAACGGCTTCCGAGTTCCAGTAACGTCCAAGTTTACTGTATTACTGAAACATAGCAATCAGCCTTCGGTTCGTTCCCACTTGCGTAGTTCCAGTAACGTCCAAGTTTACTGTATTACTGAAACCATTAAAGATGATCCATCAAGCCAGGCACTGAATAAAGTTCCAGTAACGTCCAAGTTTACTGTATTACTGAAACTAGAGACGGGAGTATAAGAAGCACCAGAAGCACCAAGTTCCAGTAACGTCCAAGTTTACTGTATTACTGAAATTGATTATCTGCTGAAAAAGCAGTCAGTGCTGGTATAATATGAGATTACCCTTAACAAATCCCCGCAAAGAAAACCCGCATGAAAGCAGAACGCATCAATGCCATCTCCAGCCTGTTGAACAAATTTCCTTGTTTAACAGGTAATAAATCTTGATTACAAATATTCTGAAAACACTAAAACATCAGAAAAAAAGATATAAAGAAATTCCTCTGCAAAAATCTCACTATTGCTCATCATAAAAAAATGACCGCCTCATCAAATAAGATACTTAACCTGTTTCTATTTTCTTTTCTTGCTATTGCGTTTTTCCTTGCGAAAACAGGAAACTGCCAGTCCAGGCCATTATTTGAGGATTACCCTGTAAGAGAAATATATACAGGGGAATTTCATCTTCCTGACGACCTAACAAAAGAAGTGGCAAATGATCCTATTACGAAAACGTTCGAGGATATCACCTGGAGAAACGAAGTTGGCAAGCGGATCAATTCACCTGAAATCAATTTTGCCGGAAAATACTATCTTTTCATCAACAGTCTTGGCACACTGGCACATTATTACCGTATGATTGATCTTTCCACAGGAAAGTATGTTTCCAATACGGATATATTTGATTCCTCAGAAATTCATTACATGAGAACAAGAAGGGGATATAGATGCCTTACACGCTTGTTTACAAAACCAGATAGCAGGCTTGTTCTTGCCCAATGCACAGATGCCCGGCTCATTGACAACCCTGAATGCGAAGCAAGATATTTTCTTCTGGATAACAATAGAAAATTTCGTCCCCTGACAAAAAAACGTTACTCTTGCATAGAGCCATTTTAGTCACACGTAGCATTCAACATTGACCTCCCTTTCATGCAAGAAGCTCAGGTATAATATCGGATTACCCTGACTAATCCCCCAAAGAGAACCCACATGGAAGCAGAACGCATCAATGCCATCTCCAGCCTGTTAAACGACCTCGTCGGGCGCGAAGCCGCCCTGCGGAGGTATCTTTAACTTCCAGGAAAAAGCAGACAAGCTGGAACAGGTCAACGCCGAACTGGAAGACCCCAACATCTGGAACGACCAGAAACGGGCGCAGAACCTCGGCAAGGAAAAAAAATCACTGGAACTGGTTGTCCATACGCTGACCCGCATCCAATCCGAATTAAAAGATACCAGCGAACTTTTCGCCATAGCGCGGGAAGAAAACGATGAAGATACCCTGGTTGCAGTAGAAACAGATACCCGCGCCATTGAAAAGGCAGTGGGCAATCTGGAATTTTTGCGTATGTTCTCCAACCCCATGGACGCCAGCAACTGCTTCATTGATATCCAGGCAGGCGCCGGCGGCACAGAAGCCCAGGACTGGGCCTCCATGATCCTGCGCCAGTATCTGCGTTACTGCGAACGCAAGGGATTCAAAGCAGAAATCCTTGAAATCTCCGATGGTGAAATAGCCGGCATCAAAACCGCCACTATCAAGGTAGAAGGCGAATATGCCTACGGCTTTTTGCGAACAGAAACCGGCGTGCACCGCCTTGTGCGCAAATCGCCCTTTGATTCAAACCACGGCCGCCACACCTCCTTTTGCAGCCTGTTTGTATATCCCGAAGTCGATGATTCCATCGAAATCGATATCAACCCGGCCGATGTGCGCGTTGATACCTACCGCGCATCGGGAGCTGGCGGCCAGCATATCAACAAAACCGATTCTGCCGTCAGACTGACCCATATCCCGACAGGCATTGTCGTGCAATGCCAAAACGACAGGAGCCAGCACAGAAACCGTGCCGAAGCCTGGGATATGCTCAAATCGCGCCTTTATGAGCTGGAATTGCGCAAGCGCATGAACGAACAGCAGAAACTGGAAGATTCCAAAACCGATGTCGGCTGGGGACACCAGATCCGTTCCTATGTGCTCGACCAGTCCCGCGTCAAAGATTTGCGCACCCATTTTGAAACCGGCAACACCAAGGCCGTTCTTGACGGCGACCTGGACGAATTTATTGCCGAATCCCTGAAACAGGGGGTATAACCCCTTTCATCCCATCTTCAAAATATACCGTAATCATGACACAGCAAAACAAACCGGCCGGGAAAGAAGCGCCCCGGGATAATACCCAGCAAACCGATGAAAATGCCGTTATGGCAGAACGCCGGGCCAAACTGGCCGCCATCCGGGAACAAGGCGTTGCCTTCCCGAATGATTTTCGCCCTGCCCATAAGGCGGCAGACCTGCATGAAATCTACGGCAACCACGAAGCAGAAGCGCTTGAGAGCGCTGCCATTGAAGTCAGCGTAGCCGGCCGCATGATGCTAAAGCGCGTCATGGGTAAAGCCTCCTTCGCCACCCTGATGGATGCCTCCGGCCCCCTTTCCGAAGGCCGTATCCAGCTTTTCATCACAGACAGCGCAACCGGCCACGAAGCGCACGAAGCATTCAAACGCTACGATATCGGCGATATTCTTGGCGCAACCGGCGTCCTTTTCAAAACCCGCACTGGCGAACTCTCCATACGCGTCAGCCAGCTCCGCCTGCTGACCAAATCGCTGCGCCCCCTTCCGGACAAATTTCACGGGCTTGTTGACCAGGAAATCAAATACCGGAGGCGTTACGTTGATCTCATCATGAATGCAGCCACCCGGCAAACCTTCAGGGCAAGGACTGCCGCCATTTCATCCATCCGGCATTTCATGGAAGAACAAGGCTTCCTGGAAGTAGAAACCCCCATGCTGCATCCCATTCCCGGCGGCGCCGCCGCCAAGCCGTTCATCACCCACCACAACGCGCTGGATATGCAAATGTTCATGCGCATTGCACCTGAGCTTTACCTGAAACGGCTCCTGGTAGGCGGGTTTGAGCGGGTTTTTGAAATCAACCGCAATTTCCGCAACGAAGGTGTATCGCCCCGTCACAATCCCGAATTCACCATGATGGAGTATTATGCCGCCTATGTGGATTACCAATGGCTGATGAACTTTACCGAAGGCATCATCCGCCATGCCGTCCTCCATGCGCGGGGAACCGCTGTGCTGCCCTACCAGGGCCGCGACATTGATTTCTCCAAACCATTTGAACGGCTGACCATTATTGAGGCAATCAACAAACATGCACCGCAATATACCAAAGAGCAGCTTGAAGACGCCGTTTTCCTTCGCGGAGAACTGGAAAAATTCGGCGTCAAACCGCTGGCCTCGGCCGGCACCGGCGCGCTGCAACTGGCTCTGTTCGAAGAAACAGCCGAATCCAAACTATGGGATCCCTGCTATATTATTGATTATCCTGTAGAAGTTTCCCCCCTTGCCCGTGCCTCGGATACCCGGCCAGGCATCACCGAACGCTTCGAACTTTTCATTGCGGGCCGGGAAATTGCCAACGGCTTTTCTGAATTAAACGATGCGGAAGATCAGTCGGCACGCTTCATGGCGCAGGTTGAAGCCAAAAATGCCGGCGATGAAGAAGCCATGTACTACGATGCCGATTTTGTCCGCGCACTGGAATACGGTATGCCCCCGGCCGGCGGATGCGGTATCGGCATCGACCGCCTTGTCATGCTGATCACCGATTCACCCAATATCCGCGATGTTATCCTCTTTCCGCACATGCGCAGGGAAGAATAATGCATTCAGGCAAACTTATATCAAAACCCTGATCCCCGGTAAATTCGATAATCAGCGGATGATACGCCTCCCAGTGGATCGTATCACCCGCTGATTGAGCGCAATTTCTCTTGGAAAGGAAACGATATGAAAAAACTGCTTGTTGCCCTGGCTGTCCTCGGCCTTTTTCTCGTAGGCTGCCATAAAAAAGAAACCGCTTCCCCAAAACCGGCAGAACAGGAAACCGCCTCTGCCGCACAAACCACAACGGCAGCGCCTGCCGCAACGGAAACCGTCAACATCGTTAAAACCTATGAGGGCGTTTTGCCCTGCGCAGACTGCTCCGGCATCAAAACCCGCGTAAAAATCCGCGCCAAAGCAGATGACCCCACAGCCAACCTCTTTGAGGTTACCGAAACCTATATGGGTAAAGAACCGGACAATGTCTTTGTCACCACCGGGAAATACACCGTACAGCGGGGCATTGGCGACGACAACAACGCCACCGTCTATATTTTCACGCCTGAACAACCGGCAGGCGACACGCTTTACTACGCTGTGTACAGCAACGACCCGGCAACGCTGCATCTGCTGGATCGCGACATGAAAAAAGTGGAATCCGACCTGAACTACACGCTCAAACTGGCTGACTAATCCCTTCTGCTGCCTGCAACAGCCTGGTTTGGCTGTTGCAGAGCCTCTCTCCTGCTTTTTATCTTCCCATACAGGTACCCAGCCAGCCCGGTAAAACACTTTCCCCAAGAACCGGCCTAGCTGCCATTTCGCCACAAGGCATGAAAATGGTGAACCGGCCCTTTCCCTCTTCCCACAGTCAGCTCCCCGGCATGAACAAGCACCTCATTCAGGTAGGCGCGGGCGCGCCGGGCGCTCTCTGGCATATCAAAGCGGGTCAGCAAGGCGGCAAGCGCAGCAGAAAGCGTGCAGCCCGTCCCGTGAAGACTTGTTGTATCAACCCTCGGCCCCGTCATCTCTGCCGTTTCATTCTTTCCATGCAGAATATCCAGAATCACCTTACCGGGAAGATGCCCGCCTTTCAACAGTACCCACTGTGCCCCCAAAGCCAGCAAATCCGGCAGCATCTCCCGCATGGCCGCCTGCGAAAGCGGCTTTTCCCTGCCAAGCAATACCCCGGCTTCCGGCAAATTCGGTGTTATCACCGTTGCCAGCGGCACCAGGCTATCCCGAATAGCGGCAACCGCATCCGGCTCCAGCAGCAAATCCCCGCTTTTTGCCACCATCACAGGATCCAGCACAACACAGGCCGGTTTATGGCGGGAAAGCCGCCCGGCAATAGCCTGGGCAATCTCCGCTGTTGCCACCATGCCAATCTTGACCACATCCACCCTGACATCATCAAACACCGCGTCAATCTGGTCTGCCACAAAACACGGATCCATCGGCTTGAACGAACGCACCCCGGATGTGTTCTGGGCAACCACCGCCGTAATAGCTGCCATACCGTAAGTACCCATAGCGGAAAAAGTCTTGAGATCGGCCTGAATACCGGCACCGCCCGTTGGATCTGTCCCGGCTATACTGAAAACATTTGCAATCATGGTAAGTGCACAAGGTACATGAATTCGTTGCATCTTAAACTGGCGCACAACATATTGACAACCTTTCCCCCTCCTTTATCCGAAAGCCGCCGGCCAGCAGCAGACAAAACAAAAGGAATATGCCATCATAAAAGATTCCTATCATCCTGCTTTCTGCTGCGCCAATTCCTGTTGGCACAGCGTTGTTTTCTCTATGTTGCGACTGACAGAAATCCGTCTTCCCCTGGAGCACACCGAAAATGCCCTGCGTGCGGCCATTACCCAACGGCTCGGCATTTCGGACAGCGCACTGAAAACCTATACCATTTTTCGCCGCAATCACGATGCCCGGAAAAAACACGCCGTAGTATTCATTTATACCATTGATGCCGAAGTAGAAAACGAAGCGGCCATCCTGGCACGCCTTGGCAGCAATAGGCAGGTACAGCCCGCGCCGGATATGCGCTATCACTTTGTCACCCGGCGCGGCAAACCGCCTGCCTCGCGTCCTGTCATTATCGGATGCGGCCCATGCGGCCTTTTCGCCGCCCTCATTTTGGCACAAAGCGGCTTTGCCCCTCTCATTTTGGAACGCGGCAAACCTATCCGGGAAAGAACCCGCGATACCTTCCGTTTCTGGCGCACCCGCCAGCTGGATCCGGAATCCAACGTCCAGTTTGGCGAAGGCGGCGCAGGCACCTTCTCGGATGGAAAACTGCACACCCAGATAAGGGACCCCAACCACTATGGCCGCAAAGTACTGGCCGAACTGGTCAAAGCAGGTGCACCTGAAGAAATCCTGTATGCGGCCAAACCGCATGTCGGCACTTTCCGCCTGGTCAAGATCATCGAAAACATCCACCACACCATCGAAGAACTGGGCGGCGAATTCCGCTTTGGCTGCCGGGCAGATGACCTGCTTATCGAAAACGGGCGCATACGCGGCGTCATCACTTCCGATGAAACCTTAATTGAAAGCTGCCACATCATCCTGGCAATCGGCCACAGCGCCCGTGATACTTTCCAGATGCTGCATAAACGCGGTATCGGCATCTCGCCCAAGCCCTTTTCCATCGGCTTCAGAATCGAGCATCCGCAATCCCTCATTGACCAGTGCCGCCTGGGCTCCCTTGCCGGTCATCCGCTTTTGGGCGCTGCCGACTACAAACTGGTTCACCACTGCAAAAATGGGCGGTCCGTTTACAGCTTTTGCATGTGCCCCGGCGGAACAGTTGTTGCGGCCGCCTCCGAACCCGGAAGGCTGGTCACCAACGGCATGAGCCAGTATTCCCGCAATGAGCGCAATGCCAATGCAGCCATTGTTGTCGGCATTTCCCCTGATGATTTCCCGGGGCATCCCCTGGCCGGCATCCATTTGCAGCGGCAGCTGGAAGAAAAAGCATTTGAACTGGGCGGCGGCAACTATAATGCCCCCTGCCAGCTGGTAGGAGATTTTCTTGCAAAAAAACCATCGTCACAACTCGGTAACGTTATCCCTTCCTACCAGCCCGGCGTACAGCCCTGCGGCCTGAACAACCTCCTGCCAGGCTATGCAACAGAAGCACTTTACGAGGCCCTGCCTGCTTTTGACCGAAAAATTCCCGGCTTTGCCATGCACGATGCCGTCCTGACCGGCGTAGAAACCCGCACCTCATCACCCGTCCGGATATGGCGAAACCCGGACAGCCTGGAAAGCGCCAATCTGAAAGGGCTTTACCCTGCCGGAGAAGGGGCAGGGTATGCAGGCGGCATCCTCTCTTCCGCTGTGGATGGCATCCTGGCTGCGGAAGCCGTGGCACTATCCATCAACGCAAAGGAAAAAGAAAAATAATCAACGGCTGCGAACCAGTGTTTTCGGTTTGGCATCATTACGGAAAGTCTGGATAATTTCCTCAACCTCCAGCCGTTCCTTTTCAGGATCAACCACCCTGCGTGCGCCGTTAAACCGAACCTGCCAATATTTGCTGTCCATATTGTCAACACGCACCTGCTTGCCTTTTGAAGGCGCATGAACAAACTTTCTGTCGCCCAGATAAATGCCAACATGGGAAAACTGGCGTTTTTGCGTATTGTAAAAAACCAGGTCGCCAGGCCGAAGCTCATCCAAACCAATACTCTTGCTGGCCTCGCTGATAGCTGCCGCCGTTCTGGGCAGCTCCGTTCCCCAGGCATTCTTGTAAACGTAGCGCACCAGCCCGCTGCAATCAATACCGGTCTGGGGAGAATTGCCGCCATAGCGGTATTGTGCATCGACTACGCTCATGGCATGCATGGCAAGCTCAGCTGCCCGCCGTGAAGAATCATACGAAACGGTCTCCCCTTCCTCTCCGCCAAAGGCAGAAGAAGTCCATCCCGCAAGGCAAGCTGCCAGGCAGGAAACAATAACAAGAAAACGGGTAAACGGCCGCTTTTTCCGTATCATGGCTATCCCTTTTTACATACTGCCATGAAATGTAAGCGAATACAGCCATCCTGTCAAAGGTTGAGCGCCCTTCATTTGAAAAAAAGCACAGCTAATGCTATTTTTTCACCAAAACGCTTTTATTTCCGCACAAATGACAGCATATTGATACGGTTCGACAAAATAAGGGAAGCACTCATCTCTTCTTTCAGAAAACGCTGCCCATCCGGCGTTTCACGTTCTAAAAAAAACAGGAAAAAATCATGTATACCCCCGCAGACTGTTTCAACCTTCGCAACGGCTGCCCTATTCCCTGCCTGGGATTCGGTACATGGCAAACACCAGACGGGAATACTGCCGTTACGGCAGTTAAAACGGCACTTGAAAAAGGTTACCGGCACATTGACACCGCTGCCATTTACGGAAACGAAACCAGCGTCGGCCACGGTATCGCAGCTTCTGGTCTCAACCGAAACCGTATTTTCGTTACCAGCAAGCTCTGGAATGACAGCCGCGGCTATGAAAATACCTTTCGCGCCTTTGAAAAAACATTATCCAACCTTCGCCTTGACTACCTTGACCTGTACCTTATCCATTGGCCAGCCTCCGCCTCCCGCTTTCCTGACTGGGAAAATATCAATCTCGAAACATGGCGCGCCTTCATAGAACTGTACAAGGCCGGACGCATCCGGGCCATCGGCGTTTCCAATTTCATGCCACACCACCTTGAGGCACTCATGCAAACAGAAGTGCCGCCCATGGTCAACCAGATAGAATACCATCCTGGGCAAATGCAGGAAGAAACCGTGCGGTATTGTAGGCAGCATGGCATCCTTGTCGAGGCATGGGGGCCGCTCGGCACAGGAAAAATGCTCTCCAGTACCGCTCTTGCCGCCATTGCAGGGAAATACAAAAAATCTGTCGCACAGCTTTGCCTTCGCTGGTGCCTGCAAAACAACAGGCTTCCCCTGCCCAAATCAGTTACCCCTTCGCGTATTGAAGAAAACGCGGATATATTCGATTTCACTATTTCCCCGGAAGATATGGAAGCCATCAACAACCTGCCGTATTTCGGCGGCTCAGGCTTTCATCCTGACAAAGTGAAATTCTGAATACCTCATGATTCATCCAACCTGGCTGCTTTGCTCTCAAAAAACAAGCCCTGCAATATAATGTTACTTTACTGGAAGCATAAACACTAATATTATCTGGTTTGGTTAAAATCAAGCATTTGGAAACAAATTATGAAAATATTGAAATGGTTCTTGACAAATTGAGATATCTTTTCATTATCAACAACAGCACAACAGCACAACAGACCGGCTCGGTTATGCTGGCTTGAGCATGGCTGTTTGGTTCTCCGGAATAACGCAGCATCCCTATTTTTGTATGCCTGGCTGCTTTTTCCCCTCCTTTTCGATATCTATGTAAAAAACCGGACAACCACTTTCCCCCTTTCCTGGCTATGGGGATGGATAACAGCCGCCGCCCTTATGCTGCCTGCGCTGGTTTTTCCCCGCCTGATCCGGTTCTTTTCTTTCTTTATCGTCTTCGTTGTTTATCTTCCCTGTGCTATCCGCATTTTAAACTGGTTTACTTTTCATACCCATCTGGGTAAAGGAAGTTTGATTGCATTATTTGCAACAACTCCGGCAGAAGCCTTTGGTTTTCTTTTTGCCTATGCCAACCCAATCAATATAGCCGTACTCCTGCTGCTCATTATTGCTGCTTTCCTGCCTTTTTTCTTTATGCGCCGCTTAAACAACCGGCATTATCTCAACCTGTTAATGAAAATCAGCCTGATAGCCTTTCTTCTGGCCATTCATAAAGGAATATTCAGCCCAGTCCCAAGCAAATATCAGATTGCCTTTTATGATCTTTACGCAGCCAGGCGTAAACACCTCTATGAAATAGAAAAAATGAAAATAGCAAAAATGCGGCGTGTCCCTGCATTTGCCCCTATCTCTTCCCAATTCAAAAACAAAAAACAAACTTTCGTTATTGTTTTAGGTGAAACCAGCTCAAGAGAACATTTCGATTTTTATGGCTATGAAAGAAATACCAATCCCTTTCTGGGAAAAATAAAAAACGAGTTGTTTCTATTCAGCAATGTCGTTTCTTCCGACGCGCAAACCCATACTTCCACACAAAAACTGCTGTCATTTGCCGATTTCTCCGATATGTCACCCTTATTTGAAAAAGGCAGCATCATTGACTATTTCAACCAGGCAGGCTTTAAAACATTCTGGTTTTCCGGTCAGGAAAAAACAGGAAAATACAATAACTACATCTCTCTTGTTGCCAGTAATGCGCACAAAATCACGTTTTATGAGGATGTAAAGCAAAGCGGAAAAAATTATGACGATCTGGATCTCTTGCCTTTTCTCCAGGAAGCCTTGCTTGACCCATCAGAAAAAAAGTCATTTTTCTACATTTGCAGGGGTCACACCAACCCTATCACACAAGATTTCCCGATCACGCCAGATACTGGCATGGAGGAACCGGCACCCATGAAAAGCAGCTGAACGACTATGATAATTCCATCCGGTATACGGATTATGTCATCAGCCAGTATATTGCTGCGCTAAAAAAAGCGCACGGCGTAAACTATCTGCTTTATCTTGCAGACCATGGCGAAGAAGCCGGGAATGATAAAAACAGCTGTTTTTGCCACAATGCGGAAATTGCCAGCGATGCCATGTTTAAAATCCCCTTCATTCTGTGGCTTTCTCCCGAATACAGGAAAACCCGTCCGGAATTTGTCAAAAATCTGAACCATTATCTGGGCAGGGGATTCAATACCCAGCATTTTCCCCATGCCCTGATGAATTTATCCGGCCTGAATAATCCGGATATCCAGCCAGAAAAATCCCTCTTTTTTCCTCTCTATCGCGAACCGCATCCCTTGATTATCCGATAGAAAAAAATTATTGCTGTTCAGCAAATTTATCCGGCAGCTGACAAAATTACCCTTCCCCGGAACCAAGCCCCAGCTCCCGGATTTTCCGGGTAATCGTATTGCGGCCAATACCAAGAAGTCCTGCCGCTTCGTTTCGACGCCCTCCGGTATAACGCAGAGCAGCACGAACCAGGATAGTCTCAAACTGCCGGGAAAAAGCCGCCATCAGGCCGGTTTCCCCGTTGGCAATCCTCTCTGACAACGCTGCTTCCAGCAAACTTTCCCACGAAACCTGTCCTGCCGCCTGCCATACTGTCCCGGCAGGTGCAGCGCTGCCAGGCGGCAGACGCTGCAAAAGCAAATCTTTGGGTAAATCCCGGGTTTCCACCACCTGCCCCGGCGCCATCACCGTCAGCCAGTAACACAGATTTTCAAGCTGCCGGACATGCCCTGGAAAATCGCATTGCATCAAAAAATCCATCGCTTCAGCCGATAGTCCCTTGGCCTTTACGCCAAGCTGGGCAGCACTTTTTGCCAGAAAATGGCGTACCAGATCGGGTATATCTTCCCTTCGCTCCGATAACCCCGGCAGCCGCAGGCGAATCACATTCAGCCGGTGAAACAAATCCTCCCTGAAGCGGCCCTCCTTTACCTGTTGTTCCAGATCCTGGTGTGTGGCAGCAATAACCCGCACATCCGTCCTGATAGACTGGTTTCCGCCCACCCGGTAAAAATGCCCGTCAGAAAGAACACGTAGGAGCCGGGTCTGCAAATCCAGCGGCATATCGCCAATCTCATCCAGAAAAAGCGTGCCGCCTTCCGCCTGCTCAAACCGACCGTGCCGTAAACCCTGCGCACCGGTAAAAGCGCCTTTTTCATGGCCGAAAAGCTCGGATTCCAGCAAATCCCGTGCAATGGCCGCCATATTCAGTGCAATAAAAGGCTTGTCACGGCGAAGGCTGTGCTTGTGCAAAGCCCTCGCTACCACCTCTTTGCCAGTACCGGATTCCCCGGTAATCAACACCGTCACACTGGAATGGGCAAGCCGGCCAATCGCTCTGAAAACTTCCTGCATGGCAGGCGCACGGCCCAAAATTTCCGGCGAGCCGGATAAAACCGGCGCAGGCCTATCCTCCGTTTCATTTCCTTTCATTGCCCGGCGAATCAGGTCAACCGCCTCGCTCACATCAAAAGGTTTGGTCAGATATTCAAACGCCCCGCCCTCAAAAGCGGAAACTGCCGATTCCAGATCCGAATAAGCCGTCATGATAATAATGGGCAGCGCCGGGAAGCGGGCTTTTACTTTTTCAAGAAGATCAAACCCCGAAGTGCCCGGCATACGGATATCCGAAACCAGTGCCTGCGGCTCGCCTTCCTCAAGTGCCAGCAGCACATCCGCCCCCGTAGAAAAACTCCGGTAAGAAATATTTTCCCGCTCCAGTGCTTTTTCCAGCACCCATCGTATCGAATCGTCATCATCCACAATCCAGACCGGCTTCATCTTTTTTCCCCATCTGCCTTCTGCAAGGGAATCCGGACAAGAAACTCCGTATGCCCCTGCCAGCTGTCGCATTCAATCACGCCGTGATGATGCTGCACATAAGCCTGCGCCAATGTCAGTCCCAGGCCATTTCCGCCTTCACGGCCGCTGACCAGCGGATAAAAAATCCGCTCCAGCATATCCCCCGGAATACCCGGTCCATTGTCGATAATATGCAGCGTCAGCGCCAGGCGGTACCGCACCTTGGCAATAGTGATCTGTCTGGCAACGCGGGTTTTAAACACAATCTCTGCCTCTTTCCTTCTCCTGCGTTCTGCCAGCGCAATAGCCGCATTTTTGGCCACATTCAAAACTGACTGGATCAGCTGCTCTTTACTCCCCTGGAACTCTGGGATAGACAAATCGTAGTCCCGCCGGATAGTCAGCCCTTCCGGGAATTCCGCCAGAATCAGGCTGCGCACCCTTTCGCAAACCTCATGGATATTGATGCTCTCCAAAACAGGAGCGCGGCGGCCCGGTATCAGCAAACGGTCAACCAGCGCCTGAAGCCGCTCCGATTCGCGGATAATCACCTGGGTATATTCCCCAAACATTTTCAGGTCCCGTTCCGGCAGCTCCAGCTCCAGAAGCTGCGCCGCGCCGCGAATACCGCCCAACGGATTCTTGATCTCGTGCGCCAGATTCCGTATCAGCTCCCGTGTAACCTGGCTCTGTCCAAAAAAGCGCTCTTCCCGCTCCAGGCGATGCTGTGCATTTTCACGCAATTCAACCAGAACAGCCGCATCCGGACAAGCTGCTGAAACCGCAATACAATAAACAGAAAGCGCTGCCCGCCCTGGCCGTACCAATGACAACTCCCAGCGCTTTTCCGTCATTTCGCCTGCGCCCATCCGGGTGCAAACTGCCTCCAGCTCATCGCCGCCTGCAAAACAATCCGAAAGCCGCTTTTTTTGCAATACCCTGGCAGAAATATCCAGCATATCTTCCGCTGCCGGATTCATATAACGAACCGTGCCGTCCTGCTCAAGAACCAGCACGGCAGTAGCAAGCAGATCAAGCCCTGCAAACACATCCATACCCAAACAAAACGGCGGCGTTTTTACGCCGCCGATCATTCATCACAAAGAATAATACAAATCAAATTCAACCGGGTGGGTTGTCATTTGCAAACGCTGCACCTCCTGCATTTTCAGCTCAATATAGGCATCAATCATCCCGTTGCTGAACACGCCTCCTCGCGTCAGGAATTCCCTGTCCTTATCCAGCGATTCCAGCGCCTGCTCCAGCGAAGAACAAACTGTCGGGATCTTGGTATCCTCTTCCGGCGGCAAATGATAAAGATCTTTTGAAGCCGGCTCACCCGGATGTATCCTGTTCTGCACGCCATCCAGCCCCGCCATCAAAAGCGCCGCAAAACACATATAGGGATTGGCCAGCGGATCAGGGAAACGGGCTTCAACCCGGCGGCCCTTGGGATTGGCAACATGCGGAATACGGATTGATGCAGAACGGTTACGGGCAGAATAAGCCAGTTTGACAGGCGCTTCAAATCCCGGCACAAGCCGCTTGTAGGAATTGGTACCCGGATTGGTAATCGCATTTAAAGCGCGTGCATGGCGGATAATACCGCCGATATAGTACAGGGCAAACTCGGAAAGCCCGGCATAGCCGTCTCCCGCAAACAGGTTTTGCCCATTTTTCCAGATAGACTGGTGGACATGCATCCCCGAACCGTTATCCCCCACAATCGGCTTGGGCATGAAAGTCGCTGTCTTGCCATAAGTATGCGCCACATTCCACACCACATACTTGAGTTTTTGTGTCCAGTCTGCCCTTTCCACCAGCGTGGAAAAGCGGGTGCCGATCTCATTCTGGCCTGCGCCCGCCACCTCATGGTGATGCACTTCAACCGGAATACCCATCCGCTCCAGGATAAGGCACATTTCCGAACGCATATCCTGAAAACTGTCCACCGGCGGCACAGGAAAATAACCGCCCTTCACCCTTGGCCGGTGCCCCGGATTGCCGCCTTCAATCTCACGGCTGCTGGACCAGAATCCTTCATCCGAATCAACCTTCACAAAACAGCCGGACATATCATCTCCCCAGCGCACACTGTCAAAAATGAAAAATTCCGGTTCCGGGCCAAAATAGGCCGTATCACCCAGCCCGGAAGAACGTAAATGCGCCTCGGCCCGTTTGGCAATAGAACGGGGATCACGGTCATAGCCTTTACCATCAGCCGGTTCAATCACATCACACTGCATGAATAGCGTGGCATCCTCCATGAAAGGATCCATATTGGCCGTAGAAGGATCAGGAATCAACAGCATATCCGATGCCTCAATACCCTTCCAGCCCGCAATGGAAGAGCCGTCAAAAGCATGCCCCCTTTCAAACGTATCCAGGTCAAAAGCCGATACCGGCACAGTAACATGTTGCTCCTTGCCTCGGGTATCCGTAAAACGAAAATCCACAAAACGGACTTCGTTTTCCTTGATCATTTCCAGAACCTTTTCCGGTGTCTTGGCCATATTCATCTCCTCCTTTGTTGTCAGACAACAGGATGCCGGACCGCGCACGTATCATCCTGTCAGGCACCATGCCTCATTTCCATATAAAGCAAAATCCATGCCAGTTTTATTTATACAAAATGGCTCTGTTTCCTCGCCATCCGCCCAAATTTGCACCATTTTAGTGCAAATTCAGTCGTTTATCGTATATTCCGCACCAGTCCGGCGCACTCCTTCTTCAAGCTGTGCAAAGGCATCCTCCAGGCAAGTGCGGCTGCCTTTGACGCCCAGCTCCACATAGCCGCGCCCGCCGGCGCCGCCAATATGGGGAAGGCTAAATACCTTCACAGCCGGAAAATCCCGCTCTATCTCCTCCAGAAGCGGCGTCATGACAGCTTCAACAGCGCCATACACTGTCAGGGATTTTTCTGCCTCTTCCAGCAGGTGAAAATCTGCGCGGTGATAAGTATCCAGCACCCATTCCATCATAGGATGGGCCATCTCTGGAAAGCCGGGGAAAAAATAATGCATCCCTATAGAAAAACCCGGAATTCGGTTAACCGGATTGGGAATAATCCTTGCCCCTTCGGGGAACTCTCCCATCCTCAGGCGCTGCCGGTTGTCCGGCGCTGCTTCGTCAACAGTACGGCCATGCCTGGCGGCCACCTCGCGGATACGTTCCAGTATCAATACTTTCGCCTCCGGATGCAGCACAAGCGGCACACCCAGCGCCTCGGCCGCACACCGGCGCGTATAATCATCCGGCGTAGCGCCGATACCGCCGCAGCAAAAGACGATGCCCGAAACTGCAAAACTCCGGCGCAAGGCTGCGGTAATTCTTTCCGGATCATCCCGCAAATATTCGGCCCAGTCCAGCCGCATTCCCCGCACTTTCAGGATATCCACAACGGCGGGAAAATGGCTGTCAGACCGTTTTCCTGACAGAATTTCATCACCAACAATTATGAGACCAACGCTCACAGGTACTTCCTCCTTTTAAGCCGGCAAGCAACAATACCTGCCATAAAACAGCATCATGACATAAATCATCCTGAAAAGAATGCAGCCGTGTATACTTTGCAGGCGATACCCAGCCCTGTCGTCATAAAGGAAAAAACATGTCTTTCATTTCCATGGAAAACGGCCTTCAATACCGGGATGAAGTAATAGGAACCGGCGCAACAGCCGGGGAAAAAGCGGCTTCCGTCAAAGTTCACTATACCGGCTGGCTTAAAAATCCGGACGGTTCTCCCGGCGAAAAAATTGATTGTAGCCGGGAACGCAACGACCCATTGGTTTTTCCACTGGGCGCAGGCTACGTTATTCCGGGATGGGACAAAGGCATACAGGGAATGCGTGAAGGCGGCCGGCGCATCCTGCACATCCCGTCCAGCCTGGCATACGGGAAAAAAGGCGTAAGCGGCATCATCCCGCCTGATGCCGGTCTGATCTTTGACATTGAATTGCTGGAACTCGTTCCCTGAACGGCAGCCATCAGGCAGAAGCCTGTCTGATGCTCACAGCAAACCGGCCTCGGCAAAAGAATACATGGCCGTTCCTGCCACAATAAAATGATCCAGCAGCCGGACTTCCACCACATCAAGCGCTTTTTTCAATGACTGTGTCAGCACCTTGTCAGCCTGGCTGGGTTCCGGCGTACCGGTAGGATGGTTATGCGCCAGTATTACACTGGCCGCGTTCCTTTCCAGCACTGCCTTGATCAGTTCACGGGGATAAACACTGGTATGCGACAGCGTCCCCCGAAACAGTTCCACACTTTCAATCAGCCGGTTTCTGACATCCAGAAACAAAACGACAAAAGCCTCGTAGGCCCGCCCGCACAACGATAACTGGAGATACTCCCGTACAGACAGGGGTGAACCCAGCACAATACCCGAAGCCATATCCTCGGATAAAAGACGGCGCGCCAATTCTAAAATAGCCTGCAACTGGGCATACTTTGCCGGACCAATCCCGCTGATTTTTCCGAAATCTGCCAGGCTTGCTCCCAAAAGCGCCTTGAGCGAACCAAAATGCGTCATCATCTCCCGCGCCAGATCCACCGCGCTTTTGCCCTGCGCTCCTGTCCGCAGAAAAATAGCCAGAAGCTCGGCATCGGATAAATGGGCAGGCCCTTCCTTTATCAGCCTTTCCCTCGGCCTTTCGCCCTTTGGCCAGTCAGTGATTGCCATAACAGTTTTGCTCCTCGTCTGTTTGGGATATGATTGCCTCCTGCCGTTATATGGCAGCTGTTTGCCGGTGCCTTCAATTCAGCCGGAAATGTTTATTGTAAATAGCTTTCCCTAAAAATTTTCATGCCTTCCTGCCCGCCTCACCCCCCCAAAAAACTGTATCTGGCGCAGCCAAGGGGATTCTGCGCAGGCGTTCACCGCGCTATTGCCACCGTTGAACGCGCAATCGCACTATTTGGCTCCCCCATTTATGTACGTCATGAAATCGTCCACAACACCTTTGTTGTCAACAACCTCCGGCAAAAAGGCGCTGTTTTCATTGAAGAACTGGATGAAGTGCCCCAGGGAAGTATTTTGATCTTTTCCGCGCATGGGGTATCCAAAGCAGTTGAACAGGAAGCAGCCCGGCGCGGTTTAAAAATATTTGATGCCACCTGCCCGCTTGTCACCAAAGTCCACATGGAAGTGGCCATAATGCGGCAGGAGGGGCGCGAAATTATCGTTATCGGACACAACGGCCACCCGGAAGTCGAAGGCACCATCGGGCAGGCTGAAACAGGCATACACCTGGTTGAAAATATCAACGATGTCACCCGTCTGCAAACCGGCGACCCGGAAAAACTGGCCTATGTCTCCCAGACGACCCTCTCGGTTGATGAAACAAGAGATATTATTACTGCACTCAAGGCACGCTTTCCTTCCATCGTGCAGCCGCAAAAAGCGGACATCTGTTATGCAACAACCAACCGCCAGGAAGCCGTCCGCCAGCTGGCCCGGCAAACTACGCTGGTTATCGTTGTCGGCAGCCCCAGCAGCTCCAATTCCAACCGGCTGAGGGAAACAGCCGAAAAACAGGGTATTACCGCTTATATGGTTGACTGTGCCGGTGAAATTTGCCCTGGGTGGCTGGAGGGGCACTCGGCCATCGGCGTAACAGCAGGCGCATCCGCTCCAGAAGTGCTGGTACAGGAAGTCATAGACAAACTTCGGGAATATGGCGTCACAGAAGTCACCGAACTGGAAGGCATCAGGGAAAACCTCTCTTTTCCCCTTCCCCGGGGCCTGGGAAGACGCTAGGCCTTTTCTGTATCAGGCAAATGCTGCTCAAGCATGGCTGAAACGCCGGTAAAAGCAGCTGACGTATCCAGCACAACATAAACGGGCACCTGGGAAAGATAGGAAGAAAACCGGCCTTTCTCCTCAAAACGCTGCCGGAATCCCGAAGTAAAAAAAGCTTCTCCCAGCCGGGGAACAATCCCCCCTCCAATATAAATGCCGCCCCGTGCGCCCAATGTCAGCGCCAGATTGCCGGCAACCGTCCCCAGCATCCGGCAAAACAGCGCTACCGTTTCCCTGCAAAGCGGGCATTCTCCGGATTGTGCCTGTGCAGTAATATCCGCCGCCTGCAAAGGCAACCTCTCTTTTCCCCGGATTTCTGCCAGCAAACCATAAATCAGCTCCAGCCCTGAACCGGAAAGAAACCGCTCGGCAGAAACGTGTGGAAACTGCTTCCATGCAAGGCGAAGCAGCGCCATTTCCTGCTCGTCAGAAGGGGAAAACGTCACATGGCCGCCTTCCGTCTGAAGCGGAATCCAGACGCCATCATGCCAAATCAACCCTGAAACACCCAGCCCGGTGCCTGCTCCCAACAACCCGATTGGCTGCCCTCTGGCAGGCTCCTGTCCACCAATCTGCCTGAAACTGCCCGGCGGCAAAAATGGCAAGGCCATAGCCAGCGCCGTAAAATCATTAACAAAAAGAAGCGTTCTTAGCCCGAAACGCTGCCGCACAGCCTCAATGGAAAACGTCCACGCCGCATTGGTCATCCTTATCTGATCTCCCGTAACAGGATTGGCAATCGCCATGGCCGCATGCCTGATATAGCGCGAACCGGCAGCATCTGCTTCAGGAGAAGAAAGAAACACCTCCAGCGCCGCCTCAAGCCCTGAAAAATCGCGGTTGAAATAAACCGTGGCCGCCGCCAGGGAACCCGGCGCTGTTTCAATAGCAAAACGCGCATGCGTGCCGCCGATATCGGCAAGCAGGCGGGGAAAATGCGAGGAGGTACTGATTCTATTCATCCCTGTTCCTTTTTTAGCGCAACCTAACGCTGACAAAAACATAATAACGCATCCGCTTCCCGATGTATCAGCCGGCCTCCGTCTGACCGCCGTTTTGGCATGGCAATATGCTAAAATCTATCCGAACATTGCTAACCATTTCACTGAAAGACAAAACATGGCAGGACACAGCAAATGGGCCAACATCAAGCATAAGAAAGCGGCAGCCGATGCCAAGCGCGGCAAGATATGGACTCGCATCATCAAGGAAGTCACCGTTGCAGCCCGCCTGGGTGGCGGCGATCCGAACGCCAACCCGCGTCTGCGTATGGCAATAGACAAGGCAACTGATGCCAACATGCCGAAAGAAAATATCAACCGCGCCATCGCCAGGGGGAGCGGCAATCTGGAAGGCGTCAATTACGAAGAAGTCCGCTATGAAGGGTATGGCATCAACGGAGCGGCCATTATTGTCGATTGCATGACAGACAACCGCGTCCGGACAGTAGCCGATGTACGCCATGCGTTCAGCAAATTTGGCGGCAACATGGGAACAGAAGGCTCCGTATCCTTTCTCTTCAAGCACTGCGGGCAGCTGTTCTTTGCGCCGGGAACCAATGAGGACGCACTCATGGAAGCCGCGCTTGACGCCGGTGCGGAAGACGTTATTACAGACGAGGAAGGCGGCATTGAAGTCCTTTGCTCCCCGCCGGATTTTCCCAAAGTAAAAGACGCCCTTGAAAGTGCAGGATTCAAGGCCGAAATGGCTGAAATCATCATGCGCCCAGAGACAGAAACCGAATTTTCCGGGGAAGACGCCATCAAAATGCAAAAACTGCTTGACGCGCTGGAAAACCTGGATGATGTGCAGGAAGTGTACACCAATGCCGTCATCGACGAGGAGTAATCCGCCCTTTTAAATTCTGACAAAAAACGATGAAAATCCTGGTAATCGGCTCGGGCGGCCGCGAGCATGCCCTGGCCTGGAAACTGGCCCAGTCCGGCCGTACGCAAGTGGTTTACGTCGCGCCGGGCAACGGCGGCACTGCCCATCATCCGCTGATGGTCAATGTTGAGATCACTGATCCGCAAAAACTGGCCGATTTTGCCCGAAAGGAAAATATCAGCCTGACGGTAGTCGGTCCCGAAGCCCCTTTAGCAGCCGGAATCGTCAATCTTTTCCGTGCTGAAGGCCTGAAAATTTTCGGTCCTACCAAAGAAGCAGCCCAGCTGGAAAGCTCCAAAGACTTCGCCAAGGCCTTCATGAAACGCCACGGCATCCCCACAGCAGATTACCAGACCTTTACCGAAGCAGAAAAAGCGCACCGGTACATCCGTGAAAAAGGCGCGCCCATTGTCGTCAAGGCAGACGGCCTTGCTGCCGGCAAAGGCGTCATTGTCGCCATGACAGAAGACGAAGCGCACCAGGCCGTTGACGCCATGCTCTCTGCCAACCAGTTTGGCAAAGCCGGCGCGCGCGTTGTCATTGAAGAATACCTGGAAGGGGAAGAAGCCAGCTTTATTGTCATGGCAGACGGCCGCCACATCCTTCCGCTGGCAACCAGCCAGGATCACAAACGCCTAAAAGATCACGACGAAGGCCCCAATACCGGAGGCATGGGCGCTTATTCCCCTGCCCCCATCGTCACCCCCGCATTGTATGCCCGCATCCTGAGGGAAATTATTTCCCCCACAGTCAACGGCATGGCTGAAGACGGTATCACCTATACCGGCTTCCTTTATGCCGGCATCATGATTGACGCCAAAGGCAACCCGAAAACCCTGGAATTCAACTGCCGCATGGGCGATCCGGAAACCCAGCCGATTATGTCGCGGTTAAAAAGTGATTTACTCAATGTCATGGAACATGCCGTTAACGGTACGCTTCACCAGGTAGAACTGCAATGGGATCGCCGCACGGCGCTGGGCGTGGTGCTGGCCTCGGAAGGCTATCCTGATTCTCCGGTAACCGGCCGGGAAATTACCGGAATTCCGTCTGAAAATGAAAACTGCCTGGTATTTCAGGCCGGCACACAATATACCCAAGATAAACTCCTCACCTCCGGCGGCCGGGTATTATGTGTCGTGGGTCTGGCTGACACCATGCGAATGGCCCAGAAAATTGCCTATGACACCATCGGCAACATCCATTTCAACGGCATGCAATACCGCAAGGATATCGGCTGGCGTGCCATGAAAAATTGGCAGCAAACCGGCAAAACCACCCCGGCGGGGGATATTTGACCATAGAATGCACCGTTTTGCTCGGCGGCAGTTTCGACCCGGTTCATGCCGGACACATTGCGCTGGCTGACCACTTTTGCCGCCTCTTTGCAACAAAACAGCTCCGTCTTATTCCTGCCGGGCAGCCCTGGCAAAAAGCGCCTCTGATAGCCTCCCCTGCGCAACGGGTTGATATGCTCAGGCTGGCCTTTGCAGCCTCCCCGCTTTCCATCATCATCGACGAGCAGGAAATCAGGCGGAAGAGCCCCTGCTATACGGTTGATACCCTACGTACTATTCGGAAAGAATGCGGAAAGCAGGCTCCCCTGGTTCTGGTTATCGGCGCAGACCAGCTGATCAACCTTCCCACCTGGCATGAATGGCAGGCACTTTTTTATCTGGCCCATATTGCAGTTGCCCAGCGCCCCGGATTTTCCGTCAGGCCGGATGCCTGCCCGGCCAATGTGCAGAAACAATTCTTCCCCAGGCTTTCTTCTGCGCAGACCATCCGGGAAACCCCATGCGGCCTGACCTACCTGGCAAATAACCTTCCCATTGACATTTCCGCCACAGAAATCAGAAAAACCGTCTGGCAGACGGCAGCCTCCCATCCGCATATCCCCTTCGGGGTGCTAGACTATATCGTAGCCAACCATCTTTACAAAAACTAAATGGATATCAAAAAACTCCAGGGAATCATCATTGACGCGCTGGAAGACGTCAAAGCTACCGACATTGCTCTGTTTGACACCAGCAAAATGACCGGCATGTTCGACCGCCTTATCATTGCTTCCGGCACCTCAAACCGCCAGACCAAAGCACTGGCTGCCTCGGTGCGAGACAAAGTCCGCCAGGCAGGCGGCGAAGTCGTAGGCATGGAAGGTGAAGAAACCGGCGAATGGGTGCTGGTTGACGTAGGAGACATTGTTGTCCACATCATGCAGCC
Organism: Oxalobacter formigenes; assembly: GCA_023667225.1. Lineage (GTDB taxonomy): Bacteria > Pseudomonadota > Gammaproteobacteria > Burkholderiales > Burkholderiaceae_D > Oxalobacter > Oxalobacter formigenes_C. The sequence continues at coordinate 7,397 of JAMPAN010000002.1, read as the reverse complement.
GCCTATTCGTGCCTACTACCAGCTGGAAGAAATCTGGGGAGAAAAACCCATAGACGTGGAAAAAGCCAAGGCAGCTGCAAAAAAACCGGCAGCCAGGCGCAAGACAGCTGCCGCTTCAGAAGCCAAAGCCGCCAAACCGGCAAAACAACCTCCTGCTGCAAAGAAAACAGCGGTAAAACCAACCGGGAAAGCGGCAACCCAAGCCAGGGCAACCCGTTCCCCGGCAGCAGCTTCAAAAAAAGCGGCAACGCCAAAACCTGCCGATAACGCCTGATACTTCTCACCCATGCAGCTGCTTATTATCGCCGTCGGGAAAAAAATGCCCGCATGGATTGAAAACGGATTTGAGGAATATACCCGGCGTATGCCGCCGGAATGCCGGATCATCCTGAAAGAAATCCGGCCTGCGGATCGGGCGGCAGGCAAATCGGCCCAATCCGTCATGGCAGCGGAACAAACCCGGATTGAAGCAGCGCTGCCCAAAAATAGCCGGGTTATTGCGCTGGACGAACATGGTAAAGACCTCACTACCATGCAGCTGTCCGGCGAACTGGAAAAATGGCGTCAGGAAGGCCGTGATATCGCCTTTGTGATAGGAGGCGCCGATGGCTTAAACAGCGCATTCAAGAAAAACGCGGATGAACTTGTCCGTCTTTCCAGCCTGACCCTGCCGCACGGCATGGTGCGTATCCTGCTTGCCGAACAGCTTTACCGTGCCTGGTCACTCACGCAAAATCACCCCTATCACCGAAACCGATAAAACATGAATCAGACAGGCAAAAAAATCTATCTCGCCTCCAAAAGCCCCCGCCGCCGGGAGCTTCTCCGTCAAATTGGCGTTGATTTTGAACTGCTGCCCTTTTCTCCGGCAGACGGGGGAAAAGCCGATATGGTGAACGAAGACGCGCTGCCAGGCGAGCTGCCGCATGATTACGTCAGGCGCATCTCCCGGAAAAAAGCGGATTTTGCCTGGCAGGCACTGGAACAACGCTACCGGCTGCCACGCCCAATCCTGACAGCAGATACCACCGTTGTACTGGGCAATCGTATCCTCGGAAAACCGCAAAACAAAAAAGAAGCCGCCGCCATGCTGCGGGAACTGTCCGGCAAAACACACCAGGTGCTGACCTGCATCACCCTCAGAAAAAAAGACCAGCTTCTACAGGAACTGCAAGAATCCGAAGTTACCTTTGCCGACCTGACAAACGAAGAAATTGACAGCTATTGCAGCACACTTGAGCCGTATGACAAGGCCGGCGGCTACGGCATACAGGGCCTCGCAGCCAAATTCATTGTCCGCATTTCCGGCAGCTACTCCGGCATAGTCGGCCTTCCCCTTTTTGAGACAACCCGGCTGCTTCGAAAAGCCGACATTGATATCCCATGACAGAAGACATCCTGATCAATATTACCCCGCAGGAAACCCGTATTGCCGTTGTAGCGCATGGCGCTACACAGGAACTGCATATCGAAAGAACGCAAACCCGGGGATTGGCAGGCGATGTTTACCTCGGCAAGGTCGTGCGCGTTTTGCCGGGCATGCAGTCTGCCTTTATCGACATTGGCCTGGAGCGCGCCGCTTTTCTTCATATTGCCGATATCTGGGAGGCGCACCACAACGATGGCTCGCCGGAAAAACCGATCCCCATCGAACGGATGCTGACCGACGGCCAGTCCCTGATGGTCCGGGTCATCAAGGATCCGCTTGGCACCAAAGGCGCACGGCTTTCCACCCAGATTTCCATTGCCGGGCGAATGCTGGTTTATCTTCCGCAGGAAAACCACATCGGCATTTCCCAGCGCATTCAAGATGAAACCGAACGCGAACTTCTCCGCAGCCGGGTGCAAACCCTCCTGCCTGCCGATGAAAAAGGCGGCTACATCGTCCGGACTATAGCTGAAGCTGCCTCCGAAGACGATCTGAAAAACGATATCGACTTCCTGCGCAAACTCTGGGGCGCCATTAAAGAAACCGCCAGAAAAAGCGCCGCCCCCTGCCTCTTATACCAGGATCTGAGCCTTGCCCAGCGCGTATTCCGCGATTTCGTCCATGAAAAAACCAGCAGCATCCAGATAGACTCTTACGAAGATTACCTGCACCTGCGGGAATTTGCCGCCAACTATACGCCGGACATACTGGAGCGGCTCAGATACTACGAAGGGGAACGCTCCCTCTTTGACCTGTACGGTGTGGAAAACGAAATACAGCTTGCCCTGGCAAAACGAGTCAACCTGAAATCCGGCGGCTATCTCATCATTGACCAGACAGAGGCCATGACAACCATCGACGTCAATACCGGCGGTTTTGTCAACGGCCGCAACTTTGACGACACCATCTTCAAGACCAACCTGGAAGCAGCCCACGCTATTGCCCGGCAGCTTCGCCTGCGAAACCTGGGCGGCATCATCATCCTTGATTTTATCGACATGGAAAACCAGGAACACCGGACAGCCGTACTGGAAGAATTGAAAAAAACCCTGGCAAACGACCGAACCAAAGTCTCCGTCAGCGATTTTTCCGCACTGGGCCTGGTAGAAATGACACGCAAACGCACAAGGGAATCCCTGGCACATATCCTGTGCGAATCCTGCCCGGTCTGCCAGGGCCGCGGACAAGTCAAAACGCCGCGCACCGTCTGCTACGAAATCATGCGGGATATCCAAAGCGAAGCCAGGCGTTTTGGTCAGAGAGAATTCCGCATCCTGGCATCCCAGGTCGTCATCGACATGTTCCTGGAAGAAGAATCCCAGTACCTTGCCGCATTGGGCGACATCATCGGCAAACCCATTTCCCTACAAGTAGAAAACGCCTTCCAGCAGGATCAGTACGACGTTATCCTGATGTAGCGCCCTGTTTCCCTCCAAGCGGCGGTTTCTCCGCCGCCGGCAGATACAAACGCCGCCGCTTCAAACTCTCCTGAAAAAACTCCACAGCTGCCCTTCCCCGCAACAAAGTTTCCTGCGGCACATCTGCCAGCTTATCAACCGTTTTACGAACATAAGCCGTCGGCTTATCCCCGTTTTTCGCCTCAAATACCGCCGTTTCCCCTTCCATACTGTAAAAACCTGCGCCGGTTCTCACCACCGCCACCCGCGGGCCGGGACAAAAAACAGAACGGCCAAGTGGACTCAAACGCTCCGAATCCATTCCAAGGAAATCCATGATCGAAGGCAAAATATCAATCTGCTGGACAGGCTGCGCCGTATCCACCGCCGGCAGCGAAACAGAAGGATGATAAAAAATAACCGGGATACGCCAGGACCCCAGCGGATCGTTTTTATAGCTCTCCAGATGCACCTGCGTGCCATGGTCGGCAGTAATCACAAACAGCGTATCCTTGAACCAGGGCTTTTTCCTGGCCGTTTCAAAAAAATGGGCAAGCGCCAAATCAGAATAAGCCTGAGATCGCAAAACAGGAATAGGCCCATCAGGCAAAGTGCCCATATATTTTTCCGGCAAATGGAAAGGAAAATGCGCAGTCAGGGAAAAAACCCCCACGGCAAAAGGCCTCCCTGTCTGATACATCCCGTCCAGCTTGCCTGCCACATACTGAAAATACGGCTCGTCAAACACCCCCCATGAAGTATCCATATCTGCCGGGTCAGGATAATCTTCTTTGGAAAAATGTTGCTCAAACCCGGCCCTGACAGCAAATTTGTCAAAAAACATCGTGCCTTTCTTCCCCCCGTGAAAAAAGGCAGTTTTATATCCGCGCTCAGCCAAAAGCGCTCCCATTCCGCCAAATTCGGCGGTCGCATAAGGAGAAACCAGAAAGGGCTCCCCCCCCCAGGCCGGAATACCGCCCAGCACAGCCGGCACCCCTTCTATGGAACGGCTTGCATTGGCGTAAGCCTCATGAAAGAAAAGCGACTTTTCGGCCAAACCGTCAAGAAAAGGCGTAAAACCCTTCCGGCCATTGACAGTCCCCATCTGATCCTGGGAAAGACTCTCCATCAGGAAAACAACCACATTTTGCGGCTGCTGCGGGCGGCGTCCTTCCATCAGCGAAACCCGCTTCTCTCCACCATTTAACCAGGGCAGCAACTTTTGGGTATCGCCAAAATATGTCTTGCCTGCATCCGGCGCGGAACGCAATTCCTTTATAAAAGTAAAAGGCGTATTAAGTGCCCAATTTCCCAGCTGCAAATCCGGATAAGTATCCACTACCCTAAGCGGCTTGGAATTCGTCACCCCGCCGCGAATACCCATCACCAGAAAAGCAATAACCAGCAAAACAAAAAGAATCCAGTACAGGGAAAAACGAAGCGGCCAGCCGGCATTTTCAACGGCTGCCCGGCAGGCAATCCGCCAGCAAACATATCCCCAGGAACACAGGGAAGCCACACCTGCCAGCACGAGAAGCGCATAACTTCCCATCATATCGGCAAAAGAAAACTCTCCCTCACCGAAAAGAAAAAGCGAGCTGAATGTCATTCTCGATTTGACAAAACGCACCAGCTCCATATCCACCCATCCCATAAAAAACAGGGGGCAGGCTGTCACCAGCAGCACCAGCGCAGCCAGCTGCCAGCGCCAGCGGTCAACAACTTTGGGAAGCGGCAAAAACGCCAATAACGATGGTGCCGCCATCAGGTAAGCTAATGCCGAAAAATCAAAGCGGAATCCGAGAAAAAAAGCTCTGCCGGTTTCCCGCCACGGATACCCTGCCAGATCAGCCCAATTCCATCCGAAATCAAACAGACGCATTAAAAAAAACATCGCCCATGTGGCAACCGCCATCTGCAAAAGACGGCAAAATCGTAAAACAAGCGGACGCGGCATGAGAAAAACAGGCAAAAGAGAAAATTATAATGGCATTCCCTGATATAAATACAGGGCAGTCAGCACCAGGAAAGCTGCCTGCCCTGCCTGATTTTTACTTATAATGTCATCTTTGCAGCCTTGTTCCTCCCTGTAGAAAAGCTGCCTGTTTTCTTAAGTTTACTGCCATGCAATCACCCGCCAGAATTACCATTGCCGGCATGGGATTTGTCGGACTCTCCAACGCCATCCTGCTTGCCCAGCACAATGAAGTTGCCGTACTGGACATACTGCCAGAAAAAGTGGACATGCTCAACCGGCGTCAGTCCCCAACAGCTGATACCGAAATAGAAGACTACCTGAAAAACAAAAAGCTCAACCTCCGGGCTACCCTGGACAAAGAAGACGCCTACCGGGGAGCAGAGTATGTCATCATTGCCACACCGACAGACTACGACCCTGAAACCAACCATTTTGATACTCGTTCTGTTGAGAGCGTCATCCATGACGCCATGCACTTCTGCCCGGATGCGCTCATTGTCATCAAATCAACCGTCCCTGTCGGCTTTACTGCACGGCTTTCCCGTGAGCTACCGTGCCGCAACCTTATTTTCTCGCCGGAATTTTTAAGAGAAGGGAAAGCACTGTATGACAACCTGCATCCCTCACGCATCGTTGTAGGAGACCGCTCTGCACGGGGTCAGTCCTTTGCCAACCTGCTGAAAGAAGGCGCAATAGATGAGAATGTCCCGATTATCCTGACCGAACCGACCGAAGCCGAAGCCATCAAGCTTTTTGCCAACACCTACCTGGCCATGCGGGTAGCCTATTTCAACGAACTGGACACCTATGCCGCCTCGCTTGGCATTGATTCCCGCCAGATCATCGAAGGCGTCGCGCTGGATCCCCGTATCGGCAACCATTACAACAACCCTTCCTTCGGTTACGGAGGCTATTGCCTCCCCAAAGACACCAAGCAGCTGCTGGCCAACTACAATAAAGTGCCACAGAACCTTATCCAGGCCATTATCGAATCCAACCGCACCCGCAAGGATTTTATTGCCGACAGCATCGTCAAACAGCACCCTGGCGTTGTCGGCATTTATCGCCTCGTCATGAAAGCCGGGTCAGACAACTTCCGCTCCTCCAGCATCCAGGGCGTCATGAAACGCGTCAAGGCCAAAGGCATCGAAGTCATTGTCTATGAGCCGGTTCTGCACGAACCGCACTTTTTCAATTCCCGCGTTGTCAACGACCTTCAGGCATTCAAGGAAAAAGCCGACATCATCGTCGCCAACCGCATCACCGATGAAATACGCGATGTGGCACACAAAGTTTATAGCCGGGATCTCTTCGGGGATAACTAGACAAAAATACGCCGCGCCGGATAGCCTTGCACCTGGCAGCAAAGCAGGCTGCCTCCAGGCAACCTCGAAAAACAGCCCGTACTACAACACTACAGCACAAGCGAAAACCTGTCGCCAGCCTGTCAATACCGCCTGATCCGGCTGCGGGAAAACTGGATAGCGGCAATCATAATAAGAATCGGAAGATAGGCTTCCGTAATTTCCTCAAAAGAAGAACAGCCGGTATCCCAGAAAAGACTGAGCGATTCCCCGGTAAACCGCCGGTAATTATCCGGATAGCGGTCGATAAACTTGGCAAAAACCGTCACCACACAGGTTGTGGCAATCGTCCAGACAACCGCATTACCCTGAAAAAATTCCCGTATCATGAAAAGGGCATAACGCCAGACAAGATGAATCGCAACCGCAACCCATAGCAGAAAAAATAATCCCGCCACAATCTTTTCACTCAGCGGGTTCGCCGGATTCAGGAAAAAACGGATCTTCAGCGCTGTAGTATCCGTTCTGGTCAGCCAATGCTGGATACCCCACTCACGCAAAAGCGCACCCAGCGTAATCAGTTCAAAAATCCAGAAATTGAAATTCTGAACCCGGTTATTATCCCGGGGCCGGTAAAACAAGAGAACCGCCATCGCGACAAAATAAAGCGCAATGGTAATGTATTCATCAACAATAATAGTTACGCGGATAGCCGTATCCCGATCAAGCAGGAGCCAGTTTGCCAACGGCAGAACAAGCAGGACAATGACCAGCGCAGGCGAAAAAAAAGGATGATCCAGCACACCCCTTCCCCCGGCATACCTGCCGCCTCCTCTGAATATCATATTGCCTTCCCTGCAAGATTATTGTATCCAAGACCGAACTATGGCGAAGGGTGGGATTTGAACCCACGATACGGAATTACCGTATACCGGATTTCGAGAACGAAAGCAAATCAATAAAAATCAATGGGTTATCCGGTTTTCCCTTTCGGCATGAGGTTGGATTATAACTTGTTTTTCAGAGGGAAAGCAAAGCAATGCCGAAAAGACTTTTTATCCCCATTTTCTGTGGACAACCTTGGGCTTTTTAGCACGAAAACAAGGAAAATAATGGCTCCTATTATTTTGCTCAAAGAATAAGCAACAGCGTATTAGTGCAAAAAGCCGGACACCCGTCCGGCCTTCCCTACTCCTCATCATCAACCTTCTCCAGCCCCTTCAGATACTCTGACGCTTTTGTCTGTTGGCATATCCGGCAGCCGGTCTTCCCTTTCCAGTTTGCGCGTC
>JAMPAN010000029.1 GCA_023667225.1 Oxalobacter formigenes | reverse complement strand
TGCCATCGTTGCCTGGATAAGCCCGGCTGCCGGGTCGGTCTCATGAAGCGGAATGGTGCCGTCTGTCGGATTGGCAATCCGAATGAATTTTATAAACCTGTTAATAATCAATCGCTTACAAACGCACCGGCAAGCAATACCGTGTCACACAGTGGCACAGTAACCGGAAACAAATTTGACCGTGTCACATTTTTGGCACATTGCTACATTCGATTCAGAAATTCATTGAAGAGATGTTTGCGCTGCGCCTCAATTACCTTGAGAGCATTTGCATTCTGCTCTTTCTCTGCCTGCCGTTTTTCCCGGTTCAGGTCGCGCATCTCCTTCATGAGACCATCATAATGTTTAAGCATACGCGCTCCTTTCGACAGATTGCCGCCGCCCAGCTTTCGCACCAGGCGGGTAGCGTCTTCCATTCTCTCCTGCTTCTCGTATTCATGAATGGCATTGATTGTTTTCCGGACTTCTCCCAGCCGGTCATAGACCGCCCGTTCCTTTTCCCGCTCGTCCGGCGCTTCTCCAACCATACGGGACAGCACCGGCCAATCACGCGTTGTTGCCCCGCTTCCTTTTCCGATTGCCCCGGCCAGTTTGTCAAGGTTGCCTGATGTGCCTGGCACCAGATAACTGGTGACAATATGCCTGATTACTTCCGGCGGCATGTCCAGTTTGCCTGCTTCCACGTCATCCCCGCCAGTGACATCATTGAGCATCTTTGACAGGCTGGCCCAATGCCCCGGTGTATTCTTCCATGTCCTCTGATACGCAGGCGGAGTATAACCGCCGTAAGCTGTTTCATCCCGGTAAAGTTTCGATCCGGCAAAGCTATTGTTTTCCCATATCTGAACAATCGGTTTCGCAATCGTAGGCGCAATAAACTGCCCTGGGCTGGCTGCCGCGCCGAAGGGATTAAACGCATCAGTTATCAGCAAGGCCGCACGCATTGCCATTTCCAGCGGATCTTTCTTCTTTGAGGAGAAGCACAGTTCAGACAGCATCCGTCCGATATTGGGAAGCACATGCAGCCCTTGCGGCAGTGGTATCTTGAGATATTTTTCCTTGCCCCGGAATGCCGGGATGATCCAGTTGCGCTCCTTGTCAAAATCCGGAATTTCGTCCCAGACTTTTTTCCCGGTTTCGTCATCGTCACCCAACAGCGCACGCCCCAGCATATCCATCACAAACCCGACACCCACCAGACCGGCCGCCATGATACGGGCTTTTTTGCTTCGGCCAATCGCCCTGAACAGGCGGGCATGTCCCTGTATCCCGGCATTGGCAAACATATAAACCGCATTGACCATGCCGGAATGCGTGCCGCGCCGGTTAAAGTCAACCGTAATTTCTTTGGAAATCCGGGCAGCCTCCCGGATGGACTGGCCGTTTTCTCTGGCAACGGTATAAACTGCCAGGCGCACGCCGTTCTCAGCAATGCTGTTATAGTCGTCAATTGCCCTCACCATCTTCTCTGCCCAAACGCGCGGATCCGCTTTGCCGCGTCCCATCTTGTCCAGTTCCTTTTGCAGGTCGGACACGCGGTCATGGATACTTTCAAATGTCTTGATAAAGCCGGTTTCCGCTCCTGCCTCCTTAAATTCGGCGGCATAGCCGGATTGTTCCCCATCTCCCCGGATCAGGTTACGGTACTGGCGCATGGCGGGCAGAATCGCTTTTAGCACTTGCCCTTCCTTGCCGGACAGCGGCGTATCAGACAAATTGAATACAGCGTGCTGTACATCCCGCTGGAAATTGAACAGCATAAATACCGGATTGCGCGTAGTAATCCATTTGGCCATATAACGAGTGGTTGTTCCCACAGCACGAAATATCCACGGAAGAACCGGCGCATCCAGCGCTTTCATGGCTTTGGCTATTGCCACGGCGCGCGGGCTTTCCTTATTGAAACGAATCCAGTGTTCCACCCCGTTTTCTTTCGTGACCAGAACATGCTCTGGCGGGATCTTGTCCGGGTCACGGTAAGTCACTTCAACCAGCCCGGTTTCCCTGTTGATACGTTTGACCTTTTCCGGGGTGTCAACCGTCCACAGATCCGGGTTGGGATTGGCCCTTGCCAGGTCAAGCAGCTGCCGCCCGACTGCTGCCTTTTCAGAACGGATGATGGTACTGCTGGCGTTTGCCATCATGTTGGCAATGATATTGGTTGCCCGTTTGCTGCTGCCCATCCTGCGCCGGGATTCATCCCCTTTTACGGTCATGTTTCCTGCGCCGGTCACATTACCCCTGCGGGTCGGTTTTTCCGATGGGGAAGAAAGCGGATGCCTTATCCATTCGCCAAACGTCTGTTCCCTTGGCTTATCGCTGTCCCGTTTGAGCGGGACATAGTGCCGGTATTTGTCTGCCCATGCCTGGCCTTCCTCCCGCGTCAGCAATCCGCCCTGCACCAGCCATTGGATGTTTCTTCTTGCCAGCCTGTCTGCCAGTTCGCCAAGTTCTTTGAGTGCGGCATTGTTCCGGTTGTCATCCAAAATGGCCTGCGCCTCATCGTCTGTCATGCCGGAAAGCGCATCGTTGTCTTCCCTGTCAGGGTTGATTTCCGCCAGTTTGGCGTTGACCTCATCTTCTATGACATGCCGCGCATACAGCCAGTCTCCGGCTTCTTCCAGTGTCAGGCCGCTTTTCCTGACAGCTTCAAGAATGGGCTTTGTCCATTCATCGTTCAGACGGTCAAGCCGGTCGGTGACTTTGGATGTGTAAAGTGTCTGGCCAAGATACACGTCCGTCTGTTCTGTCAGGTTTCCGCCTGATTTGACAATGGCATCCTGCACCCGCTTGATATCAATGTCCTTGTCCTGCATGGAAGGGATGAGGTTGTCCAGTACGGTTATCTGCGGGATGGCAAAGGATTGCGGGTTTTCAAATGCGCCGGATTCTTCGGATTGGCGTGAAAACACCGGAACATCGGGGTCGTGCAAAAAGTTTGTATAGATATGGTTGACCACTTCAGGGTCAACAACTTCCTTCCCCTTAACAAACACCTCCGCTTTATGCAGCAACATCAGCGCTTCGGCATCGGTTCGGGCTTCCAGACTGTCGGCCAGTTTGTTCAGGCCAATAGCGCGCAGCAGTTTCTGGATGGCGTAAACCAGCTTCTTCATGCCGGTTATATTTCCTTTCATGTGCGCCAGCGCTTCTTCTGTGGCAATGTTTCTGCGCCAGTCGGTAAACTGTTTCTGTGTCCATTGCGGGTTGTGCTTCCTTACGTCGCTGATATAATCCGTGTTGTTTTTTATCCACTTTTGCGCGGCCTCCCGCACGTTCTTGTTATGAGTCAGGATAAAGTCCAGCTCGGCGTTGAGCCTGTCCCCGAAGAAATGCCGAAGCCCAAAGTGTCTCAGTACCTCGTGCCCGAAGACGTCCCGTGTATCAGCCGCGTTGGCGATATTTGTTTGTACGAAAAAACACCGTCCTCGCCAGTACGCTCCCTTGGCATTATCGGGTGCATCAAACGGCAGATCGGACGGCTTTTCAACAACCACTAGTTCCGGCGCGTTTCTGTACCATTGCTTAATCTTGTCAAGCTCGCGCTGAATCGCTTCAACGGACGATCCCCGCCCGGCTGTTGTTTTGCCTCTTGAAAAAACCGGCACATCCGCGCCTTTCGTTTTTCCCTGCCCCGTTACTTCCCTTGCAATATCGCCCCTGGCAAGCAGAGGTGTCCCTTTTTCATTCATCAGCGCAACCAGTTTCTCTACCTGACTTTGAGTTAGGTCGGCCTGCATAAAGGAACCGTACTTGGTAAAGTCACCGGTAATCTTCAGAATGTCCGGGGCAAGATAATATTTCCCGCCGGTCGCTTTGGCGGCCGGCACTCTGACGTGATACCCGCGAAAATTATCAATCGTCAGCATCCCGTCTTTCGTGCTGATCTCCGCACGCGTCCTCTCCAGGAATGCAAGTGCCTGGCTACCCTTGTCAAATTTCACAGGACGTTCGTCAAGCATCTCATCGACAGACGCATCGGCAGGCAACATCAGCCCGACAATCCGTTCCCCCTCGCTGGTGTCAAACGTAATAATTTTGCCTTTGCCGGATTCCGTAAATGCCTTGACCAGATTGCCCGTCACAATGACGCGCTGTTCCCGCGTTTCATTCTGTCCGCTATCAAAATCGGCAAACAGTGCATCCATGCTCTTGTCGCGAAACGGCACAACCGAATGCTGATCTCCTTCCGCCGATTCTGTCAGCGAGAGCTTTGAGAAAGGAATGGTTATCCGCCTGTTCGCGTCGGCAAGGTCAACCGTTATCTGCCACCGGGAAAGCGCCGTCGGATTCTGCCCTGCCTTGCCGGTGTTTCGGATGCCGACAACAATCCCAACCGATGTTCCGGAAGTGTTCGTTACCCGGACGGCACGTCCTACCTTCAGCTTTTCCGCAATGTCAAGAATCAGGCGCTGGTTGTCGCTTATCCGCTGCGATTCCTTTTCTGTCAGATTTCCTTTCTTCTTCCTGTAGGCATTCACCAGATCAGCCAGCTTTTGCGGGTTCGCATCGTCAGACGCTTTTCCTTCCTTGATGTGCTCTTTTACCTCTTCAGACCGGTAAGGCTTGCCCAGCCGTTTCACGTCATAAGTCACCGCAACCGATCCTGCCTCAAACGGCGAATCCCCTCCGGATGGCGTAAATGCTTTCTCTGATATTTTTCTGGCGTCCAGCGGTTTGGCTGTTGTGTCTAAAACATTCGTGCCTTTCGCATCCTCCAGCGCGATAATGTTCTGGTATGCCGTCTCCAGCCTCTCATACACATCTTCCTGTTCACTCACAGAAAGCAGCGGAATCCTGCCGGTCATTCGGGCAACCAGCCCGTCGGTATCTGTCGGGTCTTCCGGCAACGGATATCCCAGCCGGGCATTTAATTCCGCATCTTCCGAAAGAATGTCCCTTGCCGCCTGGTCTCCGTAAACATTCAGAAAGTCCGGGATATTCGTAAAGCTCTGCGTGCCTTTCGCGCTGGCGGTCGTGTTGGCATTCAAACTGGACATCTTTTTGCCCAGCACGGCGGCAGGCCGTTTTTCCGACGGGATATTGGAAAGCGTAAAAGAATACTTCGGCGGTACAACCTGCCCTGTTCTGAACACGCGGCCAAGCGTCTGCATGAAAACATCAATATTCAAGTCCGGCTGGAGGATAATCATATTCCGCCGTCTCTGGTCGGCAAACTTTTCACTGGCGTGCAGGCTGATGCCTGTAGAGCCGGACTGGTTGATAATAAGGCAGTCCAGACCGCCTGCGTTGAATTCCCTTGCCGCTTTTTGCTTTTCTGCCACGCTGGTTTCGCGCGGGCGGTAAGCCGGGTTTGCGCCTTCGTAACTGATGCCGTGCGTCCTTCCGGTAATCTCGCCTGCCTTGATCCCTCTTTTTGCCAATCCATCGCGGATGGCGTCAATCGGCGAAACCGGCAGGGAAAGGTCAAGCGAATCAATCCAGGCTTTGGTTTCCTTGTATGCCGTAACGCCGGCTTTTCCCAGTTCCTCGTCTGTCAGGTAATGGTCTTTGCCTTCTTTTTCTCCCGGCTTCGTGATGCGGATAGTCCGCGTCTTGTCCAGATACGATAAAAGCAGGTCGTTAAATGTCAGCCCGATGGCTTCGCCTTTCTGCAAGCCGTTTTCTTTGACATAATTTTCAATGGCGGAACCCAGCGTATTGGATAACGTGATAACGGGTTTCTCGCCGTTCTTTACGGCCTGTTCGACCGCATTGATGGCCGCTTCTGCTTTGGAAGCCATCGTTACCACTGAAACCAGATTGTGCATCACGCTGCCAAAGCTGGTTGATTTTGCCCCGGTATCGCCGACGCCTTTCTTCAGTGAGAGCGCCCTGCCTGCCGCTTTCAGGGATTTGTCCATCCCTTTGGCGGTTGCCTGAACCAGGTTGCTGAACCGCATGATTTTTTCCATGGCAGCAGAAATATTGTCCGACATCTTCACATCAACAGATACCGGCAGCGTATCCATGCTGGCGCCCTCAAAGCTTCTTTCCCGCCGGATGTATTGCCCGCTTTCCGTCAGCATGGCGGAAATGGCCTGCTGGATAGGCAGGCCACCTTGATCGCATACGGCCTGGATGGCTTCCTGCGTGCCGATTCTGGAAATGTCGGTCTTGTTGTACAGGCTCATGATATCCGGGCGTTTGGCAAAGGTTGCCGATGAATATAGTACCCCGCCCGGCATATTGGCTGTGTAGGCGCGGATAAATTTGCCAACAGAAGAATCCGCTCCGCCCGCGTTATGCGCCTCATCCAGAATAAGGATGGCATTATCCTGGATAGCTTTGAGCATCTCCTGCCTGTCGTTTGGCTTGTTTTTCTGCGCCTGTAATTGTTTGTAGGTTGTAAAGACGGCATCATAGCCTTCCGGCAATGTCCTGCCGGAGAGAATATGCTTTACCGCGCTATCGTATTTTTTGCCGGGAGCCGCCGCCAGTTTCGATCCGTCAGGCGCCATCAATGCCTTCTTTCCCGTCAGGTCGCGGTTGGTAATAAATGGCGTAAAGCCGGTCGTGCCGATATCATTCAAATCCCGCATCATGTCGGCGTACAGGTCGGGGAGCATGGTTACAAAAACCGGGGTTTTGCCGTTCAGCTTCGCCCATCGGATAATGCCGGCGCAGACGCGCCCCTTGCCGATGCCGGTCTGGTCTCCCAGAACAAAGCCCTTGCCAGACTTGATGTTGTCCAAAGCCAGCGCCAGAGCATCAATCTGTTCCGCCGCAAAGGCGCCGTGCATGGCTTCAACAGAGGCATAGCCCAGTTCACCGGCAACAAAAGAATCAATGTCTCCGTGTTTTTGTGATACCCTTTCCAAGGCATTGCGTACCGGCGTTTCCATATTGGCCGGAACCAGGGTATTTAAGCTTTCGGCGGATGAATGCGTCCGGTAAGGCCGTTGCGGCTGGTTGGTTTTTGCCGCCGGGGTTTCCCTGCTTTGCGCCTTTTCCTGTTTTTTTGCTTTCTGCTCTGGACTGTCTTTTACATCCAGTCCTCGTTGTGGGGCGTCATGCCTTCCAGCATGTCCCATATCGTCTGATCTTCCGGGTTCTCCCCTTCCTCCAGTGGTTCCGGTTTCAGCGGGTACGACGGATTGTCCAGAAGGTAAGTTATCCACCCCTGATTGTCCATTTCTTCCAGGACTTCCCGTATCGACATGCGCGGATTGTCCATCAGATCCTGCTTTTCGATGAAGGTCTGGATTCCCGCTTTCCGCAGTTCTTTCATCCAGTCCCTGAATGTCTCCCACCTCTCTGCTTCCTCTTCCACTTCCGCCAGAAGGTTCCCCATCCGCCATGCCGTCTCGGAAAGCAGCTGGCTCTTGTCCCGGATTGTCTCTTCTTCCGTGTACAGGTTCAGTATCAGGCCGTTGCCCGCGAACGACAGCTTTTTCATGGTTTGCTCTGCCATTGAGTTTTTCCTTCAGCGCGTCAAAAGAATCATAGACCGGCGGCAGTTTGCCTGCCGGATATACCGGGTTCTCCGTGGGGTGGTGTCCATCGATAACAATAAAATCAATAGGATACCCGGCTCCCTGCCTGGCATACAGTTTACCGTCCACCGAAAAATGGTCAACGACATTGAAGTTGTCAAAGAGGGTTTTGTAAAAAGCACGCTGGGCGGCGGTGTTGTATTTGTTGGAGCGGGCTTTGTCGCTCCCCTTTTTGCCGCCGATGATAAGGACAGCCCGTCCGTTTTCAGGGAGGGTATGCAGCGCTTTCAAGGCAATGGCCTGGTCTATCTCGGTCGTATCCAGCCCCAGCACGTCAAAGTGCCGGGTTTGGCCGTTTTCCTCTTTCACCGTGCCAAACGGTGGATTGGCAATCACCGCATCCGGTGTTTTGTCCGGAGTATATTGTGTTGCGTCTTTCTCGGTAACGGTCATCCCCTGTGAGCGCAGGCGGTTGGCTCGCTCCGTGTTTAGTTCATTGGCAATAATGTTTTGCGGGTTGGCTCCGATGAGCAAAGCGCCGTTGCCCGCCGTGGGTTCATAAACGGTGGTATTGCTGTCGATACCGGCAAGGCGGCTGGCGAGAAAGGCCAGCGGCAAGGGCGTAGAGTAAGCCTGCTGTGCTACGCTGGTTGAGGTTCGCACGCCAAGGTTTGGCTGAATTTCATACAGCCTGACGAGTTTGTCATAGGTGTCTTTGGCCGGTACATTGTCACGGGCGTCACGGCTGACAATGTCGCGTGCCGTGTTGACCAGCCCCAGCTCAATGGCTTCATCTATCTGTTTGTGGATGTTGCGGACAGCCGGACGTTCAACGCCAAGCAACCGGGCAACGTCTGCCCTGGCTTCGTTGATGTTTTTGTATTGCCGCCCCTGGCTGAATTGTTCCTGAAAGTACAGTGCAAGTGCTTCTGTGTCGGGATTGTCCGCGTTGCCGTAGTTCCTGGGCTGGTTGTCAGGCGCGGGGGTTTCGGTTACATTGGATTCAATCCCGCTTTGCCCCGGCCTTGCGCTGCTAATCGGGGAACCGGAAACGGAAGGATTGGACGGTGCCCTTTCCCCAAGCGGGGGTTGTCTGCCGGATGCCGGCTTTTCCTGCACCGTCTGCGCAGGTGTATCTTGCCCGTCGCCGGTCTGCTGGTTCAGCTTGTTATCATTGGATACCTGTGATAAATTGACAATGGAACCGTTTTGAATGGCTTGAACCATCTTGGGCAATTGTAGCCCTCTGATCGTAAGCCATTTCTCAACGGTTTCTTTTTGCGCAGCAACCAGCAACCCATCATCTGTCCATCTCTGGATAGCTTCTCCAAAACGATTTCGGCCATAAGCGGAGCTGATAATATTACTTGCCGCCCGCATAATTTCCCCATTAGGGTTAATGGCAGCAACTATTGGTTCAAAGCCTTTTTTTGTCGGAGCGGTATCATCAACGACAACAACAAAACTGCCTTCTCTCGTTGCTGATCTAAATACCATAACGGGAGAGGCAAGCAAATTAGGCAAGCGTTTAATCTGTTCTATGGTCAATCCATGTTTCTCGCCAAGTTTGCCGACAACATCCTTAGTTATCCGGAGCGGATTATCAGGCAACCCCGCTGCCTTTAGCTGATTGGATGGATGGCCAAGTGTTGCAGCAGTTGATGATTTTCCGGAAACTAAATCATCTATCTGTTTTTCATATGGGATATTTTGTGTATCAGAAGAATTTTCTCCCTGCTGATCCGTTACCTGCCGGAAAAGAATATGTCCGTCTGCGCTGCTGCCCGTTTCAACTGCATCACGCATAATCTGTTTCATACCGGATTCTGGACGGCCTTCCGGATTCTGGACGGCAGTTTCTGTTTTCTGCGGTTGCACCTGCTGCTGTACCGGCGCTTCTTTCTGTGGTGCTTGCGGTTGCACCTGCATCGCTTCGCCTGATGCTTCCTGCTGTCCCGGTTGTTCGCCATCCCATTCCATTTCCGGCGCGGCAGGACGGGAAGCGGCATCTAAAATGGCAGGGACATCTGTATCCATCCCGGCTTTCTTCAAGGCGCGTTTGGTAACCAGCAAGGTTGATCCGTTGTCTGTCACAACCCCTTCAGGCAACTTGCCTATCTGTTCTGCTGTCCAACCAAAATCATTTTCCAGAACAGAGCGCCGGATGCCGCCGTTGGCAATAATCACATCAAGCGGATTATCCAGTTCTGTGGCGGGCTGTACCGGCTGTTGTACCGGCAATTCCTTCTGTAGCGCTTGCGGTTGCAACTGCTGCTGTACCGGCTGCTGCCTGTCCTGCCCCTGTATATCCTCCAATGCCTGGTTCAGGGTATCAATGTCCAGTACCGGCGCGGGAGCGGTATCTCCCCCTGTCGTTTTTCCTTGCCGGTTGGTGTTGTCATGCTTTTGCCTCTCGCCGGTACGTTGGTTCGTGAGGAGAGAGGAAACATTGTAAGGATTGGGGTCAAGCGCCGCGCGGGCTGCTGCATCCGTGTCAACAGGAATATCCGTATTGGCAACCGCATCCTCCAGCGCATTGGCAAACTGCTGTGCCGCGTGACCTTCACGGCCGCCTGCCTGTGTGCCAATGTTTGTCACACCGCCAGTTATTGCGCCCAGCAATCCTGCCTCGCCGCTCTGCTTCGCCCATTCATTCAGGTCAAAGCGTTTCCCTGTTCCGAATAATTCGCCAAGATAATTACCGGATTCCTCAATTACTTCCTGCGCGCCCTCTTTGGCGGCGGATTGGCCCAGTTTTTTCAGATAGTCCAGAATACCGCCTGCAATTTCCCCTTTCCCATTTAACAGCCGTCTGGCTATCTGGCCTTCCGCACCGCCCTCTGTCAGCGCACCTGCAATCAGTGATAATGTCCCGGCAACCCCTGCACCGCCATAACGTTCGGCAAGAGAGCGTTTCCTCATCTCCTCGCTGCTGAAAGTATCCCCGGCATTCATCAGCGCATTGGCCGCCTGTGAAGCGCCTGTGCCAACAGCAGCGGGATTTTTGGCAAGCCATCCGGCAGCCCTCCCAAGCACCGGCGCGGATTTTGAAATGGCAGGGGCTGCCTTGGCAAGCGCAGGCAGCGCGTTCACAGCGCCGCCGGAAGCGGCAACAGGCAGCGCCATGGAACCCAGATTCCTTATTCCCTCATGGGCAAGATATCTTGGATTGGAAAGGGCAGTCACCAGAAAATCATCCAGCCCTTTCTCCTTGTCCTGGCGGATGTTCTGCACTTCGGCAATCTGCCGGTTTAACTCGTCTGAAGCAAACCCCTGCCGCAAAACCTCCTGCCCCTTGTCCATCATCGCAACAACCGGATCAAGCAACCCGCCTGTTAACAGGTTGGCAGCGCTGACACCGGAACTGACGGCAGTATAGGGAATGTCAAGCGCCGTCACGGCGGCATCCTGCAAAACAGACGGAATATGAACAGGCGTACTGATTTCTTCCGGTGTATAGTCGGCAACACCTGTAAGGGCTTCCGGCGTCATAGTATCCGCCGCCCTGGCAGGGCGTTTGGCCTGTCGTGCCTGCACGGCTTTGAGTACAAATGGTTTTTTCCAGATCGGCCTGGGAATTGCGGCAAAGGATATGCTTCTCAAAGGCTATGCGCTCCAGATCGGCATGATCGGCAGGCTGCTCCCTTGCCCTGTCACAGGGCGAAGGCAATATGGAAACCCGTACGCTTGACCTGGGCAAAAACGGCCAGATCAGCCTGACCGGCTACCGGG
>JAMPAN010000028.1 GCA_023667225.1 Oxalobacter formigenes | reverse complement strand
TTGAAAAAACAATGGGTTATAAAAATTTTAATGTCCGTTAATACGCATTAACGGATGTTAAAAGTTATCAATCTCCTGTTGTTTTTCTGCAACAACCACCCTCTTTTTCCGGCCTTGCCTGCTGAAGTACCGGCTTTTCCTGAACAAGCCGCCGTAAAAATACCGGGCAAAACAACAGGCAAATCCCTCTCATGGCTGTTTTGTCTTCCCGCTGCCTGAAAACAGGCTGATTTTGGCTAAAATGGAAGCCTTCCCAAACAGGATACCAACCGATATGAAAAAGCTGTTTCTCCTCCTTGTTGCCCCGTTTTTCCTTTCTTCCTGTGTGCGCTACATTGACGGATACAACTCTGCGCCAGATATCGTTTCCTCCCTGGGCGCCTATGGCGGGCAGAAAATCCGCGTGGTGGACTTTGATTCCGAACTGGGCGAAGGGTTTGCCAGCCCCTGCCGGGGATATAACGTCATTGTCAGTTCCGATAAAAGAGGACTGGTCAGGTACATCCAGGATGCCTTCATTACCGAGCTGGAGCTGGCCGGGCTGTATTCGCCCGAATCACCGCTTGTCCTGAAAGGCACCGTCACCCAGATTGCGCTTGAAACCCTTGTAACGGGAAAATGGACGCTCAAAATGACACTATTGTCCGGCAACGGACGGTCCATATCCGTCAGCGAATCTTTCCCTTTCAAAGCCAACATCGTTGGCCAACACGCCTGCCAGACAGCCAGCGATGTGTACCCCTATGCCGTCCAGAACCTGATCAGAAAACTGGTCACCTCCCCCGGATTCAAGCTGTTGCTGGGGCCTTCCGGCTATCCCAAAGCGCCGCCGCCGGAAGACAAAAAGCAGGCCAGGCCAGCTGAACCGGAAGAGGCAGAAGAAATTCCCCAGCCGGTGCCGCACATGCAGATCCAGCCTGCACGCCCAAAACCGAAACCGCGCAAAAAGCCGGAAAGCAAACAGCCGGAAACCGCCGTGCAAACACTGCCGGTATTGATGGAAATCGTGCCGGAAACCCCGGAAGCCGAGCCAAAAAAGGAAGAAAAACCGTCATAAGCCGGGCGGTCGGCTTTTCCGGCAGCCTTGCCCTTGCTGCCGCAAAAAGGCCGGTTATTCTGCCGCTGGGGTTTCCTGCCGCTTTTCTTCCGTCAATGGAACGCGGGTATTCCAGGTATCAATAGACCAGGTTGTCGCCCCGCAATCATCACAGGCCGGGCCGGTTGCCCCGCCCTGCGTCCGCCACCCGTCCGGCACACATTTCCCGCCGCAAAACGGGCAGGGCAATAAAGACGGCGCTTCCTGCCTGCCTTTCCAGACAGCCGAAAATATCTCGGCAAATTCCGAAAACGCGGTCATCAGCACCTTGCTGATACGGATGCACACCAGCAAAACCAGCAAAAACGGCGCAAGCAAAACCACCAGAAAGCGGCGGACCCACACCGGCTGAATATGGATAAAAGGAGGCATAAAAAATCGCGGCAATCAATAAAATACGGGCATGGCAGGAATACGCGCCGCCTGCGTACAAAAAACAACAGGCGCCGGAATCCGCTGTTTTCCGGCCGGGCGCATCCCGTTAATCCAGCTTGCCCTTGCTTTTGAGGTATTTCACCGCAATAAAGCCGAGCACAGCTGCCACCGTCAGCCCGTTTAACACCCATTCATGGATACTGTCCGCCGTAAAATTGGCCTTGATCGCCGTCCTGACCGTCAGCACCATGCCGATAACCAGCGTAACCAGAAACACGCCGGCCTTTTTCATGAAAGAACGATTGTTAAGACGGCTGGATAAAAATTCCCGGAAATTCATGGGCTGTTTCATGAAAAAACCTCTTGCGTTAGGGACAAACAGATATAACCGCCTGGCTGGCAAAACCGGCAGACAGGTAATAGTGTAACAGCTAAACGGCCGCCTGATAAAAATATCCGCTAAAGCCGCCGCACCTGCTGCACCCCCGGCACCTCCCGGATCATCTGGATAGCCTTGTTCAGGCTCTCTGTCGAAGAAACTTCCGCCGTAAAAGACATGCGGGCCAGCCCCTTGCTGCTTTGTGTGCTCACGCCGATCACATTGAGCTTTTCCCGCATGAAAATATCGGAAATATCCCGCAGCAGCCCCTGGCGGTCGCCCGCCAAAACAAACACATCCACCGGATAAACCGTTTCCGGGTCTGCGCTGCCCCACCCCGTCTGAATCACCCGCTCCGGCGACTGCTTTTGCATTTCCAGGAAATTCTTGCAATCGGGGCGGTGGATGGAAACCCCCTTGCCCCGCGTAACAAAACCGATAATCGGGTCAGGCGGCGCCGGTTTGCAGCAGCGCGCCATCTGGGTCAGCATTCCCTCCGTCCCGACAACCAGCACGCCGGATTTCGCGCCGCGCGCAATACTGGAAGCCCGGCTCTTGCGGGGCAGCACCTTGTCGTCTTCCCTGGTTTCCTTAAGCGGCTCCTGGCCATGCAGCGCCTGCTCAACCAGCCGGGTATTGAGCTTGTCCTTGCCGGCAGCCAGGAAAAAATCCTCCACCTTGGCAAAATCCAGCTTGCGCGCCAGCTCTTCCAGATTGGTGGAAGTCTTGCCTTCCCTCTGCAAAATCCGTTCAACTGCATTGCGGCCGCTGGCAATGGCCTCTGCGTGCTCCACAGCGTTAAACCAGGCGCGGATTTTGGTATGGGTTCGCGAATTAACCGCAAAACCGGGGCTTAACCAGTCCCGCGAAGGGCCGGCATCCATCCCTTTTGCCGTAATGATTTCCACCGTCTGCCCGCTTTTGAGCGGCGTATTCAACGGCACCATCACACCATCCACACGCGCGCCCCGGCAGCGGTGCCCGATATTCGTATGCACCTGATAGGCAAAATCAATAGGCGTCGCCCCGCTGGGCAAATCAATCACCCTCGCCTGGGGCGTCAGCACATAAATCCGGTCGTCAAGCGTCGTAGCCTTGACCTGCTTCACCCAGTCGCTGTGCGCATCTCCCTGCACAGCTACCGAATCTGCCACATCAGCTTTCCACGAAAGCAGGCGGCGCAGCCAGGAAATTTTTTCATCATACTGTTGGGCGACAAAATTCGAGCCGCCCGTTTCCTTGTAGCGCCAATGCGAAGCCACGCCGTATTCGGCAAAATTATGCATGGCCTCCGTGCGGATCTGCACCTCCAGCGCCTGCCCGTCCTCCGCAATCACAATCGTATGCAGCGACTGGTAGCCGTTGGGCTTGGGGCGGGAAATATAGTCATCAAACTCCTCCAGAACCGGCGTCCACATCCGGTGGACAATATCCAGCACCGTAAAACAGGTCTTGATATCCGAAACAATAATGCGGAGGGCGCGCACATCATGCATTTGCGCAAAATTCAGCGATTTCCCGCGCATCTTGTTCCAGATACTGTAAATATGCTTTGGCCTGCCGGACACTTCCGCCTTGATTCCTGCCGCCTTGAGCACCTCCTTCACCTGCCGGATGGCAACCGCAATGAAATCTTCCCGCTCCGCCCGCTTTTCTTCCAGCATCCTGGCAATAGACTTGTAGGCATCCGGCTCCAGAAAACGGAAAGAAAGATCCTCCAGCTCCCATTTCATTTGCCAAATCCCCAAACGGTTGGCCAGCGGGGCATACAATTCCAGCGTTTCACGGGCATACTGCTCGCTGCCCTCGCTTAACTTTTTGCTTTCCGCAATATAGCGCAGCCCGGCAACCCTGGCTGCCAGCCTGAGCAGCACCACCCGCATATCCGAAGCCATCGCCAAAAGCATCTTGCGGAGGGTTTCCGCCTGCTCCTTGCGAAACTGCGCCGCATTCTTGCCGGCAGCCGGCTGCTGGAGCAGTCCGCCGCTGATTTCTTTCAGCTTCAGCAGGCGGCGGACATTCTCAACCAGGCCAACCGCTTCCGCCCCAAAACGGCTTTCCGCCTTTTCCCATTCCGCCGGCGCAATTTCCGGCAGGGGAATCAATAATCCGGCAATGCGCGTTTCCGGATCTGTATTCATCATTGTCAAAATCGTGCAGACCGTACGCGCAAATTCAATAACAGGCTGGCCGGAAGGCAGCTTCCTGTCATCATAAATCCGCAGGGCAAACTCATAGGTATCCGAAACCAGCCTGCCATGTTCCGGAGAAAGCCCCGTTGTAATTTTTTCAGCAACATTAACGAATGTAACCGGAGAAACCATACTCTTTCCCTGCCTTTCCTGTATCGGCTGCGCGCCCGACGGATTTCATCACAGCCAGGCCATTATGGTAAAGAATAAAAACAGCAAAAGCCATAACAACAGAACGCGCCATATCAGCCCGGTTGCGTGCTGGAAAAAACGAACGGAAGGCGCTTCCCCCGGCATACTTTCCATCTCCATCCCCCCCTGCTCCGTAACAGCTGCCTCCGCATAAGGCCGCCGGACAGCTTTTTCCGGCGGCGTTCCCAGGCAAATGCCCAAAGCGCCTCCGGCAGCGGAAAGCAGCACGCCGGTATTCCTGTCAGGCCAGCGGCCGGCAAAATTGCGCCAGGCGTAAACGGCATCCTCAAAATTGCCGGCAACAGCAAAACACATAGCCGTCAGCTTCACCGGTATCCAGTCAATCCAGAAAAAGGCACGGGCAGCAAATTGCCCGAAAACTTCAGAGCGGCTGTCCGGGTTTTCCGCCCACGCCCGTGCAAGATGAGCTGCCATCCGGTAAAAAACCGCCCCTGCTGGCCCGATATACGGCAGCATAAACCAGAAAAACACGCCGAAAACCTGACGGTGCGAAACCAGCAAGACATGTTCAATAGCAAGCCGGGCAATTTCCGGCGCTTCCCGTACTTCCGGTTTTTCCCCGCGCCATTCGGCAAGAAGGCGGCCCGCGCCGGATTCATCCCCGGAAATCAGCGCAAGCTGAACAGAAGAAAAAAACTGGCTGCAATCCTTCATCCCCAGACAAAGATAAAGTATCAGAATATTGAAAAAGAACGCCAGAAAAACATTCACATAAAGGCAAATCCCGTAAACAACCCAAACCGGAATCACCAGGCCCGGCATCAACAGCAGCCAGCCGGTTCGCCCATGCTGTGGTTGTCCGGCATTAAACCCGGCTTCAATACGGTCTGCCAGCGCCTGCGCCATGCCCCGAACCGCACAGCGCAGCCGCGCCGGCCTGAAATAATCCAGGAGAAGCGCAAAAAAAATCGGGAAAAAAACCATGACTGCTTCCGGGGAGAGGGCAAGCCCTTACAATACCGCAGCGCCCGGCCGTAATCAAATACCGGCCAGCCCAAACAAACAGGCTTCCGCCCTGGCTAGGCCCGCATAAAATGGAAAAAGTTGCGCAGCATCCCTGCTGTCGCACCCCAAATCATGTAGCCGTCATAAGGAACCGTATAAACCGTCAGCCTTCCTATTCCCGGAATATCGGCCAAACGGCGCTGGTAATGCGAACCTGCCATCAGGTAGGCAAGCGGCACCTCAAAAACCTCGGCAACTTCCATCGGGTTGGGATTAAGCGTAAAGGGAGGATACACCGCAGAAACAACCGGCGTCACACGGTAACCGCTGGTCGTATGGTATTCCGGCAATGTCCCCAGCACCTCAATGCTTTCCCGCTCCACGCCGACCTCTTCCTCCATCTCGCGTAGCGCCGTTTCAATCCGGGAAGAATCCGCCAGATCCACACGCCCGCCGGGAAAACTGATCTGTCCTGCATGGTCGTGCAAGTGTTTCGCCCGGCGTGTCAGCATCAGCCGGAGATCATCCTCCTGCCTGGCAACCAGCGGCATCAGCACCGCTGCCGGAATCCATTTCTTCCGCACCCGGCCGGCCAGCTCGTTTGCAAGGGTTTCCGGCTCCCATGCCCGATGCTCGGCAAACCGCTTCCGCAGCCACGAGACAGTCAGCCTTTCCGGCGGAACAGGCGGCTCATCCGCCACGGAATCAATGACAAAAGTTTCAGGATCCCCAGCCATGTTTCCTCCCTCACACGCAAAAGGGGCACCCCTTGCGATGCCCCTTTTTTGTCTGCTGCCGAACCGGATTATTCTGATGCCTGCTTGGCAACCCGGCTGGGCAATTTTTCCTTGATACGGGCAGATTTGCCGGAACGCTCGCGCAGATAATACAGCTTGGCGCGGCGAACGTCGCCGCGGCGCTTGACCTCAATAGAAGCAATCAGCGGCGAATAAAGCTGAAACGTCCTTTCCACCCCTTCGCCGGACGAAATCTTGCGCACAATAAAATTGGAATTCAGCCCGCGGTTGCGGCGTGAAATCACCACCCCTTCATACGCCTGCGCACGCTTGCGGTTACCTTCCACCACATTCACATTCACAACAACCGTATCCCCCGGCGCAAAATCCGGGATATCCTTGCCCAGGCGCGCAATCTCTTCTTTTTCCAGCTGTTCAATCAGATTCATTTCTTCTCCTGTGCCATCATATCAGCGCATGTTTTCTCCGGGCTGTTTCTTCTGGTATACCGGAACATCCCTGACAGAGGATGGATATATCGCAAACAATGAACTCGCGTTCATCTCCAAAAACAAAAAACACCTACCGGCTGCCGCCAAGAAACCTCTCGTCTGCTTCCGAAAGCAGCCCCGCCGCACGGGCTTTTTCCAGCAAATCAGGCCGCTTTTGGCAGGTGGCTGCCAGCGCCTGTTCCCGCCGCCATTTTTCTATGGCGGCATGGTTGCCGCCGGTTAATACTGCCGGCACGGCCATGCCTTCATATACTGCCGGCCTCGTATAATGCGGACAGTCGAGTATACCTGAAACAAAGCTGTCCTGCACGGCTGAAAGACCGTCGTGCAATACGCCAGGCAGCTGCCTGATAACCGCATCCATCAGCGTCATGGCCGGGATCTCGCCGCCGGAAAGCACAAAATCCCCCACGCTGATTTCTTCATCAACCCAGCGGCTGATCAAACGTTGGTCCACCGCCTCATACCGGCCGCACAACAGGATCAGGCGCGGCTTTTCCTTTAACGCCATCACCCGCTCATGCGTCAGCGGCCTGCCCTGCGGCGAGAGGTAAACCACATAAGACGCCATCCCGTCAGCCTCCCCGGCTGCCCTGGCTGCCTCTATGGCCTTGCCCAGCGGCCCGGCCATCATCACCATCCCTGGCCCGCCGCCGTAAGGCCGGTCATCCACCGTCCTGCGCCGGTCTTCCGTAAAATCCCGTGGATTCCACAATACCAGCCGGGCGCGTTTCTCTTCAAAAGCACGGCGCGTCACACCGCATGCCGTCAGCGCGGCAAACATCTCCGGAAAAAGGGTGATCACATCAAACTGCATCACACTTCCTCTCCGGCACGCCGTCTAAAAATCGGATTCCCAGTCCACAACAATATTACCGGCCTGAATATCCACCTCGCCCACAAATTGCCGGACAAAAGGAATCAGCCTCTCCTTGCGTTTCCCGGCCTTTTCCGCCGGCCCGGCATCCACCTTCAGCAGCTGGTGCGCCCCGTTATCCATCAGGTCATGCACCACGCCAAGCACTTCGCCCTGCCGGTTAATCACCTGCAAGCCAATCAGGTCAACCCAGTAAAACTCATCCTCGCCTGTCTCCGGGAAAAGGCGGCGGGAAACATACACCTCTGTTCCCTTTGCCGCTTCCGCCTCCTCGCGGGAACGTATCGTTGAAAGGCGAACAAGCACCTCTTCACGGTATGCCCGCGCCTGCGATGCCCTGACAGCACAAAACGCAGGCCTGGCCAGCCACCACTCTTTTGCTGTCAACAAAGCTTCGGCGCTGTCCGAATAAGGCCGGATACGCACCCGGCCCTGCACCCCGTAAGCGCCGGCTATCCGCCCAACGGCCACCAGGTCGTCCGGCGCTGCTGTTGCCTTGCAGGACAAACTCAGGCTGCCTGCTTGCTGTTTTCGCGAATCAGGCGTTCAACTGCCGGTGTCAGCTTGGCGCCGGTGCCCTGCCAATACGCCAGCCGGTCGGCGGCAATATTCAGCCCCTTTTCATTTTCAGCGGAAAAAGGGTTGTAAATACCAATGCGTTCAATAAAACGACCGTCGCGGCGGTTGCGGGAATCGGTTGCAATAATCCGGTAAAACGGGCGTTTTTTTGCGCCTCCACGTGCTAAACGAATAACGACCATAATCTTCTCAAAAAAGTGCAGTAAGGAAAATTTTGAGATTATATCTGAATCTGCACAAAAACCATAGCCGGAGCAAAACCCTGCCCAAACCGCGCAGCTGCCGGGAAAATCAGGCCGCTTTCGTCACAACCAGTTTCTGGTACAGGCCGCCGAAATACGTTGTCTTGCCAATAACCCGGTAACAGACATCATCGGGAAAATAATGCGTCAGCTCATTACGCCACATATCCATGGCAAAAGGCTCAAACAGCCCGAAAACCAGGCGCTGCCACCACTTGAGCGGATGCAGCGGGTGCGGCAAATGAAATTCCGCCAGCACCAGCTTCCCGCCCGGCCGCGTCACCCTCAGCGCCTCGGCAAGCGCCTTCCGCCTTTCGGGTTCCGGCAGCTCATGCGGCAAAAAAAACATCAGCGCCTGGTCATAACTGTTATCCGCACAGGGCAGCGCCGTGGCGTCGCAGGCAAACATCCTGATCCGTTCATCCGGCCAGGCCAGTTTCCGCCGCGTTTTTTCAAGCTGGACAGGCAAAATATCCACAAGGTCAAAACAGGCCCTCTCCCCCAGCCGCTGCTGCAGGCGGGGCACCAGCTGCCCGTAGGCATTGGAAATCTGGAGCATCGTCCCGGTCACCGGATTGGGAAACTCCTCCAGCACCGCCTCTGCAAGGCGGTTGTAATTGCCCAGCAAAATCAGATTGATCAAAAAACCGCGATCCCAAAACCGGACAGCCAGCGGATGCTCATAAGCCCACCAGTACACCCGGTGCAAATAATCCGGCGTATTGGGCGGCACAGCCTGCACGGAAAACACCGGCCTGGCGGTTTTGCCTGCTTCCGGATGCTGCCTGCCTGAACTCATTTGCGCCTGTCCCCGCTTCTTTCACCAAAAAACAGAACCGGCCGCTGTTTTTCACTCCTTTTGGGGAAAATCATCACAGGCCGCCTGAACCCGGCGATTCTACCTTTTTTGCCAGACATCCGCTAATCCGGCCGCCGGGAAAAACCGGTGGCAGCGCATCTGTTTACAGACGAGGCCGGGAAAGGACATAATGAGAAATATCACCGGACTTGCCGGACAGGAAAGCAGCCTGAAAGAAAAAAACCGAGCGTAAGGAAACCCGTTATGCCCCATTCACCGTCTGCGCCTCCCCCCCGTTATTTCGCCGTCATCAATGCCGGCTCCTCCAGCTACAAATTTTCCCTTTTCAGGGAAATGGAAGATACCCGGCTGGAAAGGCAGGCCTTCGGCGCCATAGAAGGCGTCGGCAGCGACGACCCCTATTTCATTGCCCGCGACAGCAATCGCAAAATCATCAGCCAGCAAACTTGGGGAAGCAACCTCTCCGGCAGCGAGCTGCTGGAATTTCTGGTTGAATGGATTGAATCGCACCTGGCCCCGAACCGGCTCCACGCCGTAGGACACCGGATGGTGCATGGCGGTCCCGATTTCCTCGAACCCACTTTGATCACACCGGAAGTGCTCAAACGCCTGCGGCGGCTTATCCCGCTGGCCCCGCTCCATCAGCCCCGTGTGCTAAACGTCATTGATACCCTCTCCGAACGCTACCCGGATCTCTGCCAGGTCGTCTGTTTTGATACCTCCTTTCACCAGACAAACCCCTACATCTCCCGCCTGTATGGCCTGCCCGGCCACCTGACAGAAAAAGGCATCGTTCGCTACGGTTTTCATGGCCTTTCCTTTGAATATGTCATCGGCGAACTGAGCCAGATGGCTCCCGAAGACGCGGCAGGCCGCGCCATCATTGCCCACCTGGGCAGCGGCGCCAGCATGTGCGGTTTGGTAAACGGCCGCAGCATCGCCAGCACCATGGGCTTTTCCACCCTGGACGGCCTGGTCATGGGGACCCGTTCCGGCACCCTGGATCCCGGCGTTATCCTGTATCTCATGCGGGAAGAAAAAATGGGGGCGGACGAGCTGGAAAACCTGCTCTACAACGAATCCGGCCTGTTGGGCATCTCCGGCATCAGTCCCGACATGCGCGACCTGCTCACTACCGGCAACCCTGCTTCCAGAACCGCGCTGGATCTGTTTACCTACCGCGTCGCGCGCGAAACCGGCTCCCTGGCCGCTGCCTGCAAAGGGCTGGATACCCTCGTCTTTACCGCCGGTATCGGGGAACGCTCTCCCGAAATACGGGAAGCCATCTGCCGCCAGATCAGCTGGCTGGGCGTCGAGATTGACGAAGAAGCCAACCAGGCAGGGCTCCTCTGCATCAGCAAACCGCAAAGCCGGGTATCCGTCTATATCATCCCCACCTTTGAAGAACTGATGATAGCCCGCCATGTCGCGCGGCTCTCCGCCGCACAGCCATAAATGTCAGTCCCCGGTCTTCGCCAGCTCCTCCAGCGGCCACCGGGGACGCACGGTAAACCCGTAATCCTTCTTCGCCGCACCCGGATCTGCCTTAAGGCGCATGGCCCCGGCAAAAGCAATCATCGCGCCGTTATCCGTGCAAAACGCCATATCCGGGAAATACACCCTGAAACGGTTGCGCCGCGCCAGCCTGGCCATCGTTTCCCGCAGCTGTTTGTTAGCGCCCACGCCTCCGGCAATCACCAGCTGGTCAAGTCCCGTCATGTTTAATGCTGAAAGGCACTTTTCCGACAACACATCCACAACCGCATCCACCAGCCCGCGCGCAATATCGCATTTTTCCTGTGCCTCCAGCTGCCCGCTGCCCTGCCTTACCGCTGTCAGAACCGCCGTTTTCAACCCGGAAAAACTGAAATTCAAATCCCCGGAACGGCGCATCGGGCGCGGCAGGCGGCACTTTCCGGATACCCCCGATTCTGCCAGCCGGGAAACTTCCGGCCCGCCAGGATAAGAAAGCCCCAGCAGCTTGGCCGATTTATCGAAAGCCTCCCCTGCGGCGTCATCCAGCGTCTCCCCAAGCAGGGTATAACGGCCCACCCCGTCAACACGCATCAGCTGCGTATGCCCGCCCGAAACCAGAAGCGCCGCAAAAGGAAAAGCCGGCGGATCAGCCGTCAAAAGCGGCGAGAGCAAATGTCCCTCAAGATGGTGAACGCCCACTACCGGCACATCCAGCGCCATTCCCAAACTGCACGCAACAGAAGCGCCGGCAAGCAGCGCCCCGGCCAGCCCCGGCCCCTGGGTATAGGCAATCGCGTCAACCGCCTGGCGGCTTATACCTGCCGCCTCCAGCGCCTGCTTTAACAGCGGCAAAATCCGGCGGATATGATCCCGCGAAGCCAGCTCAGGCACCACCCCCCCATATTCAGCATGCAGCTTAATCTGCGAATACAGCGCGTGCGAAAGCAAACCGCGCTCCGTATCGTACAACGCTATCCCGGTTTCATCACACGAAGTTTCTATACCCAAAACAATCATAATCTGCCTGGTAAACCGCGAACTTTCCCTTTATTGACAGGAACAATTTCACCTCATTATAATAGCAGTTCTTCGGGTCGTTAGCTCAGCTGGTAGAGCAGCGGACTTTTAATCCGTTGGTCGCAGGTTCGAGCCCTGCACGGCCTACCAGGATGTACCAAAGGGCTGCTTTTGCAGCCCTTTGTTTTTTTGGGTTTTCCCGCACCATTCCCTTGCCGGCAGCCCTGCGCCGCTATCCCCGCATTGACAGAAAACGCACCCGTCCCATATAATACTTGCTTTCGGGTCGTTAGCTCAGCTGGTAGAGCAGCGGACTCTTAATCCGTCGGTCGTAGGTTCGATCCCTACACGACCCACCATAATCATTTGATTTTGCCCGCTTTTTTAGCG
This sequence comes from Oxalobacter formigenes, assembly GCA_023667225.1. Taxonomy (GTDB): domain Bacteria; phylum Pseudomonadota; class Gammaproteobacteria; order Burkholderiales; family Burkholderiaceae_D; genus Oxalobacter; species Oxalobacter formigenes_C. The sequence continues at coordinate 397 of JAMPAN010000028.1, read as the reverse complement.
GGCTTTTTTATTGTAATTTCGTCTGTGACAAAATTGTGACAGAAGGGAGAATCAGCCTGTCTGCAATTTCGCCCTTTTCCTTCATCTTCTCTGGAGCAAAGTAAGCATACCTCTTGACCATTTCTGTGCTTTGCCATGCCCCCATTTCCTGAAGCTCGTACAGGCTCACGCCATTTTGTACCAGCATTGAGGCCCAGGTATGCCTATTGTCATGAAAACGATAGTCAGAAATACCAGCTCGCTTCAAAGCGTTACGAAATTGCCTGGTGTTAATTTCTTTCAGATGCTTTCCACGGTATGTAAAAACGTATTCCGATTGATTCCCGAACGGGTTTTCAATTATTTTTCTGCGAAAGCCCCGGCAGTCTCTTTGGCGCGCCTTTGCCCCCCCGCCAAT
>JAMPAN010000027.1 GCA_023667225.1 Oxalobacter formigenes | reverse complement strand
TCGTAGAATTTTTCTGGGAGTCCATAGGTGCCTTCCCGCGTGCAAGCAGCCGTACAAACCATGGTACCGACAATATTCCGAATAGCATCCTCTTGTTCGGAGCCGAATGTGCGAGCACTGTCATATCCTCTGCCATGATCCCAGCCGCGCTCAACAAGCCCTCTGTCATCGGGCAAGGCGAATGTGGTGGTTCCGTTCCCGCCGTAGAGGTTTCCCAGGATGGCAAAGAGGTCTGGATAGTCGGCTATCTGTAATATGTCACCGTTTCGCTCCATCCATTTGCCATCGGCAGGCAAGGTGGCTGAGGGCCACATGGTCATGAAGCTAACGGGTAAGGTACTTATGTTCTTGAGTGCGTTCGCCAGTTTTGCAGGCGTTATTATTGTTGCATTATCTTCCCCGGCTTCGGCTTCTTCTGCCGTGGCAATCCGCGCAATTCCGGCTACCTTTTCGGTTGCCAGTCCACCAGCGATAATTCCACGAATGGCCTGCAAAAGCTGTGCCCGATTACTGCCGTCAAGCGTTATTCCGGCAGCTTCAATAACATTGCAGATTTCTTCCTGGACGTTATTCGGCCAATCGGCATTAAATTCCGTTGCGGGTATGCCTTGAGCCTTATTCCCGTTTTTCCACCCGGATTTACCGGGGCCGAACATATCCGGCACGGCTGTTGTTGTATCAATACGTTTCATGCGTTGTTTCTCCCATTTTCCGGATAAGCAAAAACCACCTCGGTTTCCGCCGGTTTAATCTGGCTGATATAGCATTCAAATCCGGCATTGCCCCATTTCTTCAGCGGCGTATTGCAATCGCTGTTGCAATTGGCGATAAATACCCCGGCCACGTCATACGGCACCGCTATTTGCCATGTCCACCTGTCCCATTCGCTCCACAGCGCGTCATTGCAATCATCGTTGCAGGTCATGGGCCGGTACGTCTCAATCACGGCATCCGGATAGCCCAGTTTTTTGGCAGCGGCAATAAAAAATGCCTTGCTGGCTCCGCCAATTTCTGTCAGCCGCGCCACAACGGCAGCCCGCCGCTGTTCTATTGTCTGGTTAGCGCCTGTCATGGCAACGCATGGTTCAGGCAACCCCAGCATCTTTTCAAATTCGGGAAGCAGCCAGGAGGTGGTGCGCGGATCAGTTTCGTCAATCATGGTTCCTGCGCGGTTATCCACACGGACAAACAGGGCGGCAGCCGCCATCAATATCCTGCCCAGGACACTGTCCGGCTTTCGTGTCCAGGCCGGGCCGCGCGGCAAAAGCGCAAAAAGCTGCGACAGGTAGTTTTCAGGTGTCATGATGCGCTTTCCTCTTCTGCCGGAAACGCCACAAAGTCAATCTTGCCAAAGACCGGCATAAAGCCTTTGCCGCTGATGATGTTCCGATCCGGAGAAATTAACGCATGGTCATATTCACCTATGGCAAGTGAAATGGCTTCATTGATACGCGACTTCAGCAGCCTGCCGCCCTGTTTGGGCAGGCGCGTTGCCGGATCAATATACTGCCCGCCCGGCGTGGCTTCCCGTGCATGAAAGTCTTTCAGCGCTTCCGTAACGGCTTCCCGCACATCCGGCGTATCCGGACTGATGGCAAGCGTGTAATTGACCGGCAGCGGAATGGGGGCGACGGCGATAACGTCAGCAGTCACATTGCAGTTGTCTTCCAGGCTTGACTGTACTGCCGCCAGCGCAGCGCCGGAGGGGTAAGGATCGGCATCATCATCCCGCATAATGCGCACGGTGACGGTGCCCGGCCCCAGTTCGCGGGGATAGACCCAAACGCGCGTTACCCCCGGCACATTCAGCGCCCAGCGGCGGTAGTCGTACCAGGCTCCGCCCATGGCCGTCCAGCGGTGCCGTTCAATAATGCGTTGCCGCAAGTGTTCCAGCGTTTCATCGTCTGTTCCGCCGGTCAGGCCATTGGCTCCCACCGGCATGACGCTTTCTACCCCGTCGATGGGCGACATCAGTGTCAGCTCCGTTTCTGCCGGGGTATTCCCGTTTGTCCCGGCTGTCATGGCCGTTACTGCCAGCACCAGTGGGGCATCAGCCAGGATGCCGCCCTCGTCAACGGTAAACTGTGCGCCATCTGCGCGTACCAGTACCACTCCGGCTTCAATGATGCTGCCTGCTTCGCCGGTAGCGATGACGGTTCCGACGGCATAGGTGGCATACAGATAAGGCGTATCCAGCCAGAGCGTGGCTTGCCGCATCAGGCTGTCTGCATCCGCCGTATCCGGAAAAAGCTGCCTGAAACACCAGGCAATAAAGCCGTAAAGCCCTTTTGCACAGGCGGCCATGATCCGGGCAAAAACGGCCAGATTACTCCGGCGCAGCCGGGCAGACGCCCCCGGCAGACGGCCTTCAATATCGCTTTCAGCCTGGCTGATCAATTCCGGCAGGGTTGGCGGCGTATAGCTCATGTCTCACCCCATACCACGTCATAGCGGCGGCGAAGCTGTCCGCCATCCGGGCGGGTAACGCCCACTTCCAGCCGCAAAATATTATCCCTGGCGTAACTGGCTGTCACCGCAACGGCGCTGGCTACACTGTCAGCCATCATCCAGTCCAGCGCTTCTTCGGCATATTGTTTGGCCAGGACAAGGTTTTGCTGGGTGCGCTTGCCGTCAAGCAGCCAAAGCCGGGAACCGAGGTTATCCGTCATGCCGTCTGCCAGCGCGGGAAGATAAGCGTCACCCCACCAGCCCCGGCGGTCAGTCTGCCCCTGCGGCAGTTTATCGTCCGTATCGGCTTGCCGGTCGGTAAAAAGCGAAATGATAATGGCCGTATCCATGCTGTCGTCTTCCGCCAGCAATGCGCCGTCCAGAAGCCACTGTGCCCCTTTGGTGATATCGACAAGGATTGTTTTAATATCGCCCATGCCGTTATCCCATCGACTGCGCTGGCTGCCCGGTTTCCCCGCCGGAATCGCCAGGGTGGGTATGGCCGTCAAAAATGGCGCGCATTTTCCGCATGGTGGTGTGCTGCGTCCCGGCATTGTCCTGGATATCCCCGCTGCATTTAATGAGCGGCGTATCAAACTCCACACCTTCCGGCGCAGTTACCTTAAAGGTCTTTGTTGTTACCTCAATCCGGTTGCCGCGCCGCAAAATCACGCTGTCGCCTTCGTCCGTGTAGAGCGCAACCTCTCCGCCTTTCAATCCGGCCAGCCGGTACCGGCGGTCGTCGGCCACAATCACGACGCCCTGATCACGGCTGCCGTTTAGCGACAAGAAAACGCATTCCGCCCCGGCAAGCGGCACAGAAGAAAACCCGTAATTCTGTAACCGGTCGCCTTCGCGGGTTTCTCCGTCCAGCAGCTTGACCTGCACGCCCTGCATTTTGGCGGCGTCGGATACCAAAGACAGAATGCCGCGTGTGGCAGCCAGCCGGATACGGCGGGAAATGGCAGCCGATATCTTTTTCATGGCACGCATCATCATGCCCAGCCTCCGTTGTCGTCCGTGCTGCTTTTCTGCTTTTTTCCGCCGGTGGCAATTTGCTCGAAGGCTTCCGGCAAAGACAGCGACAAGACCGTTGTTGTCCCAGCATCGGATAACTGGTACTGGCATCCGGCGACCAGCATCGGCGTATTGTCCAGCCACAGTCGCGGAGATGTTACGGATACCAGCATGTTGGGTTGCCACAGTTTGCCGTTTACCCGCCATCCTGAAACCGTCACCGTTACCCGGTTGCCTTTTCCCCGGCGGCTGTTGCGTTCCCATACAGCGCGCTGCGCAAGGGTAACGCCGTCTCCCGCATCTTCGTTGATCACGACCAGCGGCCGGTAGCGGTCAATCCCGGTATCGTCAGCAATACCCCGGCTGCGGGTCGATTTTTCACCAAAGTCGGCATCGGTCGGTTTGCCCTGGCCTTTCACCACAATTCTGCTGTAACGGTCTTTCCAGGATAAGACGGCATCGGCAGAGGCGATGTCTTTGCCTTCTTCAAGACAGATGCCGGTCTTCATTTTGCTGGCTGTGGTAATCACCAGGTTGCCTTCGGCATCCGATACCAGCAAAACTGCGCGCTGGCGGGCTGCCCGCTCAATGCATTCAAAGACGGTTTCCCCTTCCTCGATGTTGTATGAAGGAAAGGCTTTGCCGGTATTGGCTTCAACCTTGACACCAATGCCGAAGGGCTTAAGCAGGTTTTGCGCAAGGGTTTCCAGCTTGACGTTGCGCCATTGGCCGGAGCGGTAAATGGCCGAGCAATCCACCAGATCGCCTGTCTTGCAGCGGCCCCGCACCTGCACCGTATGCGAAGACTTGTCGTATTGCGGGTTGGCGTCATCCACATACCCGGTTATCACCTTGTCGCGGCCGATCAGCACCTGGCAGGGCCGACCCGGCATGACAGGGCGGGCGGTATCCTCACCGGGCCAGCGCTCCGTCAGGGTCAGGCTGAAGGTGCCTGCCACCGTTTCAAGGGAGCGGTTGATGGAAACAGACTGCCATCCGCTATGACGGATGCCATCAACCAGGAGAATCACCTTGTCGGCAGTTTCGGCGGGGTCGGGAATCTTAACCATGCCACCCATGCTACGCGCGGGCGCGAGACAACAAGGGGATGCAGGATTGCACTCCCTTACGGCGCTATCTCCAATGGTATGCCGCCCGGCACAAAGCCCGGATGCGGCAGCCGGTTGCGGGAAACAATCTCACCGGCGCGGGCCGCATCACCCAGCAGACGGTGCGCCACCACCACGGCAGGCAGGGTTTCCGGCAACGTCACCGAACGGATACGCGGCAAGTCAATGGCACGCGCGGTAATATCCTGCACGACAGCCGAACGCAGCGCCACAAAGGCGCGGTAAACCGCTTCCGGTGTGTCCGGCGCATCGGTAATCTTGTCGATGGCTTGTACCAGGGCATCTCGGATGGATTCCGCTTCATCGGTATTTTGGTAGCCGGTTTCGGTCTGCGCTCCGGCTGCTTCGGCTACGGCCGTGCGCTCAACCAGGCCGGTCGTGGCCGTGCGGTTGTCCAGCTCCTGCTTGCGCTGGGGCGTTACCGGGTCAATCAAGGGCAGTTGTGCCGTGGAAATAGCGCTGGCAACGTTCAGGCAGGCGGATGTTCCGGCTGTGGTATCGCGTGGAAACAACCCGGCCAGCTCGCCGACCAGCCCGGCCAAGGCCCCGCCCAGTCCGGCTGGCAGGCTGATCAACCGTTTGGCTGATTCCGCCAGCCGCCTGGCCAGGTGGGTAAAGCCGCCTGCCATTGCCACTCCGTCAGCCAGTATTCTGGCTGGGGCGTTAATGAGCGTAATGATACTGTTGACCGTATCCAGGGCGCCCTCAACAGAAAAATCCGGCAGGCCCGTTATGTCAAAAGTTCCCAGAAAATCCTCCAAAGAAGCCGCTTTGGCTGCTTCGGCAGCCGCTTCAACCAAGGAGGCGGTATCGGTTTCCAGGCCGGGCGTGATGTTTTCTCCAGCATCCACAAAGGTTGCGGCAATTTCCACCTTGCCGCCTTCGCGTGCGGGGTTTTCCGAGAGGGTGACAGCGCCGTCCAGCTTGGCAATCACCCGTCCATAGGCAGGGTGGATCAATACGCCTGGGCCGGGAGCCTCAAAGGCCGCCACAAGCCGGTTGCGGGCCTGGTCGTAATCCGGGCCAATCACGATGGCGCGCACCTGATACCGCCGGGCAGAGCGGCCCATGTCTTCCGTCCAGGGCGTATCCCGCTGGGGATATTCATGGACAACGGTTTGCTGGCCCAGCCGGGTTTCATGCCGGACGACAGCAAAGGGCACGCCCCGGAAGGAGGCTTGCTGATAGCGGGTTTTCCATCCGGGAGGAGTAAGGGATGGACGAAGGCTGTCAGCCAGGCTGTTTAGTGTGTCAAACATAGCCATCAATACCCCGTCATGACAGGCCCGGAATCCACATCATAATTAACGCCGGGGGTAGATGTACTTGTTGTGACAGTTGTACGGTTATCACTAATATCAATCTTAATGGCACCCTTGAGTTCCTGTTGCGGGGGTGGTGTATTTAGCGCTTCGGCAATAGCGTTAGGATCAAATCCCTCGTTATACGCCACATTGGCTTCATACTGCTCCCGCTCGGACAGCGCCGCATAGCCGCCGATATGAATCGCCCCTGCTACGGCAATAATCCCGGCTATTGCCCCGGCAGACAGGCCAACCGCACCCGCTGCCGCACCGCCCACACTGGCGGCTGCGCCCGGTATGTCGCTGCCGCCGCTGGCAAGGCCGGCCGGGAAATTGGTCACAAAGACCGGCGTCACGCCTGTTGCCGCCTGCAACGCTTTGCCTTCTGCCACCCCCTTAGCTGTCCCGGTGTAGCGATCCAGCAGACTGCCCAGGCCGCGTCCGACCAGCTTGCCACCGACAATCAGCCCCAGACCGGCCACTGCGCCGCCAACCGCCAGCTGACCGCCAGACAAGCCCAGACCGGAAGTCAGGTTGCCTTCCTTATCACGGGTGCCCATCAGGAATTTGATGGCATCCGCAACGACCTGATTCACCGGCCGGGCAAAATCGTCTGCGGCATGGCGCAGCGCGTTCTTCAGGCGGCCGGTCTGGTCAACGGCATTGGCAATGGCCGCCGGTAAATCCTTTTCCAGCGTGCCGCCTGCCGCTTCAATTTCTTTGGCAAAATCCTTGAGCTGTTCCAGGGATTTCCCGCCAAACAGCGTCCGCAAGCCTTTGATGGTATCCAGGTCAGCCTTGCCAAACGCTTTTTGCATGAAAAGCGACTGCTTCAGCTCATTGTTGCCCAGCTTGTCATACTGCTTTTTCATGTCCAGGAGGACGGCGGTAGCGTCCCGCCTGCTGCCTTTGGCATCAAAAAACTTGACCCCGGTCGCCTTGCTGGCCGCCTTCATATAATTGAGGTTGGTAAAGATGCGCAGCGTGGAATCGGCCAGCGTCGCCAGGCGTTCCGGCGCTTTCTCTGTCTGGGAGAGTACCTCGACAAAGGCCAGCGTGGAATCAAAGCTCATACCCGCTGCCTTGGCGTTGACGCCCACCCGCGCAAAGATGGCGGAGAGGTTTTCCAGCTCGGCATTGCCCAGCCGTCCGGCCACCAGCATCTTGTCCAGCAACTCCAGCGCCTGGCCGGGGGTAGCCAGGTCAAACTGGAAAGCGGATGCCGCCACTGTCAGTCCTGAAGTCAGCTGCTCGGCAGATGCGCCGGTCACCGCTACAGCGGTATTGACCGCCTCCACCACCGGCAGGGCTTCCCTGAAACTCAATCCTGCCTGCACCGCGTTGTTGAACCCGGATTGCAGGTCGTCAACCGATGTGCCGGTTGCTTTTCCCATTTCAAACAGGCTGTCGCGCAGTTTTTCTACTTCGGCGGCAGTCATGCCTGCCGTTTGCCCGATCTGCGTCAGCGACTTGTCCATGCGGGCCGATTGCGCGGCCATCGCCATCGCGCCGTAGGACAGCCCCAGCGCGGCAGCCTGGCCTTTTAATGTGCCCATCGCCTGGCGAAGACTGTCAAACTGGCTGCGCGCCTGGCTGACAAAGCGCTTCACGCTGCTGCCCGCGCCGGTGATGCCGCGCACAAAGCGGGCAGCGTCGGCAGTCAGCCTTAACGCAATGTCCATTTGTTTGCCTGCCATCTCAATCCCTGGGTTTGGTAGTCAGCATATTGATGTAATGGTCAAACTCGGCCTGGGGAAGCTGGCGGATCGCCTCCGGCGTCCAGCCGGTTTTCAGGGCCAGCAACAGCACGGCATTCAAAAGTCCGCGCTGTCGCTCAAGCCGTTTTTTGCCGCATCCGCCAATGCAAGACGCGCCTTTTGCAGGGTTTCCCAGTCGTCCGGCGGCAATTTGCGCAGCTGTCCGGCCGTAATCGGGCCGGTATGCTCGCCGATGCGCACCAGCTGGCGGCAGACCAGTTCCACCGTATAGGCCAGCGCATTACCGACCGGCGTTTCTTTTTCTGCGTCCAGCATGTCGCCCAGGACGCATTCCCGCATTTCAAAATCCTTGTGCGGCACCCCGCCGATGGTGATGCCTTTGCGCAAGGTTCCTTTGGCAATGCCGTTTTCAATCCGTGCCATGATGTTCCTTTCTTTGTTATGGGTAGTCAGGGATTTTCCGGAAACGTCCCGGCAGGCACCCCGCCGCCTTTTTTACCGCTATACTTCCTCAGCCTTCACCGCCTGGAATTTGGCCTGCAATTCGCCTTTGGACAACTCCGAGCCGCCGCAATGCCAGGCGTTGCGCAGCACATAGGACTTGCCGCTGTCCGTATCAAAAGACAGCGTGGCGTCGGTAATGGCCGCCAGATCGGTAATCGACGTATCGCCGTTATGCACAATCGTGCATTCCACTTCCGGGATGGCCGTGGCTTCCTGGTATCCGGCCACGCCCGTATCGGCTGCCACGCCTTCACGGGTAATGCCCTCGATATTCTTCAGCGTTGCGCCTTCCTTGGACTGAAGTCTTCGCCCGGCAACGGTAATCGTCACCCGGCCTGTCACTTGTAATCCCATGTTCTCTCCTTATCGGGTGCAGAGCATTTGCACCTGATGCAAACGCCTTGCACCCTGTGCAATTTATAAAAGGTACTGGACTGCCCCGGCAAACACGTCAAACTGGTTGACCACATCCGGCGGCATGATGGCGTTGACCCGGTTGGGGTCTGCCGTGGAACGCACCACTTTCAGATCGGCCTTGAACTGTTCCAGGTTTTCCATCAGCCCGGCTTCCACCAGTTTGCTGGCTTCGCCAATCAGGGTATTGCGGATCAGTTTGGGCGTGGCGATTTTCTGGCCCGGCGCAATCAGCCCCAGCACATCGTCGCCTGCCAGCTTGTGCACCGGATAATCCCGGTAAATGGCCGCTCGGAAGGCAAAGCGGAGATAGTCCACCGTCCACTTGGTATTGAGTTTCAACAGCGACGTATCTTCCAGCCCGGCGCTGTTTTTCCGGTAAGCGGTAATCACCTGTTCCACCACGACGCGCCCGCCATCGTCCACCATGAGGGTAGAAATGCCGTCATGCAACAGCAGGTTGCGCTCGGTATCGGTAAAACGGTCGGCTTCTTCCGGAGCCAGCACATCCGGCAATTCAATGCCCCGAAAAGGCAGGGCCGGATCGTTTATCCCGGAAAATTGCACGCCGGAAGCTGCCTGGGCGGCAATCACCCACGGCAGCGTCGGCGAACCTTTCAATCCAAAAAGCGTGCTGTGCGGGCTGTTTCTGGATTCGCCAAAATCTGCCAGTCCGCCATAGGTGTCGGACTTGAAAACAAAGACATGGCCGGTACGCATGTCCATGCCGCCCCAGCGGGATTGCAGCTCGTTTTCCATCGCCGTCAGGTTGGCGGCATCTGTCCAGGGCATGACGATGGTGTAATAACTGCCGCTGGCAATGGCGGCAATGGCATCCAGCACATCCGGGTTGCCGGAGCCGCCTGTCAAGGGCGATACGGCAAGCGTTAAGCCGTTTACCGTTTGCGGCTCATCCTGGTAATAACCAATGCGCACATCAATGGCGTTGCCTTCCGCGCCCTTGTTTTTGGCGGTCAGCGTCACAACCGATTCCGTTGCAGCGGCCATGACAGGCAGCCGGGTGTTGGCGTTGACGGCATCCGCCAGCTTGGCGGCAATGGCCGCACCGTCCTCCCCGGCCACAATGCCGACAGACACGGCTGTGCCGCCGATATACACCTTCAGCGACACCGACTCCCCGGCTTCACCGCCAATGGTGAGGGTACCGGCAGCGGCCACGCCGCTTTCCAGGTCATCCAGCGCCAGGGCATGGGTTTCGGTATAGGGATTTTTCCGGATGGCTGCCCAGACCATCTGCGCCAGCTGGCTGCCTGCGCCGAAGTAGGCCATGCCGTCATCTTCGCGCGTGACACGCAGCAGTTTCCCGGCGGGCTGGGTGCCTGTTGGCAGCCGTTGGCCCAACAGCAGGATTTTCTGGTTCATGACGGGCAGCCCCTGGACGGCCTTCGTGTGGTCAATTTCCAGATAAGCCCCCGGCACGCGCCAGTCTATCGGAATGGTGGCAAAAGTGATGTTGTCTGCCATGATTTTCTCCTTATTCCGGCTTTCCGGCTGACGATAGTCCGGCCGGGGTCAGGGCCACATCGCCATCCTTTTCCCGGCGCAGCCAGTAGCTGGATTTCTCTACCTGCTCGCCGTCTTTGGCCAGCAGCGCCCCGTCCGGTTTCCGGATGCGCCTGCCATTTACCGGCACAGCGATTACATAGTTTGTCCTGTTCATTTATTTCTCCCTGATATTCAGTACATCTGTCAGTTCCGGCGCGGAGGTGCCGGTGTCCGGCGGCTCTTGCAGCCATTTGTCATGCTCGGCGGCGGTTTCGTGCGGGGCAATGTCGTATTGCGAAGCGAGCTGCAAAAATTCGCCCATGTCCCCATCCGCTTCGGTCAGCGCTGCCTGGGTGGTAAACCGGAAGCCAAACTCCACGGCAAACACGCTGACGGCCTGTCCGGCAAGGCGGGTATTGAAAAGCGTCCGGACAGCCTGCGGCACCAGTCCCGACTCCAGCGCCACGCCGAGCTTGCGCCAGGATAAAATCCGCCGCACGTCTTCCACCATCCGGTAGGTGCCGGGTTCCGCTGTATTGCCGTGCCGGGTATCCGCTTCTCCGCGCACATTGCGGGCCGCAGCCATCACGGCCAAAACGCCTTCGCAAACAAGGCTGTTTCCGGCGCTTTCAACTACCTTGTCGCCGCCGATCGCTACCCAGACAGCAGGCATCCGGCGCACAGCGTTGGCAAAGGCGTCCACATCGTCAAACTGTCCGCCGTAGCTGGCAACTTCCATCAGCCTGTAACCCAGCTCGCCCGACACACTGGCGGCTTTTAACCGGGCCATCACGGCGTTTTCCAGGGCGGCATAAATCAGCATGGCGCAATAAAGTCCTTCAAGGTACGCCGGGTAAAGACCCGCCGGGAGCCGACCACGCCAATCTGCTGTTGCGGGGCTGTCGCGCTGCCGTCCGGTGAAGCTCCCAGGCTGACTTTGCCCTGGGCGACCAGTTCCAGGAAGCGGATGGCATCTTTATAACGCACCCTTGCCGCTTCGGTTTCCGTTGCCTGCGCGCCCAAAAGCCGGTAGCGGGCAATATCCACGCAATAGGTCACGAGGATGGGATAGCCTGTTTTGAGCGGCAGGGGATAGCGTTCGGCCAGATACACATTGATTTCCGCTGTGGCCGCTTCCAGCGCGCTTTCCAGCACCGCCGGATCGGCTGTGCCGGTTGCGTCGCGATCCGCCAGGGCAAGCACTTCCCGCTCGCCCAGCTGGCGGGCCATATCGTCCGGGGTGGCGTAGGCAGCCATTAAGACACCGCGTTGGCAATCAGAAAACCGGCGTCCGCTCCGGCAATGACCGGGCAAACCTCATCGGTTACCGGATAAATCCAGCTTTTGGCATTGCGATCCTGGTAAGGCTGCTCCACCATCGGATAACCGGCCAGCTGATAGGTATAGCCGTAGGCGGGCGTGCCCATTTCCGGCAGGCCGCCCACTTCGACATAGCCCAGCACAACCGACTTGCCCCAGACATCGGTGAAAGCGCCTTTGCCGCTGGCATAAACCGCGTCGCCAATGGCGACCTGTTTCAACCCGAAAAGCGCAGCAACCAGTTCCGGCGTGGCACTGTCCCGGCCGGTGTACTTGATCCGGTCAATGACCTTGGGATGGTTTTTGAGCGACTTCCAGACCGATGCCGCAATGACAGCCGCATCCGGACGTCGGCCGATTTTTGCCCGCACGGCTTCCTTGGCGGCTTCAACCTGGGCAATGGGGTCGGAAGCGTCGTTGTCCCATTTGTCTGTGCCGGTCGGCGCGGACTTGTTGCCCGCGCCATAGCGGCTGGCATCGGTTGCCAGGGTGGCCTGGGCAGTTTCCAGGCGCAGGGCAATGATGTTTTGCGTGCGGGTCACGGCTCCCTTGCCCATGTCGATGCCGGGAACAGCGGCGGCTTCTTCCATGATTTCAAACGGCACGACGCCTTCCAGCGCATGCTGTTCCAGCGCATACGCTTCACCGGCATAACCGTAGCTCACACGCTTGGTGTTGGCTCCCGGCGCGCGAGCCGTGTTGTACAACATAAAATCTTCCTTGCCAAAGGTGATAATCTTGCCGCCGCGCTGCAACACCGGCACACGTGGAAAAAGCAGCGAACCGACAAAGGCAGCATTTTGGTAGCCGCGCGCGACCGTCGTCAGAATCGGATCGACAACGCGGGCCTGTGATGGGGTCATACTGGACATAGTTTCCTCGTCAATAGATGGTTATTCCGATGCGGCCTCCGGGGCTACCGGCGTCAGCAGCACTTCGATGCGCTCTCCATCGGCAGAGGCCGCTTGCAGCGCGGTTCCCAGTGCTACGCCGCCGGATAACGCCACGGCCTTGCCGCTGGCGTCGCTTTGCACACCCTGGCCCAGCGCAATCACGCCGCCCGCTTCAATGAGGGTAGTCCCCATGACATCGGCGGCAACGGCGCTGCCAGGTGCAGCCACGGTTGTGGTTACGCCCAGGGCATGGCCGCCTGCTTTGGGAATATGGCCGTCAGCTGTGACAAAGCGTTCTGCGGCCAGGTTGTCTGCCGCTTGCAGCGTCAGGGTCAGTACAGGTATTTTTTGCATGGTGTTTCCTTTGCTTTTCAGTGGATGGCCGGATGGCTTACAGCGCCTGCACAGCCTTGACGGCAGTGATGTAATCCACCTTGTTTGCCCGCTGGTAGGCCAGCGCCTTCGCATGGATATCCAGCGCTTCGGTATCGACCGGCATTCCCGGCGCGGCGGCAAACTGGACAGCGGGCCTGGCGGCAGGTGCCGGTT
>JAMPAN010000026.1 GCA_023667225.1 Oxalobacter formigenes | reverse complement strand
TGCCATCGTTGCCTGGATAAGCCCGGCTGCCGGGTCGGTCTCATGAAGCGGAATGATGCCGTCTGTCGGATTGGCAAGGTTCCTTGCCATGACTTCCCCGGCTCCCAGCATCCCGGCACTGACATCAAATGTGGTGCCGGCCGCCAAGCCGCGGGCAATCCCGGCAAAGGTATGGAAAACATCTTCCAGCTTGCTCATGTTCTCAATGTTGTCATGCGAAAGCTTTGCCGTTTCCAGGTCGGCCAGCATCATGGCGGTAGCCGGATTGACGCTTGCCAGATGCCTAAAGTCGATTTTCCCAATGGCTGCCCGTTTCTCTGCCATATCGGGCTGTTCCTGGACAGATGGAATGGGAACGCCGATTTCCTTCGATAGGCGTTTCAGACGGGCATAGGTATCCGGGTTGGTATCCTTGCTCAGCCAGAATCCGGCCTGGGCAGATTGCGCAAGCCCATCCTGATCCTGCATCAGCAATGCGCCATAGTCGATGGTCTTTTCTTCCATGCTTACCCCTTGTCCTGCGTCACGTTTGACAATATGAAAGCTTTCATCACATTGCCTTCTGTCGGCGGAATGCCGCTTCTTTCCAAAGATTCAATAATCTTCAGCCGGGTTTCTCGTCCAATATCGCTGTAATCCATACCCATCAGCGGCTCGCGGCTGACGCCAAACCAGCCTGTTGAGATGCCGGTCTGCATGAAGAACGCGCTGACATGTGCGCCAATCTCCGCATCGTTGAATTTCCTGCCTGCTCCCCGCTGGGCGGCGGCAATGTAGTTATCCAGTGCCTGCCTTCTTGCGCCCATCATGGCGGCTTCGCTTGTGCCGTCTTTTGGAGAGGGATCCTTCCCCATCATGCGCATGTTTTCACTGAAATGGCGATTGATGGCGGTGTGGTCCAGATCGCCTGCACTGTTGCTTCCTTTTCCGGAAATCAGCTCGGCGCGCTGATTGGCAAAGCGCCGCCAGTCCGCATCCGACAGCTTTGTCCGCAAATTGAAAAACTGGTCTTCTGTCAGCTGCTTCAAAGCTTCAGGGTGTGTTGCGTAAAACTGATAGACAGCCGGATCAGTAACATCATCCCCCTTTGCCATGTTGGCTGCCCAGTTCTGCAAGGACGGCATTTCCTTCGGATTGATGGAAGCCGCCACATCCTGCGGGAGACGGGACAATTGAAAGCCGACAGACGGCAGCATCGTCATGGCTTTTCTCATGGCTGCATCACTGGATTCCTGTTCCCGCGCCTTGCCAAAACGGGAAAGCGCTTCGTAATTGGACATAACAATTTTGCCCAGCTCCGGATCGCTTGCTGAAATACGCGCTATTTCGTCTGATACGTTTTTGCCGGATAAGGCCGGAACGCCTGTCCTGCCACTTTTAACGCCAGCCTGAAACTTTCTGTCCACCCCGCCGACATAATCACGCAATTCCTTGTCAGCATAATCCAGCCAGTTGCCCCCTTCCTCTTTGGCTTTCCTGAAGGCTTCCTGCGTTCTTTTGGGGGAATGGTAGGCTGCCGCCGCAAGCATGGGGTCACCGTTGTACACTTTCAGCCACTTGTCAAAATAGGCTTTCCCCAGCGCATAGTTGTACGCCTTGTCATTGAGCCAGCGTTCCCTGTTCCACTCAAGGCCGGCCAGTTTGGCCGCTTCCGGCCCCGTGGCTTCGTTGATCTGGGCAATACCCCCGTCTGTCGTACCGTTTTTGTTGATATTTACCACCGGGGAACCATCCGCATTTTGTTGCCTGCCACCGGATTCCTGACCGATTACGCCAATGGCAAAATAATCTTCCGCTTCGCCTGTCCTGGTCTGTGTCCCCTGGTAAAGCTGGTTTGCAAGCTGCTGGCCGACCGTTTCCTTTTTTACTTTGTCGATACGCTGCCGTGACCAGAAAACCCCTTCGGCAGACATCCATTCCTTGTTTTTTTCCAGCCATTTTTCCGCCTGTTCCCACTTCCCGTTGTCCAGCAAGTGTCCAACAACCTGCTTTGTTACATGCGAATCCTTCTCCCGTTTCTTTACCTCAAACTCTTCGGCTGACCAGCCATTTACTTCCTTGAGTCGGAAAAGCGCCGCATCAGAGCGTGCCATGGCATTGTGGTAGGACTCTTCGTCCCCCTCTGACACCGCAAGCGGCATTTCATTTAGCGCGTTCTTGATCGTTCCTTCCTGAACACTGACGTCATAGCGGATTCTTTCCTGGCTCAGATGTTTTATGCCGGCTGCCCGAAAACTGCTGATGATATTGTTTGACCCCTGCATGAACATCCTGCGCTGCTGTTCATTTGCCAAAGAAGAAAGAACCTCCTGCTGTTTCTGGACAAGCTGATCTGAATAGGTATCAGGCCCAATGGTATTGATGGCATCCAGCCCTTTTTTGGAATACAGTCCGCCTTCGCCATAGCGAAGCTGGATATCCAGTTCCTTCATGGCATTCAGTTCGGCATTGACGCGCAAGGTATCGTTTTCCTCTCTCATGCGCATTTCAATACGGAAAATATCCGCTGCCGCCCGGCTTGTGCTATGCCCCAGCATGGAAAGTTCTCTTCCCGCTTCATCGGATATCTGCGGCGCGGAATATCTGCTGCCTGGAAGATTGGGCGTAACAGTCGGTGCAATCAGATTGTCTGCCATATTCATTTCATCCTAAAGCCAACTTTTCCAGAACCGTCAAAGCCGATTCCGGTTCCAAGGAAGGGAACCCCTATTCCATTCGGTTCCCATATTTCATTCGGAATCGCTTTCAGTCCAAGCATCGTTCCCTCCTCATTGCCAAACATATTTTTGAGAGGATTCTCTCCGCCCATCATGGAATACATGGCAAAAGAGGAAACCGCAGAAGTCAGCAATGACCCGAATGCGGCCTTGCCCGGACTGATTGCATTGGCATTGGCGTTAGCAACCAGCGCCTGGTTTTCCAGGTCTATTGCCTGTGACTTGTATCCCCACGCCGTTCTAAGCGCGTTGGCAGACAGCGTGTTATAGTCAATCTCCCGCATGGCAGCGCTGCCTGCACGAATCTCCGCCGCGCTGCCATATCCGATATCCCCGCCCCTTGAAGCAAGCTGCGCCCGCTGCCGTCCCATAGCCTGTGCGCTCTGCATCGTACTTTGCATAATCTGGCTGCGCCCCTGGATAAACGCGCCTTCGGCCTGATGCCGTGCAAGATCGGCATTGATTTCGGCAATCTTCGCCTGGCTTTTCAGGTTGGCTTTCTGCGCCTTTGCCGACGCATATGCGCCGCCGGCTGAAAGCAAACCGCCGGCAGCGGAAGCAATCAACCCCCACATGACTTATCCTCCTGTCTCAATTTCAGCAACCAGATTCAGAATCGTCAGCGGTAAAGGATCATCCTGCCGGACATAAAGCTGGCCGCCATCCTGCCATTCCCCTGGCACCATGATTTCAATTTCCTGCGTTTTCCATTCCGGCGGGGAACCATACGGCTCATCCGTGCGCTGCTTGTATTCGTACAGCCGCTCAAGAGAAGGCCCCGCAAAAATGCCGGACGAGTGATAAACCCGCATCCTGACCTTGTTGACATTCTTCACCATGCCCTGCCCATAGGCAGCGTCAATCTGCGCCACAACAGGAAGCGTTTGCAAATCCGCCTGGATTGGCAAACCGACAGCAACTTTTGAACAGGGATGGTCAATCTTCACGCTGCCGCCAACTACCTTCTGCTGTGGAAAAACAATCCCGTCCCCAAGAATACTGACCGTCTTCCCTTCAAGGTGATCCAGCCCGCGAAACATCTCTGCCGGTTCGCCTTCATACTTCATGCCGCTGTCCACAAAAAAAGCGTCTTCCAGTGACAACAGCATCATCTCGTCAAGACGCTCTATATAGCGGACAGTTTTTCCATTGATTTCCCGCCGAACCACAACGTAAAGCACATCCTCATTGCCTTCAGCAACCACAGCGCAGGATTCAAAAACACCGTCTGTATCGTGCTGATGCCAAGCGCCTACCTGCTGCTCCGGCATATAGGTCAGACCGAGCAGCTTCCCGCTGGTACTGATAAACCAGGCAATCTGTGATGGCGTCTTGGAATACGCCATGTCCGTAATATTGAATCCGTCAAAAAGGTGCGCCGAACGGATAGAAATATCGCCCGTGATAAAGCCGTTCTTGTCATAGCTGTATCCCAGCTCCCGCACATGATTTCCCCGATCTGCCACATACAGCATGGCATTGTTCACCATGACAGGTTTCGGTATGGCGGCCCCGATATAGCTTTGCGTCCTGACAGCAATAGAAGATGGCGTAATGGCGTCACTGTTGACAGAAGTCACCGCCCATTCAGCCGAACTGGTCAAAAGAACAAGCTGGGCTATCGGAATGATATGCCGGATAGTATTGGCGTCCCTGGCATTGACGCGAAAGCGGATACGGTCATCATCAAACGTCGGAATGGAATAGGACATATCCGATTCAGTGCCGGGACGCGTCATCCAGATAACCGAAGGCTCATTTATCGAACCGGCAAAAACCCGCCGCTGCTCGAAATAGGAGACCGCGCCGGGGTAATTGTTTTCGCCGGTCATGGTGGTATCGTAAACAGGCGGCACCTTCCCCATATCCGGTGCAATATTGTCATCAATAAACGACGTGCCGGTTGTCTCTCCGATATACCCGAACATACCGGCAGACTTCAGATAAACCCGGTATCGTGACGCGCCTGCCACCTGTTTCCAGGTAACAGTATTCATGGCGCCGGTAGCATAAATATTATTGGCAACCGTATTGGAAGCCGTCATGACAGATTCACTGACGCCATTTGAATGAATCGCCGTAACGCCATAGGTATATTGATACTCGTTGCCTTTACTGTTTGATACAGCGGACACACCGGCAGGCGCGGTAATTTCCGGCCCAAAGTTGATAATCTTGGTTCGCCAGTCCATGGGACCATACCGACGCAATTCCATTGGCGGATGCCTGACATGGCACAGCGTCATCACATCGGCGGACTGGACATAATTCACCTCAAAAAGGTCCGCTTCCTCATAAGGGCTTGCCACCTCATACGGGTGCCCGGTTGCCGGGTCAATCAGGGTTTGCCCCATGGTATGGAACCGGAAATACTTCGGCCCCATCTCGATAATCATGGTCTGCGATGTGGAAAACGTAAAAGAAATCAGCCTGACCTTCTTTAATGAATCCTTGACCTCCCGGACAAACAGCAATCCCGGCCGGTTCCTGATATTTCCCTGAATCAGCGGAATAAAATTGCGGCATTTCGCCAGACCGCTCTGATACTTCCCGTCCTCAATTCGCCCCAGCATTTCCGGTGAAATCTCGCCGCCGGCAAACGAGACCTTGATTGTGCGTACCCTCGCCATCCTGTCACCGTATATTCATAACTTCCGGGATAAAATCCATGTCTATCCGGTGCTGGCTGGCGTCCGACGCCGCTGCCTGCGAAAAGGAAAGACGAAACATCTGCTGGCAATTTGCCGCCATCTTGACGCCCGTATCCCCCTTGATGATGCACCCGGCAAGATGTGACGCCAAAAGCCATGAAAGCGTATCGGCAAACATGGGAGAAAACTTGCCGTTGTCCACATCATCCGTAATGTAACGGGCGGCAGCATTCTCTACATTGGTCAGGATGGCAACCATTTCCCCGATACGCCGCGTCTCGTAATACTCGCACTGCACGGCAGGATCAACCCCGATTCTTCCGTTCAAAACATGGCGGCCATATCCGGCAGACGCCATCCCGTCTTCTGTAAAAACAGCCAGAATCCGGATGCAATCAGACGGCCTGGCATAGGCATACCCCCAGGCACCGGTATCCGCAGAAAGCCTTGCCAGCCGCTCACACTTTGTTGCAAATGTCCAGGGATACATTTCCAATAAAGAATGAAGCGCAACAGGCCAAAAACGGGCGCATTGCTCCGCCTGCCAGGACTTCTCAGGCGGGTCGATGGACGCAATATTCGCCACATCGCCCAGCCTTGAGAGCGCCAGATTGCAAATATCAACCGCGTTCATTTACTGTCTTTTTGCCGTCTTCTTTCTGGTCTGCGCCGACAGGCTTGAACCATGACGCCTTTTCATTGCCCGGAACCTCGAACCTGTCGCCAACGTCATACAGATTGCCGCCGTAAAACCCTTTTTTAATCGCTTCTACCTTCATATCTTTCTCCTTAATTCAGAATGGGAAAGAAGGGGACAAACCCCTTCCTGTGCTTTTTAGAGATAAGTGAGGTTTTCCTCATTACCCCAGGTAATACACGCTGTCACCGCCCCGGCTGTTGCCGTCCCGGCTGCTTCATAGGACATGCGGATATACCGGCCTGTCGTCTTGTACGGAACAACCGGCAAGGAAATACGGCATCCTTCCTTCAGGTCATCCGCCTTAATCTCTTCGGTAAACACCGTTTTTGCCTCTGCAAAGTCTTCCGTGTCAGACGTTTGCAGTGAAACCGACAACGACGTCAAACCGGCAAACGCCTGCGTTACCTGCACCAGAAGCGGAATCTTGGTGCCAAAGCCCATATCCGCCCTGATCCCGTTTCCTCTGGGCGGAACCGTGCCCCTCTTGCCAAAATCAATCGTATTGGTCGAAACCACCGTGCCGGAAGTGATGGCCTGGTTTTCCGACATCATCAGTGTTGCATCAAGAATCATGTCATTCTCCTTTTAACTTTCGCCTGTCAGATACCGTTAAACCACGCGGGCTTCGGTATTCAGGATGGCGTCAACCTGCCGTACCGGAATCCCCCGGTACACCTTGATCTCCTTGCCCTCCACTTCTTCGCTTCTCAGGCGAATAAAGTTGTCTGACGCGCCCTTGTTCGTCGCCAGCTGATCCAGCATCTCCAGCACATCCACATTGCAGTAAATGGCCGCCTTGCCGCCAATGACCTTGCGCTGATGAAGACGGTAATAGGCGCTGGTCATCAGCTTATACAGGTCAACCTTGCCAGCCCGCATTTCATTCACATCAATATTTGCGATACGGGCCACATAACGCCAGTCCCTGACAGACAGGCCGATATCCCACTTGAACACCTCTTCCATGGCGTCATATTTCCCGCCTTTTTCGTCATAGGCATCCACGCGTCCCCTGTCGTCCCGTTCAATCCCGGCTTTGCTTCCTTTCGGGTAAAGCGCATGGCAAGTGCGCTCGCCCCATACAACAAAAAGAATGGACGTGTTGTCATTGCCGGTGCCGCCGGCATCAATGATCTGCGTCCCATTTTCTGCCGACAGGCTGTTAAACCGGGGCATGAAACCGGTAAATTGCTCCGGTGACTGGAAGGTTGAACCGTAGATCAGCTTTTCCTGAATCTCCATATTCAAGGCTTCCAGAAAAGCTGTCCCTTCCGTTAAGCGCAGCTTCTTCGGGTTGGGAGACAAATCAACCAGTTTCTTGTCAATGACTGAGCGTGCCTCTGCCATGCCAACCGAATCGCGAACCTGCCTTGTGGTTGATTTGGACGGTTGGACCCCCTGATACAATTTCCGCCAGGTAACAGACGGAAGCCCTGTCCTCATAGTGGTAAGGTGGGTTGTGCCATCGTTACACTCCACCGTGACCATGTCCTGCAACATCTCGTTGTTATCCGACAGCAGCTCAATCACATCTGCAATGTCGTTTTTTTCCTGCCGCTTGAATACATCGGCAAGGCTAAGATAAGTGGTTCCTGTAGTTGCCATTTCTTTGCTCCTGTTCATCAATCCTTGTACATGCGATTCGCCATATCACCGAGCGTATCCCCGGTTTTTGTTTCCCCGGAAGAGCCTCTTCCTGTGATAATGCGATCTCCTGAAATAGCATTGCCTACCCGGTAAAAAACACGGATGATTTCCGGGTGGTTGCCCAAGCCGGCTTTTTTCAGAATTTCCTGTAATTCGGGCGAACCAAACTGATCTAGCGCTTTTTTGGCAACCGATAGGTTTTCCATAAATTTGTCTCCGCCAAACTCGGCATCCGCCAGCGACTGGCTTTTCCATTGCTGGGATAAAGAAGCAAGCTGCTCCTGCTGCGCTTTCTCAATAGCAGGCGCCATCTTGTCCAGGACGCCTTGTGCTTTCTCCTGGGAAAGCCCCAGTTCCCGCGCAACATCGGAAAAAGCTTCCTTTACCGTATCGTCAACAACAATTTCACCGACGTCGGTAAACTCGTATTTTTCCGGTATCTCGTCTGCCGGCGCTTTCTCCTGCGTTTTTTCCTGTCCGCCCGATTCCTTTTCTGCCGTACCCTCTTCCTGATTGGCAGATTGCCCGGAAGTAAGCAATGTATTCTCGCTGCCCTGACTATCCGGCGCGGTGCCAGACTCAGGCGCGGTGGCCGGCGTATCATTTTGGTTTTCAATACCGGCTGGGTTTTCAGTTTCCATCTTCTTCTCCTTTTTTCTTCGGTTTCATTTCTTCAGTCATGGCAAGGTACTGCTCCGGACATGCCTGCATCACCAGCCCAAAAATGGATGTTCCAACCGAACGCTTTCCTTCGTTGGAAGCCATCACCAAGGCGTTCGTATCCAGCGTTCGCATAAAGGTTCCGCATTGCGACAGAATGCGCCACACAACCCTTCTTCCCCGCCTTGAGGACATAAGCCACCGGATATCGTCAAGCTGCTCTGCCTCCATCCTTTTTTGTTCCCTTGCCTGTTCCCTGTCGTCCGGCATCTCAATATCCCTGGTACTGATCCATCAGTTGCGTCAGCGCGTTATCCCCGGAAATATCCGCCTGGGAAAGTTCCTTTGCCATGCTGGCCTGCTGCTGTGCCTCAATCTGGGCTTGCTGCGCTGCCTGTGCCTGCGCCCGCTGTTCCCGAATAGCGCGGACAGTTTTTTCATCGGCAATTAACTCTGGCGGGACGCTCAGCATTTCCGCGTAGGAATCGACCAGCCTGTCCGCATCAATCTTGTCCAGCACTTCCTGTTTTACCTGCGCCACATTGAATACACAGGCAAGGAAGCGATCAACGGTATTGACCTGGGACGCCTTCATGGCCTGCGCCATCATGGAAGTAAATTCCACGCGCATGGGCATCCCCTGAAGTTCATCGGGCGGAGGCGGAACCAGTCCGGCATCCGACATGTAAAAAAACATGATGTCAATCAGCCGCCGGTAAAGTTCATACTGCATTCGCTCATACGTCGGCCCGATCATCATGAGCTTTTCCTCATTCAATGAGGCTACCTCGGTTGCCGTCATCGTCCGGTCAATCCGCTGGGAAATCATCAGGAACATATCCACAAAAAAAGCGGAATTGATCCGGTTCCTCACATCATGGATATCCTCAAGAATGCCGCTCATGTCTGTACTGACTTCATACATGCGGCGGACCCCAACCTGTGCGGACATGCCGTCAACCCTCGTAATCCCGCCCGGCAAGGTATTGATGGCATTCAGGCCAAACGGCACCTGAAGGCTGGGGTTATACTGCTGATCCATCCCCTGCGCTTTTCTCTTCTGGTTAAAGAAAAGGTGCCGCACATCTCCTATTGCCTGCATACCGGGCGAATCCCCGTACACATCATTGGAAGTCACATCCCACCTTGCCGCCAGTACCGGGAAAATCGGGAACCCGGATTCAGACAGGATTTTTCCTTCCCCGCCATCCGGCTCAAGATAAACAGACCGCCAGGGCATATTTGTATTGTCTTTCTTCGATGCGTCCCGTTCCCTTCTTGGTTCTATGGCATGAAGAATCGTTACCCATTCATCCAGATTATTTTTTTCGTAAAGATGCTTGATGGTTGAGCTGACATTCTCAAGGCCGAATGCCTCAACCATCTGCCCAACCGTCATATCAAATTCACGATACAGCGTATCAACCTCGCCGTTGGCATCCTGGGCAAGGGCATACTCGCCAACCGTCAGGCTGTGCGCACGGATGACGGTATAGAAATCCGGCACGACAATCGCCACACCCACGCCGAATACCCCCATCTCCTGATAGATGGCATGGAGCGCCTGGTAAATATTCGAGCGCCCCAGCATCATGAACATGTTGTCGGCTACATAGTCAAACCACAGCCTGGAGTTCTGTGACTGCATATAGGACGGATTCATGGATTCAAGAGAAAACCAGCGCCTGGCCGGTGAAGCCATGCCGGCCTGCATTCCGGCAGCCAGCACATTGATTGCCCTTAACGCCGTATTGTCCAGAATCCGCTTGTACTTATCCCGAAGCTGCCGGTCACGGCGCTTTTTGTTGAAACGTCCGGCCTTGGGCATAAGAACATCGGCCAGCTCTTCCCAAAGCGGCATGAATCCCTGGCGCTCCTGCTTCAGTGCAGACCAGCGGCGCAACACATCATCCCGTGTTTTTTTTGAATCGGCAGTCATCAGCCTGTCCCCTGCGACCGTAAACCGCCGCTTGCACGCGTGGCATTGGCAATGTAATACGCCTGCCGCAAGGAAAGAGAATCCGCCTTATTGGCAAAATCCGCCCCAGTTAGCACGCCTATGTGATCCTCGTTAATTCCCAATGTACGAAGATCATTCAGAATTTGGCGCGTATCATATTTCCCGCTGTTGAAAACACCGATGGCATTACTGTCGCGTAAAAGTGCGATAGCCGAATCTGCCAGGAATATCCCGCGCGGATCAGACGTCGCATATTTTTTCATGTAACCGTTTTCATTCGCGGCCTTGCCAATAGCAACCAGATCATTGTAGATTGCTGTTATCAGCTCATCAGAACCGGCACCTGCCCTTGCAGCCGGTGCGTATTGCCAGTTATGTCGCGAATTTTCAACTTCTGATGAAGAACTGCCGGAATGCTTGGTATATATGAAGTTCCGTCCAATCGGTTCCCTTCCGCCACCAAGTGCAGAGTGATACTTGCTAAACGCTGCATCCCAATCGTCAAGCGTTGCCACATCACCCTCCGAGCAGCGTATTTTTATCAAGGAGCATATCGTTACGATTAACGCCGCCTGCTCCTGTCAAAAGGGTTCCCTGTGCGCCAAGTTTGGACGTTGCCTGCGCCTGGTCAAGCAATGAACCCATATCCGGTGATTTGGAATTGGCGCGGTTAATCTCCTGCTTTTGAAGCTCTGCCTGCTGTGCCGCCCGCTTCTCTGCCTGTTGCTGTGCCCTTTTCTGCGCCTTTAATTGGGCATTTGATCCTGTAATGGAACCAACAACGGTTCCAACTGCATTCCCGATGCTTTCAACAACACCGCCCATCTTTTTCTCCTATGCCAGAATCCAGCTCGTTTCAAGACGCTTCATGCCCATCCGCTGGTACACACCGGCCACCGTTTCGCCTCTTACCAGAGCGAGATCAGCAAACATGATTTGCTCGTACCCCTTCTTCCGGCACGTTTCAATAAATCGCTGAATCAGCCTACATCCCACTGGCTTGCCTGCATATTCAGGCTCAACCCAAACAGCCAGGCAATTCATAATGGAATGGCTACGGTTGAACCACATCCCGACAGGAAGACCGCCTGCAAAACCATGTATTCCCTTTTCTGATTCGACCAACAGGCCAACCCCGGATGCCAGTATCTTTTCTACAGACACCCTGGCGCTGTTCAGGTCATATTCCATGAATGCGGCATAGGGAGACTCGTCAAAAAATTGCCTGCCCAGTGAAACAAGGGGAGTGATATCGGATGCCGTAATTTGCCTGATCTTCATGGAGAAGAAATATAAAACGGCTTTTGTGAGTTATACGCCCGATTTATTTGAAGGCCAGGTCATACGGGTTGTAATCTTCGTGCTGGCGCCCATATTGCAATGCCAGTTCTGCCGTCTTTTCATCGGCAACCGGAAAAGCAAACGTTAATGCCAGCGCATCAGCGTTATCAGGAGAAGCCAGCCCCCGCTTTTTCATCTCTTCCTTACTTTCAAGCAGAAGCTGGTTCTTCACGTTATAGCCATACTCGACAGCCTGAAGATCGGTAATCAGTTCCTGATGGTTTTCAATGCAGCCGGCAGCAAGCCAGTCGCGCATGTTTCCCCACATCTCGGCACGCTTGTTGGCATACCGGCGGTCATCCCCGGCTTTCCAGCCGAAATTGACTTCAATGACTTCTACATTTAATTGCCGAAGCCGGTCAATCACGCCGCCGCCCACACCGCCGCCATCCACAAATACCACTACGCGATACATCTTTTCCAGCATCTGGATATGCCGGACAACATGGCTTGCCAGCTGCATGGTATCCACTCCCCGGAATTTCAATGCCGGAATAGAACGGGCATCCCGCCCGATTCGGGTAACAATAACAGATTGGTCATCCCCGAATCTTGCGACATCCACACCGACTATCGCCGTTTTGATATGGGTATCGCGAACCGTTTCCCGTGTGGCTGCGCCAGTTGCAACTTCAGACGGGATAAATTGCAGACTGGACGCATTCGGAAAAACACCTCTGACACGAACCCGAACAAAGTCAGAATCTTCACCATAGTCCTCTACCCATTGCTGAAGCTGTTTCTTATTGGTAATTTGAACCGACCGGCTATCAACTTGCATGGTATGCCACCGGTGCCGCTGCCGGTTGAAACAGGCATGAAATGAGCCGCTGTTCCTGGTCGGATTCCCGAAGACAAACCACATCGGTTCCCCGTCTGTCATACCGCCTTCAGAAACCTCCCATATCTTTTCCGGAATCGCAGACGCTTCATCAAAGATATAGAACGGTGTGCTGTCTGCTGCATGGAGACCGGCAAAAGCTTCGCTGTTCTCTTCACGGCAGGTTTGCGCCACGCACATCCAGGATTCCGGGTAATCCTTATGGCGCATCCTCATAGCGCCTTTGCCCGTTGTAATATCAAACCAGTGCCCGGTTATGGAAAGCCTATGCCACTTTGCAATCTCGGCCCACGTCTTTGTAGAAAGCTGCTCTGATGTGTTGGCCGTGATAACGCCCTTTGCATTAGGGCGTGTGGACATAATAAAGTGGACAATCCATGCAACAACCGCTGATTTGCCAATACCGTGCCCGCTTGCAACGGCTGTCCGCACAGGAGGCACGGCATGGGTAAGGTCAAAACGGTTTTCCCGGATATTATTCCCGATATGTTCAAGCAGGTCACATGCCCATTGGTCTGGGCCGTATTCCATATCGAACCTGTCCCGGTATTTTTCTGGAAGTTTCACCAGGGAAAGCGCCGGTATCTTTCCCCACGGGAAAGCATACATGACAAAGCCCAGCGGATCAGCATAGAACCGTCCCATGTCCTCTGCAAGCATGGCATCAGCCTCTCGCACCTACTCCCCCGCCTTCAAAGCATCATAAGCCTGCTCGCAAGCCTGTCCCGCTATTCTTGCCCTGTCTGCATATTCAGCCAGCTCTCCCGCTCTTTCGTCAGCCCGGCGGAACAACTCGGCAAGCAAAATGCCGGCACTTCGGGTTGTCTGGCCTGAACCGGCAGCGGCGGGACAAGCGGACCGGGCGAGTGCTTCAATGCGCTGCCGCAACCGGACAGCAATATCATTGGCAGCACGAGCATCAGCCAGTGCTTTCTCACGGTCTTTCTGCGCTTCATTGGCAATTTCCTCCTGTCTCTTCAGTCTTGCTTCGGCCTGGACTCTTTCCTGTTGCCATGCTTCCTGCGTCTGGCTTTCCATGCGCCAGCCGTTGATGAGCCACCCCGCCGCAAAAGCCAGCGCCAAACCGGCAAGGCCGATAATGTTTTTGTGTCTCATTTTTCCCTTTTTTTGAGGCGCAAGTTTTCTTGTTGTAAATGGATGCCGGTCAAATGAACTGACGAGGTTTTCTCGTTTGTTCACTTTTTCGG
>JAMPAN010000025.1 GCA_023667225.1 Oxalobacter formigenes | reverse complement strand
CCCGGTAGCCGGTCAGGCTGATCTGGCCGTTTTTGCCCAGGTCAAGCGTACGGGTCTGCATCCTGCCTTCGCCTTGTGACAGGGCAAGGCCGTCAGCTTCCAGTTCGGCGGCAGAGCGCGCCACCACCCGGCAGCGGCAACGATACCCGCAAGGGGGATACCAGGCTTGCCAGACGGGATCGTCATAGCGGAAGGTTCTATTGTGCATGGCGGCATGGCTGCCGCGTGTCCTGCCGTCCATCACGGCGACATACGTCCAGTACGGACGGGCGTCGGCGTTTTCCAGCTGGGCCTTGTAGCGGCCAGCCATATAGGCGGATTGCATGTTGGTGCGGTAAACCGTTGCCAGACGGCGCGGCGTCATGGCCCGGCCCGGCAATATTTCCCCGGTTTCCGGGTCATGCACGCTTCCCCACCAGCCGCGCTTTTGCAGAAAGGGTTTCAGGTTCCGGACAAATTCATCATAGGTTTTTCCTTCAGCAAGCGCAGTGTCCAGCGCATCCCGGATATCCTGTAGCACCTCGGCCTTGAGGACGCCTGCCACGGTAAATGCCCTTGCATGGGCGGATGCTTCGATATCCTGCGCCCGGCGGGTAATGCGCATTCCCTTGGCACGGAAATATTCAATTGCCCGTTCAGGCTTTAAGCCAAAGGCCAATTTAAGCTGTTGCGCTGTTGCTGTCATAGCCGTGCAGTTCCCCGGTAAAAATCACTTGCGCAAGCATTTCTTCCAGTCTGGTGGCATCCATGCCGGGCCAGGCGGCAGCCAGGATGGTCATGGCTTCATCAAAGCCGCCAGCCTTGTCCAGCGCAGACAGTATCCTGTCCAGCAGTGCGTCCATCTGCGCCTGCATGACGGCGGGCGGCAGGCTCTCCAGGGCAGCATCCAGCACTGCCTGATCCGGCGGGGCCGTTTCGCTCGCTTCGGCAAAGGCAGGCTGCCCGCCCGGCACAGCTTCGGTTGGTTTGCCCACAAATGTCCAGTCGCCGCCATAGGTTTCGCGCACATAGGCTTCCGACGGCACAAAGCCCATTTCCACCAGGAGCCTGTCGCGCTCGGCCAGGACTTTTAAGTCGGCCTCCTCGGTGACTTCCCGCCAGACACGGGGCGGGTTCGCCCCCGGCAGGTTCAGTTCGGTTATCCAGGCAACCAGGGTTTCCTGGAGCGTGGCAGACAACAGGTCTGCATCCGCCTTGATCAGCTCAATGCGCAATTCGTTGCGCAGGATGGATGCGGCTGCCAGTTCGCCGCCGCTGCCTTTGCCGCCGCTTTCCATGAGGATGGCAGAGGCAATCTGCTCATCCATGTAACGCACCAGGTTGTCATGGGTGCCGGTGCCGGAGCGGGCGGCTTCCAGCAGTTTGACAACGGTACCGGCGGGGACGGCCACGCCTGCGTCATGGGCAATCCGCCGCAGGGCATCTTCAACCTGCTGTCTGTCCACATTGTCGCCGTATTCGGCCAGGGCTGTCGGCGCGCCGAACTTGTCCAGAAACTGGAGCCAGAAGCTGATCCCCTGCCGCTTGAAAAAGACCGGCCACCAGAGTTTTTGCCCCAGGCCCAGGCCGTGCGGGTTGCCATCCTTGCTGCCGATGGCATGGACAACAAACTTTTTGTCCGGCACGGCTTCGCCATAGAGCGGCGCAGAAGGCGTCAGCAGGCGAAGCGAATAATCATCGGCAAAGGCAAAGCGCCGGGCATCGCGCGGCAGCAGCCGGGCGGGCCGCAGTTCGTTGCCGTGGCGCTCCCACAGGATTTCACAGACAGCGTACCCTTTCAGGATGGCGTCCAGCAAGTGATAGCTGGCCGGGTCAAAGCCCAGGGCATTGATATGCGCACGCACCATGTCCGCCGCCTTTTTGTCCAGGCGGGAGGAAGAGGCAGGCTCGACAATCCAGGGCCGGGCAATGACGGCCATCTTGCGCTTGTGCAGGCAGGCATACACCCAGGCGTCGCGCTCCAGGTCGTCATAGATTGCCAGGCCGCGTCCCATGCCTTTTTGCGCCAGCACGCTGTCGGCAGCGTACATGATGCCGCCGTAGGCCGGCCAGGTAATGTCTTTGGCAACGGTGGCAATTTCCCTGGTCAGCTCTTTTTTTGTGTCAGTCATGGCTTACCTTTCGCCGAAAAATCCCGACAGCGATCCTGTGGATTGGCGCGGGACATGTATCATGTTGTCCGGCTCAAGCGCCGTATGGGGCTGTTCGCTTGTCATGGCGGCATGGCCGACAGCCAGCGCAATGGCAAAGTCGCCGTGCCGCTGGGCGGTTTTGCCGTCGCCACGCCGGGTTTTGGCTTTGGAAAGTTTGGGTACGCCGTTGATACGTTGTAGTGCCCGCAGGTCGTCCCGGCATTGTTCATCTCTCGGCAGGTTGTCTAAAGTGGCATCTTCCAGCGCAGCTTTCAGTTTAGGCATGTGGTCGAGATACCAGTTGTCGTTTAATTTGACCTGGTCAATCCGGGTACGTCCGAAGGTATCGGCGGCATGTTCGGCCATATCGGAGCCGTTGCCGGTGGCATCCAGCCCGGCGCGGTAAAAACGCGGCAATGCCTTGCCGACAAAGCGCACCAGCTGGCGCTGCTGGGCAAAAGGCAGGTTGCTGACTTCAATCAGGAGGCGGACGCAAATGACCAGGTTGTCTGACAGTTCCAGGACAACCAGGGAGGTCAAATCGCCAGAACGGCCAAAGTCCATGCCAAAGCCATGTCGGCGGGCGGTATCTAGTGTTTCCAGCGCGGGCAGCACCGTTTCTCCCAGCCAGCCTGCGACTTCTGCCGCGCGCACCGGTTCGGGCAGGAGGCCAAATTCGGTTGTCCAGCGTTTTCGGACAAGCGGCACTGGCGCGTCCACGGCAGCCATGCGGGCGTCGATTAGCGCCATCGGCAGATACGCCCCGCCGGACTGCGACGGGATGCAATCCAGCTCTTCGGCTGCGCCGTCGCCGTAAAATTGATAGACGGCATCCCGCCAGGCGGCTTCGTCTTCCGGTGTGTATGCCTTGCCTGCCCGAAGGCATACGCGACGGTAAAGGCCCTGGGCAATGGCGTCCTGAAAGGTGATTTTATGCACGCTGCCGCTGCGCTTGCCTGCCCGGACGGCTTCAATCAGCCCGGCAAAGGGATTGGCTATCCCGTTATGCGTACTGATTACCCGCACTTTTCCGCCCCAGATCAGCATGGCCATGGCGGCTTTTAGGAGTTCGTCCAGCTGGTCATGAAAGGCCGCTTCATCAATCACAATCACGCCTTGCCGCCCCCGCAGGTTGGACGGACGGGAAGTGAGCGCCACAATACGAAAGCCGGAGGCCGGGAAACGGATGGTGAAGGTGCGGATATGCCGGTCTTGCCTGTCGGCCTCCCAGAAGCCTTCTTCCATTTCGGATGCGGCATGGTCAAAAGCTTTGGCCCACATGGTACAGGCCTGGATATATTCAAGGGTCATATCCTGGTTGTACGCAATGTAATAGACATTCTGCCCGCCCGCGCTTTTTCCGGCGGCAGCCGTCAGCACATTGTCTGCCGCCTCGGCCCAGGTGATGCCGGTGCGGCGGGATTTTTCCATCACCTTTAACGGGGAGGCATCCGCCACCCATGCCTGCTGGTAAGGCAGCAATACCGGCAGCGGGGCGTTGTCAGCTGGCGGGAGGAAAGGCAGGCGCTGGCTCATGCGGCAATCCCCAGCACTTCGGTTTTGATGGCCGCCACGCCTTCGGCGGACAGGCCGCCTTTGACGGCAATTTTTTCTACGGCTTCGGCTGCTGCTTCCACTTTGGCCTGCACTTCCATGCGGTGTTTCTTTTGACGGGCAGAAGCGCTGACCAGCCCGGCAATGTTCTTGGCCGATTTGGAGAGCAGCGCTACGCGGTCTTTGGGGGCAACATCCTCGTCTGTTGCGTCCAGCAGGTCGGCCAGGCTGTCAAATAATCCGGCCTGCACCAGGGCAATAATGGCTTCGGAGCGCGAATCTTCATTATCGGCGGCAGAATCCACAATCAGCCGCGCGGCCTCGGTTGAGGCTTTGACGGCAGCCATGCGGCGCTGGATTTTTTGCCCATGGCGATGCAGGCCGGATTTGCTGATGTCGTAGCCTTTGCCGCGCAGCATGGCGGCAAGCGCTTCATAGCCGCTGAAGTTGCCGTCCACCAGGGCCGCTTCCAGCCAGTCGCGTACGGCTTTGGGCAGTTTTGTTATCTTGTCGCGGGGAGCCATGATTTATCCCCAGTATTTTTTGGGACGGGCAATGCCCGGATCGCAGTCAATGGTGTATTCGGCAATGTCGATACCGTAGCGCGTGAGGTCTGCCCACCAGCGCCCGCTCGGACGTTTCTCCAGCGTCACCAGTTTGCGGGATTCCAGATAATCCAGTTCCCGCCGCACTTCCAGGGCGGTGGCGTCGCCAAAAGTAATGTCCTGTACGGTGCGCAGGATCAGTTCCTCGGATACCGCCTCCGGCCTGCCGTTGTTTAAGGTCAAAATAATCTGCCAGCGGATCACTTCCCGCCGGATGCGTTCGGTATCGGTCATTTTCCCCCTCTCAGTTGCAGGTTTTCTATCCGGAGATTCAAGGCGTCCATCTTGGCTTCCAGCACGGTTTGCCCCCGGATGTAGTCTTCACGCCGCACAAAGTTGGCCGATAAATCCACTTTGAGCTGCATCAGGTCTTTTTCTACCTGCCGCCATTCGGCGGCGTCCTCTTTCAATCCGGCAAAGCGCACATCCAACTGCTTTTGCATCTGCCAAAGCGTGTATTTGCCAATGCCGAAAGCCAGCCCGATAAAGGAGGCCAGAAAGCCGCCCAGGGTGCTGATGACTGCCCAGGTTTCTACTTCAATCATGTGTTTCCCCAAAGAATTGCCGCAGGGCGTCTATTCTTCCCCGGCAGGTGTCATACCGGCTTCGGGCATCTGCCGCCCAGAGGGCGACACCGGTATCGGTGGCAACGGCTCCATCGGCAGCAGAAGCATTGCCGGAGGACGCGGACATCGGGGTGCCAACGGCGTTGTCGTTTGCGTTGAGCAGGCGCAAAGTGCCAGCATTAAGGCAGGCACGGCCAGTTGTAGCCTGGCGAATGGCATGGTGTTTCTCCTTCAGAAGTTGCTGGTTTCGGGTTTCGGACTGGGCAACCTGTGCGGCCAGTTCATCGCCCCTTTGTTCCTGTTCGCGGTAGGTTGCCTGGAGCCGGGCATAGGCCTGGGCATGGAAAGCCTCCTGTTGCGCCATTGCCTGCCGGTAATGGGCTTCTGCCATAGCATAGCCGTGCCGGTAGGCCAGCCACAGCGCCAGGGCGGTTATGGCAGCACCCGCCGCTATCCACAGGACACCGGCATATTTTTTAAGGGTGGTCATGACGTTTTCCCCGCCAGCTGCGGCAGGGCTTTGCCCTTGCACCAGAGAACGGTTTTTTCCCGGCGGGTAACGAGGCCCTTCAGCTTTTTGCCTTTGGCATAGACCCAGGCGGTATAACCGTTGCAAAAGCCGTCATAGTCCCCGGCGTTGAGCTTTTTGAGCATGGTGGATTGTCTGGCCCTGGCAACGCCCACATTGAACACAAAGTCGTTCAAGGCGTCCCATTCTTCCTGCGCCATCGGCACGTTGATATAAGGCTTGATGGCTTCGCCATG
This sequence comes from Oxalobacter formigenes, assembly GCA_023667225.1. Taxonomy (GTDB): domain Bacteria; phylum Pseudomonadota; class Gammaproteobacteria; order Burkholderiales; family Burkholderiaceae_D; genus Oxalobacter; species Oxalobacter formigenes_C. Next base: position 10,229 of record JAMPAN010000025.1, on the reverse strand, counting down.
CCGGTGCAGGTCGTTCCACAGCAGATTTTCTGCCTGCTTTCGGGTAATGGTCATGTCGGGTTTTACGTCGTCGCCGGTGTGCCCATAGCCGATGGTGGGAACACCGGCAGGGTCGGTATAGGTTGAAAGGCGCAGCCCTTCGCCTGGTATGGTGAGGTAAGCCGCTGCGGCAGCCGACATGGCCAGCGCGGCAACCGCAACCCGTTTTTTGATGCTCATTGTCTCCCCTGCATGTTGGTCATACAGGGGATGGTAGCCGTGGGGAGAAAAGAAAAAGGGGATGCAACACTGCATCCCCTTTTGTGTGTCTGGTTTATTTCAAAGTAACCGTCATTGGCAGCCTTGTCAATAAGAAAAAACGGTGTGACCGCCGGAAGTGCAGCAACACTCCCGGCAGCCACCGCCCGCAGAAAGCACCTGCGTTTGGCCGAGACACCGTGCCGTCTAGACAGCGTGTCAAGGCTATCACGCACAGACTTATCATGGCAATGCACACTCAGACAAAACCTGTTATTCCGTGGATTGGCGGCAAACGTAAGCTGGCCAAACACATCATGCCGCTTTTCCCGGAGCATAGCTGCTATGTGGAACCGTTTTGTGGCGCAGCTGCGCTGTTCTTTTTGAAGGAACCATCAAGGGTAGAGGTATTGAATGATATCAATGGGGATCTGATCAATCTTTACCGGGTCATCAAATATCATTTGGAAGAGTTTGCAAGGCAATTCAAATGGTCTTTGACTTCACGGCAAATTTTTGATTGGCTCAGAAATACACCACCGGAAACGCTGACGGATATCCAGCGTGCTGCCCGCTTTTTTTATCTTCAAAAACTTGCCTTCGGCGGCAAAATTGAAAACCAGTCATTCGGTACGACAACGACCAGTCCGTTACGATTGAATCTGCTGAGACTGGAAGAGGATTTGTCTCTGGCACACCTGAGACTGGCCAGAACAACGATTGAGCATCAACACTGGGAAGCATGTATCAGGCGTTATGACCGCTCTCATACCTTGTTTTACTGTGATCCGCCTTACTGGGGAACGGAAGGCTATGGTGTCGAGTTTGGACTGGAGCAATATGACAGGCTTGCAACACTGGCCAAAAATATTCATGGCCGCATGATTGTTTCGGTCAACGATATTCCGGAGATGCGCAAGGCTTTCGAGGGACTCAACATGCAGGATATTGCAGTTTCTTATTCCTTGGCAGGCGGAGCTAGCCAGAAGAAGGCCAGAGAGTTGGTTGTCCGAAATTTTGATTGAATGGGCTGTCCGGAACAAGTTTGGCGGGCGTTTCCGGGCTATCCAGGGCTTCGGTATCTGGGGGAAAAAGCAATCGTTTAAGGAGGAGAAAATTGGACAAAGCCTTAATTCTCATGTGCATGAATGACCGGCGTTTTGCCGGGTCAACCGAGCTTTATCTGTGCGTTGATACGCCGCTTGATATGTTTTATGTGGCTGCCGGGCAAAGCGGGCTGGAGGGCAAGCCTATTGGCTATCTGAAGTTTGTTGCGGTTGGCCGTGAAAAATTCAGCACAGGACATCTTGCAAATATTTTTGAATTGCAGGAAGTGCTGCCTGCCAGTTGTCCAGCCCCAAGTCCAGTAATCGCATTGTCAGGTGTTTTATGGACTCGCCGGGAAGCTGTTTTAGCGCATCAACAAATCGCTGCTTATCAGACTGGGGCATAGAGGACGATATGATCCTGGTTGCAATCATGTCGCGGATGGTGTCTTCATGAAGTTTGATGGTGACAACGCCCAGTATGGCGCTGAGCCCGCCATCATTGGCGATAAAGTCAATGCCTTTTGGAGTAATCTCTGGAGGAAGCGCATACGATGGTTCGCCTTGGATAATTTCCACAAGGCTTTCTACCAAGCCATGCCCCTCCAGATACAGCATGTTGGCAGCATATTTTTCTTCATCTTCGCGGATAGTTTGACCAAGCCATTCCATGCAATCCCTGTAGGTTGGATAACTGTCAGCCAACCTGCGGAGTATTTCTTTTTGGTATTCTCTGTCCAGTTTCATGATCGTATCCAGCCCTAACAAAGAGGTTCAGAAAGCGGCTTTATATGATCTGGGCGTTTATCCAACAATTGCCGAAATTTCGATATCAATTCGCCCTTCATTTTTTTGCGGCCTTCGTTATTATTTAGGTATTGAATATGCCGATGGTGTTGAAGATCAAAAGGTACATCGTTTATGTTCTGTACTAACGGTATAACATGCTTCCCTAATGTGTGCGCGATGCCCGCCTCGTAAAAAACATTTGGGTTCTTACCTGAAAAATCGCAGACCACAATGTACGACTTGAAGATCAGGGAAAAAATATCTTGAATGATTATGTCATTTTCCCAGATATTATCTGCCCTTTGGCAATTGAGTCCCACATCGAAGGCTGCGAAAAATATAGAGTCATATACAGGCTTTAGTTCTGCTGAAAATGGCATCATGACTGATACCAGGTTGCCATCCACTTCTTCGTCAGGAACGGTAAAAATGCCGGGAGAAAAGATAATGGTTCTTCCCTCCGTTTCAGTGCTGGATATATTGATGCTATCCGCCCCTTTAGTAGCAAGAAAATCTTTCATGATGCGATAGTTATCCGGATTTGCGTCAATCATCTTTTTTAAGAAGACGATGCCCCATCCATCATAGTCATCATCACCAAAATTAAGACTTCGCAGAAGACGCGGGTGGGTTTCGATAGCCTGTAACGTCCCTGTTAATGTACCTAATGTTATCCAGTCTGAATGTGTGAAATTTCTAATAACCTGTTTTTGTAAAGCGAGTAGTTGCTTAGTAGTAATTTCTGTAGGCATTTTTTATAAATCCAGTTCATGACTGTATCCACGTTATCCTTCCCACTCTTTCGCGTTCTTTTATGATGTACAAAGCATCAGTTCCTGTATTCGCCAAAACCCGGTGGGGGAAACCGGGGATTGCTAATGCGTTGTAACCATATGTCCAATTTGGATTGCGACCGGGTACGCGCCTGTGATTGTGCATTTTGCATTACCCCGCTCTTGACAGCCCACGTGACATCATCTTTGGTTCCCGTCCTGTTCAATATAGCGAGACCAGCAGTTATTAAGCTATGTTCGACTTTTCGTACCAAGGCTGGCGAACCGCTTTAGAAACCGCTGGTTGGATGTATGCATTGGATGCCTTCTTTTTATAACGATTTCTTTTTCCATGTCAGCCATTTATGCATTCCTCCGAAGAATCAATTCACTACTTTGGTTACCGGTTCATTCTTATCTTCCTCAAAATCTCTCATCCAGGATGGAGATGTCCTCAGTAAACTTACTAGTTGGTTCTTTCGCTCCCGTGCTCCCCAAGAGATGAACTTTTCAAGAATTTCGTCAAGCCTGTCGAGAAGAGAAGGATCATCTATCCATCTCCACATATCAATTACTTCTGGTGCGTTGAGTCCAAAATCATCTTTCAGTCCATCCTCAATTACAGCTTCCAACGCATAGGTAATTGTCTGGTGGTGCTTGGAATGATCAATGTAAGCAAGTGATCGCCGCAACAATCGGGAAATCACCAGCAATGATGGCCAATACACTTCTACGCCGTACCGGACACCCAATTCTGGCAATGCTTCCGGAGGCTGAAGAATCTGCCGCTTTTTTTCATAGGCTTTTCTGGCGTCATAAGCAAGTGATAAAAAGGCATCTTTTCCTTGAAGTTCTGGTGCCCGACTTGCAACATCCAGCAATGTTTCTCGCAACAAGGAAAGTGTTGTGTAGTCGCCAATCAGCAGCAACCCTGCATGTTTTTTAAGCAAATTGTAGGATAGCATTTCCCCACCATTATTCTGTTAATCGTTTTCCCAATACTGCCTGTTGCGAGAAATCAATCCGTTTCCTTACTTTTCCTGCGCGCTCGCTTTTGCGGTGCACAATGCAAATCCCGCCCGGCCGCCTTGGCGTTCCCCGTGGCAATAACAGTCGCTGCACTGGGATTCAGGACGCCCTGCAAAGCGCCCACAGCCGCCATTTTTCCTGTCAATGGCGCAGCACGAAACAAGGCCAGTAACTGGCGTTCGTCTGGTGTCAGGGCCATGTCGGAACGCTCCCCCGTCAATATATAGAGCACATCCGCGCCAACTGTGGCAATAGCAGAAAGATAAGCTGCGCTTGGGGTTTGCAGTCCTTTTTCATATTTGGCTTGCGACTGTCTGGTTGTCCCAGGCACACCGCATTTTTCTGCAATAGCGGCAAATTCTGACTGCGACATACCCATCATTTCCCTAACTTCGCGCAGCCTTTTGCCAGTGTTAATGAAAAATTCCATAAACTTCCTTGACAATGGAAATCAAAGATTCCATAATTATCTGCATCTAAATGAAAACAACCCCGCTAAAGCCAAAAAAAATTTATCAGGAGCTTGCTATGAAAAACCCCAAGAGGCACCACATAGCCTTGAAATATTACCACATCAAAAAAGCAACAAAGGAGATGATGCACTTCCTCCCCTATCCCCAAACACCAGCATCGGCAAACGCCTGGTTCATTTCCAACGGGGTATGCAAATCCCATTGGGCGGAAGCTCTCGGATTTCATCGCAACGATGTAACAGACCTGCTGTCCGGCAAGATGAAAGGCAAATATGGCCGGGCACACTATGCTGCCATTGCCCTCGGCCTCAAGCCTGCCCCGGTTACTCCCCGGAGGAAAGCCGCATGAACGCTCCCGACCACACCAACGACAGCCAGCAGCGCATCCTCAAGACCTTGCTGGTAATGTTCGGGCATGAAATTGACGGCTTGGCTCCAGGGCAAATTGCCCGGCTGGTTGGCTGCCCGCCCAGCAGCACAACACGCGACCTTTACAACCTGACGAAAGCCGGGCTGGCAGAGCAATTGCCACGCAACGGCAACTACCGCATTACCCCGCTCATTGCCCAGAAAGCCCTTGCCATCCTGACCGCGCTGGAGCAGGCAGAACGCCGCGCTGCCGAAACCCGGCAGCGTTTTACCCGTAACTAAGGAGATAAAACTTCATGGTACGCAAACGCAAACCCGATCCTGAAATAGTGGACGTACAGATTAACGAAGAAACCTTTTCAAACGCTGTCGCTGCCTTCGATGCCGAAGGCGAAGCTGCCCAGGCAGCGCGAGAAAATGCCCTGGCGCTGGCGCAAGACCTGGGCTACGAAGGCAGCATGACCGTAACCGCCCTGGAAGATGAAATACGGTTTTACCAGCGCCGGTCTGTTGAGGCTGTGCTGGAACTGGGCAAACGCCTGTTACTGCTAAAGGAACTGACGCCTCATGGGGAATTTACAGAGAGAGTAAAAACTCTTGGAATTCACCTCGGTTTAGCCAGAAAGTTCATGGTGGCTACCCTTAAATTTTCCAAAACGACAAAAAGTGCCGTTTTGGAAGCAGTTGGAAACCAAAGCAAATTGCTTGAACTTGTCGTTTTGGATGATACCGAAATCGAAGCGCTTGAATCCGGCGAATCCGTGCGCGGCGTCACCCTGGACAAAATCGAGACCATGAGCGTTTCCGAACTCAAGGCCGCCCTGCGCGAAAGCAAGGCTGACCTTGAAGCCAGCCGGGAAGCCGTTGCCCGGCGAGACGAAAAAGTGCGCGATCTGGAAGAAGAACTCAACAAAAAACGCCTTACCATCATCACACCAGATGAAGAACAAAAAGCCCTGCGGCAAGAAGCAGCGGGGATGGCTTTTGATATAGAGGCTTCCATTTTGTCCGGCCTGCGCGGAGCCTTTTCTGCCTTGTCAGAAAACCCTGATAGCGAAGACAGACAATTCATGAGCGGCCTGTTGTGCAACATTGAAAGAGCGCTCCGCACTGTACAGGGAGAATTTGACCTTGCAGCCGCTCCGTCAGCCGACCCAACGCCTGCCTATCTGAAGGGTGCAGATACGCCGATTGAAATTCCAGCGCACATCAGGGGCAGCCAATCATGAAAGGAGCGGCGGCAGAACGGCTGATAGCGGCAGCCCAGGCTGCCCGTATGGCCCCGCACGGCAGCAAGGAAAGCATTTATTCTTCTGCCTGTGCCGATCTTGGCATCTCCCGTGCAACCTTGCACAGAAAACTCAAGGAGCTGACCGTAACAGTCCCACGCAAAAGGCGCTCTGATGCAGGCAAAACGGCACTTACCCGTGAAGAGGCACGCCTGATAGCCGGGATTGTTATGGAAAGCCAGAGGCAAAAATACCGGGGACACCTTTGTGCTATCGGCAAAGCCGTAGACGATCTACGTGCGGATGGCAAAATCCGTGCAGCTTCGGTCAACCCAAAGACTGGAGAAATCAAATACCTGTCCTATTCTGCCATTTCACGCGCCATGTATAAATACGGAGTACACCCGGCACAACTTTCCGCTCCCGCCCCGGCAACAGAACTCAAATCCCTGCACCCCAATCACGTTTGGGAACTTGATGCTTCCATGTGCGTTCTGTATTACCTGAATCCCCAGGCAGATGGTGGCAACGGCCTCAACATCATGCTGGAAAAGGATTTTAATAAGAACAAGCCCAGAAACCTGGCCCGTATTGCCGCCAATCGGGTCTGGTCATACGAGATAACCGACCATACCAGCGGCTGGATATATGTGGAATATGTGATGGGCGCAGAGAGTGGAGAAAACCTCTGCAATGTTCTGATCAATGCCATGCAGGACAGAGGGGGTGCAGATGTGATGCACGGCATCCCTAAAATCCTCTTTACCGATCCCGGCGCAGCCAACCTGTCTTCCATGACAAGAAACCTCTGTCTTGCCCTGGGGATCAGACAGATTGCGCACAAGCCTGGAAATCCCCGTCCAACCGGGCAAGTAGAAAATGCCAGAAAACTTATTCAAAACGACTTTGAATCCGGCCTGCGTTTCCGTCCAATACACAACATAGACGACCTGAATGAACACGCCATGAAATGGCGGGCCTGGTACAACCGGAATCAGGTGCACAGCCGCCACGGGAAAACCCGGACAGAAGGCTGGATGATGATTACAGAGGAGCAGCTTGTCAAGGCCCCGCCGGTGGATGTTTGCCGAACGCTTGCAGCATCGGATGCCAAGACACGCCAGGTCTCACGCTATATGACCATTTCCTTCAAAGGGAAAGAATACGATGTGTCTACTGTGCCGGACGTGATGGTAAACCAGGAATTGCTTATCACGCTCAATCCCTGGCGCAAGGATTCTGTGCAGGCAGTCATTGCCGGAAAAGATGGACGGGACGAATATCACGTTTGCCCAGCAGTCTCACGCGAAAACAGCGCCTGCCGGTGAAGTGGACGCCATTTTGGCCCGGATGCTGTTTACGCCCCTTCAAGTAGCAGGAGGTGCAAAATGACCGCCCTGAAAAAACTGCTTTTGACGATGCAAATCCCCCAGGCCGGATTAGCCGCCGAACTGGGCATTTCCCGCGCGGCCATGTCGCAGCTTGTCAACCACGGGATTTTCCCGGTCAGGGAAGGCGAGCGCATCCGTACCGGCATTCCCGTCTTGCTGGAAAAAAGAGGCGCAACGCCCCTGATGCTGAAAGACCTTTTCCCACAAAAAAATAACGGGATACGCCCCAACGCATCCCGTCACACAGAACCCACAACAAAGGAGGATTCCATGTTGCTTCGCAAGCAGACATTATACCCGCAAACCCGCAAGCATTTCGGCTTGTTTCGCGACCCATTGGCCGATGAAGTCAATTCCTCTGCGGACGTATTCTTATCCCCTGATATCCGGTACGTTCGGGAAGCCCTGTACCAGACAGCCGTGCATGGCGGCATGATAGCCGTATCCGGTGAAAGCGGTGCAGGCAAAACCCTGCTGTTGCGCGACCTGGAAGACCGGATAGCCGCAGACAATCTGCCTATTACCCTCATTCGCCCTTATGTGCTGGCCATGGAAGACAACGACGTGCATGGCAAGACCCTCAAAGCGGCCCACATTGCCGGGGCCATCATGGAAGCCGTTGCCCCGCTGGAAAAACCCAAACGGGATTCCAACGCCCGCTTTGCCCAGCTTCACCGGGCATTAAAAGATAGCCATGCCGCCGGATACCGGCATTGCCTGGTCATCGACGAAGCCCACTCCCTGCCGGTGCCGACCTTAAAGCACTTAAAGCGCTTCTTTGAGCTGGAAAGCGGCTTCAAAAAACTGCTGTCCATCATCCTGCTGGGCCAGCCGGAATTGCGTATCAAGCTGTCCGAGCGGGATCAGGCCGTGAGGGAAGTCGTCCAGCGCTGTGAAATGGTCGAACTGCCGCCGCTGGATAACAACCTGGAAGCCTATCTCAGGCACAAATTTGAGCGGGCCGGGAAACCCGTCGGCGATGTCATCGACAACACCGGCATTGAAGCCCTGCGCGCCCGCCTGACATTGGTCACCCGCCGGGGAAACGGGCCGCGCGCCGTCTCGCTGACCTATCCGCTGGCAGTGGCCAACCTGCTGACCGCCGCCATGAACCTGGCTGCCGAACTGGGTGCGCCGATTGTCAATGCCGACGTTATCAAAGGAGTATGAAACATGTTGAACACGCAATCCTTCCCGCCCCGTCATGCCCTCCCGCGCGTCCTGACAGGGAATTTCATCGCCAGCCTTTCTGCCGCCAATGCCGTCATGCGCCTGTTAAAGAAGAAAGGATACCAGGTGCTGTCTGTCTCGGCTGACCGGCAGGCCATCCGTATCAAGGGAGAAACCTTCCGGAAAATGCGGCGCTTGCAGATTGTGGCGGGAAGCCATCGCTACGAAGGCAATCTTTGCCTGATTACCCTGGGCGGCATCACCGTCTCCTGGGAAACCGACATGAAACTGACGAAAGGAAACTGAATGGCCACAAAGAAAAAACTCAAGACCACCGCCAAAGCCTGGATACCGCAATCACAGGATGAAGTTGCCGCCGCCATCCGGCAGGTGGGCGACACCAGCCGGGAATTGGCACGGGAAACTGCCGGTATGAACGACAAAATCGCCGCCATCACGCAGGCACATCAGCCGGTCATCGACGCCTTGAAGGAACGGATGCAATCCTTGCAGGACGGCATCCAGGTCTGGTGCGAAGCCAACCGCGACAGGCTCACCAACGGCGGGAAAGTCAAAACCGCCAACCTTGTCACCGGCAATATCATGTGGCGTCAGCGTCCACCGTCTGTACGCATCCGGGGAGAAGAAACCGTCCTGGACATGCTGCGCAAGCTGCAACTTGACCGCTTCATCCGGGAAAAGGAAGAAGTCAACAAGGAAGCCATTCTGGCAGACCCCAAAGCCGTATCCGGCATTGCCGGAATAACCGTCGTGACCGGCGTAGAAGACTTCGTCATTGAACCCTTCGAGCAGACAGACGGAGGAACATCATGCCAATGAAACTGCCGCCTGCCGCCTCACCAAGAGAAATCGCCATTGCCACCATCGTTCGCCGTCTGCTGGCGTGGCAATCATGGCAATTGCTTTCCCATGAGGCTTACAAGGCCAACATCAATACCGCCGGATTTTTAACCGAAGAGCAAAAAGCCGGTTATCTGCTCTGTCTGGACGACACGATAGAGATGCTCAAAAATTTCCCGTTGCGTGTGGAGCATACAAATGGGCAGATCATCGTCACACTGGACAGCCAAAGCGTCAGCAAAGGAACCCTGCAATGACCTGGACGCACCACCGAGACCAGCTTGCCGATTGTGCCGATCCAGAACGCATAGCCTTTGAGAAGCATATCCTTTGCCGCAATCCCCAGGCTGATCTGGAAAAAACCATTTCAGGTGATTATCTGGTCAGACATCTGGATTACGAGTGGCACGGCTGGCAAGCCAGGGCAAAAGAGGAGATGGAAAAATGAGGGCACTTCCTGATCCCCGCAAAAAGCTGCTGCGCTTAATCCACGTTGCCCGGCGTGATTTGCGCATGGACGAAAACACCTACCGGGATATCCTGCAAAAGATTACCGGTAAAGCGTCCGCATCGGATATGACCGTGCCAGAGCTGGAAAAAACACTGGAACATTTCAAGCGCTGCGGTTTCAGGATTCGCCATACCATAAAAACCCACGGCAAAAGAAGAGCGGTGTCATCCATGCCGTTGGCGCAAGACCCCGATTCCCGAAAAATCCGCGCCCTGTGGCTCTTTATGCACGAACTGGGACTGGTACGCAATGCTTCTGAAAGGGCATTGGCCGGTTACGTCAAACGGATTACCGGCGTGGATGCCCTCCAATGGATTGATAGCAACCAGGCCAACACCGTCATAGAAAGCC
>JAMPAN010000024.1 GCA_023667225.1 Oxalobacter formigenes | reverse complement strand
GCCCCCAGAAGAAAGGCTTTGCCGCAGTCTGCGGCGGTAAGCGTAACGCTATCGGCAAGCAGGATGGTATCGGCATAGTTGCCCTGGTTTGTCCATCCGGCCGCCCCGCTCTCTCCCTGTGTCAGGATTTGACCGGGCTGGCCGCCACTTGGCAGGCCAGCTCCCTCACCGGCATACGGCGCCCAGTTCTGTATAGGGCTGGCGGTGTTGAAGTTTTCAGTGTTGTTGTCAACCAGGCTGATGTAGGCAGATTTGATGTCATCCGAAATCAGCACAACCCCTTTCGGATAACCCCCAATGGCTTGCGCAAATTCCGCATCAAATTGGTACTGCCCGCCGGCATTCTGGAAGACAATATGACTTGAAATCGCGTTGAGAACACCATTCATGTCCATACCTTCCGGCGGGATACCACCCGCCTCTATGGGCATCATGGTGACGGGAGGGAACCCAAGAAGCCAAGATGCAAAATTTGTTTTGCCAGGTGTCGTTGGCGCTTCTACCGGAATTTGATTCTTTGCGCCTTGTGCGGCGAACGGCACAGTAAGTAATTTAGGTTTTTCTATAGCCATATTTCTACCCATAAAAAAACGGGCTTAGCGCCCGTTGTAAAAAGTTCCTTGATTAAATGGAGCACAACTTTCTCCCCCTTCATGAAAACCAAAAATATTTGGCTCCGGTATTTCCAGAATCTCCACCCTCACCCCGGCAGGTCTTGGAAAATATTCTGATTCGATAATGGCCCGCTCGTATGGCTGAAGATAAAAAGCAAATACATACCGCATTGCCATATTGCCCAAATCCAGCACATAACATCTTTTCCCATCAAACAGGTATTGAAGTATATTGTTGATGGCCGGCGCATTTGGTCTAACGATATTTGCCATAGCTTTAACAAAGATAAGTTTTCTATAGGCGTTATCGTTCAGCCGATACGTATCTGTTACAGGCTCCCCATTCCTAAACGGGGCAACATTAAAAGGTGTAAAGGAATTATTTGGCGTATTGAAGCCAAAATTCTTATTCTGTGGTGTTACAGTTAAATAACGTCCAACACCAACGATTCTTCCCCAAATATCCAGCCCAAATCCTTTGGCGGTATCAATATTGACAACAATCTCATAGAATTTATCTATGACTGCCTGTGCGTCATAGTGCTGATAGACAAAATCAACCAGCTGCGATAATTTTGGGCTGTTTTGGTACTGAATGGGTATCATTTCAGAATGACGGAAATATCTGAGGATTGAATAACCGGAGCCTGGTCAATCCCCATTGTTATTGTTGTCTGATTTGCGGTTTCAGTACCAATCAGAATTGACTCAATATTTATTCTGTTGCTGACTGATGAAACGACACTGTAATAAGATGAAGCGTAAATGGTTTTTGCTATTCTTTCACGTTCGAACCCCTCCAATCCTCCATTGAATGCTGTCATGATGGCATTTTGAATTAACGAGACAACATCCGATGGTAGCAATGGGTCTTTTTTAATCGTCACAGCATACAAAATAGGAATTGCATTCGGGCGGTTAAAGTTAATTGTATATTCTGGATAAGGCGCTGCGAGTGCAGAATCATCATAAACGGTAATCGGAGTGTTACCATTCATATCGCATCCAAGGTCTTTTTTATTCCATATTGTCGTTGCTATTTCCTGGTCTTTGCCTCCAACAACAGCAACATAAACGCTATGTGGTTTTAGGGGATAATTTGTAACCCCTTCATATACTACTTTATCTGTGTAATTGTCCTTGACATAACAATCTGTCACACCATCCAATGCAAAAACCGACCCGCGTATTGCCCCAACCGTTCCAATAGCATTTTTTTCTATAATCTCCTGCCGGCGAATCTCAAACGCCGACTCCCCTTCAACATCCGTACCGGTAACGCCCGGTTCCGGGTTCGTTATAGCGTCCCAGCCATTAATCGCATATTCAATGTTGACCAGGGAATCCGCCGGGCAGGGAATTGCGCCATTCTCCACATTCCGGAAAACCACGGTAGCCTGTCCAAGCCGGTCAAAGGTTGCCGATGCTGTGGAGACATAGATATTGTCCTGGGTATCCCGAGCCGTAGCCCCGGCGGGCAATGTCATACCCGGTATGCCTGTGCAAAGTGCATTGACCGTTGTAGGCGTACCGGGATTTCTGGTGATGAAGTAGATGCGCGCCAAAGCGTCCTGGAAGCGCCCTATTGCGGTATCAGGGTCAAATTGCGACAGCACAAAGGCAAACGCGGCATTTGTCAGCGCAATGGCCTGCGCCTGTTCAGAGGCCAACACATATTGCGGAGTAGAGACAGAGGAAATATTCAGATTCCCGCCAAACGCCCGGTTGAAATCTTCCAGGACACCACGCAAAATATCTTGGGTTTCCGGCACTGAAATACCCGTTTCTGTAATGGAAACTGCCGGCACATTAGTTTGATATGTTGACATTGAAAGTCTCGTCTTGTGTCGTTATTTGCAAATAGCCGGATAACCCCCGGTTGTTCAAATCAAGAACCGGTGTGACGTCCACCACTTCCGGAACAGTCATTGATTCAGTCCTGAACCATTCTTTAAGCATGACGGATGGTGGCATGTTTCCAAGAACGCTGCTCTTGTATGGAACGCCGCGAGTGGTGTCAAAAAGCGCCTCACCTTCCCAAAGCCGGCAAGCAGATGCCACATCCTGGGCGATGGCATAGGGCTTTTTCGCCAGCGCGATATTGCCGTAAGCGTCTTCCACCAAATCCCACGTATCAGGATCAAGATAGAGTGTGTCCATTTGTCATTTGATGTAATTGCAACCGCTGTAAGATTTTGGGGGAACTTTTTACTGTGTCTTGGGTATAATGGTTATGTGTTCTGACAACAGAAATTACATTCCGCCGCTGCTGTGTAATAGGCTTATACAAGCGCTATAGATGATGGGGACCGAAAGGAGAGGCGGCCATCCTGAACACCATTGAAAGCCTTCAAATTTTTTGAAGGCTTTCTTTGTTTGTAGGCAGTGCAAACAAAGGTAAGTTTGTTTCCTTTGAAAGATGGGTAAACAACGGCGGTATTTCCGTTGTGCCATATTTCAAAATTACCCTCATTGTTGACCTGTAACTTTCCTTTTTCTATGGTGTCAGTCAAGCTACCCAGAAACGGTTCAAGCTCAATGTTTTGCTCCTTTCTGCGTCGCAAAATATGTTTCAGGCCAATGTTGTCGTCACCCCAGAATAAATCAATGTCACCTATATCTTCCCGGTGAAACGCGCCTCTTACATAACCTTTCCCAGCTTTCGTGATGGCATCTATTGCCGCCTTCCCCTTTACGCCTTTTATTTCAGGGGTAAGCAGGCTAGATATGTCTTCAACACCCTTTCCGCTTCCTGATTTCGCAAACTTCCCGTCTTTGTCCCGGTGGTGTTCGCTTTCCTGAAAATCCGCGTCATACGCCAAACGCCGGGCATATTGCATACCAAGCGCACAGGCATATCCCAAAAGGAAGGCTTTTCTTGCAGCATACAATTTCATTCTTATACCGGACCGCCAGTGTTTGAACCGCCGGCTTGTACGCCACTGTGTACGTGGCTGTCCAAAACAATCCCGTTACTGGAAATGGTGCCTCCTGTGTTGGCAAGGCCTCCGCTGGTTTGCGCCCCTCTGCCTTTCGCGCCAGTCTGCTGCAAGGCGCCGGTAACAAGAATCAGTGGCGAATCCAGCGTTATCTGGCTTTGTGCATCTACCAATACTTCCGGTGCTTGTACTGTAACTTTTTTCGGCGACAAAACCATGATGCCGTCATCATCAAACTTGATGAATTGCACCGGCTTATTGTTTAATATTCCGCCGATATAAATCGCGTCTGACATGCTCCATTTTCGCAAGGAAGCCGCGGCGGCCATACCGCGCTGGCGTTTTGTCCCGGACATATCCCGGCTCGCAAAACACGCAATCCCAATATCCCCTGGCTGTGGGTCAATAATGATGGCATTGGCCCCGCCCTGAAGCCTGAAATAGGGAGCGTTATAAATGACCGGATAAGGGATAGACCCGCCATTAGCCAGCCTTTGCTGAATGGTCGGCTGTATATCCACAAAACCGACCGGTGCCAGACCTGCGGCATTTACCGAGATAACTTTCACCGGCAGGCAGGCATACATGTTCCGGATATGCTCCTCAAATTCATACCGGGACCGCTCGTAGTCGTTACTTGCAACGTTAAAAGGTTCATTGGATATGAGCATTGTCACTCCATATCAGCAGAAAACGACTATTCCAATAATTGAAATTGGGCATGTCTGTTCCCTGTGTATCAACACAGAGGAAATCCCCGGTAAAGCCCAGGTAAGGCGCACAGATTAAATAGGTTCTATCCACCATCAATACGGTTTCACACAGAACTTTATCGGGCAAAGAGGCACTGAAATATTGCCTGCCTCCCAGCTGCCGCAAGGTAATGGTTACGGTCTGACCGCCAACACTGGTAACGATTTGTTGTGAGGGGACAGCTTTCAGCGGGATTTGGTAATACATCAAAAAATCCCTTCTATATAGGCTGTGGCCTTTTCAAATCCTTTTGTAACCGTCCCTACTACGTTATCGAGTATTGAGGATGGGTCAGCCTGTTTCTGTTCTGGTTTCGTTGTCGGTACATCATTTGCAGATTGCGCATTTTCTGTTGTGGCCTTTTCTCCAGACACAATGGCCTTAACCTGCCGGATCTGTCGGAAAACGCACCTTGCCTCAATCAATGACGCCCCGCCCCTTTGTGATTCGCGCAACACCTCATACGATTCCAGTGTGACATCTTTGAAAACCTTTTCCGGGGTCACAATGTTGTAAACAGAGGTTTCGGCAACATTCTTGTCCAGCCATTCGATAAACGCGGTTCTATCGGCCAGCCTGCCGCCGCGCGTCATGACTACATTGATTTGCTCAGGCTGCGGTACTTTGTTATAACTGGCATACCCGCCCATTTCCAGCCGGTAATCGCTCACCTGCGTATCGGATCTGGCGTCCAGCATTACCATGCTGTCTATCTCCACAACGGGCACATTCTGGCTTTTGCCTCCGCCGATTATGTCTCCTATAGTGGTATTCAAAACGCGTGTAGATAACACCACTTGCTCGATATTTTCTCCAAAGCCGTTTTGCCGGCTGTTATCGCCTGCCGGGTATATCCCCCATTGGTTGTTTATGAGGGACAGCGCCTCAAAAATCTTGAGCTGGGCTGTGCCAAGCAGAATGGAGGCAGTCGGCTTTACGCCTAGTCCGGAAAGAACCGGAAGACCGTTCATTTAGGTTGTTTCCCTCTTTCTTCTTTGTGCAAATACACCAGCCGCATTTCTGATTGCCACAGCCCGCCGGGTGTTTCGCTTTGCAGTTTATGCGACAGCTGGAAGAGAGTAAATCTTCCTTCCAGAATCGTATCAATCTTTTTTGCAAGCCCTTTCTGGAAGTTGATAATCTTGCTTTTTACCAGTATGGGGGCCAGCAACCGATAATAGGGGCTGTACTCAGCCCTGATAATGCAGCCGTTTGGGATAATTACCGGGTAACCGATTAAACCTGTATCACCGGATATTTCAAGCTGTGGGATATTGCGCTCTTTATCGCCTGTACTGATGACAAACTTGTTCCCTTCTACAAAACCCATTACACCGGCGGCTACACATACCCGATTGAGCATGGTCAGATAGGAACCATCAAATGCAGGATCGGTTAAAACCGCATCAACTCCGTTATCTTCCAGTGTGTATTTTTCAGATTCGTTTTTGACATTCTGGTTGTAAACCTCCAGAATGCCGTGGCATATCGCCGGAACAGGGCAAGTTCCTTTCATTGAAAAAGGTTTTGGCTGTGATATAGCGAGGCGCAAGAATGAAGTCGCAAAGATGTGCATGGGCACGGCCGGCTGCCGGTTATAGTCTGCCATTGCCTGCATGATGGTTCCATCAAATACCAGCGAATCATTGCCATCTTCGTCAACCGAAAACAGCACCACCCTGTTTCCGGTATAAATAGCGATGTTCTGCCCAATCCCCCGAACCAGCGTCAGGCTGTTCATGGTATTGGCCGATAAACCAAAGACAATGATGTTCGCCTGGCTGGTGACAGAATGGGGCGCCACCTTGATTTCCGCATGGATGCGAAGGCCGCTAAACTCCATCGAATAAGCAGACTTTCCGCCATCATCGGTATTTTGCTGTATATCGAACCGGATTTTGAGTTGTTTTTTTGTGAAGCTCATGCCATTGGCGATACATAGGTGGAGATACGGCCGGTGTATTTGGCCGCTTCGCGGGCAATATCTCCGGCATCGTTGGATGGGGCGTATATGTTGATGTTGTTGGTAATCGTGTTCTGCGTTGTATCTCCTCCAGCTTGTGCAACCCCTGCTCCATCTTTGGCGGGGATGTAGGGAGTAACGCGCGGATAAAAGGCCATACTGGCGTCATAAGTAGCAAGGCGTCTATTTCTCAATCCCGGCAAATATTTCCCGCCAGCATAGTTGACCAGTTTCCCGTAATCTTCACGCTGTATTTCCCCATTTTGCGCCAGCCGGTTAAAGCGCGAGCCTTCCTGTACATGTTTCAACCCGGCGTTATAGGTAAGGTCAGCGGCAAGATATTTGGTTCTTGCGCTATGGCCGGCATATAACTTCAAAGCCGGATCGGCATGGGCGTCAATATCCTGCTTTAACAGCGCCTCAGCCTCTTGTTGTGTGATCCGCATCCCCGGCTTTACGCCCTTGGTGTGGCCGTAACCGATTGTCCATACCCCGTCGCTGTCCTGATAGGCATCCAGCCGCAACCCTTCTGCCTTTTTCACCCTTTCCGCAAGATGCTGTTTGATTTCATCGTCCGTTGCATTCTCACCAACAGGGGGATTATTTCCCGGTTCTTTAACGGAAACCGGATTTCTATTCCCCCCTGTCTCCGGCAAATCGTTACTTTGCCAATCCGTGTTCATTCCTTCTGCTGATTCATTTAACCACTTTGCCCACCAAGGAAGCTTCCCTTCTTTTGCAGCTTTATCGACATGGCCGCCAAGTTCTTCTAATAAGCCCATAACAGGCTTAAACGCTTCCTTTATGATTCCTCCGGCAGATGAGCAGACATCGCCTATGCGAGTAATGATTAGCGCAAATCCTTCCAGTACATGGCCAGACGTTTCCGCTGCTTTCCTTGCCTTGTCAAAGATTCCAAACGATTCATC
The DNA here is from genome assembly GCA_023667225.1 of Oxalobacter formigenes. Lineage (GTDB taxonomy): Bacteria > Pseudomonadota > Gammaproteobacteria > Burkholderiales > Burkholderiaceae_D > Oxalobacter > Oxalobacter formigenes_C. The sequence continues at coordinate 13,673 of JAMPAN010000024.1, read as the reverse complement.
AGTTTTAAGAACCAAATCCACCAGTTTGGTTTGGAGGGTATTTAATGCCCCCGCCAACTTTTCTGCTTTTTGTGCCGATTCTCGTGACGCAACCGCCTCGCGCTTCATCTGCTCCATGCGTTCCCGGCGGTCTGCACGGGTGGCAAGGTCAGCCTGCGCGGCAGAAAAGCCCATAGACAACATCAGCTGCTGTGCTTTTACCCTGTCCCCGCCGCTTATGCTTAATGAAGCATCCCCGGCTTCTATTAACAGGTCGTTCATGTCTTTCATCTTTCCGTTGACATCAACAATATTGACGCCAAGCGAAAGAAAAGACTGTGCCAGCCCGCCAATCTCCCCTTTGAACGCGAAATTGGCAAAAGACTGTGTGAAGTTCTCAAGCGTACTGTTTGCCTCGGCTTCAGAATAACCCAACGCCTTAAACTGGTTTTGCAGTGCCCTAACGCTCTTTTCGGCCTGCCCGCTTCGTGCGGCCAGCAAGCCAACCTGCCGTGTGCTTTCCCCTACACGCTTGATAAAAGAAACGACCGCCCCGGCAGTCAGCACAACACCGAAAGTACCAGCCAGACGCTTTAAGGCACCGCCCAGCGATTTAAAGGCATTGTTTCCTTTACTGCCTATCCCCTCTACCTTTTGGGTAGCCTGACCGGCGGCCTTCTCAATTTCTGCTAAAGCAGCTTTTGCCTGCTGAATCTGGACAACGATTTTTGAAACTAATTCCTGGTACTCTGCTGCCATTTTGCCTGCTCTATCAGTGCCTGGTTATATCTTGTCACGCATGAAATCTCATACAGCTTGTATAAGTCATGGCATCCATAGTCCGTCTGCAATTCCTTCAGGGTGGCATATCCATCCACAATCACGGCGGCAAGCACCGGGGAGACTGATGCAAACGCAACCTGCGGGACAAATATGCCGGAGTGGCTCAACCCGTCAAACTCTGGACGCCTGTCATAAAAAAATTGATATGCAGCTCCAGCGTTTTCATCCGCAACATCATGAGCGTTGATATTTCCTCAATGTCTCCATCTGCCAGATTGCGGATAAAATCGCCGTCACATTTCATTTTCCAGCAGGCTTTCATCTCATCGAGGAGGGATTTCATGCGGGACTGATCGGCCTGCATGAGCAGTGTCATGATCGTCCCAATATCAGCCTGAGACAAAACTTCCAGATTGCCCGCCTTGCCGAACATCTCCCACAGTGCGGCAAGTTTGTGGTCTTTATCCGCATCTACGAGTGACCCAATAACGCGGTAGGCAAACCACTCCCCTGCCTCCGCGCTCATCTCGGTAATCCGGTAAACCTTGCCGGCATCCCTGCCGCCTTTTGCCTCAACATCTACGTATTCTCTTGCCATGCCTCACCTCAAATCCTGGAAGCCAAAACAACACCCCAGTCAATCGTGAAGCGCTGGGGAGCCTGTACCCTGTTGTGTGTGGCGAATGGGGCATAATTCTTGAGAACACCATCAGAGAAAGCATAGGATTTCCGGGTCGCCGGCACTTCAAGCGTAGCGGTCAGCCAGGTAATCTCGCGCCTGGCCTGACAGTAAAGGTAAATCGTATCGAAAACCTCAATAGATTCACTGTCTGGCTGAAGCTGGATGTTCATCGGGAATATCTGCGGCACAAAGCCTGCTGACATCTTTGCATCCACGCCCATCTGGGTTTCTGCAACCTGTTGCGGTTCCATATCAAAGGCCATATCCGTAGAAAACCCCTGAATGCGGACACCCGCATACAACCCCTCAACGGCCAACGTCAGGATGGAATTGGCCGAAGTAATTGTTTTTCTTGCCATGATTTCTTCTCCTTACAGGACAACGATGGAATTGATGGTGATTTGCTGGATGGAGCCGCCATCCATGTAGAAGAAGGAAATAGGCGGGGATTGGCGCGTGCCGCGTGTTTGCGCGGTCGCCTCCCCGATATACAGGTAGTATCCTTGTGTTTCGAGTTCGGTCGTAATGTCAAAGCCCAGACTGGAAATGATTTGCGCTTTCTGTGCCTGCGAAACGGTGACGCCGGTGCGAATCGTTCCGTTATTCAGTGCCTGGTTGATTGGTTCGGCACACCACAGCCGGATAAGTGCCTTTCCCTCATCGTTATACGGAATAGAGCGGACGCCCATCATCCCGGTAATGATGGAAAGCTGTAACTGGCTGTTTAAGAAAATCTGATTGATGTAAGAATCAGAGAATCCATACTGGCTACCGGGCAGCTGCCCGTTGTAAACAAAGTTGTAGGTATTGTTTTCGCCATTGGCTGCATAGGTGCCGTAATAGCTGTAACCATTAAGCAGCAGGGTTTCAGCGTCTTGCAGGTTGTCGCAAGTGGGTGCCAGCCCGGATTGGGACTTGAAGGCAATGTCGATGCGCCCGTTATAGGCATTCCAGTCAACGGAAGCAAAGCTGCCCATGATCATGGCGGCCAGATTGACATTGTCCCAGACCGGCAGCACCGCCTCCCACTTCATCAGGCGGCATGACTGCCCAAGACAGGCAGCATTGGCTACCAGCGCTTTCGGGTCGTTGTCCCAAGGAATGAACAGATACCGGCGGTTTTGCCCGTTTACCCAGACGCAAAAGTCTTCCAGATTCTCAACTTTTTCCACAATGGAAAAGGTTGCCCAGTTCAAAGAAAGGGACCTCATCCGCTCCATTGCCGTATTTGCCGTGTCGGCATCCACACCTTGAGAGACCGTCCCAGCCGAAAGCCCAAGCGCATCGGCTACATTGCCCTCTGCAAGTGCAATGGATGCTTTATCGCCGGTTTCTGAAGTTTGAATGCGGAAGGTGGAAGAAAGCGAATCCCAGCTTACTGTAGCGGCATCCCCCAAATTCAGTTGCGTGGTCAGCAACTCCGCCGCATTCGTGAAGCTGGTTGCCGCTGCAAGCGTCATCTCACTGGACTTGTATTCCTGTCCGTTAATGGTAATGGACAAATCCCCGGAAACCGCATTAAGCTGAGTTATCGTCATTGCCTTTATGGGCGTGCCGCGAAGCCATGCGGGGACCGCCTGTTGCGCGTATCTGGCAAAGAGAATGGCTTGCGGTTTCTGCTGGCTATTGTCAAAAGACAGGAAATATTTATTGGCGATTTCTGCCATCGGCGAATCAGCACCGAAATATTCCGCGACAGCATCAGCTGAATAGAATTGCTGAAGCTGGCCTACAGGAACCTCGGCATTGGCCGTCACAAAAACGCCATTTAAGGCAAGCGGATTACCTCCAGTCCCTATTACACCGGGATTGACTGTAACCACCTGTGATACAGGTATGGTTTTTGCCATGTGAAACTCCAAAAAAAAAACGCCTTGCGGCGGCGGTTAAATCGGCGGCAGGTTAATATCTGCCTTGTCAAAAAATGTCATGGGGACTGATGCAGCCGGATTTGCCTGCAACTGCATATCAACTCTCCAGCGTTCGGTGTATTGCTTTTCGCCATCAATCAGCGGCATCTGGGAAGGGTCGCTGCAATAAAGAGGCTTGATGTTTTCCGGAAAAACGTTGTAGGCATACTGGTCGTTGACCAGATTCACAAAGGTCTGCGCCAAGTCCCCCGATTCTCTCCCATAGAAATCAACCTGAAAGGCGCATTGCATCCTGGTAAGGATGTGTTGCTCCTTTTTTTCATCAGTGTCCGTATAGGAATCTTCCGGCAAAGCAAGCCGTGTCCGGGAAATAGGATTGACGATTACAAATCCTGTTTTTGGCATGGGGACACGGTTCACCTGACCTTTAATGACTTCTACGCCGCTGAAAATATGGGCTATAAAATCGCATAGAGCGTTTGAAATTTCCTTTTCTGTTATGTCAATCATTCTGTAATGTCACGATTACACAGCACCATCCAGGCCACGTTTCAGAGACCACGTTTACAAGCCAGGTCTGCACTTCACCGCCAGGCACTTGCGGGAACAACAGCAAATCGCCCCCTTCGGCATCCGGCCGCGAAATGGCGCGTACATCGCCAAACAGGTAAACCTTTCGCATCGTCCCTTGCAGATTGAGCGCATCAACCTGCCTTAAGTCCGCCCCGGATAATGCCTGGATATTGGCCGCTACTTCATGCTCCTCATAGGCCGGCACCTGTTCGTAATTCTCGTTGACCGTATAGCCGGTGGATTGGCGCCAGATAATTTTTTGGTCAGGGTTGACCACCTGTATGGCGCTGTTTGCAATGCCGCGTAGATTCATTCGTACTCAATGGAGTTGTAAAGAATATGGGTGTCATACAATGGCGTTGTTTCCACGTCCCCTGCTTTCTTCCCGGACTTAACCAGGTTGAGTGCGGTAAGGTATGTGCGCCCATTTCGCGGCATATTCTTTACCTTGGTCAGATACCGCATCATCTTGGTCACTTCGGAAATAGGCGGCATGACGCTATCCTTGATGGTCTTCTTGATATCAGAAACCATCCTGTTGCCTACGCGTGTCGTCACAGCGTCAAGGCTCTGTTTGTCCGCCAGATACAATCCCGCCTCTTTGTTCATAGCACGCTGCCACTCTCCGCCCTCCCTTGCCTCAGTGCTTCGAAGAAAGGGCCGTGGCGGTATCTTTGACGACCCAAATTCCTGCAGCCGGGCGATTTTCGCCACCTTTACCCCGGTGTCCGGATAGGTTGCCCCTGCCAGCACACCGGCCTTTACCGAGAATCCTTCCAGACTGGCAAGCCGCTTCTGGAACTTCGGAAACAGCTTAGCCATAGGGATGGTATTGCGGAGCTGTAAAAATCCGCCCGCCAAGCGCATAAGGACGTAGCATCATGAACAATGTCCTGCCGCACGGCGTTTGGGAAAACCATGCCTGGTTACCCATCATTACCTGTTGAAAACCAACGCTTACTGAACCTTCGGTTGCGCTGGATACAGGCCCAGGCTGGTCACCTCCCCATTGCGCCATAGTCAGCAGATGGCACATAAGCAAATACAGGATGGTTTTACGCGTGTTAACTCCCTTTTGGGGGTCATACGGGAACCGTGAGTTATTCGTGTTATCTATCAGCGTACAGGCCACTTCCCAATAATAGGAAATTTCCCCGTCTGTAACAGTTTCATCCGCAAAGCGGGGGTATGCCTCCCGAAACTCTGCGGGCGAAAACTCAACTATCATTCTGTGTCTGCCTTGGTATAGGTTTTTTCAGTATCAACCGGTTCCAGTCCGTGGCGAAGATCTTTTTGCTCCGTCTCTCTGCTCTTTGCGCTTGCATGGTCTCCGGCTGCAAAGATGAGGCCATTCGTAAAAATCGCCATCTTTCCGTATGCCGATTTAATCGCTTCCCAATCTGCCTTGGTTACAACAGTCTGTCCGTATTTGCCAACAGTCAGCACGCCGTCAGGTACACCCCTCAAACTCTCATTTGAGCCGTTGATTTTTACCTTCTTTCCGTTGACCTCGAAAATAATGGAATGGGCGTTGTTAAACGAAACAACCACGTTGCCGCCTGCCCGTACGTTCTGGACGGCGGCGGCCTGCTGTGCTTTCTGTGCTGATTTTTTCTGACGTGCCATATCTTCTTTGTTTCCCTGCGTGATTGAAAGAACCCGCCCCAATAAAGGGGCGGGGATGGTGCGGTTAAATGCCGCTCATTACTGCAAAAGCAAACGGTATCTTGACCAATGCGCCATAGGTTGTCGCACTGAACTTCTGCCGGAAATTGCTGGTGTCAGCAACCAATCTTCCCTGGCGGATCTTTTCGCCAAAGGCCAGATCTGCCGTATCAGTACCCATAAAGGACTTAACCAGCAGAACCATGCTTTCACCTGCTGTTGCGCTGGAAAGCTGAGGTACGGTGATAATTTCCAGATTCGGGAAATTGGTTTTCAACATTTCGGTTGCAGAGATGTTGAAATTGGTTGCCATAGACAGCATTACAGCGCGTTCCGGCGATACCAGCAGGCGAAGCGGTGCGCTGTTGTCAATCAGGCCTTTTGCCTGCGTCTGGAGCTGCGCAAACAGCTTCAGGAAGTCGTTATAGACTGCCCGTGTGCCGAAGTCGTTTTCCATCGAAAGCTTGTCCGGCCAGGAAATAGCCCCGTTTACCACATTCGGTGTAATGGCCGGCGGCAGGTTCGGGTCATTCAGCAAGCCATAAATCTTCTTCCCGGCAACACCCAGCAAGTAAAACTTGTTGCTGTCAAGGCGGATTACTTCAGCAGCGCCGCGCTGTTTGTCTGCAATCAGGTCAACCTTTGCGAGAGCAGACATATCCACTTCCAGATCGCCATAGGTAATGGTGGTCTGAAAGATATAGCGCTCACGGGTGTTGTAATTCTCGTTTACGCCGCTGGACGGGCCATCGCCATAGTCGGAATACGGGCCGGTGGAACCGGTGTATTCACGGGTTCTGAACTGGATATAGGCATTTTGCCAATCACCGTATTTCTTTTCATCGAAGATTTGCGATGCGGCCTGTTTGGCTGTCAAAACAGGGATAACTTCCGGGGAAATATATCCCAGCAGGTTTGCCGGAATGGCGGTATTCGGGGTGGTTACAAGTGCCGAATCCATCGCCATCTGTTTGTTCAGCCACCCTTTGGAGTAGGGGAAATGGAAGCCAAGTTTAGCGACTTCCTGTAAAGTCGGTTGATTCATGTTTCAGTCCTTTCCAAGAAGTATTATTGGCGGCCAATAACGATAATATCGCCAGCCGCCCCGCCGTTCTTGACAACCCAGCCGGTTTCAACTGCGCCGGATACGGCTTTGCCTGCTTCGCCGGTGGATACGCTGCCATCTGCGGTGCTGGCAAAAACAGCCTGCCCAATGGTGGATTCCGTACTGGAAACAGCGTAGTAGTCGCCGCGGACAGCAACGGAAAGCGCGTCACCGTCTGCAACAATCAGTGTGCCATCCTGAAGGATGTTATACATGGTGTATTGCTGGACGCGCTGAACAAATCCGACAACAGCAGAAGCGGTTGATTGGGCGCTCCATTCGGCCGTCATGGTAATCACAACGTCATTGCCGGATAAAGCGGCGGCGGTTACCATCAGCTTGCTGTTGGTTCCGGATGCTGATGCGGTGGTTCCAACGGTTGCCGCGCCATCTGCCACGGTAACAGTAGCAGCACCAACCTTCACATCTCCGGAAAAACCGGAAGCCACCGGAACAGAAAGCGTTACGGTTGCGCCGGTTGCGGTCATGTTTGCAGTGCTGGCCGCACCAATTGTGCTTTCTGCTGTGATATCTGCGCCGCTGCCGATAATGGAAAGCGTGCCGGTTGCATCGCCTGCGCTCACCGCATAGGTATCAGCGCCTGCGGATACTACCTGTGCAGAATTGGAAGCCATGCGATACGGGTCAGCGCCAGGGAAAACAAAGGAGCCAACCTTTACTTCGCCCTGTGCTGTCATGTTGACCGGCGTATATACGTTTTGGCCGGCGCCAGGGTTGACCATGTCGCCAGCAACACCGGCGGCGTATTCAAGATTTACGGTTTTTTGCAAAGCCATGTTATTACCTCTCTACTTTGATGTTGTTCAGACCGCTAAAGATGCCGCCGTATGAGCCGGTTTCAGGGATTGCGGAATCCATTGCAATCTTGCGTCCGTGGGTTTCAACGATTGCGCGGAATACTTCTTTTGCCGATTTCAACGGGACGTTCTTGCCCATTTGGCGCAAGGCGTACGCATAGATGCCATCTGCAGAATCAAAAGCACAAACTTTCACGCGTCCCACTGCCGGTTCAACCTCATCTGCTGCGGCAAATTTGTCATGCAGTTTTTGTTCCACGCGTTTTTCAATGGCTTTTTCAAGCCCTTCACGCTCATGCTCACGATCAAGCTTGCTGCGTTCATCCGGGTTACGCATGTCTTTCTCTCCATCGTGCATACCGTATGCAAAACCGCGCGCAAATGCTGCCTTGATTGCGTCATCCGCATCGTCCATGCCGCACGCTTTCATGGCATCTTCGGCTTTTTTCATGTGCTCCCTCATGAGGCGGTCGCGCTCATGCTTTTCGCCGGCCGAAACGGCCTCGGCAATGTCCAGACGGTCATCATCCATGCCGCCCTTCATTTCTTCCCGCTCTTCGCGTTCACGCTCTTTTTTCTCGCCATATGCGTATGCCTCGGCGGTATTCAGGGAATCTTCCCCGTCAACCTTTTGTGCAATCTTGCTCTCACCGGTAGCCTTGCTATAGGCGAGGTCTGCCAGTGTGTCGCGCAATTTCTTTTCTTCCTCTTCGGAAAGCAATCCATCAAAGGATTTGACGATTTCGTTAATCTTGGCCTGCTTATCCTCATCCTCGGCAATCTCTACCTTCTCCTCTACCTGAGGTTTGGCAAGAGATTCCCGCGCGACAGCAAGCGCTTCTTTGGCAATTTCCGGGTCACTATCCATTGCGCCACGGAAAAAATTTATGAGTTTGCTCATAAGGCTTTTCTCTCCACGTTTAGTTGATAAATCTGCGGAATCGGCAACAATCACATCCTTACCTGCCCTTCCTTTTTCCACAAGCGCACCGTGATTGCCTCTGATATTTCTAATCACAAAGTCATACGGAACACCATTAAAAACACCCGGCGTAAAGTCGGGGTCATAAAAATATGCAAGGCTGATATCCCTGCATAAATCATTTTCCACGGCCATAATCCCGGCAGAGTCGGTTATGACCAAAGAGTTGGTTAGATACGGGGCTTCCCATTTGGCGTTTGTGCCAAGTGTCCCAACCTGATATTCCTTTTTCGGGTTTTCCGCGCTTATCTCATGATGTAAAAGCATCAACGGCAGCCCGTTAAACGTATCTGCAGCTTTCTCTATTTCTTCAGCAGGACGGTATCCGTAATATTCTTTTGCTGGATCCAGCCCGTGTTTTTCCCAGTCAGGGATACAGAAGCCAAGATACGGGACTACCTGTTCTTTTGTGAGATTAGATTTTTCAACATGCAGGAACCCGTTTTCATCTTTCCGGCGTGCGGACGGCGCGGAATCCATCGCAAGGTAAGTTTCTTTTTCCTGTCTTTTCATTTTGGGTTCAGGCTCTTGCTCATTGATTCTGATATTGACCACCTCGTAGTATGATGGTAGGATTTCTGATAAAGATTCATCTTGTGCGGATGAATCTATCACCCGGGAGGCGTTGGGATTAGCCCCTTTCGATTCCCGGGTTTTTTCTTTCCTCTTCTCGTAGTTTTTAAGTCCTTCCCGCGTTATCCCATAAGCAGAAAAAGTTGGGGCTTCATCTTTCATTTCAGCAACATCAACAATCACATTCCTATCACCTTCGGCTGTTGAGATTGTTTTGCTGTACGAATGAAACCTTGTCTTGTTGTCAGAGCGTTTTTTATTCAACGGGTCAATGAAATAATGTCCACTTTCAATAATTTCCGGCACATGAGGAATTAAAGCGGCTTTGACAGGATCCTGTTTTAACCCAAATCTCATCTTGCTGAATCCTGCGCCCGTGAAAGCTATATATCCGTCCCCATCCCCAATGCGGCCTTTCATGACCTTGTTTTGCAGATATTTCTTAAAAAACTCACTGGCCGCCTTGTAATAATCTCCGTTGTGAGACTTAAGAATACGGTTGTAATCTTTGCTGTTTGGGCTGGTATCTACTAATACAGAAACCCCATCCTCCGGTTTGAGTTCATGCAAGTTTCGGTTTTTCAGTTCATTTGGGCCTTTCAGAATATTGCCCTCCGCATCAACCAAACACCTGGTGCCGCTCTTGAGCGTTATCCAGTGTGCCTTGCCTTTTTCTTCGCTCATCTGTTAATCCGGAATAATGGCGTGATACCCACATGCGCAGGCTACTAATTCTCCTGGCATCACCTTCCTGCCAACGGCGCTGTCATACAGTCCCTTGTCGATACCGTATAGCTGGAACCGCTTGCCGTTCATCTTGACGTGTGTCGGACGTGATGTTTTGCGCCCTGGCACGTGGTCCCATATTCCTTCCGTTATCCCCGCCTCCAGGTCTCGCGCCTGCCTGATTGCCTGTGTTGCCTTGTTGTTTTGGTCAATCGCAATCAACCGTGCCCGCTCCTCTGTCATGTCAAATCGCTTTTCAAGCTCTGACTGGACATAATAGATATCGCGGCCATTCTGCACGCTTCTTTGTACTATGCCAGCGACCTTATCCAGCTCCTGCACCGGTATGCTCTTGATGAGATCAACCTGCGTATATCGCAAGGAATTTATGATGTTCCTTGTTTCTACCGTGTCCCTCAGCTTTATATCGAAGCCGGCAGACGAAAGATTTCTTTCTGTCGCAAGCGTGGTTTCCCTGTTTACTTTTCCTACAAACTCTTTCGCCAGCTTGGCGGATTCCTCGGAATACCGCTTCTCCCACTGCCTGGAAAGCTTATCTGTGAGCTTTTGGATCTGGTATGCTGTGTCTCCGCGCCGGATTGCAGCAAGTGTCCACCATGACACAGAGCGGCGCATGTCTCCAGAAAGCTTTAGAAGCCGCTTCTGATACCAGGAAAGCACCCCAGCGTTAGCGTGTATTGGGCGCAATACGCGCGTTTTTTTCTTTGCCACGCTTATTTAAATATTCGCTTCCACAGAGGCGTGCTTTCTTCGTCATATACCGCGCCTGCCTTGTCCACATCGTCAATTTCGCCCATGAACTCTTGCGGCTCTGTTTCCGGAACTTCGGCAGGGTCGATAAACGAATAGGAGTTGTCAGGGTCTGACGCAAGGTATTGCCGTGCTTCTTCCTGGCTGATAATTGACCTGTCCAGATAAACGGCCGTCATGTCTGCTTTAAGCTTTTCGGTCGCAGCAACGGCAGCCTCGTCCTCCTGCCCAAGCGGGCTGAAAACAAAACTAAGGGAATCGTCCCGCTTACCCGTCAGAGAAACAGAAATACAGCTCACAATCCTGTTTATCGCCGTTCTGAAAACCTTTTCCTGCTGGCTGGCAATATGGTCTGCGTAGTTTCTCCAGTCGCTTTCACCCGTTGCGTTAAATCCGGAGGGGGATAAGCCAAGAAGCTTTACAGCCGGTGTCCGATTGATTGCAGCAATAAATTCAAGCGCCTGTTTACCGATATCCGTCAGGCCGCCAAGCGGCGTTTCCACCTTTACGATATCTTCCAGTTCATTATCAATTGCCGTTATGCTGTTGTTGTCCTGGTATCTGGCTATCAGGGCTATGCGCTTGTCTATCTGGCCGGTTCCATCGCCTTCAAGCAGCAGACCAGTCATATCCGTTTTGAATACGGTATGGCTGTATTTGGTGGCCATGTTTGCCGTTGCTTCCCGGCACTTGTTAAAGTGCAGGACGTAATCCCATAGGATCTGCGCCTGCGATATGCCGAAAAAGTTGTACACAGGCTTTAACAGCTGCGGAATCTCCTTTGCCACAACGCGGATGAGCCGGGATGAATGAACCTGCTGCCCCATGACAAACCAGTACTCCGGATTGTAAAAATTATCCGCCAGCGGGTCATTGGAGTTATAAAGCCCCGGATAGACATTAATCGGGTCAATTACCTTGAATCCGCGCAAATTGGCCATTTCCGCGTTTTCGCCGGAAAGGGTCAACGGTATCTGCCTTTGCGCAGGCTTGCAACCGGTATCAATGTATATAAGGCATCCGCCGAAATACCCAACCATTTCGGCTGCTTCATGCAATACATTCCGTATCCCGAAAGCAGACAAAAGCCGGTTCATTTGCTCCACTTTTTCAGCAGAATCAGGGTCCGTTGATTCGATTTTGCCAAATTCCCGCGTCATGTCATCGGCTACCGTCTCTATGCAGGCACGGATAAGCCCGTTTTGGGAAATATCCTGCAATGCGGCATAGCCCAGGAATCCGGCTGTAACAGGCATCTGCCCCAGCTCCATAGAGTGAGAAAGAAGCCTCAAGCCAGCTGAAAACGCGGAATCATTCGCCATACGCGCATTTTTGGGAGGATTCCCCAGCGTTTCAGGCAGGGAGTATCTGCGTCCCCAGTCTGCGGATTCTTCCTGAAAATCACCGCGTATGTTCAGCTTCCGTTTCATCGTATGTTCAGTTTCCTGCGTGTCTCTATCAGTTCAGCAAAAGCGCGAGATAGCGCATCTACCTGGTCATCATTTGCCCCGTTCGGGAATGTCCGCAATTCTTCGATAAAGTCTCTATTCCACCCGCCGCGTAACATCATGACGTTGCCGACATTCACTTGTGCTGCAACGGGTTCTGCCCTCGTTTCCTTGCTTCCGCTTTCCGGGGAGCTTTTTACACGGTAGCCAAAAAGTGAACGCGTCATATACAGCGCTTGCGTTTTCCCCGCCTGCCCTGGGTCTTGTGGGATGCTGATAAGCGTCTGCCGTCCATCTGCCCCCGCCGTATTGCGTATTGCGGAATCCCTTTCATCCGGACCACATCGCATCCGTTGTACGTCAGCAATAATCAGCCGCCCATCTTCAAGTCGTCCGAGCTTTACGCCAGCGGTGTAATCGCCGGTAGACGTTGCCGCGAAGTCCCAGCCACGTACCCATGTAATCTTGCCTGCCGGTATTGCGTCAACAGTATCTATCTGAGCCGGTTTGAATAACCCGCCTTCAGCCGGTGATGGAAGCTGCTGGAACAACGAAGCCCATGTTCTTGGCTGTTCCTCAAATTGGGACCAATGGTTTTTGTCGAACCATTCCGGCCAGATATACTCCCCCCGCTTTCTTCCCAGCGGGTCGTTGTCTGTCTCACATTTTGCCTGGAGGCATATCACGTTCCATGTCATGCCATCACGGCAACGTATCTTGCCGCTTTCTCCCTTCCACCCTTCCGGGAGAAGATGGCCGGCAAGATCATCCTCATGCCATCTGGTTTGGATTAGAACAACCCACCCGCCAGGAATAAGTCGGGTCAATACATCATCAAGATACGCGTCATAGGTCTTGTTGCGTATGGTCGGTGATTCCGCCGCCTCACGGCCTTTTATGGGGTCATCAATAATGACGCCGTTTGCCCTATTGCCTGTAATGCCGGACAAAATGCCCGCAGCCATATATTCGCTGCCATTTGTCAGCGCAAATTGCTGAACCGCACTGCTGTCCTTTGTTACCTCGGCACCGAAAAGGGCGGCGTATCTTGGTTGTCGGATGATTTGCCGTGTCCTCCTGCCCATCCGCCGCGGGAGTATATCGCCGTAGCTTGTCAGGATAATTTTGCTTCCCGGATTTGCACCCAAATACCACGATGGGAACACCACAGAAGCATAAGTGCTTTTTGCGCTGCCCGGCGGCATAAATACCATCAACCTGCCGTAAGGGGTATTGGCTATTTCTTCCAGAGCCCTAAGCAGGAGCTTATGATGATCCGCTAACCCCGTTTCAATCGGGCTGAATGGTTCGTTTTCCGGGTCCGGGCTTTCGTCTATCGGCCTGCCTGGAACGTCAATTAAAGCCGCATAGTGCAGCGGATTTTGCCGCGCCGCTTTACGGTTCAGCAGCTCCCGCGCCGCCGCCTGCTGCAATGGCGTGTAACTGTTCGTCATTTAATGTTGGAATGTTTTTGACTTCAATCGGACCACCATCAATGCCGCTATGCTCAGTGATATTCTTTTCTTTCCAGCCGCATCGCGATTTCATATAGAAGATTGTTGCAACGGTATTTCCGTTCTTGATTTGCTCCATCAGCTTGCCGCCAACGAATACGTTAGCTTTTGCCTTTCCTCTTTTTATGGCACTGGCAAAAAGGTCAGATTCGCGCTTGCGGTTTTTCAAGGTGGTATAAGAAA
>JAMPAN010000023.1 GCA_023667225.1 Oxalobacter formigenes | reverse complement strand
GCTGGAAAGGTGTTCATGTCCAAAACATTGCCAAAATAATAACACTTTTTTTTTTTTTCTGCATAGTTTTGCTTTGCAGCAGAAAAATTCCCGGATAAAAAGGTAAATACCTATATGTACAGTAGGTAATTATGCTATTCTGCCGTGCGTAAAGGATAAGATGCAGCCCGTGCTGTGCATTTTGTTGTGAGCGGGCAAGGTGTTTGGCCTGTTAATGTTCGATAACGGGGGCAAACCGGGGCCGGATGAGAGGAATGGGTATGCTGGTGCTTGAAGATATTACGGTTTCTATTATGGATGAAAACCGCCAGACCAGAAAGATTCTGGACGGAGTCAGTTTTGAGGTGGAGCCGGACAGCTTTTTTGTGATTACCGGTCCGAATGGCGGGGGAAAATCCACGCTGGCGCGGGTTATCATGGGTATTCACCGGCCTGATTCCGGCAGGGTGATATTTGACGGGCGGGATATTACAGGCCTGGATGTGACGGCGCGCGCCAGGCTTGGGATTGGCTTTGCTTTTCAGCAGCCGGTATCGTTCAAAGGGCTGACGGTTCAGGATTTGCTGTCGCTGGCGTCCGGCAGGCCGCTGACGGTGGAGGAAACCTGTGCCTGCCTTTCGGAGGTGGGGATGTGCGCGCGTGAATATACGACGCGGGAACTGAACGGCACGCTTTCGGGCGGCGAGAAGAAGCGGGTTGAGATTGCCATGCTGATGGCACGCGGCGCACGGCTTTCTGTTTTTGACGAGCCGGAGGCCGGTATTGATTTGTGGAGTTACCAGAATCTGATCCAGGTGTTTAACCGGATAAGAAAGGCCCGCAAGGGCGCTGCTGTGATTATTTCCCATCAGGAGCGGATTTTGGGCATAGCCGACAAGGTTGCTGTGATTGAACAGGGCAGGCTGACCCATATCGGCAAACGGGAAGCGGTGCTGCCGGCGCTGGGTATGACAACCCGCCCTTGCGGTATGACTGTGGAGGGTGTGCGATGAAACCGGTTATCAGCGAAGTGTTGTACAAGGTGTCCGGCATTACCGGCAAGCCTTCGGGGGCATTTAATATTCGGGTGAATGGGAAAAGTATCGGCAGGGCTGATTCTGCCAATGTGACTATTGTGCCGAAGGAAGACGGCAGCGGGATGGCAATTTATGTGAAACCGGGCACAAAGGGGGAAACGGTTCATATTCCGGTGGCGATTGATGTTACCGGCATGACGGATATTGTTACCAATGATTTTTATGTCGGCGAGGGCTGCGAGGATATCCTGTTTGTTGCCGGATGCGGGATTCACAACAGCGGATGCAGCGAAAGCCGCCATGACGGTATCCATCATTTCCATATCGGCAAACAGTCCAGGGTGGCTTACCGGGAAAAGCATTATGCCAGCGGCGGGGCAGAGGGACGCAGTATTATCAATCCGGTGACGGTGGTTCATCTGGAGCAGGGCAGCGTTTTTGATATGGAAAGTATCCAGACAGAGGGAGTGGATGCTACGCACCGCGTGACGCGGGGCGAGCTGGCAGCAGACAGTTATCTGGCTATTACGGAAAAGCTGATGACCAGCGGCAGGCAATTGGCGAGGACGGAGTTTGTTCTGGATATAACAGGAGACCACGCCAGGGCCAGGGTGGCTTCCCGCTCGGTTGCGCGGGATTATTCCCGGCAGGAGTTTGTTTCACGCATTACCGGAAGCAGCGCCTGCACGGGCCATTCCGAATGTGACGCTATTATTATGGATAAGGCGGTGGTGAGTGCCACGCCGGAAATTTTGGCCAATCATGTGGATGCTTCCTTGATTCACGAGGCGTCTATCGGGCGGATTGCCGGCGAACAGCTTGTGAAACTGATGACGCTGGGGCTGACGCAGGAAGAGGCGGAATCGCGTATTATTGATGGGTTTCTCAGGTAGGGACAGATGGTATGGCGCACTATCTGTCTAGTGCGTGTCTGTTTTTTGTTGCCGCACGAAGAAAAAGGTTCGCCAGCAAATAAGCGCTGCGGCAAGCACAGCCAGGCAAAACAGCCAGATGGTTATACCGCCGCCGGCCATGACAAGCGGCACGGCAAGGGATGTCCATAATCCCCCTCCCATGACGGGTTCATGCAGGAGCTGTTTGTAGCCGAATGCCTGTGCGGCAACGGTTTTGTTTTCCGGATCAACGGTTCTCAGCAGCATCAGGCCGGTGGCGGTGACGCCCATAGCCTGGCCGAATTCGGCCAGGGAGCGTTCAAACCAGGCTTCGCTGAAGATGTGCGGCCCGATGAAAATGATGATCAGCAGGTTCCAGGCGATGCCGGCCAGAACCAGTATGAGGAGCGGCAGCCAGTAGGCGGCGACAAATTCCAGCCGGATGGAGGCAATGGCTGCGACAACCAGGAAATCAAGCGCTGCACCGGTAATGCGATTCATTTGGCCGCTGTCTGCCAGGAAATCTGCGCCGGTTTTTTTCAGGAAAAGCTGGAGCAGCAGGCCGCCGATCATGCACATGGGGAAAAGCGGCAGGCTTTGCATGATGTGCATGTCTGCCATTGCGGCCGGGGCGAAACTTTCTGCCTGGACCAGCAGTGTTTTGATGCCGCAGCCGATCAGGATGGCAAGGCCTGTCAGGGCAAGGTGCAGTCCCAGCGAATCCATGACGTCAGGCGAGACGGTCTGCCTGCCTGACGGGGGCTGCGATTCAGGCGGGTGGATGCCTTTTTGTTCTGCCAGGGTCATATCGTTAAAGGTTCGGATATGCCGGATAAAGCCTTTTCGTACGCCGATATTGACCATGACCATGCCGATCAGGATGCCGAGTACCATGCCGCAGGTGGCAACGGTATAACCCAGGTCAACGCCGGCAGGCCAGCCCAGTTCGCGGAAGGTTTGGGACAGGCCGCCTACGGTGCCGTGCCCGCCGGCAAAACCGATTTCGATCAGGTTGCCGAAAACGGCAGGGGTTCCGAAAAGCGGGCCGAGTAAAAACAGCGCCATGCCCAGGCCGATAACGTATTGTCCCCAGGCCAGGATCTGGCTGAAGCAGAACTGGGCGCCTGCCAGCCGGCCGATGGTTTTCAGCGCAGGGGGAACAGCGCCGATAAAGAGTCCTGCAAAGATGATGTTGATGAGAAAGCCGGGAAGCTCTCCGAAGGCAGCGAGCCATTCCGGCGGCAGGCAAGTGCCGCCAAAGCCGGCGATGGCCAGTCCAAGAAATCCGCCGATAACTGATGCCGGCAGGTAAAGGCGCTGGAGCAGGGGGAAAATGGAACGGATTGCCATGCCGGCAAGGAGCAGCAGGCAGAGTGCGCAGAAAGACAGAATGGCAGCCATAAAAATGTGTTGTATCCTGGCAATCCGGATGAAGATGGAAATTTGAAACAGGAAGATACTAGCGTATGCTGCCTCTGTTGTCAGCGGAGATGAAAGAGCGGGTTTGTTTTAGGGCAAAGGCCGCTCTTGCCATTGGCGGTGTTACCCGCCAACGGCAAGATGCGAAGGGATGAGGCAGAGCAGGTCAGATGCCGGTTCCTTTTTCAAATATTTCCGGGAAACGTTCGCCGAAGATTTCGATTTTTGCGAGTTCATCACCAATATGGCACAGGTCTTCTGCCGACAGGTTCAGGCTGGCTGCCGCCAGGTTTTCTTTCAGCCGGTGCAGTTTGGTTGTGCCGGGAATCGGCACGATCCAGGGTTTTTGCGCCAAAAGCCAGGCCAGGGCAATCTGGGCTGGCGTGGCGTTTTTTTCTTTTGCCATTTCGCCCAGTTTTTCCACAAATGTCTGGTTGGCCTTGAGGGCTTCGGGAGAAAAGCGGGGGAAGAATGAACGGAAGTCGAAGCCTTCGTTAAATGTGCTGTTGGCTTTCAGTGTGCCGGTCAAGAATCCCTGACCAAGCGGGCTGAAGGGAACAAAGCCGATGCCCAGTTCTTCCAGCAGGGGAAGAATCTCCTTTTCCGGTTTGCGGTACCAGAGTGAGTATTCGCTTTGGAGCGCGGCAACAGGACAGACGGCGTGGGCGCGGCGGATGGTATCGGTTCCTGCTTCGGAAAGGCCGAAATACCGGACTTTGCCTGCCTTGATTAGATCTTTTACCGCGCCGGCGACTTCTTCGATGGGCACGCCGGGGTCAACCCGGTGTTGGTAGAAAAGGTCGATGACATCGGTTTTCAGGCGTTTGAGGGAGGCTTCAGCTACTTCACGGATGTGTTCCGGGCGGCTGTCGGTTGTTGTCCATGCGCCGCCGTTGGCCGGGTCTGGCCCAAAACCGAATTTGGTGGCAATAATGACTTTGTTCCGGATGGGGGAAAGGGCTTTGCCAAGTAGTTCTTCGTTGGCGAAAGGCCCGTAAACTTCGGCTGTATCAACATGATTTACGCCCATATCCACTGCCTGGTGAATGAGGTTTACCATTTCGTTTATACTGGCGGCAGGACCATAGCCGCTGCTCATGCCCATGCAGCCCAGGCCCAGGGCTGAAACTTTCAGGCCGCTTTTTCCCAGTTCCCGTTTTTCCATGTTATCTCTCCTGTGTTGTCATGCCTGTTTGATCAGGCGTGCGAGGTTTGTGTGTTTGTTACTATAGGAGAGGCGAAAGGCGGCAGCCAGATACAATGCTTTCCCAATATTGCCTGATTCTCCCGATATGCCGGCTGGCAGGCCGGGTTACCGGTATTCCGGGTTTGTCCGGTAACGGTCGGCATTACCGGCAGAAAGTGTTTCGTCAGGCGTATAGGCAGCCTGTATTTGTTTGAGTTCTTCTTCGGTGATGTATTCAAAAATTTTGACGACGCGCATGACGCCGGGGACGGTGCTGGCTGCTTTTGCCGCAGCGCAGCCTTCCCGTTCGGTCAGGCGGCCCATCAGGTAAACTGTACCGCGCTCGGTGACGGTTTTCCGGGAGTTGGAATACAGCCCTTCTGTATTCAGAAAGCGTGCGGTTACCTGCGCCGTAATCAGTGAGTCGCGCGAGCGGGAATCCAGGCTGGAAGGCGCTTCAATTGCCAGTTCATTGATAATGCCACGGATGTTGGGGATGCCGGCTATGGCAATTTCTACTTTAAGGCGCGTCTCGTCATCGGGCACTTCCCCGGTAATGAGTACCAGGCGGTTAAAGCTGGCTACGTTGATGTGCCCTGATTCACCGGCAATTTCCGAGGCCGCAGATTCGCCCTTAAGGCTGATGGTGCGATCTTCAATCTGGGAGCCGACTGTCCGTCTGTCGGTGACGATCAGCGCGCCCGTTACCCCGCTGCGGGCGATCATAAGCGGCATACACCCCTGAAGTGCTGCCGCGGCGGCCAGGCAGAAAAACAGCAACCCGAA
The DNA here is from genome assembly GCA_023667225.1 of Oxalobacter formigenes. Classification (GTDB taxonomy): domain Bacteria; phylum Pseudomonadota; class Gammaproteobacteria; order Burkholderiales; family Burkholderiaceae_D; genus Oxalobacter; species Oxalobacter formigenes_C. Next base: position 19,595 of record JAMPAN010000023.1, on the reverse strand, counting down.
ACGCCGCAGGCAGCCGGGCGCTGCCTGATGCGACTTTGTAAACAGCATCATCCCCAGAACCTGCCGTATTTGTTCAGACCCGGAAAAGAAGAAAACCGGATTTTTCCTGCCAAAAAGCAGGACGGTTTTTCATTATATCAGCCTGTTACCGGTACGGCCGGGTTGCCGAAGGGATGTTTGGAACGGAAAGCCTGGCTCAGGATACTGGGTTTTCGGGAAAGCATATTTTATACTTGAAAAAAGTATGCCTGGGTACGGCTGGTTGCAACGCGGGCGAGGCAGGCTTTTTTTTTGGGGTTCGCGCTTTTGAGGAGGGATGGGCTATGTCGAAGCTGGATTCGGTACTGGATGCGCTGGTGTCGGGAGACTATCCTGATCCCTTTTCGCTTTTGGGAATGCACAAAGAGGGAGGGCGCCTGGTTGTCAGGGCGCTGATACCGGGCGCCTGGGGGGTGGCTGTTATCGGGACAGCCGGTGAAAAGATACGGTTTGATTTGCCCAGGGCAGGTGATACTGCCTTGTTTGAAGGCGTTATTCCAGGCCGCAGCGAGCCTTTTCCCTACCGGCTGCATGTCAACTGGGGCGACCATGAGCAGGAGATGGAGGATGCCTACCGTTTCCGGACGGTTTTGGGCGAGATGGATGTGTGGCTGCTGGCGGAAGGCACGCATTACCGGCCTTATGAGCGGCTGGGGGCGCATCCCCGGAGTTTTGAAGGGGTGGAGGGTGTTACGTTTGCTGTATGGGCTCCCCACGCCAGGCGGGTATCGGTTGTGGGCAATTTCAATAACTGGGACGGGCGCCGCCACATGATGCGTTACCGGGTGGAATGCGGTGTCTGGGAAATTTTTATTCCTCACCTGATGCCGGGCGATTTATACAAGTATGAAATCAAGACCCGTTCCGGCGAGGTTATCCTGAAATCCGATCCGTTTGCTTTTCGTGCCGAAATGCGGCCGAATACGGCTTCTATTGTTCATCGTCTGCCTGATGTTTATCCTTCCCGCGCTGACCGCAAAAAGGCCAATGCGGCAGATGCGCCTATCAGTATTTATGAGGTGCATCCGGGTTCTTGGCGCAAAAAGAACGGCTGGGAGTGGCTGACGTACCGTGAGCTGGCCGAACAGCTTATTCCGTATGTAAAGGATCTGGGGTTTACTCATGTTGAGCTTTTGCCTATATCCGAGCATCCGCATGACGGTTCATGGGGGTATCAGCCTGTGGGGCTGTATGCGGTGACTTCCCGTTTTGGCACGCCGGATGAATTCCGCGATTTTGTCAAAGCGGCGCATGACCAAGGGATTGGCGTTATCCTGGATTGGGTGCCGGCCCATTTCCCGGCCGATTCGCACGGGCTGTACCGTTTTGACGGCACGAGCCTTTATGAGCATGAAGATCCCAGGGAGGGGGTACACCAGGACTGGGGCAGCATTATCTATAACTATGGCAGACGGGAGGTCTGCAATTATCTGGTGGGAAATGCGCTTTACTGGATTGAACGTTACGGTATTGACGGCCTGCGGGTGGATGCGGTGGCTTCCATGCTTTACCGGGATTACAGCCGCGCGCCCGGCCAGTGGATTCCCAATCAGTACGGCGGGCGGGAAAATCTGGAGGCTATCGCTTTTTTGCAGAAAATGAACGAGATGGTGCGCACGCAGCGGAAGGAAGCTGTCACTATGGCGGAAGAGTCCACCAGTTTTCCCGGTGTGTCCCGGCCGGTTGAGGCCGGCGGCCTGGGGTTTCATTACAAATGGAATCTGGGGTGGATGAACGATACGCTTGCTTATATGCGGGAAGATCCGATTAACCGGAAATACCACCAGGACAAAATGCGCTTCGGGATGATGTATGCGTTTTCCGAGAATTTCATTTTGCCGCTTTCCCATGACGAGGTGGTGCATTGCAAAGCGTCGCTTATCGGCAAGATGCCGGGGGATGAGTGGCAGCGTTTTGCCAATTTGCGCTGTTATTACGGTTTTATGTGGGGGCATCCGGGGAAAAAGCTGCTGTTTATGGGGGGCGAGATAGGGCAGTATTCGGAATGGAATGCCACCGGCAGTATTGAGTGGGATTTGCTCCGGTATCCGTTTCATGCCGGTTTGCAGCGCTTAATTCGTGATCTCAATGCGGTTTATACGGCTTATCCTGCCTTGCACAGGCTGGATTTTGATCCGGCGGGATTTGAATGGATTATCCATGAGGATGCCGAGCACTCTGTTTTGTCTTTTTTGCGCCGGGATGACGAAGGGCGGTTTGTGATTGTGGTGTGCAACTTTACTCCCGTGCCGCGTTACGGATATCGCATCGGTGTGCCGGAAGCGGGGATTTATCGCGAAATTATCAATACCGACGCCCATATTTATGGGGGAAGCGGGGTGCATAACAGCGAGCTGCAAGCGCAGCCGGTATGGTCCAACCACCGGGACTTTTCGCTGGAAATCACGGTGCCGCCGCTGGCGGCCTGTATGTTCATCAAAAAGGAGTAAACCATGACTTTTCGTGATCTGGACAAATTGATGCCGGGTTCGCATTTGCTGCTGGGTGCGCAATGGGACGGCAAGGGTGTTAATTTTGCGCTGGCGGCTCCCAATGCCGAGTTTGTGGCGCTGTGCCTTTTTGATGAATCGGGCAAAAAAGAAACCGGGCGTTACCTGATGTCGGCTTGCGAGGAAGGCATCTGGCATGGTTATCTGCCGGAGGCAAAGCCGGGGCTGATATACGGGTATCGCGTGAGCGGACCGTATAAGCCTGAGGAAGGGCACCGGTTTAATCCTTCCAAACTGCTTTTGGATCCGTATGCCCGCCGGGTTGTCGGCCGGTTTGGGGGGGGAGCGGCGTTTCGGGATGATTGCCCGGATGATACGGCTGCTTTTGCCCTGAAAGGGCAGGTGGTTCATGAGGAATATGACTGGGAAGGGGTGGCGCGCCCTGCTGTCCCGACGGCGGATATGGTGCTTTATGAGGCCCATGTGAAGGGATTTACGATGCGGCACCCTGATGTGCCTGAAGCAATAAGGGGAACGTATGCCGGTATGGCTCATCCGGCGGTGCTGGATTATCTGGAGAAGCTGGGCATTACTTCTATCAGCCTGCTGCCGGTTCAGGTGCACGGGGACGAGCTCCGCCTGACAGAGATGGGGTTAAGCAATTACTGGGGATATGCCACTATCGGTTTTTTTGCGCCGGAAAACCGTTACTGGTCTGGCCGGGAAGGAACGACGCCGGTTTCGGAATTCCGCGATATGGTAAAAGCGCTGCACAGCCGGGGTATTGAGGTGATTCTGGATGTTGTTTACAACCATACGGTTGAGGGCGGCAAAGGCGGCCCTGTGTTGAGCTTTAAGGGAATTGACAATGCGGTTTATTATCACCTGAGTCCGGAAAACCGGGCGGAATATATAGATTGGGCCGGCTGCGGAAATTGCCTGAATCTGGGACATCCGCGGGTTTTGCAAATGGTGATGGATTCATTGCGGTACTGGGTGGAGGAAATGCAGGTTGACGGTTTCCGTTTTGATCTGGCGCCTATACTGGGAAGGGAAAAAGAGGCTTATTCGGTAACGGCCGGTTTTTTCACGGCGCTGATGCAGGATCCGGTCTTGTCGCGGGTCAAGAAGATTGCCGAGCCGTGGGATTTGGGGCCGAACGGCTACCAGCTGGGGCATTTCCCGAATGGCTGGCTGGAGTGGAACGATGTTTACCGGGATACGATGCGGGCGTTCTGGCTTCATCAGTGGCCGACTTTGGGGGAGTTTACCCGGCGTTTTGCCGGCTCAAGCGATATTTTCGGGCGGGAAGGCCGCCTGCCTTCGGCTTCTGTCAATTTCATTACGGCTCATGACGGGTTTACCTTGCAGGATCTGGTGAGTTATAACCATAAGCACAATGAGGCGAACGGGGAAGACAACCGGGATGGGCACAACCGGAATCACAGCTGGAATTGCGGTATTGAGGGGCCGGCTACCAGCGCTGCTATCAATACGCTGCGGCGGCAATACAAGCGAGCCATGATGGCGACGCTCCTGTTTTCACAGGGAACGCCCATGCTTTTGGCAGGCGATGAGATGGGACAGACCCAGCAGGGAAACAATAATGCCTATTGCCAGGATAATGAGACAACCTGGCTGAACTGGGCCGAGGCTGACGGAGAGTTTACAGAATTTGTTTGCGAGCTGATCAGACTGCGCAAGCAGTATCCGGCGCTGGGTTATGCCAGGTGGTTTGAGGCGGAACCGGGCAGGCGGACGGATTCGGATTTTACGATTCAATGGCTGTCTTCTTCGGGCGGCGAGATAGCTGGGGAGGTATGGAATAACAAAAGCTGTTATTGCATGGGGGCGCTTATCCGGACTAACGGCGCTTCGCGCGATTGCCTGATTTTGATGAATGCTTCGGCCCAGGAAGTGATTTTCAAGCTGCCTGGCGGCCGCTGGCAACTTGAGCTGGATACGCAGGGTGAAATGGAAAAGGGAATGTACATGGAGTTTCAGGTGCTGTTGCATCCTTACACCATATTGCTGGCGATTCCCCATTAATCTTGATAAGATAGAATCAGGAAGCGGTTTCACGCATGGAATGCAGGTTAACGCCATGCGGCTGACAAGGCAAAAGCCGATTGTTTCTGATACAGGAGATGAAGATGGCTGTTCAGACAATATCAACGAAGCCGATAGCGGGGCAGGAACCCGGCACATCGGGCCTGCGCAAAAAGGTGGAGGTTTTCAGGCAGCCGCACTACCTGGAAAACTTTGTCCAGTCGATTTTTGATTCTCTCGGTTCCTGCACGGGGAAAATGCTGGTTTTGGGCGGCGATGGCCGTTTCCATAACCGGGCGGCTCTCCAGACTATTTTGCGCATGGCCGCCGCCAACGGGTGGGGGAAGGTGCTGGTTGGGCAAAACGGTATTCTTTCTACTCCGGCAGCCAGCTGCCTGATCAGGAAATATGGCGCGGACGGCGGCATTATTTTATCTGCCAGCCATAATCCCGGCGGGCCAGACGGGGATTTTGGCGTCAAATACAATATTGGCAACGGCGGGCCGGCTCCCGAAAAGGTGACCCAGGCTATTTATGCCTGTACGCAAACGGTTTCCCGTTATTTGATCAGCGATATGCCGCCGGTTGACCTGAGTGTTACCGGCAAGGCAACGATGGAAGAGATGGAAATTGAGGTGATTGATTCTGTCTCGGATTATGCCGGGCTGATGCGCTCCATTTTTGATTTTGATGCGATCAGCGCGCTTTTCAAAGGCGGTTTCAGATTGCGGTTTGACGCCATGAATGCGGTTTGCGGACCGTATGCCCGCCGGATTATTGAAGGCGAGCTGGGTGCGCCGGCCGGTACTGTGGTTAATGCCGCGCCGCTTGAGGATTTTGGCGGGCTGCATCCCGACCCCAACCCGGCGAATGCGCGTGATTTGATTGATTGCATGAATGGCCCAGATGCGCCGGATTTTGGCGCGGCAACTGACGGGGATGCCGACCGCAATATGATTGTGGGACGCGGGCTTGCTGTTTCTCCTTCGGACAGCCTGGCTGTTTTGGCAGCCAATGCGGCACTTGTTCCGGGGTATAAAAAAGGTATTTGCGGCGTGGCGCGTTCCATGCCGACTTCTGCTGCGGTTGACAAGGTCGCCGCCGCGCTCAATGTGCCCTGCTATGAGACGCCGACAGGATGGAAGTTTTTCGGCAATCTGATGGATGCCGGGAAAATTACGCTGTGCGGGGAAGAGAGTTATGGAACCAGCTCTGTCCATATACGGGAAAAGGACGGACTTTGGGCGATTCTTTTCTGGCTGAATCTGGTGGCGGCAACCGGGCTTTCGGTCAATGCGCTGGTTGCGGCACACTGGCAGCGGTATGGCCGCAATTATTATTCCCGGCATGACTATGAGCATGTCGATGCGCAGCAGGCACAGGCGCTGATGTCGGCTTTAAGACGGCAGCTGCCCTCTTTGGCCGGCAGGCGTTTCGGAAATCGGGTGATTGAACGGGCAGATGATTTCAGCTACGTTGATCCGGTTGATGGTTCGGTTTCGCAGAAGCAGGGTATCCGCCTTTTGTTTGCCGATGCTTCCCGTATTGTTTTCCGCCTGTCGGGAACGGGTACGGTGGGGGCGACATTACGCGTGTATTTTGACCAGTATGAACCCAATCCGGAGCGGCATGGCCTGGATCCGCAGGCAGCTTTGTCCGATTTGATTGGTATTGCCTCGGAGGTGGCGGCTATCCGGGATTATACCGGCATGGAGAAACCGACAGTGATTACCTGATTAATAAACAGCTTGACAAAACGTTTGAAAAAAGATACGGGGGGGGATATGAAATTGGTAGTAAATAAATTGCTGCTGGCGAACCAACTTCCGAAAAGGACTATTGCCCTGGTGCTGGCAGGCGGGCGGGGAAGCCGCCTGAAACAGTTGACCGATATGCGCGCCAAACCTGCGGTTTATTTTGGCGGCAAGTTCCGCATTATTGATTTTGCTCTTTCCAATTGCATCAATTCCGGTATTCGCCGGATCGGGGTGGTTACGCAATATCAGCCGCATTCCCTGATACGCCACTTGCAGCGCGGCTGGAATTTTTTGCGGGGCGAACAAAACGAGTTTATTGACCTGATGCCGGCCGGCCAGCAGATGGATTCAGAGATGTGGTATCGGGGAACGGCCGATGCGGTTTCCCAGAATATGGGAATTTTACGCTCCTATCAGGCGGATTATGTTCTGGTGCTGGCGGGCGACCATGTTTACAAGATGGATTATTCGCAGCTGCTTTTGGATCATGCAGAAAGAAAGTGTATGTGTACGGTTGCCTGCGTTGAGGTGCCCCGTGCAGATGCCTCGGCTTTTGGTGTGATGGCAGTTGATGAAGACCGGAAAATTACCAGTTTTATGGAAAAGCCGGAAAATCCGCCGGGGATGCCGGGTAATCCGGAGATGGCGCTGGCCAGCATGGGGATTTATGTTTTCAATGCCGATTACCTGTACGGGATGCTGGCGCTGGATGCAGAAGATACGGAATCATCCCATGATTTCGGCAAGGATATTATTCCCAAGGTGGTGAAGGCAGGCGAGGCTTCGGCACACTATTTCAGTATGTCGTGCGTGCCGTCTTCGAGTATTGTGAGGCCATACTGGCGGGATGTGGGAACGGTTGATGCTTTCTGGTCGGCCAATATGGATTTGACTTCCAATATGCCGGAGCTGAATCTTTATGATGGGGATTGGCCGATCTGGACTTACCAGGAGCAGGAGCCACCGGCGAAGTTTGTGCCTGACCCGCACGGGATGGACGGGGTCATGTCCAATACAATGGTATCGGGCGGGTGTATTGTGTGCGGTTCGCGGGTATCCAATACCCTCCTGTTTTCCAAGGTGAGAGTCAATCCTTTTTGCAATATGGATCAGTGCGTTGTGCTGCCGAGCGTGGAAATAGGCCAGGGTGCGCGTTTAAAACGCGTGGTGATTGACCGGGGATGCCGGATTCCGGAAGGTATGGTGATTGGCGAAAACCATGAGCAGGATGCACAGCGTTTTTACCGGACGCCAAACGGCGTGGTGCTGGTGACAGAAAGTATGCTGGCGCAGCTGCGTCATGACGGATAAGCAGCCAGGGAAAACAAGTGAAGACAAAAAGACACAGATTGCGGGTGCTGCATGTATGCAGCGAGATTTTTCCTTACCTGAAAACCGGCGGGCTGGCTGATGTGACCGGGGCGCTGCCGGTTGCGCTGGCCAGGAAGGGGTGCGATGCCCGGATGCTGGTGCCGGGATTTCCCGCTTTTGTTCATCATATTGGCGAGAAGCATCTGGTGGCGGAGCTGCCGCCCCGTTTTGGTGCGCATTCCCTTCGCCTTTTCTATGGCAAATTGCCGCAGTCCGGATTGCCTGTTTATTATATTGATGCGCCTGGATTGTATGATCGTCCCGGCAATCCCTATATTGATATTTACAGCCAGCCGTATGGCGACAATCATCGCCGCTTTGCCCTGCTTGGCTGGACGGCCGCGCGCCTGGCGGAAGGGTTTGATTTTTTCTGGCGGCCCCAGATCATACATGGGCATGACTGGCATGCGGGCATGGCGTTTGCCTATTTGCGGTCGATGGAATGGCACAGGGGGCAAAAATTGGCGGGAACGGTTTTTACTATCCACAACATGGCTTATCAGGGCAATTTTCCCGCCTGTCTTTTTGGCGAGCTGGATCTCCCAGGTTATATGTTTTCGCCGGAGGGCGTGGAGTTTTATGATCAGGTTTCTTTTCTGAAAGCCGGCCTTGCCTATGCCGACAAGATTACAACGGTCAGCCCGACTTATGCCAGGGAAATACACGATGGCGAGCAGTCGTGCGGGCTTGGCGGGGTTGTCCAAAAGCGGAGCGGGGATATCACCGGTATTTTGAACGGTATTGATATTACTGTCTGGAATCCGGCAACGGACGCTGCGCTGGCACAGACGTACAATGCCCGTTCCATTAGCGGGAAAAAACAGTGCAGGCTGGCTTTGCAGCAGGAGATGGGATTGTCTTTTCAGACGGCAGCGCCGCTTTTTTGCGTGGTAAGCCGTTTTGCCTCGCAAAAGGGCCTGAATCTGGTTTTGGGGGCCATGAACAGGTTGCTGGAAAAGCAGGGGCAGATTGTGGTTGTCGGTAATGGCGAGTACCATCTTGAAAGTGCTTTTGCTGATTATGCCCGCCGTTTTCCGCAGCAGGTGGCTGTGCGGATCGGGTATGACGAACAGCTGGCGCACCGGGTGATTGCCGGGAGTGATGTGATTATGGTGCCTTCGCGCTACGAACCTTGCGGGCTGACCCAGTTTTACGGGCTGCGCTACGGTACGCTGCCTTTGGTACACCGGGTGGGCGGCCTGGCGGATTCGGTAACGGATTGTTCCGAGGAGAATTTGCAGAACAGGACGGCAACCGGTTTTGTTTTTAATGATTTTGATGTGCCTGCCATAGAATGGGCGATTGGACGCGCTTTTGCGCTTTTTGACGAGCCGCGCCAGTGGCGTGCTGTTCAACGGCAGGGGATGCGGCTGCATTTGAGCTGGAAGCATTCTGCCGAGCAGTACAGAAAATTGTATGAGGATGTTGTAATGTAAATACGGCAGGCAGCCAGGGAGGCAGCGGCGCATGGACCTAAACTTGCCAAAGGGCTGCCTGTAAGGGTATATTGGAAAAATAGGATTTCAAGGGTTTCAGGCCTGCTATGCCGGGCAGGTTTTGCTTTTGCGGGTGTTCCAGGATGGGGATGCCCTGGACCAGGCCGGGCCATTCCTTTCACGCTTCATGGGAGAATCGCTATGGGTGATATTCGTTCGGAACAGGAAGGATTTCTAGCCAGTGATGTGGAGGCGCTAAAGCGTTCCATATCCAATAACCTGCGCTATCGTTCTGCCAAGATTCCGCTAAATGCTACCCGCGGGGACTGGCTTTTGGCGGCGGAACTGGCTGTCAGAAACCGGCTTGTCGAGCGCTGGATGCGGACAGCCAGGGCTTACTATGAGCAGAATTCCAAGATGGTTTATTATCTTTCCATGGAATTTCTGATCGGGCGCACTTTCCACAATGCACTTCAGGCGCTGGATATCGGCGAAGACATGAAAAAGGCCTTGCAGGATCTGGCCGTTGATATGGAAGAAATTTCCAACCATGAGCCGGATGCGGCGCTGGGAAACGGCGGTCTGGGCCGCCTGGCTGCCTGTTTCCTGGATTCCATGGCAACGCTGAACCTGCCGAATATGGGATATGGCATCCGTTATGAATACGGGATGTTCAAGCAGGAAATTATTGACGGCTACCAGGTTGAAACCCCTGACTACTGGCTGCTGACCAGGGGCAATCCCTGGGAGTTCCCCCGCCCGGAAGTTCAGTTCCATGTCCGTTATGGCGGGCATATCCGCCAGGAAGGGGGAAGGGCCCGGTGGGTAGATACGCACAGCGTACTGGCTATGGCCTACGACACGATTATCCCCGGTTACGGGACGGAATGCGCTACCACGCTCAGGCTGTGGTCTGCCAAGGCAGCATCCGAGATCAACCTGGCTGATTTTAACCAGGGCAATTATTCCAGCGCTGTTGAATCCAAGAATATGTCGGAAAATATTACGCGCGTTTTGTATCCGGATGATTCAACTCCGCACGGGAAGGAATTGCGCCTGCGCCAGGAATATTTCTTTGTTTCTGCCAGCATACAGGACATGATCCGCCGCCATCAGCTGAATCATTCCAGTTTTGATGACCTGGCGGAAAGCATGTCTATCCACCTGAATGATACCCATCCGGTCCTGGCTGTGCCAGAGCTGATGCGTATTCTGGTAGATGAACAGGGCTTGCGCTGGGATCATGCCTGGTCGCTGACCCAGCGGATTTTCTCTTATACCAACCATACGCTGATGAGCGAGGCGCTTGAAACCTGGCCGCTTGATCTGATCGGTCGGGTTCTGCCGCGTCACCTCATGATTATTTTTGATATCAATAATGAGTTTCTTTCCCGGACTGCTGAAAAATTCGGCAATGACAGTGAGTTGATGCGCCGGATATCGCTGATTGATGAAACAGGGGAACGGCGCGTTCGCATGGCTTATCTGGCTGTGGTGGCCAGCCACAAGGTCAACGGGGTTTCCAAGTTGCATTCCGAGCTGATGAAGCAATCCATTTTTGCGGATTTTGCCAAGATTTTCCCGGATCGTTTCATGAATATTACCAACGGCATTACGCCGCGCCGCTGGGTTTCACAGGCCAATCCGCTGCTTTCTCAGTTGATTGACAATCATGTCGGCAAGAACTGGCGGGTGGATTTCGAGCAGCTGGGGCAGATCAATTCCCTGGAATCAGACGAGCGTTTCATTACGGCTTTCCGGGCTATCAAGCGGCAGAACAAGCAGCGGCTGGCGCGGTGGGTTCGCAACAATGTGAATGTGGAACTGAATCTGGATTCCCTGTTTGATGTGCAGATCAAGCGGATTCATGAATACAAACGGCAGCTGCTCAATGTGCTGCATGTGATTACCCGCTATAACCGGATTGTGGCCAATCCGGAAGTTAACTGGGTGCCGCGTTCGGTTATTTTTGCCGGCAAGGCGGCTTCTGCCTACCAGATGGCGAAGGATATTATCAAGCTGATCAATGATGTTGCCGCCAAGGTTAATAACGACCCCAATGTCGGCAACAAGCTGAAAGTGGTTTTCATTCCCAACTATGGCGTAAGCCTGGCGGAAATGATTATTCCTGCCGCCGACCTTTCGCAGCAGATATCCATGGCGGGGACGGAGGCTTCCGGGACCGGCAATATGAAGCTAGCTGTCAATGGCGCACTGACGATGGGGACGCTGGACGGCGCCAATATTGAAATTATGGAGAAGGTCGGCGCGGATAATATTTTCATTTTTGGCAATACAGCCGAACAGATAGAAGATCTCCGCCTCCATTACCAGCCGAGGGATATTTATGAAAGGAATCCGGAGCTGAAAATGGCGCTTGACCAGATTCGGGACGGCTTCTTCTCTCCGAATGATCCCGGACGCTTCAGGGCAATTTATGATTCGCTGATCAATTACGGCGATCGTTATATGCTGCTGGCTGATTATGAAAGCTATATTGCCACCCAGGAGCAGGTGGATACGCTTTACCGCCAGTCTGTGCGGTGGGATAAAAAGGCTATTCATAATATTGCCAATATGGGGTATTTCTCGTCTGACCGCACTATCGCGGAATATGCGAAGGAAATATGGGGATCGACGCCTATCCGGTTTTAGGGAAGGCAGGCTGCCGGCCGGCGCAATGGCCGGCAGGAAAAGGGATGGTGGCAAAATGACCAAAACGCTGCAGTTGTATGAACAGGTCAGTTACGAGTTGAACCTGTTCCGTGAAAGGCGGATTGCCCAACTCAAAAAACAGCCGTGTGATGTGCCGGGGCAAAAAAGGAAGAAAAAGGAAACCGGCAGCAGGCAGGGAATGAGCCGCCGGTTTCAGAATATGCACTGACCAGGCGCTGCCCCGTTTGTTTTTGGAAAGGGTTTGCCTTGGACCAGGCATGTTTTTTGCGGGGTGTTTTTTCGCTTTTGTTTTTTGTTTGAACCTGGCTGTGCCGGGATGGTGTGTTGTTGCAGGAATCGACCTGCCGTATTTGCCGTTTTTCCGGAGGCGGTGAAAAAAGTGTAACGGGATGTTTTTCCATGACATTGGTGAAATGCAGGGTTTGCAAGAAGGATGTGATTGAAACAGCGGACAAGTGTCCGCATTGTGATTCGCTGGGACCGAAAAAGAGCCGGCGGGTGACATGGATAATGGTTGGCGTTTTGATTGTGCTGGCTGCCTGTATGGGGGGGATGATATACAAGCGGAGCCAGGAAAAAGTCCCTACCCATGAGGAGGTGGAAGATATCCGGCGTGCGGAGAAAATCCACCAGCGCATGATGTCGGCTACTTTCCTGTTGAAAACCGGCGTGGCGGATCCGGCTGCTTTCAGGGTTGATGATGTCAAGACGAATATTGATGGCAGTGTATTGTGCTATCAATACAGCCTGAAGGAAAGCAATGGCAGGTACCTGGGGAAAAAAGCGGTGTTTGCGGAAGGGGATTTTCATTATTCGCCGGGCAGCTGGGAGATTTACTGCCAGCCTGACAATGTGGGCGAGGTGCCTGACAAACCGCAGCCGCTTGATTGATTCGCCGCTATAAAAAGAGTTTTTACCGTATTTCTTTACCACACTTGCTGTTTTCTTTTCCGGTACAAAAAAGCAGAACCCGTTTCTTCGGGTTCTGCTGCCTGGCAAAAGCAGGGGAAATGCGGCTTATTATTTGTTTGCCATGATTTCCTGCATGACTTGCGAGAGGCGTTTCATCATTATTTCCATTTTTTCCTGGGAAAGGGCGGAAGTTTTCCGGGTGACTTCAGGCTGTTTTTTTATGAAGGATTGTCCTGACGGGGTTTGGTAAAAAGCCATCAGGTCGTCCACTTCCTTCTGGGTGAAGGTTTCGGCATAAATCCGGATATATTGGGGTTTGATTTTTTCCCAGTTCATTTCTTCCCGGACAATAGTATCCAGCCGGGACATGGTTTGCCGGAATTTTTCCTGTCGGGCAGGCGGCACGCGGTGCAGGGTTTGCCGGGTGGATTGCTCGATTATCTGTGTCATTTCCTGTACGGTGGCCTGGTGCGTTTGTCCGGCATGGGTGATATCCAGCAGTTTTTCGACTGATGCCAGGCTGGCGGGCTGGTTTGCCTGGGCAAATGCCGCGCATGAGGCCAGCATGGCGAGGATAAAGCAGGCGATTCGTTTCATGTTTTTTCTCTGGGTGGTTGTTAATGGGAGATCTGTTTTGACAGGGAAATGCCAGCGGCAGTTTGCCTTGCCTGGTGCGATAAGACGGCTCCTTTTTATGCGGGCAGATCAGTACCGGCCAGCTTATCAAAAAATACGGCTGGCTGGAATGCGCTTTTAGGCAGACCAGCCTGGCTGGCGTTGTTTGTCGTGCAGGAAAGCGAAAAACCTTTGCCAGCCGGGCATTTGTTGTTGCGATAGCGCTTATAATCAGGACTGGTTTTTATCCTTGCTGCCGGATTGGCTGTTTGTTCAGGTTGGCATATTCATGTCTTGCGCTTTTTCGCTTTGTCCTTTTTTGCCGGATTCGTTGCCGGATGCCCCGGTTAAGGCCGGGTGTGTTGCTTTGGCAAAGGGACTGGATGGCGATGCCATGCCGTTTCCCTTTGAGGCGCTTTTTGGCAAGGAAGCGCTGCTTGGGGAGGCGCTGCCCGATTCGGCGCAGTCTGCGGCGGCCTTTTTTGCGGTGCCGGCACCTGTTTTTTTATGTGATGAGGTGACATCGACTTTTGCTGTCGGCCACCGTTTGGCGCAGCAGGGGCTTTTGCCTTCGTGGGGTGCGGTGCTGGCGGCTTCGCAGACAGCGGGCAGGGGGCAGTTTCGCCGGCACTGGCAATCGCCACGCGGCAATCTCTATGCCACTTTTCGCCTGCCGGATTCGGCGCTTTTCCGCTCTGATGCGGCGGCGGTGGCAACTGGCGTTTTACTGGCGGCAGCGCTTTCCCGCCTCGGATATCCGCTTAGGCTGAAATGGCCCAATGATTTGTTGAACAGGGAGGAGGCGAAGGCGGCGGGGATTCTGATTGAGGAAAAAGACGGGGTGAGGCTGGCCGGGGTAGGGGTGAATCTTCGTGTGCTGCCGGATGCCGGCTTGCTGCGGCGTGAAAGAGCTGTGCCGGCCGGGTTGCTGCTATCGGCTAACGGAGAGCCTTTTTTGCAGTCGCCTTTTGCCTTTTGGCAGACACTTGTAAAGGAGCTGATTTTTGCGTATAGTCAATCGTTTGCGCAATTGGCGGCGGAAACACTGCCTGATCTGGCTGATGCGTTTCTTGCATGGAAGGGAGAAGCAGTTACCGTTTCTGACCACAACGGCATTTTGCTTAATGGCTGGTTAAGGGGCGTAGGCCCCCGGGGAGGGGCGCTTGTGGAGACTGGTAAAGGCAGTGTTTGCGAGATTTTTGGCGGGAGCCTGGCGCGGGGTTGATTTTTTTGTCTGGCAGTTGTTGTTTTTGCCGTGTGCCGGCATGTGCGGCGGTCGGTTTTGGGAGAGGAAAAAGGATGTCCAGAAAGACGTTTGAGCAGGTGGTGAAAGAATTGAAGGGAAAGGCTATTCTGGTAGCCAACCGGGGTATCCCGGCCCGACGAATCTGTCGCTCTATTCGTGAGAGTTTTGGCGCGGTTGCTGTGATGACTGCGACGAACATTGACAAGACGGCTCCTGCCGCCTCGGCTGCGCAGGAGCTGTTGCTCCTGGGTGAGGATCCGCGTGCTTATCTGGATGTTGAACGGATTGTCAAGCTTGCGAAGCAGAGGGGTATTGCCGCTATTCACCCGGGCTGGGGTTTTGCTTCCGAAGATGAGAATTTCCCCCGTATCTGCAAGGAAGAAGGGGTGCTTTTCATTGGTGCGGAACAGGAACCCATGCGGCTGCTCGGCAACAAGGTGCAGGTGCGTGCGCTGGCCAAGAAGCTCAATATTCCGGTGGTTCCCGGTTCGGACGGCGCAGTGGATGTGCCGGAAGCGCGCCGCAATGCGCTTGAGATCGGCTTTCCCATTATGCTCAAGGCTGAAGGCGGCGGCGGCGGCCGGGGTATTTTCGAGGTGCATGACGAAGCCGGGCTGGAAGATGCTTTTTTCAAGGCTTCCACCATGGCGCAGGCTTCTTTCGGCAATCCCCGTGTTTATGTTGAAAAATTCCTGCGCAATGTGCGCCATATTGAGATCCAGGTAATTGCCGACAAATACGGCAATGTGTTTGCTTTTGACGAGCGGGATTGCAGCCTGCAACGCAATAACCAGAAGCTGGTGGAAATTACTCCTTCGCCGTGGGTGATGATGACGCCGGAATTGCGCGAGACTCTGAAGGGATATGCCCGCAGGCTGGTGAAGGCGGTGGGGTATTATTCTCTGGCGACTGTCGAATTCCTTGTGACTTCCGAAGGGCAGCCGTACCTGATTGAGGTGAATACCCGCTTGCAGGTTGAACACGGTATTACGGAATGCCGCTACGGTATTGACCTGGTGGAAGAACAGATTGCCATTGCCTTTGGCAGCGAGTTGCGTTTTAACGAGGAAAACACCCAGCCTTTCCACCATGCCATGCAGGTGCGTATCAACTGCGAGGATCCGCAAAAGGGCTTTTCTCCCAATGCCGGGCTGATCAGCCGTTATGTTTCTCCCGGCGGCCCTGGTGTGCGGATTGATTCCAATATGAGCGCGGGTTATGAGTTTCCTTCCAATTACGATTCTGCCGGTACGCTGTTGATTACTTATGCACATGAGTGGGAAAAAGTGCTGGGTATTATGGAACGGGCGCTGAGCGAATATACGGTGGCCGGGGTCAAGACCACGATTCCTTTTTATCGCGAGGTGATTAGGCATCCCCTGTTCCGCCAGGGTGAATGCGATACGCGTTTTATTGCTGCTCATCCGGATTTGATGGATTATACGGATGCCGCGCGCGAATCCGAACGTACTGCGCGCCTGATTGCGGATATTTCTGCTTTGGGCTACAACCGTTTTGTGCAGCTTGGCGAGTACCGCACGCGCACAACGCCGCGCATGGATAAGTTCTCGCCGGTGCTGCCGCCGATTCCGGAAGCTGTCCGCCAGGCGCCTTCTCCTTACCCGCGCGGCGACAGGAAGGCGCTGCTTTCCTATATCCGCGATTCGGGCTATGTGCATTTCACGGATACGACAACAAGGGATAATACCCAGTCCAACAGCGGCAACCGTTTCCGCCTGGCTGAAGATTTGCTGGTGGTGCCGTATCTGGACAACTGCGGCTTTTTCTCGCTGGAAACAGGCGGTGGCGCGCATTTCCACGTCAACATGATGGCCAATATGACCTCGCCTTTTGTTGAGTCCAAGGAAATGAACCGGATTGCCCCGAAGACCATGAAGCAGATTCTTATCCGCTCGACCAATGTTCTGGGGTACCGGCCGCAGCCGCGCAATCTCATGCATGCTACAGCGGAAAAAATCTGCGAGGATTTCCATGTTATCCGCAGCTTCGACTTCCTGAACCACATTGAGAACATGAAGCCGTTTGCCGAGGTGATTTTGCATACGCCGAGCGTGGTGTTTGAACCTTCTCTGTCGCTCAGCTACGGCCGCGGCTTTACGGTTGATCACTATCTGGGCGTGACGGAAGAAATTTTGAGCCAGACTGCGCAAATTATGGGCGTGGATCTGGCTGAGGCTTCCCGGAATATTATCCTGGGCTTAAAAGATATGGCCGGCAATTGCCCGCCGCATTTCATGCGTGATCTGGTGACGGCCCTGCGCAAGAAATGGCCGGATCTGGTGCTCCACCATCACCGCCATTACACGGACGGCCTGTTTGTTCCTGCTGTGGCGGAGGCTGCCAAGGCTGGCGCGCATATTATTGATACTTCCATGGGTGCGGCTATGCGCTGGTATGGCCAGGGCGAAGTGCTTTCCACAGCCGCCTATCTGGAAGAGCTGGGCATGAAGACCAACCTGAACCAGTATATGCTGCGGGAAGGCAATTTTGTGCTCAAGCAAATCATGCCCTACTATGATCGTTATACCACGCCATATTTCCAGGGCATTGATTACGATGTTGTGCGCCACGGCATGCCGGGCGGCGCGACTTCTTCTTCACAGCAGGGCGCACTGAACCAGGGGTATATCCATCTGCTGCCGCAAATGCTGCGTTTCCTGGCTGGCGCAAGGCAGATTGTTCATTACCATGATGTGACGCCGGGTTCGCAAATTACCTGGAATACGGCTTTCCTGGCGGTTACGGGCGCATACCGGCGCGGCGGGGATAATGCGGTGCGGGATTTGCTGGAAGTGCTGGAGTTTGTGGCAGGCCGCCCAGAGGATGAAATTCCACCGGAGAAAAAAGAAGCGCGCCTGATGATTTATCGCGATTGCAACGATGCTTTCAGAAGCCTGTTGCTGGGCGAATACGGCAAGCTGCCGCTTGGTTTCCCGGCGGACTGGGTGTATCAAAGTGCGTTCGGCGAGGACTGGAAAAACATGATTGCCCGGCGGACCGAGCATTCACCGCTGGATTTCCTGCCGGAGATTGATTTTGACGCCGAGCGTGTTGCTCTCCATGAGCATTTGCATCGGGAACCGACCAGGGATGAGCTGCTTTTGTATTTGAACCATCCGGCTGATGCGCTGAAGATGTTTGATTTCCGCCTGAATTACGGTAACCCAAACAATATTCCGCTGGATGTCTGGTTTGAGGGGATGGAGCCGGGTGAGGAGCTGAATTTCCTGGACAGCCAGGGAAAACCACACAGCCTTTCCCTGTTGAGTATCCGCGAACCGGATGAAAACGGTTTTTCCATTGTCCGTTATGTGCTGGATTCGGAAATTATGAGTTCCGAAGTGCAGGTGGCCAAGGCAGGCGCAGGCGGCAAAGGCAATGTTGCCAAGGCTGATCCGGATAATCCGTACCATGTGGCTGCGCCAAGTAATGGCGATTTGTGGGTGACCTATGTCACCCCTGGGCAGACGGTGAAGAAAGGGGATGACCTCTTTAATATTTCCATCATGAAGCAGGAAAAAGCGGTACTTTCGCCGATGGATGGGGTGGTCAAGCGTGTGCTGAAGACAGCCAACTACAGCGAAACCAAGCAGATGATTCCTGTCCGTGAAGGCGAGCTGATTGTTGAGCTGGGGCCGGTTCCGGCAAGCTGCGATTCCTGCGGCAAACCGCTGCCGGCAGACAGCTTTACTTTCTGCCCGTACTGCGGTGAAAAAAGGAAAGGCAGCGCATAAGCAGGTTTAGGACGCTGATTGCGAAAAATGCGGCAGGCAAGCAACCTGCCGCATTTTTTTTGTTATCAGAAGAGGTTGTTTTTTCATTTTTACTGTAACGCTTCTTTGGGTGTGGTGGGGAATGATAAAGCCAAAGAGAAAGTTGTGTTTGATTCAAAGATTATGTGTGCCGGTTTTGCAGACGTGATCACTAAAGCAGGATTGAGGCGGTAACGGTATGATAAAGCGACTCTAACAATAGGATGATTATGGATAATTTTTGGGCCGCAATCGCTGGTGCTGTAGCTGGCGGGATTTTTACTCTTCTTGGCGGTTGGTTTTCTTATCGCTGGCAACAAGAATCCCTGAAGAAAAAGGAGCAGAAAATACTCAGAAACGCACTGCGCGCTGTGAAGCTGGAATTTGAAGGATTCTGGGCGAGTTATAAGCAATCTCTGAATATTATTGAAGAACAATATTCAGAAGAAAAAATGAGGTTTCTCTGATCCTTAAACAGGAACACTTCACCGTCTATAAAAACAATATTTCACTATTTTCCCAATTACAGAACGAAGAACTCCAGCGGTTAATGATCAGGACTCACATGGCATTCCGTGCGTTGCGGGATAAAATTGAAGGAAAAAATATGGTTCTGGTGAAAATAGAAAAGTTTGCTTGTATGTTTGAAAACAGTGGCAACTCTATTTATAAGGAATATGTTGAAAGGCTGAATAAGGAACTGGAAAAACAGGCAGCAATGCTGGAAGTATTTTGCAAAGAAATTGATGGACTGATGGATGTACTCCTTATGAAACTGGACAAAACAATCCAGTCCCTGCAATGACTGCCATTCGCATCACAACGGGGAAACAATCCTCTCTACACCACCAGAACCCTGAACTCTTGCCTGCCAAGCCCTCGGTCATCATTATATTTGTCAGTCATAGCCTGATTTCTGTGACCCAGCAGGATTTGTGTATTGATACCTTGTTCACGGTAAAGCCGCTCCGAAAGCGAGCGGCACTCATGCAGCGTTGGCCGGTAGCCCGAATCAGCACGCTTCAGCACCCTTACAAACAAATTGCGAAACCTGGCCGTCATATAATTTGCGCAAAGCGGCTGGCCGTTATCCTTTCTCAGCAAGGTTTTTCCGGGTATGGCGTAATCCCGGCAAGACCTAATCACCTGGCCAAGAGACACACCGACAGACTGCAATCTAAGCTTAAGCGGCAAAGCAACCCGTTCACCTGTTTTCTGCTGCTCTATAAAAAGATGATTGTCTCTTACATCAGCAAAAGCCATCTTTTGCA
>JAMPAN010000022.1 GCA_023667225.1 Oxalobacter formigenes | reverse complement strand
TATTCCGGGAGGGGGCGGGGTCATTTTCGTCAAATATTCCGTATTTAAAAGAAGCAAAGCCGTTATACCGGGATTTCTGCCATTTCAAGCCCATTGGTCAAAAGACAGAAACAGAACAAAGGGAGGCAACCCTGCCATATATTCCCCCATCTCTGAAGAGAGCCCCCTGATTTGAAAAAAAAGAAGGAATCAAAACCTGGAGAAAACAGGAAAAACCCCCGTTAATCCGGGGATAGGTTTTTAGGGGGAAATTATGATAAGTGATTGAATAGAAAGAGGGATTTGCTGTTTTTTGCAAAAAGGCGTGAAGCCCTAAAGAAAGCGGAAAACCTGCCGACAAGAGCGCGATTCAGGAGGGATTTTACAGAGGAAGAGATGATTAAACCTTTTGGCATCGTCACCGTAAAAAAAGCAACAGCGGCCAGCCAGGACAAAGGCAGCGGACAGTTCAGGAAACGGAAAGAACCCTCCCATGCCGGAAGAGAGCGTAAAAAAAGCCGGGCGGCCAAAGTACAGGCGAAATCAGGCGCCTGACCAATGAGACAGGAAAAACAGGAGACGAATCATGCCACAGATCATCAACACCAATATGTCGTCGCTCAACTCCCAGCGTCACCTTAACGCGACGGAAAACGACCTTGCCACGACAATGGAACGCCTTTCCTCAGGCAAGCGCATCAACAGCGCCAGAGACGATGCAGCCGGTCTGGGCATATCCGAAAGAATGACCTCGCAGATCAACGGGATGAACCAGGCCATCAGAAATGCCAGAGACGGCATTTCCCTGGGGCAGACCGCCGAAGGCGCGCTTTCCACCATGAATGACATGCTCCAGCGTGTCCGCGTCCTGGCTGTGCAAGCCTCCAACGCCACCAACTCCCCGGCAGACCGGCAAGCATTGCAGGACGAAGTCGGGCAGCTCGTATCCGAACTCAACCGCATCGCCGAAGTCACCACCTTCAACGGCCAGCACCTTTTAAACGGCACCATGGGCACCCAATACTTCCAGATTGGGCCGAATGCCGG
Source organism: Oxalobacter formigenes (assembly GCA_023667225.1). Taxonomy (GTDB): domain Bacteria; phylum Pseudomonadota; class Gammaproteobacteria; order Burkholderiales; family Burkholderiaceae_D; genus Oxalobacter; species Oxalobacter formigenes_C. The sequence continues at coordinate 23,995 of JAMPAN010000022.1, read as the reverse complement.
TGAAACCATTGGCGCGAACGGCACCAACTTCCTGACCAACAACTACGGCAACTATCGTGTCCAGAACATCGCCAAAGCCCCGGATACCACCAAAGGCGCCGAAACCGTCAAACTTACCGGTTATTTAGGATCAGCCGACCTGAACATTACGGATAAAGACAGCGCCCGCACCATTGTTGGCAAAGTCAACAACCTTTCCGGCGAAACCGGCATTACCGCCAGTGCCCAAACTGATGCCCTTTTGACCTGCGCACCGGGAGGAACCTTCGCCTTCCAGATGTCCTCCAACAACGCGGACGACGACCCCGTCACCATCTCCTTTGCCATCGGTGACGACACCAGCCTGGGCGATACGTTTGCCGCAGCAATTAACGCCATCAATGCCCAGACCGCCAAAACCGGCGTCATGGCCGAATACGATTCCGTCAACCAGGGCATCAAACTCACCAACCAGGGCGGCAACGACATCAAACTGACCCAGAGCATCACCGCTTCCGATGCCGAAATCCATGCCTACGATGCAGACGGCAAACCGACCGGAACAAAAAAAGTCGGAGACACCACCCCCGTGGTCAGCTACGGTGTTGTGACCCTGGATTCCCCCAACAGCTTCGTTGCCGAAAATGTATCGGGGGGGGGAGCCTACAACCTTGTTGGCACGGCTGAACTCATGCCCGTTTCCCGGCTGGATGTCTCCACCTTTGACAAGGCCCAGGAAGCCATTGTGATTGTTGATTCTGCCCTGGTGCACATCGTAGGGGAAATGGCCCGTTATGGGGCCTTGCAGGCCCGGTTTGAATCTACGATTTCCAACCTGGAAGTGACTTCTGAAAACACGAGCAATTCCAGAAGCCGTATTCAGGATGCCGACTATGCCCAGGAAACTGCCAATCTGGCCAGGGCAACGATTCTTCGGCAGGCCGGTACTTCCATGCTGGCACAGGCCAATCAGATGCCGCAAACGGTTTTAAGTTTACTCCAGTAGTTGTTCCTGTCTCACTGGCCGCCCCGTCAGCCTGATTCTCTGACGGGGCTTTTTTTATGCCCTGGTTTCCGTTGCAGCTGTTCGATTTGAAGGACTGCTACGCTATTCTGGCGCATATCCACAGTATGCACGGCAAGGAGGAAACGCCGCAGCGGAAGTTGTGAAATGAGACAGCCCGGAATATCCGGGCTGTTTTTTTATGTTACTTGAAGTAGTCGTCACTCCTGGCTTTTTCTAGTTTTGCGCTAATAGCCTTCTTTTTTTCAATATCGATTTGCCTCCTGTTGTTTTTGAGTAAAGCCGCCTTTGTGCGGGTGGCCGGGCGCACTCTCGGCACAATAAGTAGCCGCGTCCGGGTTTTCCTTTGCAGGTGTTTTATGCCCGGTCTCTACCCCGGCCATTGGGATAGACAACAAAAAATCGCCAGACTGACAGGGGCGATTGACTGCTTGTTGTTTTGGAGAGAAAACCAGCATACTGCCGGGCAAGTCTGGTTGCCAATGCTTGACAAAACGTAACTTATAAATTACAATTAAAACATGACGGCCGTCATCAAATCTGACGAATTCAAAGCATGGGTTGACAACCTGACAGAGCGGCAGCCTTGCGCATTGCCGCCCGAATTGACCGGGCAGGCAAGGGCAATTTGGGTGACCATAAATATTTGCGGGATGGCGTTTCAGAAATGCGGGTTGACGTTGGCCCCGGATACCGGCTGTATTTCACCGAACAGGGCAATACGCTGATTATCCTGCTTTGCGGCGGCAACAAGAAAACGCAACAGGAAGATATTAACCTGGCTGTTAAACTGGCCAAGAAGTGGAGGGCATAACATGAGCGAAGAAAACGCTGTATCCATTCCGCCCGGCTTTAGCCGCTGGGATACCGCCGATCTGCTCAAAACAGATGAGGATATCAGGCTTTATCTTGACGCCTGTTTCAGGGAAGATGATGGGGATGGTTCCCTGATACGTCACGCGCTGGGCGTGATTGCCCGCGCAAAGGGCATGACCAGACTTGCGCGGGAAACCGGCCTTGCGCGTGAAAACCTGTACAAGGCGCTTTCTGAAAGCGGCAATCCGGAATTTTCAACCGTCATGAAAGTTTGCCATGCGCTGGGCTTTCGGCTGGTTGCCGAACCGCTCCCCGCATGACAGGCCAACCCTGCCGAAAATGCCTGCCAGTCCCAAAAAGGAAGGTCTGCCGGGATGAAAAGATACGCATTATCAGTTTTAGAGCGGCAAGCGGCCGCGAAAGGGTGGTTTATTATGGGTGGCTTGAAAGTCAACAAGATGAGCCGTGAGCAGGTGCTTGCGGCAGTACGGGGGATCCCTGCAAATCGTGATTTTGTCTGGGACGGCAAAGACGAGGACGATAGACCGTTGACAGAGGAGGAATTGCAGGCAGGCATCAAGACATACCGGCGCTCACGCGGCAGGCCCGCCGGTTCCAACAAGGAAAAAATTGCTATCAGGCTTGATAAAGATGTGCTGGCCGGATTACGGGCAACCGGCAGAGGCTGGCAGACGCGTATCAATGAAGTTATGCGCGAATGGTTGAAACAGCAAGCATAACCCCTTGCGATGGCCTTTTGGCATTCCACAGGCAGGTTTCCATAAGTAAAAGCTGGAAAATGCTGGCAAAAATGCTGGCAAAGTGTTACTTTTTCTCCCCTATTTTTAACCAGGTTTAATCCGCCTGCAAAGAAGCCCAGCCCGCGCGGGTTTCCTCGCAATCATCCCATCCTGCGTGAACTCGCCACGCCTCGTAATCATCCGGGCGCATATACACCATGCGCGATACTACCCCTAGCCTGAAAAGCTCACGTCTTACCCTCGCAAGCAGAGAATCATCTCCGCAACCCTGCAACAGGATAGCGTGAATACTGGCTTTGAAAGATGATAAAAATGCTTTGATGCGGATAAGATTTTATGTAATTATTTGATTTTATTAAGTAATTTGCATAAACTCCAGTAGTTGTTCCTGTCTCACTGGCCGCCCCGTCAGCCTGATTCTCTGACGGGGCTTTTTTTTGTTTGGGCATGGATAATGGTTTTGTCTATCCCCCTTCCCGGACTGGCCGGGAGGATGTTTTTATCTGGCGTGCCAGTCATATATTTGCTGGTTGCTTTGCCGTGATCCCCGGCGCTGTTGATTTTGTGTACGGTAACGGGCAGTACTCATCCGGCCATCATAAAGCCAATAAAGAAAATAATAATTGTGCCGTTTTATTGTCTGTTCCTGCTCATTTTGCCGATGCAGGAAACGGGGGACTGAAAGTGCGTTCCGGAAAAGGGAAGTGGAGAACCGAATGGCAGGTTTATGAAGGCGGGCATGAATAAAAACAGGCTGCCGCCGGCAGCCTGAAGGGTGTCTGAAAAGAAAGGGGTGTTATGCGCTAGGCGGTGACGACGCTGCGCAAGGGGGTGGCGGAAACCCGGCCGGGGTGGCCGTCCGGGCCGTAATTGCCGGTGTTGGGCTGGCTGTTGCCGCGCAGGATAGCCAGGGCCTGCTGGTTGCGGGACATGTGGGAGGAAATGAGCATGCCGTTTAGGCGGTTCAGTTCTTTGGCGGAGCGGGAAAGGGAGACCAGCTCCTGCCAGTTTTGCGCCGCCTGCGCTGCGGCAGGTTCGTTTGCCAGCCAGGCTTCCATACCGGCCAGGGTGGTTTCCTGCCCGGCCTGTTTCAGGTATTCGTGGCGTTTGCGGGTGTATTGCGACAATTCGACAACCAGCGCCGCCTTTTTGGCAACCAGCGGCTCAAGGCCGTCAATGCTGGAGGTGAGCAGCTGGTTTTGCTCTTCCTGAAGGATGTCAATCAGCTTGCGCGCGGCGCCGATTTCCTGGCCCAGGCAGTTTTCCATTGCTGTTTGCGCTGTTGTCATTTTTTATTTTCCGGGTTTCTGGAAAAGTTCGCTAACGGTTCTCAACAGGCCGTCTGCCACTTTGGCGGTGTTGATGCTGAATTCGCCGCTGGCAATGGCTGTCTTGATTTTTTCCACTTTTTTTGCATCAAAAGAGGCGGAATCGCCCATTTGCTCCCTGACGGCCTTCAGCTGGGAGGAGAGGCTGACGTTAACAGCCGAGCCTGCCTCGCCGGATGCCGCCGCTTTGGATGATTCGGGCGATTTTGCCGGGGTGTCGGCCCTGGCGGCCAAAACCTGCCTTTGCCGCACGTCAGCCGCCTGCGCCTGGGCGGCCTTGTTCATGGCGTCATCTATTTTCACAATGTTCTCCCTTTCAGACTGGTCTTGATTATAACCCTACACCATTATCGGTTTTCCAGCCCGAAACTTTAGCTTTTCCGGTATTTATATTTATCATATTTTCATCTTTTTAAAAATCTACCTCGATGATGCCGTTGGCGCGGGCGATGCCCCGCACCAGGACGCCGCCGGCGGTTTTGGCTTTTGCGACCTGCCCCGGCGCGGCATTATTGACGGCATAGCCGTCTCCAGAGATGGTAAAGCCGCGCCCCCTGCTGACAATGCGCACGTTTTGCCCCTGCTGGATGGCCTGCGGTGTTCGCAATTGCCCTGCCCAGACGGGGGAGCCAGGCTGGATGGCGCGGGCAACGGTATGCCCGACAGCCTGTTTTTTGCCGGTGAGCACGCCGGGACGCATGGCGGTGATGTCGCCTTCTGTCAATGCCAGGTCGCTTTCCTGTATGACGTGGCCCGGCGGCAGCGCTTTGGCCGCTGTCAGGTAGGCGGTATAAAAACGGACATGCGCCCTGACCATGACGCGCCACGCTGAAGGCGATTCACAGCGGATGGCAACGGTTGTTCTGCCCAGGAGCCGCGCGCCCTGCGAGAGGTAGGGAACAGGTTTTGCACAGGCAGGCAGGTTCAGGCGGGCGTCCGGCGGGGTGACGGTAATTTCGGCTCTGCCGGGCAGTCCGCAGGTTTTTTCGGCCAGGAATTGTTCTGCGATGAGGCCCAGTTCATCCGGGCTTTGCGGCAGCGGGGATTGCGCCCGCGCGAAACTGCCTGCTGCGACAGCAAGAAAAAACAGGAGCGCCTGCGGCAAAGCAGTTCGGATAAAAAAGGACATGCCATATTCTGCCGGATCCATGACAAGACCATAGTAAGCGCACGGGCGGGGAAGTTAAGCCGAGAATAAGCGGTATTTTGGGATTCTTTTTGGGCGATTGGATTATCAGGATGGCATTAAGATAGATTCATGTCATTGTCCCTGTTTCCTGTTGGGACTGCTTTTGGGGCAGGCTGCGCGGGCAGGGTTTTTTCTCGGAGTGGATATGGCAGGAAAACTTGATCAGCTGCTGGGCTTTCATGAAGCGGCGCTCAGGGTGCGTTCCCAGCGCCAGCAGGTGCTGGCTTCCAATATTGCCAATGCGGATACCCCCAATTACCATGCGCGCGACTTTGATTTCAAGGCGGCGCTGAAAGTGGCGCTGGACGGGGCAGGGTATGACAGCAACCGCCTTTCCCTGACGGATGAAAATCACCGCCCGGAATTGCCGGGAAGAAAGCCGGACGGCCTTTCGCTGACAGATGCGCGCCACCGCCCGGAATTGACGGATAACGGGGAAACCGGACTGGAGATGGTTGCCGGGGTGCCGCTTCTTTACCGCAAGATGCACCAGGGCAGTATTGACAACAATACGGTGGATATGGATGTGGAGCGCAACCAGTTTGCGGATAACGCGGTGCGCTATGAGGCGGATGTGACCATTATCAGCAACCAGATAAAAAATCTCCTGGCGGTAATACAGGGATGACCGGGACTGTGATACGGGGGTGATTTATGTCGTTGTTCAGAATTTTTAATGTTTCAGGTTCAGGCATGAGCGCACAAAGCCAGCGCCTGAATGTGGTGGCTTCCAATATTGCCAATGCGGACAGCGCGACCAGCGCCACCGGGCAGCCTTACCGCGCCAAGCAGGTGGTTTTTGAGCCGGTGCGGCTGGAAGAATCGCAGGCGGCAACCGGCGTGCAGGTGGAAATGGTGGTGGAGGACGCTTCCGAACCCAAGCTGATTTATGACCCCAAGCATCCGGCTGCCAATGAGCAGGGCTATGTTGCCTATCCCAATGTCAACCTGGCGGAGGAGATGGTGAACATGCTCTCGGCTTCCCGTTCTTACCAGTCGAATGTGGAAACGATGAACGCGGCCAAGACGATGCTTTTGCGGACGCTGACGATTGGTCAGTAGGCGCTGGGGCAAACAGGATAAAACAACCGGAGGGAAATGATTATGTCAGTAAACGGCGTGATGAACGATGACCTGCTGAATGCCATGAATACACGGGATTTGAAATCCGTGAGCCAGGACAGCGTGCAGGAAACGGAAGACCGCTTTTTGAAGCTCCTGGTGGCACAGATGCAGAACCAGGATCCGTTAAACCCGATGGACAATGCGGAAGTGACTACCCAGATGGCGCAGCTTTCCACGGTGACCGGCATCAACAAGTTAAACGAGACGCTGGATGCGCTGATGGCCAGCCTTTCTTCCAACCAGACGCTGGAGGCGGCTTCCATGATCGGCCACGGTGTGCTGGTGGGCGGCAATACGATTCAGCTGGCCAAGGCGGCAGATTATGTGGATGAGACGACCGGCGAAACGGTGGCCGGCGCTTCGATTGGCATTATGGGGATTGACCTGCAATCGGCGGCTTCCAGTGTGACGGTTAAAATTTATAATGAAAACGGCGCGCTGATGAAAACGCTCAGCCTCGGTTCTTCGGAAGCCGGCGTGGTGCCGGTTTCGTGGGACGGTTCAACCGAGACGGGCGGCATTGCCCCGCCGGGAAAATATACATTCTCGGCAGAAGCCAAGCTAAACGGCCAGTCTGTCACGGCCAATCCGCTGGCTTTCGGCGAGGTGGTGAGCGTGACCAAGGGGACGGACAACAGCGTGCAACTGAACGCAACAACGCTGGGCTCGATTTCGCTTGGCGATATCCGCCAGATCCTTTAATACATTTTGGAAACAACTGTGGGAGAGAACAATGGGTTTTGCTCAAGGGTTAAGCGGCCTGAAGGCCTCTGCGACATCACTGGATGTTATTGGCAACAATATTGCCAATGCCAGCACAGTCGGCTTCAAGGCTGCACGGGCACAGTTTTCCGACCTGTATGCACAGACCATGCATACGGCTGCTGCCAACCAGGTGGGGATTGGCACGATGGTGATGCGCGTGCAGCAACAGTTTATCCAGGGCAATGTGACGCCGACGGAAAATGCGCTGGATGTTGCCATTAACGGCAACGGGTTTTTCCGTTTCAGCGACAAAGGCTCGATTGTTTATTCCCGCAACGGCCAGCTGGAGCTGACCAAGGATGGGTATCTGGTAAACGGCGCAGGCCACAAGCTGACCGGCTACCCGGTTTACGCAAACGGCGAACTGGCCAACGGCGCGCCGGTTGAAATCCAGATTCCGCAGGAAGATTTGCCGCCGAAGATTACGACCAAGGTGGATATGCTGCTGAACCTGGATTCCCGGAATGACCCGGTTGAAACGAAACGGTTTGATGTAACGGATCCTACCAGCTACACTGATGCAACGGCAATTGACGTGTATGACAGCCTGGGCAATATGCATGTGCTGCAAACCTATTATGTGAAGGTTGCCCCGGAAAAAGGCGTGCAGGGCAACGGCGTCTGGGCAATTTATGCCTATACAGACGGGAAGATCGTGAATGACACGATTGATGATACGCTGGTCCCGCCGCAGGGCAGAAAAACTGTTGGGAAAGAGGAATTCGACGAAGACGGCAACCCTGTCTTCGTCGGCGGCGGCGATCCCTGTCCTCTGGGGTTCATTGAGTTCAATGAATATGGCCAGCCGGTTGGTACTTATAAGGCAGATGCTTACGGGGAGCAGGGCGATAAGATTACCGATACGGGCAATATGGTAGGGTTTACCACTCTGCAAATTCCCGGTATTAACGGCGCTGCTAATATCCCGGATGCCAGCGCCACTCCGACACCGGTTTTGCCTATCACACTGGACTATACCGGCACTTCGCAGTATGGCTCTATTTTCAGCGTGAACGACAATCAGCAGGATGGTTATGCTTCGGGACGCTTGCAGGGTTTTTCTGTGGATGACTATGGTTATATCCTGGGGAGCTACAGCAATGGCAAATCGCGCGTGCTGGGCCAGGTGGTGCTGACGAATTTCCGCAACCCGAACGGGCTGGCGCCTATCGGCGACAATGAATGGGTGGAAACCATGGCTTCCGGCGCGCCCATGACGGGCACACCGCTTTCCGGGCCGCTGGGCGGGCTGAAATCCTATTCCATTGAGGAATCAACGACTGATCTGACTGACCAGCTGGTTGAGATGATTACGGCGCAGCGTGTGTATCAGGCGAATGCGGAAACGATCCAGACGCAGGATCAGATCATGCAGACGCTGGTCAACCTGAGGTAAGGTTTGCCTGAGCTTTTTCGGTGACGGAGCAGGAAGAATATGGACAGGCTGCTTTATATTGCGATGAGCGGCGCGATTCATACGATGAATCAGCAGGCGACGACTTCGCATAATCTGGCCAATGTGACGACAACGGCTTTCCGTTCGCAGATTGATTCGTTTCGCGCGGTGCCGGTGATCAGCGAAGGCTCGCCTACGCGGGATTTTGTGGTGGATGCGGAAGTGGGCACGGATTTCAGGCTGGGCGGTATCCAGCATACGGGCAGGGTGCTGGATATTGCGCTGCTGAACGAGGGCTGGCTGGCTGTTGAGATGCCGGACGGTTCGGAAGCCTATACCCGCAACGGCAGCCTGACCATTACGCCGCAGGGGGTGCTCCAGACGCGGGAGGGGTATAACGTGCGCGGCACGGACGGCCCGGTGGTGCTGCCGACTGATATGCCTTATACCTTCGGTACGGACGGCACGATTTCTTCCATGGACGATACTACGACGCCGCGCACGGTGATGGCGATTGGGCAGCTGAGGCTGGTGAACCCGCCGGAAGAGCAGATGGTGCGCGGCACGGACGGGTTTTTCAGGCTGAAGGACGGCGGGATGCCGCCGGCTGACCCAGGGGTGAAGATTGTGAACGGGGCGCTGGAGTCCAGCAATGTGAATGCGGCGGAGACGCTGGTGAATATTATCAGCCTGGCGCGCCAGTTTGAGCTGCAGATGAATATGATCAGCCATGCGGATGAAAATGCCAGCCGCGCGCTGGGTATTCTGACGCTGAACGGATAGTAAGGGAAACAAGGCTGCCGCCGGGCGGCATACGGTTTGCTGCCGGCTGTTTTTGAAAGGGTTTTTATTATGATGCGATCTTTGTGGATAGCCAAGACGGGGCTGGACGCACAGCAGACGAACCTGGATGTGATTTCCAATAACCTGGCCAATATCAGCACGACCGGGTTCAAGCGCTCGCGGCCGCTTTTTGAGGATCTGGTGTACCAGAATCTCCGCCAGCCGGGCGCACAGTCTTCGCAGCAGACTTATTTGCCGACGGGGCTTCAGATTGGCACGGGCGTGCGGCCGGTGGCAACGGAGCGCATCCATATCCAGGGCAATGTCCAGCATACGGAAAACGAGCTGGATGTGGCGATTCGCGGCCGGGGGTTTTTCCAGGTGCTGATGCCGGACGGCACAACGGCCTATACCCGCGACGGATCGTTCCAGAAGGATGACCAGGGGCAGCTGGTGACGGCCAGCGGTTATACGATTCAGCCGACGATTGTGATTCCGGTTGACGCCACTTCGATTACGGTGGCGCGAGACGGCGTGGTGACGGTGACGACGCCGGGCACGGTGCAGCCGACCCAGGTGGGCGATTTGCAGCTGGCGACGTTTATTAACCCGGCCGGGCTGGAATCTATCAGCGAGAATCTGTATGTGGAGACCAATGCTTCCGGCGCGCCGAATGTGAATACGCCGGGGCTGAACGGTTCCGGCACGCTGCTGCACAAGTATATTGAAACTTCCAATGTGAATATGGCCGAAGAGCTGGTGAACATGATTATTGCGCAGCGTGCTTTTGAAATTAACAGCAAGGCGGTTTCCACATCCGACCAGATGCTGGGCCGGCTGACGCAGCTGTGATAGCGGCGGCAGATTGAGGGCGCAAGGAAACGGGGGCGTCTCATGAGGATGAAACTGACAGGCGTTTTCCTGCTGGCACTGTTTGCCGGGGGGTGCGCTGTGACGCCGGATACGATTACGCACCAGAAGCCGGGGGGCGTTGTTTACCAGCGGCCCCAGCCGGCTGCCAACGGCGCGATTTTCCAGGCAAGCGCCTACCGGCCGATTTTTGAGGATCACAAGGCCCGCATGGCGGGGGACAATCTGACGATTGTGATTACGGAAAGCACGGCGGCGACCAAGTCGGGCACGGATACCGGCGAGCGTTCCAATTCGGCAAATTATGCGGCGCCGGCTTTTTTCAACAAGGATTTTCCCCGGCTGGGGGCTTCGGCCAGCGGCGCGCGCTCTTATGACGAGGCGGCGGCCAAAAGCGCGAACAATCTTTTTAACGGCACGATTGCTGTTACGGTGATTGATGTGCTGCCCAACGGCAATCTGATGGTTTCCGGCGAAAAGCAGATTGCCATGGATAATGGTTCGGAGTTTATCCGCTTTTCCGGTGTGATTGACCCGAAAGATATTACGGTGGGCAATCAGGTGATGTCCACGCGGGTGGCGGATGCGCGGATTGAATACCGCTCGAATACGCACCTGGATGCGGCCGAGGTGGCCAGCCAGATTACCCGTTTCTTCCTTTCGGTTTTGCCGTTTTAGGGCAGGGGCGATTTTGTTTTTGGACAGGAAACAGCATGTCTTTGTTGCATAGAGTTTTTGCCGTGCTGCTGTGCGCAGGCTTTTTTGCCCTGCCGGCGCAGGCGGAGCGTATTCGCGACCTGGCGACAATCCAGGGGGTGCGCAGCAACCAGCTGGCGGGGTATGGCCTGGTGGTGGGGCTGGATGGCAGCGGCGACCAGACGACGCAGACGCCTTTTACGGTGCAAAGCGTGGTGAATATGCTTCAGCAGCTGGGGGTGCAGGTGCCGTTTAACAGTTCCAGTTTGCAGCTGAAGAATGTGGCCGCCGTGATGGTGACGGCTTCGATTCCGCCTTTTGCGCAGCCCGGCCAGATGGTGGATGTGGTGGTGTCTTCTATCGGGAATGCCAAGAGCCTGAGGGGCGGCACACTCCTTATGACGCCGCTAAAAGGCGCGGACGGGCAGATTTACGGCATGGCGCAGGGCAACCTGGTGATTGGCGGCGCGGGGGCTTCTGCCGGAGGATCTTCGGCGAAGGTGAACCATCTGGCAGCCGGGCGCATTTCCAACGGCGCAACGATTGAGCGGGAGGTGCCGAACAGCCTGAATACGGGGAATGCGATTACGCTGGAATTGACGGATACGAGTTTTTCAACGGCCAGCCGTATGGTGACGGCGATTAACAGCCGTTTTGGCAAGACAACGGCTTCGGCGCTGAACGGCCGGGTGGTGAAGGTGAAAGCGCCGCAAAGCCCGGATGCGCGGGTGGCTTTTATCGGCGAGCTGGAAAGCCTGGAGGTGACGCCGGCGGGGCAGGCGGCGAAGGTGATTTTGAATGCGCGCACGGGTTCGGTGGTGATGAACCAGACGGTGACGCTGGATACCTGCGCTATTTCGCACGGCAATCTTTCGGTGGTGGTGAATGCGGATAATACGGCCAGCCAGCCGGGGCCTTTCTCGCAGGGGCAGACGACGGTTGTCGAGAATGCCCAGATTGAGATTAAAAAGGATGACGGCGAGGTTGTTTTGCTGGACAAGGCCGCGACGCTTTCGGATGTGGTGAAGGCGCTTAACGCGGTTGGCGCAACGCCGCAGGATTTGCTGGCGATTCTCCAGGCGATGAAGGCTTCGGGTTCGCTTCGCGCCGAGCTGGAAGTGATTTGACCGGGCGGTTATTGTCCGGGGAAAGGGAGACGGCGATGCAAAAGGTGCAGAATATACCGGACAGTATGCCGGTTCCGGCAGCGGGGGTGATGGATAACCGCGGCTTGTACGCTATCAAGGCGGAGGCGGCCAGAAACAGCACTTCCCCGGCGGCCATGAAGGCAGCAGCCCAGCAGTTTGAGGCGCTTTTCCTTTCCACGATTTTAAAGAGTATGCGGGCTTCGCTGCCGCAGGACGGCCTGTTTACTTCGCAGCAGACGAAGCTTTATACCCAGCTTCTGGATGAGGAGATCAGCCAGCAGGTTGCCCGGCAGGGGCTGGGGCTGGCAGACCAGATGCTGCGGCAGATGGTGGCCAACGGCCAGCTGGATGCGGAGGAGACGGAGCCTTATTTGAGCAAGCGGCGGGTGATGGCGAACGCCGGAGACGGCCTGGCGGCCCAGGCGGCACTGGCTTTGCATAACCAGCCCGCGCCTTTTAATTTTACCCGCAAGGCTGACGAGACGGCTGCGCCGGAGGCGGCAGGCAAGGCAGACAAGGCTGCCGCACAGCCGGAGAAGGCGGGGCGCGATGTGCCGGCCTTGCCGCCCCATGCGAGGGCGTTTACGGAAGCGATGCGGCCTTATGCGGAAGAAGCCAGCCGGGCAACGGGTATCCCGGCTGATTTCATGCTGGCGCAGGCGGCGCTGGAGACAGGCTGGGGCAAGAGGCAGATACGGCTGCCGGACGGTTCGCCAAGTTATAATCTTTTCGGCATCAAGGCCAACGGCTGGACGGGGAAGACGGCTGACGCCATGACGCAGGAATTTGAGAACGGCAGGATGGTACGGAAGGCGGAGAAGTTCCGCGCCTATGATTCCTATGCCGATTCATTCAAGGATTATGCCCGGCTGCTGAGCGGGAATCCCCGTTACCGCGAGGCGGCGGCGGCGCAGGATCCGGCGGCTTTTGCGTATGGCCTCCAGCGGGCGGGCTATGCGACAGACCCGGCATACGGCGGCAAGCTGGTGCGGGTGATCGGCCAGGTGAGGCAGGGATAGGCGGCATGGCGGAGTTTTTTGGCTTGCCGGTTCAAGTTATTGGATTATCTGCCGTAGTTAACCTGTAGCGATATGGGGAACTGAATATGGGAAATGTTTTCAATATAGGCAAAAGCGCGCTCAGGGCGGCGAATTACGGGATCAGCGTCACGGGGCATAATATTTCCAACGCCAAGACGCCGGGCTATAACCGGCAGGTGATTTTGCAGTCCAATGTTTCGGGGCAGCGTTTCAGTTTCGGTTTTGTCGGCAACGGGGTGCAGCTGGATGATGTGCGCCGGGTGTATGACGAGTTTTTGGGCAAGCAGTTTGTGGATACGCAGTCGGAGGCCAGCCGCCTGGGGACGTATTACGACCAGATTCAGAAGATTAACAGCAAGCTGGCCGATGATACGGCCGGGGTTTCTCCTGCCTTGCAGGATTTTTTCAGCGCAGTGCAGGAAATTGCTTCCACGCCGACTTCGGCTGCCACGCGCGAGGCGATGCTTTCGGAGGCGCAGGTGCTGGCCGGGCGCTATAACAACCTGGCGGCGCAGCTGAACGAGCAGCGCGACCTGATCAATTCGCAGATGATCAACAGTGTTGAGCTGATCAATACCTATGCCCATGATATTGCGAAGTTAAACGAGCAGATTTCCCGCGCCCAGGTGTCGGAAAGCGACCCCGCGCCGAATGACCTGCTTGACCAGCGCGATTATCTGATTACCCAAATGGCGCAGGAAATCGGCGTGAGGACGGTTGAGAACGGCAATCAGCTGGATGTGTATGTGGGCAACGGCCAGCCGGTGGTGATTAATAACCAGTCTTTTCCGATGTATGCCAAGTATTCGGATGAAGATCCGCAGCGCATTGAGATCGGCTATGTGGACAAGAATATTGATCCGCCCGAAATTGAAATACCGGAAAGGCTTCTGTCCGGCGGCAATCTGAAAGGGTACATGCAGTACCGCAATAACGAGCTTGACCCTGTGATGAACGAGCTGGGGCTGCTTGCCATTAACCTGGCGTCCGATTTTAACGCGCAGCACAAGATCGGGCAGGATTTGAACGGCGACCCAGGCGAGGATTTGTTTGGTTTCCAGACGAGGACAACGGCAGGGACGGCGCTGAATGATCCGGATTACCGCACGATTTCGGCGGAGGCCAATATTACGGATGTGAAGGCGTTGAAAGCCAGCAATTACCTGATTGCTTTTGACGGCGCCAATTATACGGTTACCAGGCAGTCTGACGGGACGAGGTTTGATGTGCCTGACCTGGCTGATCCGGCCAATCCGGTGGTGATTGACGGGGTGACTTTTTCCGCCAGGGATATGCGGGCGGGGGATTCGCTGGTTATCAAGCCGCTGTATGATGCGGCTTCCAGCCTGAATGTGCTGATTTCCGACCCCAACAAGATTGCGGCGGCCCTGCCGGTGCGCACGGCAAGCGGGGATGAAAATCTGGGTTCCGGGAAGATTTCACTGGGCGAGGGGCTGAATACGCTTTTGGCCGGTTCGCTTTCGTATGACGAGGCTGCCGGCACGTTTACCACAAGCGCCGCTGTGTGGTATGTGCCGCCGGGCGGCGGCGCTGCGCAGCAGTTCAAGGCCGGCGAGGAGGGCGTTCCCTATGAGGAGGGCGGCACTTATGACTTTGGCGGGATGCGTTTTACCCTCACGGCCAGCCCGGATGCGGCGAATGTGCTTACGCTGGTCCCCAACGCGCCTGCCACTTCCGGCACGCTGACGTTTAATGACCAGGGTATGTTTACAACGGACGCCAATGTCTGGTACACCCCGCCGGGAGGCGGCGAGCCGCAATGGTTTGCAGCAAATTCAACCAATGTTCCCTATGTGGAAGGCGCGTCCTACAATTTTGGCGGGATGAGCTTTACTATCACGGACAGCCCGGCGGCGGGGGATACTTTCTCGATTGAGCCAAATGCCGGCGGCACGGGGGATAACCGCAATATGCTGGCGCTGGCGGCGCTCCAGGATGCCAGGACGATGCTGAACGGCACGACCAGTTACCAGGGCGCTTATTCGCAGATGGTGAACCGGATTGGTTCCAAGACCCGCGAACTGGAAGTGATGAGCAACTCGCAGGATAATCTTTTGAACGAGATTTACGAGGAGCAGCAAAGCCAGTCGGGCGTGAACCTGGACGATGAGGCGGTTAACCTGATGTGGTACCAGCAGTGCTACAGCGCGGCTTCCCAGATGATTTTGACGGCCAACCGGATGTTTGACACGGTGCTGGGTATTTTTCAGTAGTTGACGGAGTGTGAGCCATGACGGTTTTTTCCCGTATCAGTACTAACATGATGTATGGGCAGAGCATGAAGCGCCTGTCCACGCTTCAGGCGCAGCTGGACAAGACCCAGCGGCATATTTCGGCCAATACCCGTATCCTGACGCCTGCCGATGATCCGGTGGCGGCCGCCAGGGCGCTGGATTTGAAGCAGGGCAAATCCATGAATACGCAGTTTGCCAGCAACCGGGGCAATGCGGAGGATGCCCTGAAACTCCAGGAAAGCACGTTAAACAGTTTTACCGGCAGTATCCAGGATATCCAGCGGCTGCTGGTGCAGGCGGGCGACGGCGCTTACGATGAAGAGCAGATTCGGGTAATTGCCGATGAAATTACCTCTTTGCGCGACCAGATGGTGGGCTATGCCAATACCAGGGATGCCTATGGCAATTATATTTTTTCGGGCTATCAGGCGGGTATCCAGCCGTTTGATATGGCGGTGACCGGCGAGGTGACTTACAAGGGGGACGACGGGCAGCTGATGATTCAGGTGGATGCCGCCCGCTATCTGCCCGTTACGGATTCGGGCAAGTCCATTTTTATGGGTATCAAGGGCATGACGGCTTCGACGGTGACGCCCAGCCGCCATGATCTTGTGATTGATGTGGATATCAAAGACGAGACGAAGCTTGACGGCTACAGTTATGAAGTGCGTTTTGCAGGTGATTCGCCGGTTTCTTCCTATAGCCTGTGGCGGACGGACAAGGATGGCAATACTGTCCAGATTGACAAGGATGGCAATGAGGTTACAGGCGGTATTCCTGCCCAGCCGGCCGCAGCAGGCATTTATCCCTATACCAGCGATGACAAGAGCCGGATGGAAGTGGAGGTGGACGGCGTGCGCTTTTCCATCAGCGGGGAGGTTTCAGACGGCGATACGGTGAAGATTGACCCCGGCAAGCCTATCCGCAAGGATGTGTTTGCCTATATCAACGAGGCAATTGATCTGTTGAACAATGCCGATTTCAACAAGGATGGCGGCAGCACCAATCTGGCGCTGGGGCTGGAAGCGCTTTTGGGCGATTTTGACGCCGCGCTGGACCAGGTGGTGACGGCGCGCGGTTCGGCCGGGACGCGGCTAAAGGAGCTGGATGCGCTGGAAATGTCCGGCACGGACAAGGACCTGCAATATACGGAGTCGATTTCCGACCTGGAAGACCTGGATTATTACGAGGCGATTTCCAACCTATATATGCAGCAGCTGACGCTCCAGGCGGCGCAGCGTACTTTCATGATAACCAACGGGATGTCGCTTTTTAATATGATGTCGTAAGCAGTTTTGTAGTGTGAGGCGGCCGGTTTTGCCGGCCCTTGCAGCGCGGGAGCCTGGCTTTCCGCGCTTTTTTTGCGGGTTGTCCCGGAAAATGTTGCTTTCCGGCAAAAAATATTTCCATAAGGCAAGTTTTTTGTTGCCGTGCAGAAACAAACCGGATAGAATAGGCAAAAAGCGATATGGCATCCAGAAGGTTTTTTGCCTGTTTGCCGCCGGGTGCTGTCCGCGCGAAAGCGCCGGGCGGTGTCGTTGCTTTCCATCCGGCCGTTAACGGATGGCCGGCAAAAGCAGGGATGCGCTGTATTGTTTTCAATTATCCTGCGTTTTTGAGGAGGGGGAAATGCTTAACAGTTCCCAGAAATCGGTTTCTGTCCGTCCTTATCTTGCCATGCTGGCCATGATGTTTGCACTGTGGTTTGCCGTATCCGGATGGATAACGAGCCAGTATGTTGACTGGCAGAACGAGAAAATGGTCATGCAGGCGGCAATTAGGGTGCAGGAAGCCAACAGGCAGTTCCGTGTCGGCCTGGATGAGATTGTGGGTTTTCTCTCTTCTGTTTCGGGCATCCTGTCGCAGGATGCCCGTGTACTCCGCCTGCTTGAATCCGGCGGCCGCGAGGGGAAGACGGATGCTGCCAACTATTTGTCCCGGATTGTGAATAAGGTCTATTTTATTTACTCCGGCCATATACTGGACAGCCACGGCAGGGAAATGGTGTCGGTTTTCCCCAGGGAAACGGCCGGGCCGGCTTTGCAGGGCGCAGCCCAGGTTATGCTTGATCCCGGCGAGGCGGGGGTGCAGTACTATCTCAATAAAACCACCGGCGACATCGGGATTTATTTGGTTGTGCCGGTTAACCGGCAGGGGCATTTGGCCGGCGCGGTGGCTATCCGGCTGAAATGGGTGGAACTGATTGGCATAATGAGGCAGCCCATGCGGTTTATGATGGATAAACAGGGCGTGGCGGTTGCTTCCCCCCTGCCCGGCATGGTGATGTCGGCTTTGCCGGAAGCCGCTGTTTTCACTCTGCCGGAAGCCGAGCGGCTGGCCCGTTACGGCAGAAAGGATTTTCCTGTTATACCGCTTTCTCTTGTGAGGGAATATAACGGCTTTCAGCTTTTCTCGCTCAGGCAGAATGATGAACTGTTTTTCCGGCATGTTTTCCATGTGCCCGGCGGGCAGCTTCGCATTGTTGCAATGGAACCGGTGCCTTCTTTTACCGGATGGCAGCTGTTTTTGGTTATTTTGGTCGCGTGCGGCTGGCTGGGTATCCTGATAATCACCGGCGTCGCCTACCATTTCCACCAACGCCGGGTGGCAGAGTATAACCGCCAGCAGCAGCAGATGCTCCATCAAATGGCGACGCACGACCCGCTCACAGGCGCGTATAACCGCAGTGCGGCGGAACACCTGCTTGAGCAAACCTGCATGCAGGCGGAAAAGAGCGGCTCCGGCTGTGCGCTGCTTTTTGTTGACCTGGACAAATTCAAGGAAATCAACGACGGGTACGGCCATATCGCGGGCGATATTGTCTTGCAGGAAACGAGTTCCCGGCTGCAATCGTGCGTGCGGCATTCCGATTCGGTGGTGCGTTACGGCGGGGATGAATTCCTGCTGATCCTGGGCACTATCCATCACGCCAGCCATATTGCCGCTATCTCGGCTTCCATTCTTGAGGCGTTCCGGCAGCCTATCCATGTGGGCGGCGGCAATTCCCTTTCTATTTCAGCCAGTATCGGGATTGCGGTTTATCCTGTGGACGGCAGGAATTTTATGGAGTTGTCGGCCCATGCCGACGAGGCGCTTTACCGGGCAAAAGAAGGCGGGCGCGCCAGGTTTGTTTTTTATTCCGACAAGCATACCGCCGAAGCAACAGCAGTATATCCGGAGGAAGACCGGCAGGAGGATGCCGGCTGTGCGGCAGCGCCGGAACCTGAAAAGGGCCGGTAGCGCTGCCGGCCTGTTTTCCTATTTTCCCCTGAAAAGGGGATGGTCCCGCAGGAGGAAGGCTGCGCAGCCTGTGCGGTAGTCTTCGGTATCGTAGCAGTCGAAGCATTCGGCATTTTCTTCGGGAGACAGCGGCAGAGGGCTGGACAGGCGGCGCACAAACTGTTTGTGCCAGCGGGCTGTCAGCGGCGCGCCCTGGACGATGCGCTGTACGCTCAAGGCGGTTTCTGCCGCCAGCGCCTCATCCGGCGCAATGCGGGTGACGAGCTGTTTTTCGCGCGCTTCGACTGAATCAATAACCCGGCCTTCCAGCAGCATTTCCATGAGGGCTGCCGGGCCAAGCAGGTGGTAAAGGGGCGCGAGTTCGGGATAGGAAAGAACCAGCCCCAGGTTTTTGGCAGGAACGCCAAAGGTGGCGGATTCGCCGCACAGGCGGATATCGCAGGCGGCGAGCAGTTCCATGCCGGCACCCAGGCACAGGCCGTACACCTGGGCGACGACAGGATGGCGGCAGCCATAAAGCGCGGCGAGCGCTTCCTGCATGGCTTTGCCGTAAATTTCGCCCTGTCCGCGCGTGGCGCGGACTTCGGCAAATTCGCTGATGTCGCAGCCGGAGGAGAAGGCTTCTTCTCCGGCACCGCGCAGCACAATGCAGCGCAGGCTGCTGTCGGCGGAAAGGGCGTTGACGATGCCGGGGATTTCCCGCCACATGGCAAGGGAAATGGCATTGTGTTTTTCCGGCTGGTTCAGCACGATGGCTGCCACGGTTTCTTCCCGTTCCACATAGATGGCTTCGGGGCGTATATGCACGGTTTCCTGTTCGTTTTCGCCGGCAGGGATGTCGTGCAAAGGGGCTGGTGTTTCTGTCATGGTATCGGTTATGTTGTTGGCATGTCCGGCCGGTATGGCGCATACCGGCGGCCATGCTGCTGATAGATAAATGAAGGGCGCGCAGCGCTGCTGTCCCGGCCGCAGATTGCCGGCGGGAAAGACGGGTTTTCCTTGAGTGGTTCTGCCATGTGCTGCAAGCTTTCTTTCCGGCCGGCAGCCGGGGAATGAATATCAGGGCGGTGCTGCGTCCTGTCCCGGCAGGGAGCCATGCGGCTGTGGTTCGTGATTTTTTATGGTTGGATAAAAGTAAAAGTATAACGCCAATGTTTTCCAACCGGAATAGCTGCCGCGCCCTGGCAGGGCCTGGCGGCTCTTCCGTTTTTTTTGCCGCCTGCCGGACGGGGACGGCTCTGTGCAGACAGGCGCTCTGCGCTACAATGCCGTTATGGCAGATAAGGCTTTATCCGATTTGACTGTGTAAGGGGATGTATGGCTTTTCCTGATGAACCGGCATTGGGCGCGCAGCCGCTTCCGGCTCCCGGCGTTTCGCCTGATCCGATCCGGCAGCAGCGCCGCTGGCTGGTGCTTTTTGCCGTGGCGTTGTGTGTGGTGGTTGCCGGATTGCTGGGGCATTTGTGGATGGAGCATCTGGAGGCATCGCGCCTGCGGGAAGAGCTGGCAAGCCGCTTTCGCATGGGGGATACGGCCAATACCGAGGTGAGGGGGATTGCCTATTCCATGCAGGAGACGGTTCGGGATATCCAGGGCAGGGTGGCGGCGCTGGAGAGCCGTCAGGCAGAGTCGCAAAGCCGCTATGCCTCGCTGGAGGAGATGTACCAGGAGCTGGCCAGAGGCCGGGATGACCGGGCGCTGGCGGAATTTGAGCAGATTCTGCTGATGGCGGACAGGCAGCTGCAGTTTTCGGGCAATGTCCACGGCGCGCTGGCGGCGCTGGAGAGTGCCGACAAGCTGCTTTCGCGGGATAACCGGCAGCAGTTTCTGGGCTTGCGGCGTGCGCTGGCGCGGGATATGGAGCGGCTAAAGGCGGCGCCGCATGTGGATATCAGCGGTATGGCGGTGAAGCTGGACGCGGCGATTTCCCAGGTGGGTGCGCTGCCGCTCCTCTCTGATGCGCAGGCACGTCTTTTGCCGCAAAAGGATCAGCCTGACGGGGAAAAGGCTGCCCGGCAGCCGCTTTCTGTTTCGGCAGACGGCGGAAAAGCGGAAGGGGATGCGGGCAAAAAGACCTGGTTTTCTCCGCTGGCAAAGGACTGGAAGCGTTTGAGCGGCGAGTTCTGGCAGGAGGTCCGTTCGCTGGTGCAGATCCGCCATGTTTCTGCTCCAGGGGCGCTGGCTCTTTCTCCGGAGCAGGCTTATTTTTTGCGCGAGAATCTGGCGCTTCGCCTTTTGGGCGCGCGTGTGGCGCTGCTGGCACGGGACCATGCTTCTTTTTCGGGCGATATGAAAACAGCGCGGCGCCTTATTGATACCTATTTTGACCAGGCTTGTCCGCAGGTGAAGGCGATAAAGGAGACTTTGGCGCAAATTACGGATAATAATGTGGCGGTGGAATTGCCCGGTTTGTCAGACAGCCTGATTGCCGTGCAGCATTACCGGGCGCAGCCGTAGGAAGGGTGCGCCGTGCGTTTTTTTCTCCGGTTTTTCGGTATTTTTGCGCTGGCGGCGGGGCTGGCTGTGCTGGCGCACTATAACGTTGGCAATGTGGTGATTTTTTCTCCGCCTTACCGCATTGATTTTTCCCTGAATTTTTTTCTGCTGGTTTTCCTGTTCCTTGTTTTTGCGCTGTATTTTATTATGCGGGCGGTGGATGCGGCGCGCCGTTTGCCTTCACAGGCGGCGCAATACCGTCTCAGGAAACGGGAAAATGAGGGCAACCATGCCTTGCGGGAGGCGGTAAGGATGCTGTTTGAAGGGCGGTTTGCGCAGGCGGAAAAATCTGCCGCAAGGGCGCAGGCCTGGCCGGAAAACGCGGGAAGCGCCGCGTTAATCGGCGCACGGGCTGCCCATGCGCTTTCCCGGCCGGACAGGCGGGATGTTTTTCTGGCCCCGCTGGAAGATGACGCGGTTTTCCGCACGGCCTGCCTGATGACCCGGCTTGAGCTGCTGGCGCGGGATCACCAGACGCGGGAGGCGCTGGCGGTTCTGGAAGAACTCAATGCCGCAGGCGCGCGGCATGTGCAGGCGCAGCGCTGGGCGCTTGAGGCGAACCGGCAGGCGGGCAACTGGGAGACGGTGCTGCATTTGGTGCAGTCGCTTGAAAAGCACCATGCTATCCGGCCTGTTTTGGCCTCGCGGCTGCGCGAGCTGGCTTATGACAGCCTGTTTTCTGCCAGCGCGCATGATGCCGGGAGTGTCCGCCGGTTGTGGGAAAATATGCCGGAAGCCGACCGGCTGCTTCCTTTTGCGGCGGCTCGTGCGGCAGCGGCTTTTGCGGCCTGCGGGCTGGGTGAGGAGGCCGGCGGGCTGCTTGCCCAGGCGCTGGAGGCCGGTTTTGACGAGAGGCTGGTCCGCGCCTGCCGCCATGCGTCCGCCGAAACCGGTTCGCCTGCGCTCTTAAAGCAGATTGAGCGCTGTGAGGGCTGGCTTGCGCAGCATCCTTCCGATGCCGGGCTGGCGCTGACTTTGGGGGCGCTGTGTTTTAAGGACCAGTTGTGGGGAAAAGCGCAAAATTATCTGGAGCGGGCTGCGCGTTGCCAGGATGATCCGGCGGTAGTGCGCGAGGCGCATCTCTTTCTGGGGCGGCTCTATGAGGCGCTGGGGAATACCGGCGAGGCGGCCCGCCATTACCGGGCCTGCGCACTGGCGGGCGAGGATGCGGCATGAGGAAAGGATGCCGCAGCGGGAAAGACAAGCGCATTACAAACCTTTACAATCCTTTGTGATTCAAGGAGATGATATCTCTATACCCAATGTGCCTCCCAAGCGTGAAATGCTGAATATCCGGATTAAAACGGAGGAGCGCAATCTTATTGACTGTGCAGCAAGGATATGCGGCAAGAACCGGACAGATTTTGTCCTGGAGGCGGCACGCCTGGCTGCCGAAGAAGCGCTGCTGAATCGTGCTGTTTTTCTTGCCAGCCTGAAGGCAGCGTTGCGGTAAAGAGGCAGTGCTTAAAAGCCGGCTATTGCGTTTTATATTATCAGAAACGCCAAACTTCATTGGCAGTGCGCCAAATTATGCTTTCAGGGATGCCTTGTTTGTGAGTGCTGTGCCGGGCAGCCGGAGAGGCAGCAAGCACACGGGCAGAACATTTGGCGCTGCTGGTTTATCCGGGCAGTTGTGCTGCCAACATGTTTAAAAAGGGAAAAGTGCGGAGGATGCTGCCCGTATGCTTCAGCGTTTTTTGCTGAAGACAGCCGCTGATGGGGTTTCCTGCATGGTTTTGAGGCGTTTTTGGGCTTCGGCGCTGCCGTGGGCGGCGGACTGGCGGTAGAGGGTTTGCGCGGTTTCGCGGTTTTCTGCCACGCCCCGGCCGGTTTCGTAGAGGCGGGCGAGGTTGTATTCTGCCGGGGCGTAGCCCTGGGCGGCGGCGCGTTTGAACCAGTTGGCCGCCTTGATATCGTCTTTCCGGGTGCCGCGGCCTTCGATGAAGAGGACGCCCAGTTTGTTCTGGGCTTTCGGGTGGCCTTTGGCTGCGGCGGCATAGTACCAGTGCGCGGCCTGTTCTTCGTTTTTATTCACGCCAAATCCGGCGGCATACATGATGCCCAGGGCATACTGGGCTTCGGGCAGGCCTTTTGAGGCGGCGCGGCGCAGGAGTTTAACAGCTTTTTTGGGGTCTTTTTCCACGCCTTTGCCTGCGGCATAGAAGGTTGCCAGGTTGTACTGGGCATCCGGGAAATGCTGCGCGGCGGCTTTTTTGTACATTTCCAGGGCTTTTGTTTCGTCTTTTTGTGTGCCCCGGCCTTCGGCATAGAGGGAGGCAAGGTAGTTTTGGGCGGCGGGCAGGTTTTGCCCGGCTGCCTTGCTGATCCAGGCGAAGGCTTTTTCATCGTTTTTGCCGATGTGGCTGCCCAGGGCGTACATGAGGCCCAGGGCGTACTGGCAGCGGGGGTCGTCCTGTTTTGTCCCCTGCTGGAATTCAAAGAGCGCGCGCGGATATTGCCCGTTGCGGAAGAAGGCAACGCCATTGGTGAAGTTGTCTGCCCGTGCAGCCCCGGCAAGGCAGAGGAATACAAAGAGGCAAAGGGAAAGGAAGCATTTTTTCATGGGAGCAGGGGCAGGCTGGCCGGGCGGTTTGTTTTTTTCTTTTCCTATTGTAACGGCGGGTTTACCGGCGGCAGGGAAGCGGGTGGAAAAAAAGCAGGGGATGTTGTTTTTTTGCCGCAGGGCGGCTTCCCCAATGGCGGCACCGCAGTATTTTTTTGCCGGAGGCAGCCGTCCGGAAAAAATTTTTTTGCCGCCGGAGGGCAGCGGCAAGGCGCTGTTTTAACAGGGAAAACCTGGAATTGAATGGTAAAGGCCGCGATGTTTTCGCTTATGGTTTTGAAAAAAATATGTTAGCGAACCCTAAATGTTTTCTTCGGGATACCGTAAAAGAGCCATAACAGCGGTCGGCATGAAAGATGGCAAACCAATGTTGAGAGCACAGAATCCCCTTAACAGACAAGGACTTACCGGGGAAACTGCAAACCTGCTCTTGCCAATGGTTAACATGGTATCCAAGGAGAACTACCATGCAAGTCATCAACACCAACATTTCTTCCCTGAACTCCCAGCGCCACCTGAAT
>JAMPAN010000021.1 GCA_023667225.1 Oxalobacter formigenes | reverse complement strand
CCTGGCTCCACATAGGTTATCCAATAGGTTGTAATGAATGCAGGCAGGTTAGGCCGCAAATTGGCAACCGCTACAACAACCAACCCACCAATATCCGCCAGGAAGGCAACCTCCAAAACAACCTGCGCGGGCCTTTGGCCCGCGCATAACCAGACAGATACAACCAAAAACTACCTGGCGTTCATCATCGCCGTTGCCGTATCCAGCATCCGGCAGCTGAAGCCCCATTCGTTGTCATACCAGGAAAGAATCTTCACCAGATTGCCGTTGGAAACACGGGTTTGTGTCGCATCAAAATTGCTGGAGAAAGGCGTGTGGTTAAAGTCCACCGAAACCAGCGGATCCGTATTATATGACAGAATCCCCTTCAGCTCGCCTTCCGAAGCAGCCTTCAGCACCGCGTTCACTTCCTCAACCGTCGTGTTGCGGGAAGCCACAAAAGTCAGGTCAACAGCCGAAACATTGGGCGTCGGCACCCGCATTGCATAGCCGTCCAGCTTGCCTGCCAGTTCCGGCAGGACCAGGCCGACAGCCACTGCCGCACCCGTACGGGTCGGAATAATATTCATGGCGGCAGCCCGTGCGCGGCGGGGATCATTATGGTACACATCCGTCAGCACCTGGTCATTCGTATAGGCATGCACCGTCGTCATCAGGCCGCTCACAATACCAATCTTCTCATGCAGCGGCTTGACAACCGGCGCCAGGCAGTTGGTCGTGCAGGAAGCATTGGAAACCACCTTGTCAGAAGCCTTCAGCACCTGCTGGTTCACCCCGTAAACCACCGTGGCATCCACATCTTTTCCGCCCGGCGCGGAAATCAGCACCTTCTTGGCCCCTGCCTGCAAGTGGGCGGATGCCGCCTCCTTGGAAGTAAAGCGCCCCGTGCATTCCAGCACCACATCCACGCCCAGCTCCTTCCAGGGCATTTCAGCCGGATTGCGGTTGGAAATGGCGCGGATCCGGTCGCCGTTCACAATCAGGTAATCCCCCTCATAGCCCACCTCGCCGGAAAACCTGCCATGCACCGTATCATGACGGGTCAAATGCGCGCTGATCTCCATATTGCCCAAATCATTGACCGCAACAATCTCAATATCATGCGATTTGCCATATTCATAATGCGCCCGGAGAACATTCCGGCCTATACGGCCATAACCGTTGATTGCAACCCGAATAGCCATGATTTTCTACTCCTGAATTAATCAAAACCTGTTATCCGCCTGCCGTCCCATTCCATCAAAGAACAGCAGGGCCGTTTTCATCCATTTTACCCGTACTACTTCGCCTTGCCCAAAACAGCCTGAACCCTGGCAACCACATTGTCCACCGTAAACCCGAAATACGTGAAAAGCTGCGAAGCCGGTGCCGATTCGCCAAAGCGCGTCATGCCCACCACATCGCCCTCAAGGCCCACATACTTGCGCCAGAAATCCGCAATGCCCGCCTCAACCGCCACACGCGGCACTCCGGCAGGCAAAACACTTTCCCGGTATGCCGCATCCTGCGCGTCAAACACATCCGCAGAAGGCATCGAAACCACACGGGCGGCCACCCCTTTTTCGGCCAGCGCCTGCGCCGCCTTCATCGCCAGATCCACTTCCGAACCCGTTGCAATCAGCACCACCTGCGCATTGGGCACATCCTTAAGCACATACCCCCCGCGGGCAATATTGGCAACCTGGGCCGCCGTCCTTTCCTGATAAGCCAGATTCTGGCGCGAAAACACCAAAGCCGAAGGGCCGTTGCCGCGCTTGACCGCCTCGGCCCACGCCACAGCAGATTCCACCGTATCGCAAGGCCGCCACACATTCAGGCCGGGAATCAGCCGCATACTTGCCACATGCTCAATCGGCTCATGCGTCGGGCCATCCTCGCCCACCCCAATCGAATCATGGGTAAACACAAAAATCGAGCGAATCTGCATCAAAGCCGCCATCCGCAGCGCATTGCGGCTGTAATCCGAAAACGTCAGGAACGTCCCGCCAAACGGAATAAACCCGCCATGCAAAGCCACCCCGTTCATAATGGCGCTCATGCCAAACTCGCGCACCCCGTAGCTGATATAATTCCCCGGCCGGGCAGCCGTCACCTTGACACATTCCTTCCAGTTCGTCAGATTCGAACCCGTCAAATCCGCCGAGCCGCCCAGGAAATCCGGCAACACCGGCGCATAAGCCTCAATCGCGTTCTGGCTGGCCCGCCGCGTGGCAATCGTTTCTTTTTTCGCCACACAATCCGCCACATACCGCTTCACCGCCTCATCAAACCCCGCTGGCAGCGCACCGCTCATCCGGCGCGTAAACTCCGCCGCCTTTTCAGGATACTGCCTGGCATACCCCGCCATCAGCGCATCCCATTTTTCCTGCGCCTGCCGCCCCTTCTTCCGGGCATCCCATGCGTCATAAACCGCCTGCGGCATCTCAAAAGGCGGCAGCGTCCAGCCCAGCGCCGCACGGGTTTCCTCAATCTCCTTATCCCCCAGCGGCGCGCCATGCACCCCGTGCGTGCCCGCCTTGTTGGGCGAACCCTTGCCAATCACCGTCTTGCAGCAAATCAGCACCGGCCGGTCAGACTGCCGCGCCAGGGCAATCGCCGCATCCACCGCATCCACATCATGGCCGTCAACGCCCCTAATCACCTGCCAGCCATACGCCTCAAAACGTTTGGGCGTATCGTCCGTCAGCCAGCCTTTCACATCGCCGTCAATCGATATCCCGTTATCATCATAAAGCGCAATCAGCTTATTTAACTTCCACGTCCCCGCCAGCGAACAGGCCTCATGCGAAATCCCCTCCATCAGGCACCCGTCCCCCAAAAAGACATACGTGTAATGGTTAACCAAATCAAACCCTGGGCGGTTGAACTCCGCCGCCAGCAGCCTTTCAGCCAGCGCCATACCCACCGCATTCGTAATCCCCTGCCCCAGCGGCCCCGTCGTCGTCTCAACCCCCGGCGTCACATGCACCTCCGGATGCCCCGGCGTCTTCGAATGCAGCTGCCTGAAATTCTTAATATCCTCCATCGACAGGTCATACCCCGTCAGATGCAAAAGCGCATACTGCAACATCGAGCCATGCCCGTTCGAAAGCACAAAACGGTCGCGGTCAGGCCAGAGCGGATTGGCCGGATTATGGCGCAAATGCCGCGCCCAAAGCGCCACCGCAATTTCCGCCATACCCATCGGCATACCGGGATGCCCGGAATTAGCCTTCTGGACAGCATCCATCGCCAATACGCGAACCGCATTAGCCATCAAAGAATCAGGAGAAGTCATCGTCATAAAAACACCTTCCATCCGGAAAAAAGGGAAAAGAAAACGCCAATGCAATGCACCCTGCCAAATCGTGTATCATGCCAGGCAAAGCCGCTATCCCTATTCTATCAGAGACTGTCCCCCGGATTAAAGACAAACCAGCAACAAGCCCCCTATGGCACGAATCTACTGCCCCGGCCCGCTTGCCGAAAACACCCGCCTTGCCCTGCCTGATACCGCAGCGCGCCACATCCGGGTACTGCGCCTTAAGCCAAACGACCCCCTCACCCTTTTCAACGGCGAAGGCGGCCAATACCAGGCCCGCATCACCGAAATCACCCGGCAGGGCATTATTGTGGAAATCCTTGCCTGGCAGCCCATTGAAAACGAACTGCCCTGGCGCATCACCCTCGCCCAGGCACTGCCCGAAGCCGCCAAAATGGATTTCATCATCGAAAAAGCCATTGAACTGGGCGTCACCCAAATCTGCCCCGTCGCATCAAGCCGCGCCGTTGTCCGCCTCACAGAAGCGCGCGCCGCAAAACGGGCAGAACGCTGGAAAAACATCATCATCGCCGCATCAGAACAAAGCGGCCGCAACCGGCTGGCCGCATTAACAGACCTCATTTCCTTTCAACAACTGACAGAAAACCCCGGCCCTGCCCCCCTTCTCATGCCCAGCCCGCGCGCCCATACCCCGCTGGCCAGCTGGGCCTTCGCCCATCCGCCCCAGAACATCACCCTCCTGATCGGTCCCGAAGGCGGCCTCTCCCCCGAAGAAGAAACCCTCGCCATCCGCAGCGGCGCACAGCCCCTCTCCCTCGGAAACCGCATCCTCCGCACCGAAACCGCCGGCATCGCCGCCATCGCCGCCATCAACGCCATCTGGAGCCAAACCGGTCGGAATACAGAAACAGGCTGAAATCCGTTACCCTGATGGCGCCAAACAGTAACAAAGCGCCTGAAAAACAACATGCCAACCTCCTGTTTATCAGGAGAGAACAAGCCGCCTGGTAACAAACCAAACAAAACCGCGCCATGCCGGCTTCCGCACCCCAAACCGTCTCCGCCAAACGGGATAACCCCATGCGCAGCCGCCTCCGACTGATTGCCGCTGCCAGAAAACGAACAACGCACTGGATAACCCCGCACAATGCCGGTAAAAAAACGATGCCTACATGCCACCAGTAAAATTCTCGCCCGGAGCCTTGAGGGATTTTGAACAGCTGCATGATTTTCTGCGGCTGAAAAACCCGGCCGCCGCCAAACAGGTAGCCGCTGCCATCATGCAATCCTTGCTGCCAGTAAAAAATCATCCGCACATCGGGCGGGTCTATAGAAAATTTGCCGGAAAAATTCAGAAAGTGGTCAGCTGCATCTGGCGAGAACTTATGCGGCGCATTACCGCTTTAATGGCAATAAACATATCGTTGTGCTTGCTATCCGGCGCCAGAAAGAGACAGAGTTCTCATGCCGGCATTCCCCGCCGCCCGGCCATCCTGGACGCCGCTGTCCCATAAGCTGCCAGGTCAAATGCCGGGCCAGCACACTTAACCCGCCGTCTCCAGCTTCACCGCATGCTCCCGCGTCGTATGGAAAACCAGATCCGGCCAGCGCTCCTGAGTCAGCCGCAAATGCACCGCAGAAGGCGCCAGATAAGCCAGATTGCCCGCCGCATCATAAGCCAGGTGAAACGCCAGCGCCTTCTCAAACTCCGCCAGCATCTTCCTGTCCTCCCCCGTCACCCAGCGCGCGCAATTAATCGTCGCCCCCTCAAACACCGCATCCACACCATACTCATTCATCAGGCGGCTGGCCACCACCTCAAACTGCAGCACCCCCACCGCGCCAAGAATCAGGTCACTCCCCTGCAAAGGCTTAAAAACCTGCACCGCGCCCTCTTCACCCAGCTGCTGAAGCCCCTTTTGCAGCTGCTTAATCTTCAGCGGATTTTTAATACGCACCACCCGGAACAAATCCGGCGCAAAATAGGGAATCCCCGTAAACTGCAGCCATTCCCCCTCCGAAAAACTGTCCCCAATCTGCATATTGCCGTGGTTGGGCAGCCCCACAATATCACCGGCATACGCCACCTCCACCTGCTCGCGCGAAGCCGCCATAAACGTCACCATACTCGAAACCCGCACCTCGCGCCCCAGGCGCAAATGCTTCAGCTTCATCCCCTTCTCAAACCGGCCCGAACACACGCGCACAAAAGCAATCCGGTCACGGTGCGCCGGATCCATATTCGCCTGAATCTTGAACACAAAACCCGAAAACGCCTTCTCGGCAGGCGAAACCCTCCGCACCGTCGCATCCCGCTCGCCCGGCGGCTGCGCCCAGTCCAAAAGCGCATTCAAAATCTCCCGCACCCCAAAATTATTGATAGCAGAACCGAAAAAAACCGGCGTCAGCGTCCCGTCAAGAAACTGCTGCAAATCAAACGGATTCGAAGCCCCGTGAACCAGCTCAATCTCCATCTTCAGCTGCGCCATCTCATCCGGAAACATCTCCGAAAGCCGGGGATTATCAATCCCCGAAACCACCTCAAACGCCTGGTTTGCCCTTTCATTGCCCGCCTCAAACAACATCACCTCATCGCGCAGCAAATGATAAACCCCGCGAAAACGCTTGCCCGTCCCAATCGGCCACGTCACCGGCGCACAGCGAATCTTCAGAACAGATTCCACCTCATCCAAAAGCTCCAGCGGATCGCGCGTCTCCCGGTCCAGCTTGTTCATAAACGTAACAATCGGCGTATGCCGCATCCGGCACACCTCAAGCAGCTTAATCGTCTGCGCCTCCACGCCCCGGCCCGCGTCAATCACCATCAGCGCCGTATCCACCGCCGTCAACACACGGTACGTATCCTCCGAAAAATCCTGGTGGCCCGGCGTATCCAGCAAATTGAACACATGGTCGCGATACATAAACTGCATCACCGAACTGGCAACCGAAATCCCGCGCTGCTTCTCAATCTCCATCCAGTCCGAAGTCGCGTGGCGGGCGCTCTTTCTCGCCTTCACCGTCCCGGCCAGCTGAATCGCCCCGGAAAAAAGCAGCAGCTTCTCCGTCAGCGTCGTCTTCCCCGCATCCGGGTGGGAAATAATGCCAAACGTCCTGCGGCGGGCAGCCTCCCTGGCAATATCCTTCTCAGGCAAAACAGAAGAAACCGTATCCATATAAAGGCCAATCAAAAAAAACACCGGTCCATCCCCATTGCCTGGGGATAAAACAACCAGAAAAACACCGCCTACCAGAAAAACGTACCGGCAGAATACCGGTCGCAATGCCCCCGGTTATACAGCGGCAAATCACTGTCCGGATGATGAAGAACAGGCCGCTTTCCCGCCTTTCTGTCCTGGGCCTCCGTCCACAGGCAATAAACACCCGTCCCGGCCAGGCCCAGAAAAATCAGGGCGGGGACAACGCAACAAAACAACATCAGCGCACCCGGCGGAAAACAGGCGTGCTCCACCTACCAGTCAAAAATCCCGGCAGAATAAGCATCGCAATGCCCCCGGTTATACAGCGGCAAATCACTGTCCGGATGATGGAAAACCGGCCGCTTCCCTGCCTTTCTTGCCTTCGCTTCCGTCACCAGGCAATAAATCCCCGTCCCAAGCAGGCTGACAAAAAGCAGAACAGGAAAAATACAAATCCATAACGACATGACACACCTCCAAACGGCAAAACAGCCCTATCCGGCACGCCAAATAGCATATAATGGCAAACTGCCCAATTTATTCTAGTTTACCCAAAAATTGGTATTGGCGCATTTTCTCCCGTCAATATACCCAAACACATACTTCATGGCCTTTTAGAAAAAACATGAAAAAAACCGCCGCCTTCTTCGCCCTGTTATTATCCCTCTCCCTGTCTGCCTGCGTTTACGTCAGCCTGCCCGAATCCTCCGATCCGGCAGACAAACTCGAAGAAGCCCGGCGCTACATGGCGCAAGGCCAGCCCCTGCCCGCCGAACGCCTCATCACCGAAGCCATCCGCCTCTACCAGACCGAAAACAACCCCGAAGCCCTGGGCAACGCCTACCGCGACTATGCCGCCTTCCTGCAATCTGCCTCCGTGGCACGGCGGGAACACACCTACCGCGAAGCCGGCTTTCTGGAAGCAGGCATCACCTTCGACAACCGTTTCGACAAAGCCGCCGAATACCTTAACAAAGCCCTCGACGAATACGACATCGCCGCCGCCCGCTGCCAAAACGCAGGCCGCTTCGACCAGCTAAGCACCCTCTACTACCGGCAGGCAGGCATCTACCTCCTGCAAAACCAGCCCGGCAAAGCCTGCCAGGCCTACAACCAAAGCCGCCAGGCCTACGCCGAAAACGCCCTCAGAAACACCGCGTCATCCCCCGCCGCACCTGGCGGCTACGCCTCCTGGCACGATGCGATTACCGCCGCCAAACAGCAGGCAGGCTGCCGCAACTGACCGGAAAGCAACATCGCCTCTACCAGGAAAGACAAGTGAAAACGCCCGATCCAAAACAGTTTTCCCTCTTCGGCCAGGCCGGCAAAGGCAAACTCCTCTTTGTCGTTGACCATGCCGGGCTCTTCCTCTCGCACCGGCTTCCCGTTGCCTTAACCGCCATCAGCTCCGGCTACGAAGTCCACATTGCCGCCCCGCTCAACTACGCCGCAGAACAAATCCTTGAGTCCTACGCCATCACCTTCCACCGGCTCCAGCTCAACCCCGCACAAACCGGCCTTCTCCCTGCACTCAAAACCTGCCTCTCCCTGCGGCGCATCCTCCGCCAGGTTCAGCCAGACCTCTTGCACCTCATTGCCGTCCACCCCGTCCTCTTCGGCAGCATCCTTGCCCGCCTGCAAAAAATCCCCGCCGTCGTCGCCACCATCGCAGGCACAGCAAACGCCCGGATAGCGCTGGCAAAACCTGGATGGCGGCAAACCTTCCTGCGTTTCGGCCTCAAACACCCCGGCCTGCGCCTCATCTTCCAAAACAAAGAAGACCAGGCGCGGTTCATGGCAGAAAAACTCATCGAACCAAACCGCACCGCCCTCATCCGAGGCACCGGCGTCAACATGCAGCAATTCCACCCCCTGCCTGAACCCGTCGGCGTTCCCCCCGTCGTCATCCTGCCCTCCCGCATGCGCCGCGACAAAGGCATAGATGAATTCGTCGAAGCCGCCCGCCAGCTCCAGCAATCAGGCATCCACGCCCGCTTCGTCCTCGTTGGCGAAACCGACCCCGCCCATCCCGAAGCCATACCCGAAGCCCAGCTCCGCCAATGGCAAAAAGAAGGCGCCATCGAATGGTGGGGCAAAAAAAACAACATGTCCCGCGTCTTCGCCCAGGCCCACATCGTTTGCCTGCCCTCCTGCCGCGAAGGCCTGCCCAAAGTACTCATTGAAGCCGCCGCCTGCGGCAAACCCATCGTTGCAACAGACATCCCCGGCTGCCGTGAAATCGTCGCCGACGAAGAAAACGGCCTCTTAATTCCCGCCCGCGATGCCAAAAACCTCGCCGTCGCATTAAACCGCCTGCTCTCCAACCCCGACCTGCGTAAAAACATGGGCGAAGACGGGCGCAAAAAAGTCGTGGCCGACTTTGCCATCGGCCGTGTAGTAGAAGAAACATTCAAAATCTATAATGATAGATCTTAACAAAGATAAGGCAATATTTAAAAATAAATAATTTAACAAATTAAAATCATCTTGTGATGCACTCTCTCATTAATATTTAATCAACCGTATAAAAGATATAAAAAAATGAGAAAGTCAAAGCTACAGCCCCATCCAGAAAAATAGTATTTTATATAAAATCGGAAATCGGCGCTTTAAAGGATTGGTCAAGGCTATAGAAGTATGAAAACCAAATATTCGCGCATTCAAAGTATTATTTTTTAAAAAAGCCTTCACTGTATACCCTGGTCGAACAGTCAAAATTTTTGCCAAAGGAAATGGCATCAGGCGCGGAACAAAACCAAGTGAATTTAAACGCCTACTCCATTCAACATCTTCGCACTCGCCCCAGAACAAAAAATCATTTAAGGGGACCATTTCAAGAACACGTTTCTTGGCAATCAAAGCTCCTCCATTTACATAAGCATAAGGATGATAATCATCATTATCTATAATAATAGAGGTTGAAAGAGACCATTCCGTACCCAAGGCAGGAAGAGAAGGAAATTCTTCATCATTATAAAATTGCTTAGGTGCCAAGACATCAAAATCATAGCCAAATTTCTCAAAATAACTTAGCCAATTCTCACTTATACTATACCTGTTATGAAAAATAGCTATATTTTGATAAGAAGCCTTTCTCACGATGTCATTCTTTTTCTTCGTTATCCAGCCATATTGATCCCATTTTTCTCCAGTACTAATAAATATCACAGGAACCTTGCATTGACTTAATATTTCTTCCATATTATCAAGAGTTCCATTTACAATCACTTCAACATTTTCTTCATTTGAAGAAAACGCTCTCTCTACAGAACGCAAGAACTGTACAAACTCATCACTTCTATCTTTACTTACCAATATCCCCAAAGACCATTTCCCATCTCCATTATCCATTCTCTTACTTTTTCTGAAATGAACCTGATAGTATGTTCCTCTTGCAGACGGGAAAAATTCTTCGAGCGAGAAATCAATATCATGACAACGGCAATAATTCAAAATAAAATTAAAAAACTCATATTTCGAATAGAACTTACTCCAATCAAAATAAAAACTCAATCTAGCATCATTTGATAACAATCTCATGGCTTCCAAAAAGATAAGTCTGCCATTGGAATAGGCTGCGACATTGAAATCTATTAAACATTTATCGACTTTTCCGATAGCTTCCTTATTGGTGCAAAACAAGCCCTCCATAAAAAAAGATCTATCGAGAGGTGCTTGAGCCTCATAAATTCTTGCAGAACCCTTTTCAAATTCAAGCCCAATGCAATCATGTGAAAGATATAATTTCATAAATTAGCCAAACGAAATTTTACTCTGCCTAACACAGCAACCCCAGTTCCTTAAGATCACGGATATGTTTCTTGACATTCTCCCTTGTGTAGCTCCTTCTGCATTCGCACTGAGCAATCTCACTTATTTTTTCAAAAAATGGGAAATCAGACACAACTTGCTCTACCCATGTCTCAGCATCAGATATATTAGAAAATATGTGCAAAGCCTCACAGTTTTTATTCACTACACCGGCACTTCCAAAGGAATTTGCAAAAACAGGAACCCCATAGGACAAACTCTCTACAACCTTCGTTTTTATTCCATCGCCTACTTCTGCAAAAGAAATACTAATTTTCGCCATCTGGTAAAGATCGCTTATATTATCCACACAGCCAATAGCTGTAATATTGTTTTCTTCATCATTTTTAATTCTATTGCATATTGATCCAGCCACCAGCACAGAATAATTTTTCTTAAAGCGCTTCTTTATATCTAAGAACTTGTAAAATCCAAAAAAATTATTATCGTGATCAAACCCAAAAAAGAGAAAGTCATATTTCGGCAAATTTTTTCTCTGACAGGGGAGTACATTCACAACTGGAAGAAATACACACGATTTCTTTTCAGGGCATAATTCATCAAAGACCCATTTTTCCTCATACGAAATATGCACCGTCACATCGCATTGTTTTACAACATTCAACTCTTCGCGCATTTTATCTAACAATACATCGCCACCTTTCCCAAAAGCTGTCCAGATTGCTTCTGATCTAGCAAGAAGCAGCACTTTTTTCTCCATCTTGGCAAATATGGGGGAAAAAGCCGATGCTGTTACAAAAAGGAACCCATCATATTTATCTTTAAGCCAAGAGATATCTTCTGCAGGAGTTTGCTTAACAAATATATTCCTATACAACTCCAAAAGGAAGTGAAAAAGAGGACGAAGTATTCTAATTACTCCTGGGCTTAATCTTTCCTTTATTCTTGTAAAAAATTTTCTTCTTCTGACATCCTCATGAGCAACACTCTGAATCGGGTTCAATACCTTGCCCGGAGGAAAAGTAATCCAATCCTTAGTAGCAAAGCCACCTCCGACTCTATATAAGTCTAAAACATGACCATCACTATAAATAGCGTCACACCATTCCCTAACATAATATTTCATCCCATACTCATACGCATCGCAATAAGGATTTGCATGAGCTATCAACAAATAGCTGGCCATTAACAAACTCCAGAATATAAAAATGCAGAACTCATATCAACTAACGCTACTCATCAATTTCTTTAAAGAAGATTTTAGGACGTAAATTACTTGTTCCTGACCAGTTTGTAATACCCGCGCCCCTCATAACGCAAAATGCTAAATAGGTATAAGTGGGAGCAATCTCATATTCAAAGTCCCCCATCCCACTTCCGCCATTCGCCAAACCGATAGCTAAAGTATAGTTACCTCGTGCAAAAATAACATTTATTTTCCAAGAGAAGAATAACTTACCTGAAGCCGAGATGTGCTGCTTTATAGGTGTATTCATGCAATAGGTATTCGTCTCATAGAAAACTGTACCTCGATGATCTTGTATGCGAATTCCAATCGCAGGATCAGAATATTGTTGAAGATTCTTTGCCTTAATTATCAGATACACATCTGTTTCTTCGAAAAGAACATCAATTCTTCTTCCATTTATGTCTGTAAAATAAACATCATCCAGATACCGCAACAATAAATTATGGCTATCCAGAATTATGCCAGCTTTATCAAAAGAGCCATTACCTTCCTTACGTGATCTATTTAAAGACGGAATATCATACTGGTTTGAATTTAATGCAAGAAAATCCTCGACCCCCTCTCTTGTATTTTCATAATAAGAACCACGACCATTATCAAGAAGAAAAGCATGATCGCAAATAGAATGCAAACTATTCATATCATGAGTAACAAAAATGAGCGACATCCCCTCTTTTTGGTACTCCCTAATTCTTTCCATACACTTTTGTTGAAAAAAAACATCTCCAACAGAGAGTGCCTCATCAACAATTAATAAATCAGGACGAATAGCTGTGGCAACAGCGAAGGCCAAACGAACCTGCATGCCACTGGAATACATGCGAACTGGCCTATCTATATAATCAGCTACTTCAGAGAAAGCGACAATTTCATCAAATAACTTATCAATTTGGCTTCTCGGATAAGCAAGAATCTGAGATGCCATATATATATTCTGCCTGCCTGTAAAATCAGGGTGAAAGCCCATTCCAAGCTCAAGCAACGCAGAGACCCTACCTCTTATCGAAACTCGGCCAACAGTCGGCTTTGAGACTCCGGCAATAATCTTTAATAAAGTACTTTTACCAGCCCCATTTACCCCAATAATTCCCAGTGACTCACCAGAATCAATCGAGAAAGAAATATCCTCTAAGACATGCCTGTACTGTATATGTCCCCATGGCGCATATAGACAGGAAAGCAAACGGCGAAAAGGTGAAGAAAATATCTTAAAAGATTTGCCAACACCCTCGACTTTCAGAATTTTCATAGAACCATCTTAAAGCTCATCAATTATATCAGCCGAGACTCTTTCGAAAAGGAAAAAGCCCAGAAAGCATAAAATCACCCCTAAAGTCAATGGATAGGCAACCCCAAGCCAGGCAGGCATTCTATGAAACACAAAGACATCCTGAAATCCCGCCATTAATGAAGACAATGGATTAAATTCAATTATCCTCCTGAATTCAGGCGGAATAATCTCCCTTGTATAAACAATAGGGGTAAGCCAAAACCAGAAATTTAATAGCACATTATACATGTGGGCGACATCTCTAAAAAAAACATTCAATATCCCCAATACCATCCCCAGACCGATAGAAAAAACAATCAATACAAAAAGCAAAGGAAACGCAGCAGCAAAGTTTGACCAGGGAAAATTCCCACTCAGCATCAAAAATGCAGAAAACAAAGAAAATATAATAAGAAAATTAAATAACGCACCAAATACAACCGTAAGTAAGAGACATCCAACAGGAAGATTAAGTTTCTTTAATAAATTCGCATTTTCCAAGAAAACATACTGAAGACGGGCAGATATTTCCTGAAAAATCCCCCAGGTCAATATCCCAGAACACAAATAAACCCCATAAGAAAAAGAAAACGTCACACTTGGCAGCCTGCCCCCCATTACCTTTCCAAAGACAACCATATAAACAACTATCGTTGCCAAAGGACTAATTACCAACCAGAGCGCACCAAAAATAGAATTCCGGTACTTCCCCTGAATTTCCCGCTTAACACTCTCAAATATAAAGCCCCTATATCTTAATATAGAGACAACAATCTTCTTATCTTCAATGTCTGACACAGGAAAACTACCCTTCTAAAGATATAACCTTAGCGTCTGGTTCATCAAAAAATATATTTACGCCTAGAAACGAAAGTATTCTTTCTACTGCGAGTAAACTTAGTAAACCTATAAAACTCTTTATGGTACCTGGCAAAGATATTTGTCGCCTTTAACTGATGGCAATTTAACAACAACCACTTCAGCTTCTGTCAAGGCATAAAAAGCAGATTTCTCTCCAGGTTCCAAAATAACTATATCCCCACTTCCCCAATCTTTATCAGCCATACGAACCTTACCCCGCAAGATCAAAGTAACTTCGGTGGCTATTTTGTGATAGTGTGCATCTTCACTTTCCCCAGCCTTATAGCGCTTCACTGCTACCTCACAAGCCTCTGTCGAAACGGCGCAAGGAGAAAAATCACCGACAAACCATCCTCTAACCATTTTATCTAATAAAAAATGCTTCACTCACATACTCCTTATACCAGCACGTCTCTGCTGTGATTCATCTTTAAGAGGCAAATAATCTTCTGTAGGAACCTTGACCACACCAATCTTCCTATGCTTTAGAATCAGTTCATTAAAAACGGGCGCAACATAAAAATTCCCTTCCGTTCTTGCATCCTTGCGGATCATACTCTTGGTTGCAGAAACAAACTCTCCCGTCTTGCAAAACCAGAAAAAACCCGCCGTCGCATTATTACTAATAGGTTTTTGTTGAGCCGCCTCAATAACATATCCATTTTCATCCAAACGAACAAATGAGTAACGCGGATGAACAGAATCAAATATAATTGTCCCAGCATCTAATTTTCGTTTATCAAAATCCGCGAGAATCATAGAAAAGTCCATATTAATCAACTCATTTGCGCTTAAAATCAGCAACGGATTATCCTGAGGTAATTGTACAGCGGCAAATAAAGCTGTACACGCTGAACCTTTAGTATATTCAGGAACCGCAATAGAATTTGCCTCTGCATTCAGAAGAGATACAATCTTGTCCAGATGAAATTTTTCCATCTCGTTCTTCAAAAAGACAAAAAATAAATTCTTATCAAGCGCAGCTAATCTTGCGCATAATTTCTCTATAACGGGCGCACCTGACAATTCTTTGAGACACAAGGGATAAGAATCCTCACCTGCTTCTCCCCCAGCCACTAAAACCAAAATATTCAAAGGCATTTTCACCTCTTATTTTCAGCCATGCGAACGGCATTAATAATATTCGAAAAGTTTGTATCACTCACATTTTTTACAGTCAGCAAATGTGCCCCGGATGCTCTGGCTGCCCGAATTCCATTCTCATTATCTTCGACAATCAAACATTCATCAGGAGAAACTTCCAGTTTCTTCATGCTATTAATATATATCTCAGGGTCAGGCTTCCCATTAACAACATCCTGGTTGCTCATAATTAAATCAAAATATTGCAGCAAATTGGCCTTTTCCATCATCGTTTCAATTGTTGCCCGAATAGAATTCGAGCATACAGCCAAACGATAACCTAAAGATCTCAAATTTGATAAAGCAAACTCATGAACAAACCTTGGCTTACATTGAGCATAAACCAAATCCATCGTATACTGCTGTTTCATCTCGTTAATAAAAGAATGCAGCTGTGTAGGCAAACCTCTCTCGACAGAAAGCATTTCCAACTTCTTTCTTGTTGGCAATCCATCAAAAGTCGTCAAATGATCAAAATGAGAAATAGACATACCAAAAAGCGACAATGCCTTATTTAAGGCCTCATAGTGCCACTCTTTCGCTTCTATCAATACGCCATCCATATCAAACAGAATAGCCTTAATTTTATTAGACATATCTTCCTAATTAAAAAAAAGTTTAGCCTCTTTCGGAGAATCAGTGCACAAAATGAGTTCATCGGAATTTCTTAATGGAAAGAGCATATCCCATAATTGGGTCTTATCTCTTAAATGCAGTTCTGATGATACGACGCAAACCTGCTTCCCCATATCTATATATTTTTGAATAGTATCCAAGGAAAACCACAATCCATAAAAACTATCCAACCAAATTCCCTTCGCCTTTTCAAGACAAAAAGGATAGGGCTCAACTTCGCTAAGGCGCGAAAAAAAAGGCAATCCTTCGTTAATATAAGAAAAAGAATCCGGAATAGACATATCAAAAACAAAATAATTTTTTTTCTGATATAAATCCAGCAGCTCCCTCAAATATTTTGCTATACCATCGGATTTTACATTAATAGCCAACATCCTGTCTTCAGACAAAGAAAGAATATCCTTAAAAAGCATTTCACTACCTTGAGGAACATCATGCGAAACCACAAGTTCTCCCAAATGATCCCTCACATCTGTCTCTATTCCAAAACCATTGGAAAACGCTCTGGAAAAGGCGATATCCTTATTACGCTCATCAGAATCTACCCAGAAGCCTCTGTGTGCTAATATGTACATTACTCTTTCCTTAATCTTCTGGATGCCTTATAAGAAATTGGCAAATTCAGAAAATCCTCCAAATCTTCCGGAGTACCAAGACCATACATCCCCTCTCCTTCCTTACCAATATTGAAGACACCCAGTTTTGCACCATTCTCAATTAGCTGATTATATACAGGAGCAACATAATATTCACCATTTACTCTTATATTTTTATTTATCATCCTTAACGCTCCATTTACAAAATCAGAGCCTCTCCTAAAGTTATATATTCCAACAGTAGCCTCATCAGATATAACTTCCTTCTCAACGACCCTATCAACCTCACCTTTTTCAGAAAAGCCAACAAAAGACCACTTCGGATCATGCGCCCTCATTGTCATAATCAGTCCATCCAGATTATTCCTGTGTAAAGCGTCAATATAATAATCTATGCTTAGGTCAACGAACTGATCACTATTCGCTATCATAAGCTCGTCATCGGAATCGATTAAATCCTTGGCTTTTAATACAGTAACAGCGGCACCCTCAGTTATTCCATCTATCCCGATAACAACAGCATCTTTTACCCATCGATCGAATTTTTTACTCAAATCAAACTTTTCTATATGGTCTCTTTGACAAATAAAGATAAAACGATGCTTAAGCGATGGTCTCAAATTATCAATCACCAGCTCAATCATTGGTACACCATGAATGGGAATTAATGGCTTGGGAAGAGTATATCCAGCCTGTGAAAAACGGCTTCCACGTCCAGCCATTGGTATGACAATATTTAACATTCTTTCTCCATCAAAAGTGCTTTCAAAAATGGCTTCAACAGTCTGACAAGAGGCTTATTAACGATCCTGTTCCACCTTTCGATTAGCCTCCTATTCTCTGCTTTTAGTGCATTATTCTCTATTCTTACTGCGTCAATCTCGATTTTCAGCGCTTCGTTATTGCTCTGCAAATGAAAGAAATCTTCTTCATAGGACTCCAATTTACTCGAAGGCATATGCCAGTAAAACTTTCCATCAAAGATATCCAGCCCAAACAAATGAAACTGACGCGCTATTGCATCAACACTTAATCCCTTTTCACAAAAGTACAAATTGAACTCATTCGACGCAGGATCATTTGGTTTCAGATAATCTATTTGAAAACGAGCATCCAACAACGAAATTACATTAAGAATACTTCCTTCATCATTCTGATAAAGCGCCACTCGTTGAGATACAAACACCTCCATCATTCCTGCCTTGACCTTTGAAATAAAGTCCCCTAGAGATCGTATAACCGCCAG
Organism: Oxalobacter formigenes; assembly: GCA_023667225.1. Taxonomy (GTDB): domain Bacteria; phylum Pseudomonadota; class Gammaproteobacteria; order Burkholderiales; family Burkholderiaceae_D; genus Oxalobacter; species Oxalobacter formigenes_C. The sequence continues at coordinate 10,282 of JAMPAN010000021.1, read as the reverse complement.
ATCCTTCCCCTGAGTATCAATCTTTATAAAAGAGATTTCCTCAACATCATTCAGACTGCGAATGATAGTATCTAATCGAAGAATCTTGACTCTTTCATTCTCATCATATTTCAGATCTTTTCTCTGACGCCAGTAATCATTGCTATTTATATTAGCTTTTGAAAAATCCAACAGTGAGGACACCCCCCTATCCATACTGTATGAAACGTGAAGCGTACCCATTCCTTCAAATTCATCGATTGCACAATTAAAGAAAAGAATGTTGTTCAAATTTCTTTCTTTTTTTTTCTCTTCAAGAAGGAGGAACAAATCAGCCTGCGGTTCAATAGCAACAACCAAGACATCTGGATTTTTTTGCGCAGCATTCAGACAAAATTCACCATAATTAGCACCCACATCTATTATTATCTTCATAATTATCAGAATTCAGAAAACTTTACGTGTCAACCGACAACAGAATACCTTTATGGAATTTGACTATAAAATCGCAATTTTCGATAAGCTACCTATATCCCAAATATATTAGTTTCTGCCATAAGCATCATCAAAGCGAACAATATCATCTTCCCCCAAATATTCGCCACTTTGTACTTCAATCAACACCAGATTAAGTATCCCTGGATTTTCTAGGCGATGTTTGCGGCCTGCTGGAACATAGGTTGATTCATTGGTATTAACAAATACCTCCTGTGTTCCATTAATAACCTTTGCCATGCCATGAACTACAATCCAGTGTTCGCCACGATGATGATGCATTTGCAAACTTAAGCTGGCTCCTGGTTTGACCTCAATGCGCTTAATCTGATAACGAGTGCCCTCTCCCAATATGGTATATGTTCCCCACGGACGGGTAACCGTACGATGCAGTTTGTAAACATCAAGTGCCTGTTTCTTCAACCTGCTGACAACCTGCTTAACATCCTGTGCCTTATCAGGATGCACCACAAGCAAAGCATCAGGCGTATCCACTACCATCAGATTATCAACGCCTACAGCAGCGACAAGACGATTCTCGCTTCTAACAAAAACATTGTGGCTATCAATAAAAAGAGCTTCCCCCCTCAGCGCGATTATTATCTGCATCCGGTTTGACCAATTCGCATACAGCATTCCATGAGCCGATATCGCTCCAGCCAAAATCTGCTGGCACCACCACTACATTGCCCGAATGCTCCATAATAGCATAGTCAATCGAAATATCCGGCACCTGTCGGAATGCTTCTTCCGGAATACTGAGCATCGTTTCGGTTGAACCTGTGCTATCGCGCAAGGCTGCCCAACAGGTCTCCGTTTTTATTGCGACATCTTTTGCACAACACGCTAACTCATCAAGGATAACCCCTGCCTTGAAACAGAACATGCCAGAATTCCAGAAAAAATTGCCTGCCTCCAGATATTCCTTTGCCTTTTCAAGCGATGGTTTTTCAACAAAACGCACAACACGTCGGCCATTATTCAATGCCTCTCCTGCTTCAATATAGCCGAACCCGGTTTCTGGAGCCATCGGAATAATACCGAAAGTTACCAATTTGCCTTGCTGCGCCAGCACAGCTGCATTATTGACAGCCGCAGTAAATCCTGTCGTATCCTGTATCAGATGATCTGCCGCAAGAACGAGAAGCAAAGCATCGCGACCATATTTTTCCTCTATATAATGGGCGGCCAATGCAATAGCTGGAGCCGTATTTCTTCCCTCCGGCTCCAGCAGAAACACACTGTGCTGAAACTCCCCCAATCCTGCACGCGCAAGTTCATCCTTGCTCATGAAATAGTAATCACGATTGGTCACCGTTAAAAGACTCATATCATTCAGGATTCCACTGCCTGCATTGATAGCATTGGTCACATCAAAAGCACGACGATAGGTTTTGGCAAGGAGTGTTTCGCCATCGGCAAGTTTCATGAAAGGCTTGGGCTGGCCCTCGCGGGATACTGGCCATAAACGCGTACCGGCCCCACCAGAAAGAATAACGGGAATAAGCATCACTGAGTCGAAAGAAAGTTAAACAATTATTCTACTTATTAAAAGGCATTCTAGATTCTATAACCTGAACGCCTTTCCTGAATAGCTTCGGCAAAAACCCCCATCATTTCCTTTGCCGCTTTTCTCCATGAAAACCGGATGACGTTAGTCTTTGCCTTATTTGCCAAAGACTGCCTTAGCGCCTCATCTGTCAGTAAACGTCCTACTCCTTCGGCAATAGCAGCTTCATCAAGAGGATCGACAAGAAAACCAGCATCCCCCGCCACCTCCGGCATGGAAGACACCTTTGAAGTCAGAACCGGCGTACCGAATCCCATGGCTTCAACCAATGGCAAGCCAAACCCCTCATATAAGGAAGGCATCGCCAGAAAACGAGCATGCGCATACAGGGATGATAATTGCGTATTACTGACATACCCCACAACAATGACATGCCGCTCAATTTTCAGCTCTTTCAGCAAAGCATCAACATTCACGCCGCCCCATCCTTTTCCCCCAGCAATTACCAGAAGATTGGCATTGCGTACACCCTCAGGAAGGCGAGCAAAAGCACCCAACAAACGGCGTAGATTCTTGCGTGGTTCTAATGTCCCCACAAAAAGAAAATAGGGACGATCAATTCCAAAATACAAAAGTGACTTTCTGTCTGAAGGTAATGGCATCACCGGCATCCCCAAATGGACGACACGCACCTTATCTTTGGCCAAAGGAAATTCTGCCTCAATTCCCTGTGCAGTACTCCATGAATTCGCAATAATACGGTCGGCCAGACAAACTGCTTCCGGCATCAGCCGTTTCTCCAGCCAACGGCTCAGGGGCCGCATAGTTTCTCCGGCAAACTTCCATACCAGATCATGTATAGTAACAACCCGTGCAACAGAAGTTGGCAAATAACGCGGCAAACGATGCGTCGTCCCCCAAAAGACATCCACTTTATCACGGGTAGCCTGCCAAGGCAACATCGTCTGTGACCACAACATTCTGCCTACCCGTCCGGAAATCCGGCCGGCATGCACCTGCACATTAGGATGAGACCAGTTGCCCGTAACCGGCGGAGCAGGCATATAGAAAAAGAACTCGCCATCCAGAGGAAATAATTCACGGGACAGTTCAACAACATAACGGCCAATCCCTGTAATCGGCAACGAAACCGGACGAGCATCTATTCCTACTCGCATCAGCAACTGTTCCCAGTAAACATCCAGAGCAAAGTATCCTTTAGCAAAATACTATCTAGCGAACCAACAGCGGCAATCAACCGATTGGCATCTCCCTGCAGCCGCTTCACCTCATTGGCACGTACAAAAGCAGGATTGACACGCACCTCAATATCATAGCCTGCAATTTCGGCCATAATCCTCAACACAACCTCCAGGGAAACACTACTGCCAGAGCAGACATTGAAAACCTTGCCAGCAGGTGCTTTTTCAAGCAACCGCCGATACGCTGTTACTACTGTTCGGACATCGGAAAAATCGCGTTCAACATCAATATTGCCCAATTCAATGACACGCTCACCACGCTGAAAATGCCTTACGATCTTTGGCAGCAAAAACCATGGGGATTGCCCAACGCCTGTATAGTTGAAAGGGCGCACGATTGTAATCGGCAAGCGATCCATCCACAATCGCGCCATATATTCCATTGCCAGCTTGCTCACGGCATAATCATTGGCCGGATTGGGTGGCGTTGTCTCATCAATAACAGCCACATCGGTGTTACCATAAATATTGGCGCTACTGGCAAGCAATACAGCATGCGGCCTGCGTGATAATCCGGCAAGTGCCTCCAGCAAATAACGCGAACCAATGACATTGGTTCGATAAATGGTATCCGTATCGCCATGCGCCACAAAAGAAACTGCAGCCAAATGCGCTACTACATCGGGCTGCACCGCCTCCACAACACGCCTGATACCAGCCCGATCACAAAGATCAACCGAAAACATGTCAGGCCCGGATACCTCGCTACCATAAACTGTCCCAAAAACACGATACCCTGCCGCATTCAATTCCCCAGCAAGATAGCGTCCCGTAAAACCATCCAGCCCGGTTATCAGGGCACGAGGCGAATCAGAATGAACCGCGTTCATACGCAACAAATAGAATGAACCGCGTTCATACGCAACAAATCTGCCTGAACCATCATGGCACACAACTGTTCCAGCTTGGTCTTTGGCGACCAGCCCAGTTTCTGTTTTGCTTTTTCCGGATTGCCGATAAGCAAATCAACCTCGGCAGGGCGATAAAAACGTGGATTAACGCGCACAACAGTCCGGCCAGTGGCTATATCAATTGCCGTTTCCTCCTCACCCCAGCCTTTGAACACGATTTCAATGTCAGCAGCCTTGAATGCCATACGTACAAAATCACGTACAGTTTCCGTTCTGTTGGTCGCCAATACATACATATCTGGTTTATCTGCCTGCAGCATCCGCTGCATCCCCTCGACATATTCCTTGGCAAAGCCCCAATCACGCTTGGCATCCATATTGCCCAGTTCCAGCACATCCAATCTGCCCAGTTTGATCCTAGCAACCGCATCCGTAATCTTCCTGGTAACAAACTCCCGCCCCCGCAAAGGCGATTCATGATTGAACAAAATGCCGCTGCAACCAAAAATACCATAACTCTCGCGATAATTTACCGTCATCCAATGCGCATACAACTTTGCCACACCATAAGGACTGCGCGGATAAAAGGGCGTAGTCTCATCCTGTGGAATAGCTTGCACCTTGCCAAACATTTCCGATGTGCTTGCCTGGTAAAAACGCACTTTCGGATTAACAAGACGGATAGCCTCCAGCAGGTTGACAGCTCCCAAGCCTGTGATCTCTGCTGTGGTAACCGGTTGATCGAACGAAACACCGACAAAGCTTTGCGCCCCCAAATTGTAAATCTCCTCGGCCTCTGTCTTTTGCAACAAGCGAATACTGCTGGACAAATCCGTCAGGTCATATTCCACTAGCGACAAATTTGGATGATTTTGCACACCAAGCTCTTCAAGACGCCAGAAATTGACCGAGCTGGAACGACGATAAGTTCCATAAACGCTATAACCCTTATTAAGCAAAAGCTGCGCGAGGTAGGCACCATCTTGGCCAGTAATGCCTGTAATAATAGCTTTCTTCATGGTATCCCCGATTGATCTGTATATACTGCCTGTGACAACACCATCCTGCGCCCAGAAGCAGGAGGTCGCCCGACATGAAGTAAAATCAAATTATATACTTTTTAAAATCTTAAACATAAATTTTTATACCGGATTTTTTACTCTTTAGACCAACTCTTCCAATTGCGTTATGATTTCCAGAAAATAAAAAAAATCATGCAATCCGTCTCCCGCTAGAAAACACAGACAGCAAACGGCATCGAATCCCCTAAAAACAAACAAGATCCTCTCAAATGAAAGTACTGCACTTTGGTCGTTTCCATGGCGGCAACTCCGGCGGCATCGAACAACATGTAACCCAGCTTTTGCAGGGACTGAGCAAATTTATTCATGTAGATAATCTCGTTGCAAACAACCGTTTTGCAGCTGATACACTGAAAATAGATGGCTACAAAATCTATAAAGTCCCATCGCTGGGAACAATAGCGAGCACTGCCATTTGTCCTGCCATGCCATTTAAGGCGCGTCAGCTACACTGCCTCCACCACTATGACATTATCCATCTGCATCTTCCTGATCCGATGTCGCACCTTTCATCTCTTTTTCTGCCGGCAAACATAAAATTGGTGCTCACTTGGCATAGTGATATTATCCGGCAGCAAAATTTGCTCAAATTGTATCGTCCGTTTATGGACAGACTGATTGCACGTGCAGATGCCATCATTGCGGCAACGCCCGCTCACTTTACATCCTCCTCGCAACTGGAGGCCTGCTCGGATCCAACCAAAAAGCACATTATTCCGTTTGGGATGGATTTCTCGCCATTTCAGGCTACCTCTGGTAGGCATGAAGGCGAAAAACTTAGAGCACAGTTTGGCAACCGCCCGCTTATCTTTGCACTGGGAAGGCATGTTGTGTATAAAGGATTTGAATATTTGATCCGTTCCATGAAAAACGTCATGCCCACAGCCTGCCTTATTCTAGGCGGAACCGGGCCGCTAAGTAATAGCTTGCACACATTGGCTGCTTCGTTGAAACTAACAGACCGCATCATATTTACTGGCAGGATCGCAGATGCCGATTTGCCCGCCTATTACCATGCGTGCGATGTATTCTGCCTGCCCTCCATATCTCCCAATGAAGCATTCGGGCTGGTGCAACTGGAAGCCATGATATGTAAAAAACCGGTTATCTGCTGTGAACTGCATAATGGAGTCAACTACGTTAACCCCCATAATGAAACAGGACTCACAGTTCCCCCACAAAACATTGAAGCACTTGCACAGGCCATCAACCGGGTATTGCAGGATAATGAGCTGCGCCTGCGCCTGTCCAATGCAGCTTATCGCCGTGCATCAGAAAAATTTTCACTGGACATTATGTGTCAGAAAACGCTCGCCGTTTACCAGGAAGTCCTGAAACACAAGGCCTGATCAGGACGCGTGAGCGTGGATAATACACTCAATCTCTGCCACTTTCTGCAAAACCAAGGAAGCATCCGCCCGCGCTTCTACATTGAGTCGAAGCAGTGGCTCAGTATTGGAAAGACGCAAATTCATGCGCCAGTCATCAAACTCAAGGCTAAGTCCATCGGTATAATCCACAATAGGAGACATACCGGAAAAATGCATCTCTATGGCATGCAGTACTTCCTTGCCATTATCAACACAGTAATTGATTTCACCGCTACATGGATAGGCTGCCTGTCGCGCCTGCACAAGAGATGACAACCTTTTTCCAGTCACGCTCATCAGCTGCGCAACAAGTAGCCAGGGAATCATACCGCTGTCACAATAAGCAAAATCACGGAAATAATGATGGGCGCTCATTTCTCCGCCATAAATTGCCTTCTCCTGCCGCATACGCTCCTTGATAAACGCATGCCCTGTCTTGCTCTGTACAGGAACCCCGCCGGCTTTTTTTACGATATCCACCGTATTCCAGGTCAATCGGGGATCATGAATAATTTTTTCGCCTGGATACTGCTGCAAGAAAGCCTGAGCCAGCAAACCAACAATATAATACCCCTCAATAAAACGGCCGTTTTCATCAAACAGAAAGCAACGATCAAAATCGCCGTCCCAGGCAATGCCCATATCAGCATTGGCCGCCAGCACAGCGTTCGCTGTTGCCATACGGTTTTCCGGCAGCAACGGGTTGGGAATTCCATTGGGAAAATTCCCGTCTGGCTCGTTGTGGATCTTGACAAAACGGATTGGGACAGCCCGCTTGCGAAAACAGGCCTCAATAGCATCAACAACATGGCCTGCCGCACCGTTGCCGGCATTGACCACCAAAATCATGGGCTGCAATTTTTCAGGCTGCACATAGCCCAACAAATGTTCAACATAGGGTTGAAGAACAGAACGACAAGTATAACGTCCCCGCTCATTCACTGGCGGAAAGGCATTTTCCTCCGCTAACCTCTGGATTTCACCCAAGCCGCTATCACCGCTAATAGGCTGTGCCCCATGACAAACAAGCTTCATGCCGTTGAAATCAATGGGATTGTGGCTGGCCGTAATTTCAATACCGCCATCGGCTTCCAGATAAAAAGTAGCGAAATAAACCTCCTCTGTACCAGTCATCCCAATATCAACAACATCTACACCAGCGTCCATCAAACCTTCTGCCACAGCCAGCTTCAATGATTCGCTAGTCAGACGAATATCGCCCCCCAGAACAACTGTTTGCGGTTTAAGATAACAACCATAGGCGCGGCCAATACGATAAGCAATATCCTCATTGAGTTCATCCCCTATCTTGCCACGAATATCATAAGCCTTAAAACACGTTAACTTTTTCATCGCCCAGTCCGTTCTTTATTCTTCATATACTATTCTCTTGTCTTGAGAGAACCGGTTATTACAAGACATCCTATCATAACTGAAGTGGTTCATACTGCCAATTTGGCAAGTCGTTTTCCCGATATACGAATAATACGATGGGATAGGTTGATAAGAAAAGATAAACCATTATGCGCAAGCATTCCTGTATACTGCATTAACCATATGAATTTCTTGCACTCCAATCATGAAAAAATATATTTTCAAGGATATTTTTGATGAAAATCTTTTGCACTGCTATCCCTGATATTAAAATAATTAAACCCTTCGTATTCACGGATAGCCGGGGGTTTTTTTTCGAAAGTTTCAATCAAAATGCTTTTCAGCAGGCCATAGGCTTTCCGGCTGAATTTGTTCAGGACAATCATTCTTATTCCATTAAGAATGTGTTAAGAGGATTGCACTACCAGCTTCCGCCATTTTCCCAGGGAAAACTGATACGGGTTATTCAGGGAGCGGTTTTTGATGTTGTCGTTGATATAAGAAGAAGTTCGCATACCTTTGGTCAGTGGATCAGCGTAATACTTTCGGCAGAAAACAAATACCAGTTATGGATACCGGAAGGATTTGCGCACGGCTTTGTAACATTAAGCGATACAGCCGAATTACTCTACAAAACAACAAATTATTACACCCCGGCGGCAGAACGCTGCATCATGTGGAATGATCCCGACATTGCCATTAACTGGCCGCCCGACTTAACGCCTATATTATCCAGCAAAGACAAAAACGGCTTGCCGCTAAATCAGGCGGAATATTTTTCCTGATTTTTCTGCCTGTTTTACAATGTCATGCCTGTTTAAATCAAACTTGGATCTATGACCATCTTAGTCACCGGCGGCGCCGGTTTTATCGGCTCCAACTTTGTGCTCAACTGGCTGGCCGCATCAGACGAACCCGTCATTAACCTGGATAAACTCACCTACGCCGGCAACCGCCAGAACCTGGCTTCGCTGGAAGGCGATAACCGCCACCGCTTCATCCAGGGCGATATCGCCAGCTTCGAACTGGTCTCGTCGCTATTGAAAGAATACGCCGTCCGGGCCGTTATCCACTTCGCGGCGGAAAGCCATGTGGACCGCTCCATCCACAGCCCCGAAGACTTCATTCAGACCAACATCATCGGCACCTTCCGCCTCCTGGAAGCCGCGCGCCATTACCATGAATCGCTAAAAGAAAGCGATAAACGCGCCTTCCGCTTTCTGCACGTCTCCACAGACGAAGTTTATGGTTCCCTAAATGCGGCTGACCCCGCCTTTACCGAACAAAACCGCTACGCGCCCAACAGCCCCTATTCAGCCAGCAAGGCCGCCAGCGACCATTTGGTGCGCGCATACCACCACACCTACGGCCTGCCCGTGCTGACAACCAACTGCTCCAACAACTACGGGCCCTGCCAGTTTCCCGAAAAACTCATCCCGCTCATCATCCACCGTGCACTGGCCGGCCAGCCCCTCCCCATTTATGGCGACGGCATGCAGATAAGGGATTGGCTCTACGTCGGCGACCATTGCAGCGCCATCCGCCGCGTCCTGGAAAAAGGCAACCCCGGCGAGGTTTACAACATCGGCGGCTTTAGTGAAAAAACCAACATCGAAGTCGTCCGCACACTCTGCGCCATCCTGGACGAAACAAAACCGCGCAAAGACGGCAAGCCATACAGCGAACAAATCACCTATGTCACCGACCGGCCCGGACACGACCGGCGCTACGCCATCGATGCCACAAAACTGGAAAAAGAACTGGGCTGGAAACCGCAGGAAACCTTTGAAACCGGCATCCGCAAAACCGTAGCGTGGTATCTCTCCCATGCCGATTGGGTCAACAACGTAACCAGCGGCGCTTACCGCGAATGGAACAGCAAACAATACACATAAAAACCAGAAACCGACAAACCGAATCATTCCACTCTGTTGGCGACCCGTAACATAGCGGAATCAATTGGAATCCTGTCAACGGCTACCAACAGTGTTTTTTCCTTTTTCAACCATCCTTCTCAGATAAGGCAAAAAAGCTCCCCTTGCCTGAAGTTCACTTCCTGCAACAGAAAGGTGATCGTCATCATAATAAAACGGCAAACCTTCTTCATCAAAAACACGGCATTTATCCAGAGGACAAAAAACATCAATCGGAGAAATCACCTCTGCTCCCTTAATCTCTCCCAGCAAGGCCAATGCCTCCTTCTGGTAGGCCAGAACATCCTTCTTCAGCAAAACCGGAAAATCACTCATGCTTCGACTGCTGAAAGGCCGCTCCACATAATCACCAGGATGAGCAAACAACTCCGGATTATCACCCACAATAATCACTTCCTTTCCTGCTGCCTTTAGTTTATCCACCA
>JAMPAN010000020.1 GCA_023667225.1 Oxalobacter formigenes | reverse complement strand
TTTCTTCTTTTTTCCTGAAGTATCAACAGATTGCCCGCCCCGAAATGGTGCGGGCCTATGGTAAAAAAAGGAGGATGGACAGCAAAAGCGGCTTGCCTCTTTTGCTGTCAGAAAGTGGCAAGCCCGGTTTTTACTCCCGGAAAAACGGAAAGTCAGGGCTGTGTGACATGAGGCGGTAACGAAAAGAAAACAGGAAAAGGCTGCCTTTCCTAGCGCCAGTAATCCGGCTCTTCCTGGGTGGGCTGGGCAACTTCAACTTGCTGGGCTGGCGGCTCAACCGGGGTTGTTTCCCTGGGCGGAGCAGGCGGCAGCCGGCGTTTCTTACGCGCAGTAGCAGCCAGCTTCCTTTTTTCTTCTTCCGGTAAATTCTGGTATTCCAGCCACTGAAGCGACTTATCCTTCAACCCCAGCTTTTTGGCATTCAGATAATTTTGCCGCGCCTCCTGGCGCTCCTGCGGCGTCAGGCTGACCCATATCCGGATTCGCTCACGAAACCGCAGCTGTTCATCCGGAGGCATGCGTTCTATCCGCTGCGCCACCTGAATCCACTTTTCCTTGCGTACCGGCGCAATGTTATCCCACACCGTCTCAAGCGGAGAAAGCAAATCCCGCTGCGTATCCGTCAATTCCGCCCAGTAAGGCCGGGAACGCGAAGCAGCCGTCTCCCCTCCGCACAAACCGGCCATTTCCATCAGGTTCAATTCGGGGTTCACAATCCGGGCGATACCGATAACCGCCACTGTCAGCAGCAAAAAAAGAATAACCGCAAACAAAAATACCCGGAAACGATGGTCGAACCATCTCATCTATTATGCCCCGTGGCGCTCAAGATAAGCGCTAAAGCCTATATCCGTATAAGCAGCCGGAGGCAGCTCGTCAGAAAGCATCGCCATGTCAACGGCAGCCGTCTCCCTGATCTGGCGCTGCTCCTCATAATGAACAATCCCCATCAGGCCCAGCGCCAACACCAGCGCAGGCAATCCCAGGCTGCCCAGCCATGAGGCTTCGCCCGAAGGGCTGCCTGTTATGCCGGAAAAAACCCTTCTACACACGGCAACATAAACCGGCGCAGGCTTTCTTTTGCGGGAAACCGCTATCTCGCGCGCCTTTGCCAGCCGGGCAGTCACAGGCCCGGACAAATCGTCCAATCGCTCGTTCAGCGCATGCCGTACCTTATAGGCGAAATTTTTTTCCTGCGCATTCATAACACTATACCTCTTGATCTGAGCGCCCTGGCAAGCGCCTGTACCGCCCTTGAGCAGTGCGTCTTCACACTTCCTGCCGAACACTGCATCGCCTTTGCCGTCTCAGCCACATCCATATCATTCCAATAACGCATCAGGAAGGCTTCCCGTTGACGGGCCGGCAACTTCTGCACTTCCTCTTCAATAATAGCAAGAACCTGGGCACGCTCAAGCTTGTCCTCGCAGGATTCTTCCATCTCCCCGGCACTTTCGGGAAGATAAACCTCCAGCACATCAAAATTCCCTTCCGGCTCCCTTTCCTGCGCAAAGCTTGAAAACAGACTGACCCATGTATTTCTGACCTTTTCCCGCCGGAAATAATCGTGAATGGCATTTTGCAGAATGCGCTGAAACAGCATGGGAAACTCTGCTGCCGGCCTGTCGCCATATTTTTCCGCCAGATTGATCATGGCATCCTGAACAAGATCAAGCGCAGCCTCATCTCTTTTCACAGCGTAAACCGCCTGCTTGAAAGCCCGGCGCTCGACACCTGCAAGAAAATCGGATAATTCTTTGTCAGTAGCCATTCAGATTACAAGCGGCGCTGCGTTGCCGCAAAAACAGACATAACACGCCCTATGCCCTTTGGCGCGCATAAATGCTAACAAAGAACTGCCTCTTTGCACAATTTACAGTGTAAAATTACTGATTCTCAATATTTTGTTCAGACAGGACTGAACAGGGTACGGCAGATGACGTACCCGCCTGTTTTCCGCTATCAGTCCGAAACAGGTTTTTACGCTGACGGCGGCACATAATGCAGCCCGCAAATGAGTTCGCTTTATTGTTTAAAGCTGTTTGTTCTGACCCGCGCCACAAGCGCGAGAACCTGCGCAGGCGTCCCCTGTCCGTCCGCATCCTTGTATCATGCGGCGCGCAGTGGCGGCCTTCCGCGGGTTTCATCAGGAAAGAACATCCGATCAATTTCCAGTGGACCTTGAAAGGAAAAAGAATGAGTGAAGAAATGATGGGTGCCGAAATTCTGGTTCGCTGCCTGGCAGAAGAAGGAGTCGAGCATGTTTTCGGCTACCCTGGCGGCGCGGTACTCTACATCTACGATGCAATATACAAACAGGACAAATTCCGGCATATTCTGGTTCGCCACGAACAGGCCGCTGTTCATGCTGCGGACGCCTATGCACGCAGCTCCGGCAAGGTAGGCGTTGCCATCGTCACCTCCGGCCCCGGCGTAACCAATGCGGTTACGGGGCTGGCAACGGCTTACATGGACTCCATTCCCATCGTTGTCATCAGCGGTCAGGTAGGCACCAGCTTTATCGGTCAGGACGCCTTCCAGGAAAGCGATGCCGTTGGCATCACCCGTCCGTGCGTCAAACACAATTTCCTGGTCAAAGATGTCAGCAAATTGGCAGAAACCGTCAAAAAGGCTTTCTATATCGCTTCCACAGGCCGGCCCGGCCCAGTGCTGATTGATATCCCCAAAGATGTCAGCATGATGACAGCGCCTTTCGACTACCCCAAAAGCATTGAGATGCGCTCCTACAAGCCGATTGACAAAGGCCACACCGGACAAATCCGGAAAGCGCTGCAACTCATGCTCCAGGCCGAGCGTCCGGTTATCTACACAGGCGGCGGCGTTATCCTGTCAGATTCGGCGCCAGAACTCAACCAGCTGGTTGACCGTTTGGGATATCCCTGCACCCAAACCCTCATGGGGCTGGGCGGCTACCGCGCCAGCAGCGACAAATACCTGGGTATGCTGGGTATGCACGGCACCTATGAAGCCAACCAGGCCGTGCAGCATTGCGACCTGCTCATTGCCATCGGCGCACGTTTTGACGACCGCGTCATTGGCAATCCGGCAAACTTCAGCCAGTACAAGCGCAATATCATCCATATTGATATTGATCCCTCCTCCATCTCCAAGCGTGTCCGGGCCGATGTGCCCATCGTCGGCAACGTCAAGGATGTGCTTCAGGATATGCTGGTCCAGCTGGACAGCCTGCCTGCGCCCGGCAACACCGAAGCGCTTAAGGCATGGTGGAAGCAAATCAACGACTGGCGCGCCATCAACTGCCTCCAGTACGAAAAAACAGACCGCATCATCAAGCCGCAATTCGTGGTGGAAAAACTGTGGGAAATCACCCGTGGAGACGCCTTCATCACATCCGATGTCGGTCAGCACCAGATGTGGGCTGCACAATATTATCCCTTCGACAAGCCGCGCCGGTGGTTCAATTCGGGCGGCCTGGGCACCATGGGCGTTGGTATGCCGTTTGCGATGGGCGTACAGCTTGCCCACCCCGGTGCGACAGTCGCCTGCATCACAGGCGAAGCCTCGTTCCAGATGAACATCCAGGAACTGGCCACCTGCAAACAGTATCATCTCACGCCCAAGATCATCCTGCTGAACAACGGCGTGCTGGGCATGGTTCGCCAGTGGCAGCGCCTGGAATACGAATCCCGCTATTCGGAAACCTGCGTTGCCGCCCTGCCGGATTTTGAAAAACTGGTCGAATCCTACGGCCATGTCGGCATCAAAGTCGAAAAGGCAACCGATGTGGAACGCGCCCTGAAAGAAGCCTTTGCCATGAAAGACAAGCTGGTTGCCGTCAACATCCAGGTTGATCCCGAAGAAAACGTCTGGCCGATGGTTCGCGCCGGAAAAGGCTTAACCGAAATGATCATGAGTATGGAGGATCTGTAACCATGCGCCACATTATCGCTATTCTTCTGGAAAACGAGGCCGGCGCACTTGCGCGGGTAGTTGCGCTTTTTGCCGCACGCGGCTACAACATCGAAACGCTTAACGTTGCCCCGACAGAAGATCCCACCCTTTCCCGCATGACCATCGTCACAACCGGTTCCGAGGAAATTATTGAGCAGATCACCAAGCATCTGAACCGGCTGATCGAAATCGTGAAAATCGTGGATCTGACAGACGGCTCCTACGTTGAGCGGGAAATGATGTTAATCAAAGTGCGCGCTGTCGGCAGAGAGCGCGAGGAAATCAAGCGCACAACCGATATTTTCCGCGGCAGCATCATTGATGTCAGCGACCGTTCCTACACCATTGAACTGACCGGCGACAAGGCCAAACTTGACGCCTTCATTGAGTCGCTTGACCGCAATGCCATCCTGGAAACCGTCCGTTCTGGCGGTTCCGGCATCGGGCGCGGAGAACGCATCCTGAAACTGTAACCCTGTTATCAACCACTGCTTTTGGGCATATTGAGGAAATACCATGAATGTTTTTTATGACAAGGACTGCGACCTGTCGCTCATCAAAGGGAAAAAAGTCTCCATCATCGGCTACGGCTCGCAAGGCCATGCGCACGCCTTAAACCTTCACGATTCCGGCTGCGATGTCACCGTCGGGCTGCGCAAAGGCGGCGGTTCCTGGAACAAGGCCGTAAACGCCGGCCTTAAAGTGGTCGAAGTCAACGAAGCCGTCAAAGGCGCAGACGTCATCATGATCCTGCTTCCGGATGAAAACATCGCCGAAGTCTATAACAACAGCGTTGCGCCGTATGCAAAACAAGGCGCTGTTTTGGCCTTTGCACACGGCTTTAACGTCCACTACGGCCAGGTCATTCCCCGGCCCGACCTGGATGTCATCATGATCGCGCCCAAAGCCCCCGGCCATACCGTCCGTTCCACCTACGCCCAGGGCGGCGGTGTACCGCAGCTGATCGCTGTTTACCAGGATCGTTCCGGCAAGGCTCGTGATATTGCCCTTTCCTATGCTATGGCAAACGGCGGCGGCCGGGCCGGCATCATTGAAACCACCTTCAGGGAAGAAACCGAAACTGACCTCTTCGGCGAACAGGCAGTGTTGTGCGGCGGTACGGTCGAACTGATCAAAGCCGGTTTTGAAACCCTGGTTGAAGCAGGTTACGCGCCGGAAATGGCCTACTTCGAATGCCTGCACGAACTCAAGCTGATTGTGGATCTGATCCACGAAGGCGGCATCGCCAACATGAATTATTCCGTATCCAACAATGCGGAATACGGCGAATACGTCACCGGTCCCAAAGTCGTCACCGAAGAAACCCGCAATGCCATGCGCGCCTGCCTGAAAGATATCCAGACCGGCGAATACGCAAAAAGCTTCATCCTGGAAAACAAAGCCGGCGCGCCAACCCTCCTTTCCCGCCGCCGCCTGAACGCCGAACACCAGATTGAAATTGTTGGCGCGCGGCTGCGCGGCATGATGCCGTGGCTCGCCAAAAACAAACTGGTTGACCAAAGCAAAAACTGACAGCAGGCAGCATCATTGCTTTTACCGGCTAAAAAAAGAGCGCCTCATACCAGGCGCTCTTTTTTGTCCAGACATCAGGCATTACAATAAGAACCTGCGCCTGTCTTTAACCCCTATCCAAACCGTTTCAGCCGTGTCAGAACAGACAAAACATACGCCGATGATGCAGCAATACCTCCGCATCAAGGCAGAACATGCCGATAAACTGCTGCTCTACCGCATGGGCGATTTCTACGAGCTTTTCTACGACGATGCGGTACGTGCCTCCCGGCTTTTGGGCATTACCCTCACCCGCCGCGGCGCGTCAGGCGGCAATGCCGTTGATATGGCAGGCGTACCCTATCATGCCGTGGAACAGTACCTTGCCCGCCTGATTGCCGCCGGTGAATCAGTTGCCATCTGCGAACAAATCGGCGACCCTGCCTCCGCCAAAGGCCCCGTTGAGAGGAAAGTCGTCCGTATCATTACGCCGGGCACCCTGACAGACGCCAGCCTGCTTCCGGAAAAGGCAGACCGGCCGCTATTGTCCTGCTCCCTTGCCTTTATCCGCAAAACCCCTGTTTTGGGACTGGCCTGGCTATCCCTTTCTGGCGGCGTTATCCGCCTGCTGGAAATCCGGACAACATCCAAAGACCTGCCTGCACGCCTCCTCCAGGAAACCGAACGGATCGGCGCTGCAGAAATCCTCATTGCTGAAGAAAACAGCAGCTGCCTTCCCGATACCTTTCCGTGCCGCACCGTTACTTTGCCCGGCTGGCATTTCGATACAGAAAGCGGAACCGGTGCGCTGCTCAAACAACTGGGCGTGCTCACCCTGGAAGGATATGGTGCGCAAGGCATGACAGCGGCGCTGGGGGCCTGCGGCGCGCTGCTCCGTTACGCCGCTTCCACCCAGTCGCAGGGCTTAAAGCATGTCAGCCAGCTGGTCATTGAAACAGAAAGCGACTTTATCGGCATGGATGCCGTCACACGGCGCAACCTTGAGCTGACAGAACCCATACGCACCGGCGAAAACAGCGGTTCCTCCCCAACCCTGTTATCCGAACTGGACCACTGCTGCACAGCCATGGGATCCAGGGTACTCCGGCACTGGCTGCACCATGCCAGCCGTAACCAGGACATCGCGCGCGCCCGCCACGCCGCCATCTCCGCTTTGCTTGAAGCCGATGTCATGGACGGCCTCTGCGGCACCTTTTCCCACTTTCCAGATATAGAGCGTATCACCGCCAGGATAGCCCTTTCATCTGCCCGTCCGCGCGATCTGGCTGCCCTGCGGGACGGCCTGAAACAACTGCCGCAGCTGCGTTCATACCTCTCGCAATGCGCCATAGACAGCGCGCCGCTGCTTTCAGCTATTCACGGCGCACTTGCCGCGCCGGCAGCCTGCCTGGACCTGCTGGAAAGGGCTATTATGCCCGAACCCGCCGCCCAGATTCGGGATGGCGGCGTTATCCTGCACGGCTTTGACACCGAGCTGGACGAACTGCGCGAACTGGCCGACAACGCCGGGCAATTCCTGATCGACCTGGAAACCCGCGAACGTGAAAGAACCGGCATCGCCAACCTCCGTGTGGAATACAACCGCGTTCACGGATTCTATATTGAAGTCACACACGGCCAGACCACCAAAGTACCGCCGGATTACCGCCGCCGCCAAACGCTCAAAAATGTGGAACGGTACATCACGCCGGAACTGAAAACCTTTGAAGACAAAGTACTGTCTGCACGCGAGCGGGCACTCTCGCTGGAAAAAGCCTTGTACGACCAGCTGCTTTCCGCCCTGGCGCCTTTCATTGCCCCATTGCAGCACATTGCCCGGCAGGCAGCGCAGCTGGATGTCCTGGCAGCGCTGGCCATCCATGCCCGGCGAAACCAATGGAGCCTGCCGCAGCTGGCAAGCGAACCCGGCATCCACATCTCGCAGGGCCGTCATGCCGTAGTGGAACCCCGTATCGAACACTTTATTGCCAACGATTGCCATCTCTCGGACACCTGCCGCTTCCTGCTGATCACCGGCCCCAACATGGGGGGAAAATCCACCTACATGCGCCAAACAGCGCTGATTGTCCTCCTGGCCTATATCGGCAGCTTTGTCCCGGCAGAAAGCGCAGCTATCGGCCCCATCGACCGCATCTTCACCCGCATCGGCGCCGCAGATGATCTGGCTGGCGGACGCTCCACCTTCATGGTGGAAATGACCGAAGCCGCCGCCATCCTAAACAGCGCAACCTCCTGTTCGCTTGTTCTCATGGATGAAATCGGCCGCGGCACCTCCACCTTCGACGGACTGGCCCTTGCCTGGGCCATTGCGCATCACCTTATCGAAACCAGCAAAAGCCTCACGCTCTTTGCCACGCATTATTTTGAACTGACCCAGCTTCCCGAAACCTGCGCAACGGCAGAAAACGTCCACCTGTCTGCCGTCGAACACAAAGACAGCATCGTATTCCTCCATGCCGTCCAGCCGGGCCCGGCCTCCCAAAGCTATGGCCTGCAAGTGGCGCAGCTTGCAGGCGTTCCCCCGGCTGTTATCCGCATTGCCCGGCAGCGTCTTGCCACGCTGGAATCCCACTTTGAACCAACCCGGCCCCAGCTGAACCTCTTTGCCAGCCCTCCGGCTGGCAGCATACCGCCGCAGGAAACCGCCAGCAGCAACATGAAAGCGCTCGCCAGCCGTCTGCAAGAACTGGATATTGACGCCCTTTCTCCCAGGGAAGCCCTCAATACGCTATACGCCCTGAAAGAAACCCTCATGGAAAAACCCGGCCCAAACAACCCGCCGGCCGCCAGGCCATGAAAAAAAGCCTCCTGCTTTTTCTGGCAGCTGCGGTTTTCGCCTCTGCCCTTCGTGCAGAACTGCCGGCCGGAACCGCCCGCTTCAGCTTCGCCGTTCTCGACCAGCCGGCGCAAAGCAAACACATCAACCTCCGGGAAAACATAGAACAGCTCCACGCGCAGCCGTTTGCTTTTGCCGTCGTCAACGGCATCAGAACAACAGATGAAACCTGCTCCGATACCCTGTACCAGGATAAGGCAGCCCTCCTTGAAACCGCCGGGAAACCCCTCTTCCTTTCCCTGGCTGGCAGCGACTGGATCGGCTGCCAGAACAGGGAAGGAAAAGACATCCGCATAGAACGCCTGTTGCGCCTGAGGGAAATCCTCTTTGAAAACGATACCTCCTTTGGCAAAACTGCCATGCCGCTGGCCCGCCAGTCCCACAACCCGCAATATGCCGAATACCCCGAAAACACCTGCTGGCTGTACGGCCCTGTCCTGTTTGCCACACTGAACCTGCCTGCTGAAAACAACCATTACCTGAACGCCGCAGGCAGAAACAACGAATTTGAAGAAAGGCTCATTGCCAACCGCTACTGGCTGAAACGCCTGTTCATCCTGGCCGGCCGCAGCCATCTGGAAGGCATGGTGCTCTTTACCGACGGCAACCCCTTCAAAGCCCCGCCCTCCGAAGACACCGCCTTCCACGACGGATTCAGGGAAACCCGGCAGCTGCTGGCAAAACTGGCTGGCAGCTTTGCGGGAAAAATCCTGCTTATCCACAGCGACACCCCGCAAACCGGCAACACCATCCGCTGGGAAAATAACCTCGGCATTACTGCCGCCGGACCGGCATGGCTGAAAATTACCGTCATCCCCGGCAGCCAGGAACTCTTCGCCATCAGCAAGACCATAAAAGAAACCGCCCTGGCAGAATAACCTCCCCTTCTGCCAACCATTTCCTGGCGGCAGCCTAGTCCACCCAGGCAACCCAGCCAAACCGGGCGCTGAAAATCACAAAAAAGCCAAAAACAATGCGGTACCAGGCAAAAACCGTAAAGTCATGCGTACTGATATAACGCAGCAGCCACCTCACGCATAAAAAAGCGGAGAAAAACGCACCCGCGCTGCCAACGGCAAAAACCGGCGCGTCCGCCAGCGAAAACAAATGCCATCCCTTCCAGACCGAATAAACGCTTGCGCCAAAAAGTGTCGGCATCGCCAGAAAAAAAGAAAACTCGGTTGCCGCCTGCCGCGACATCCCGAAAAGCATGGCGCCCATAATCGTCGCACCGGAACGGCTCGTCCCTGGAATCAGCGCAAACGCCTGGGCGCAGCCCACCTTGAACGCATCCATCACACTCATGTCATCCACAGAATCAATCCGCGCCAGGGAAGGATTCAGGCGGTTGCGGCGTTCCACCCAGATAATAACCAGCCCCCCTGCAATAAAAGCCGTTGCCACCGGAACCGGCGAAAACAGAAGCGCCTTGATTTTCCCGGCAAGCAATACCCCCAGTATGGCGGCCGGCAAAAAGGCAGCCAGCAGATTGAGAGCAAACTTCCTCGCCCTGGCATCCGTAGCAAATCCGCCGATAACAGAAAAAATGCGCTCACGGTAAACCCAGCAAACCGACAGCATGGCGCCAGACTGGATAGCAATCTCAAAAACCTTGACCTTTTCCCCGGTAAAATCCAGCAGGCTGCCCGCCAGGATCAGATGCCCGGTCGAAGAAATCGGCAAAAACTCCGTCAATCCCTCAACCAGCCCCATCACAAAGGCTTTCAGCGCATAAATGGCATCCATAGCATGTCAGAAAATAAAAGGCCGTATTTTACCTGTTTTGGCTGCGCTTTTCGCCTGCCGCACAGCACAAAAGCGCAGCCATCTGCGCAAAAAAGAGAAAAACGCCCCGGAAAAACAGCCTCACTCGTAACGGAGCGCTTCAATCGGCAGGAGTTTGGAAGCCTTGTGCGCCGGATAAAAACCGAAAAAAATACCGATTGCCGCCGAAAAACCCACTGCCAGCACAATAGACCCTGCCGACAGCTTGGTCGCCCATCCGGCAAAATGCGCAATCAGAGCAGAACCGGCAGCACCCACAATAATCCCCATAAAACCGCCGATCACCGACAGAGTAATCGCTTCTACCAGGAACTGGGTCAGAATATCCTTCGCCCGCGCGCCAATCGCCATGCGCAGCCCGATCTCCCTTGTCCGCTCCGTCACAGAAACCAGCATAATATTCATGATGCCAATACCGCCCACAAGCAGCGAAACCGAAGCTACCGCCGCCAGAAGCAGCGTCATCACCTGGGAAGAAGCCTCATGTGCCTGCAAAATCTCCGTCAGATTGCGCAGCGTAAACTGGTCATCCTGCCCCGGCTGCGTCCGCTGGCGCTGGCGCATCAGATCGCGGATATGCTCCTCCGCCTCCTTCATATTCGCCCCTTCCCACACCTTCACCTGAATCACATTCACCCGCCTGAGCTTGCCCTGCTGGTTGCCAAACAGCCGGTTACGGTGAGTCGAAATCGGTATCACCGCCGTATCGTCCTGATCCGTTCCCATCATGCTCTGTCCCTTGCGGGACAACACGCCGATCACCGTAAAAGGAATATTCTTGACCCGCACACTCTGGTTGAGCGGGTCCTCATCGCCAAAAAGCTCCTCTGCCACCGTCTGGCCCAGAATAATCACCTTGGCAGAGCCCTGCATCTCCGCCTGCTCAAAAATCCGTCCCTCGGCAAGCGGCCAGTCCCTCGCCTCGAACCAGTCCGGCGTCACGCCATACACCTGGGTTGCCCAGTTATTCCCGCCTGCCACCACCTGCGCCCCGGCGCGGTTCATCGGCGCAGTCAGCTGCACCTCCGGCACCTCCCTGGCAATCGCAATCGCGTCATCCTCCGTCAGGTTCAGATTGGCCCCCGAACCCATCCTCACGCCCGAAGCCGTCGTTGACCCCGGCAAAATAATCATCAGATTCGAACCCAGGCTCTTTATCTGGTTCTGCACCCGCTCCCTCACGCCGCCGCCCACTGCAACCATCGTAATCACCGCGGCCACGCCGATAATAATGCCCAGCATCGTCAGCATGGAACGCATCTTGTTTAGGCGCAGCGCATTGATCGCAATACGGAAAGTCGCAACCAGATTCATACGCCCCCTTCCGGTTTCGGATACTTCGCCAGCTCTGCTTCCGCGCTGTTTGCCGTATTGGGTACATCAGAAAGCACCCTGCCGTCCCTGAACGTAATAATCCGGTTCGCAAAACCGGCAATCTCAGGCTCATGGGTCACAATCACAATCGTCATCCCCTTGCCAGAGAGCTTTTGCATCAGCGCCATAATCTCGATACTGGTACGCGAATCCAGCGCCCCGGTCGGCTCGTCTGCCAGAATCAGCGACGGATCATTTACCAGTCCCCTGGCAATTGCCACGCGCTGTTGCTGCCCGCCGGAAAGCAT
This sequence comes from Oxalobacter formigenes, assembly GCA_023667225.1. Lineage (GTDB taxonomy): Bacteria > Pseudomonadota > Gammaproteobacteria > Burkholderiales > Burkholderiaceae_D > Oxalobacter > Oxalobacter formigenes_C. Next base: position 16,915 of record JAMPAN010000020.1, on the reverse strand, counting down.
AGCCGGCGTATGCCCCATCCTGCCTCCCAGGCCGACCTCTTCCAGCCTGGCTATTGCCCGCTCACGCCGCTCCCCGGCGGGCACGCCCGCATACAAAAGCGGCAGCTCCACATTCTCCAAAGCCGAAGTCCGAGGCAGCAAATTGAACTGCTGGAAAACAAAACCAATCTGCCGGTTACGAATCAGCGCCAGCTCGTCGCCGCCCATATCCGATACCTTCTCGCCGCCCAGATAATATTCCCCCGAAGTCGGCACATCCAGGCAGCCGATCAGGTTCATGAAAGAAGACTTGCCGGAACCGGACTGCCCCATAATGGCGACAAACTCCCCTTCCGCGATCTGGATAGACACATCATTCAAGGCAAAAACGTGGTTTTCCCCTGTCACATACTCCTTTACCAGGTGATAAGTTTCCAGAAGCTTTCTCATCAGACCCGCCGTCAGAACATGCGCGGCCCGCGCGGAACCGCGCCGCCGGCAGAACCGTTGCCTTCCGCTGCCACACCAAGAATCACCTCGGCCCCTTCACGCGGCGAAGGGCTCATCAGCTCGGTCATGGAACCGTCAGACAACCCCAGGCGCACATTCATTTCCACCGGCCCAGCCTCTTCCAGCACATAAATCCTCCCTGTCGTACTCGTATTGCGGCGCTCGTCATACTCCGCGCTGATTTCCTCAAACCTGGCCCTTTGCCCGTCATCCAGAATAGCGGCAATCTGCTCCCGCATCTCGATTCTGGCCGCCTCAAGCTGCTTTTTGCGCTCGGTCTCCTGCGCCTGGTGCGCCACCGCCATCTTGCTTCGCGTCGTAGTCAACACTGCCTCCACGCGTGTTTTCTGCTCATCGCTTAGCGCCAGATCCTTCGTCATCCGCTCCAGAAAAGCCGCAACCCAGTTGCCTTTTGCCCCGGCGCGTGCATTCCCCTTCACCGCCGTTTCCGTACTCGGCAGCCTGAAACGCATAGCGGCATTCGGCACCAGCTTCACATCATGGCGCGTATCCAGAATAATCCGGACATTGGCCGTCATACCCGGCAGCAGCTCCTTCCTGGGATTGGGCGCGCTGACAATCACAATATACGTAATCACATTCGATACATTCTGTGCCGCCAGGCGAATCTGTTTCACCTCCCCTTCAAACGTGCGGCCGGGATAGGAATCCACCGTAAAAGTTGCCTTTTGCCCCACGCGCACCCGGCCGATCTCGGATTCGTCAATCGAGGTCTCCACCTGCATATCCGTCAGGTCCTCGGCAATCACAAAAAGCTCCGGCGCCTGCAGACTGGCCGCCACCGTCTGGCCTGCCTCAACCGTTTTCTGGATAACCGTCCCGTTCACCGGCGAACGGATAGCCGTCCTTTCCAGATCCACTTTGGCCTGCGCCAAAAGCGCTTCCTTCTGCTTGACCGAAGCCGCCGCATTTTTCACATTGGCTTCCCCTACGCGCACCAGCTCCAGCTGTGCCTCATACGTCGTCTTCACCGTATCGCGCTCTGCTGGGGAAAGAAACCCCCTGTCCACCAGCTTCAAACGGCGCTCCATATCAATCTTCGCATTGCCCAGATTCACCCGCTGCCGCGCCAGCTCGGCGCGCTGCATCATCTCCTGCGCCTTGGCAGAATCCACATCCGCCTGCATCTGCCGGACCTTGTATTCAAACGTTTCCGGATCAATCCGGGCAATCAGCTGCCCCTCTTTCACCTCACTGTTAAAATCAATATAAATTTCCTTGATCTGGCCTGACACCTGCGAACCCACCTGAACCGAAATAACCGGATTAACCGTGCCTGAAGACGTCACGCTGGCAGTAATCGCGCCCTTCTCTATCTTTGCCGTCCGGTACCGTATCTGGCTCTTGCCGCCCATCCATGCCCAAATAGCAAGCGCAACAAACAACACTGCCGCGCCGCCCGCCAGCAAAATCCGCCGTTTCCTGGGCATTTCTGCCCATCTTCCGGCAATTCCTCTCCAGTCAAATTTCATCGAACATCTCTATCCGGCAACAAATAAAACCGATTTTACTGGCAATTGCCGCGCGGCAGGCTATCTTTTGTAACAACTTGTTTGTTCGCTGACCTGCCTCATGCCATACCGGCAAAAACCGGCAGATTGCCGCCGGTTTGCCCAAACACAAGCGCCGCGAGCCGGTTTTATTTCCGCTTGTTTCATATCATCCTGCCTCATCATCAATTGCATACAGTAAACAAACCCTTCCTTTTTGCCGCCCGCCTGGCAAAAGGAAAAAACAGGAAAACATCCGGTTTATCCAAAAACAGCTGCAAAAAGTGAGAAAACCATGCTGATTTCAACACCATCCAATTCAGACGAAACCATTGTATCAAAGCAGGCTGCCATATCCGATACAGAAGAAACCCCGCCTGTTATGAACATCCGCCAGACACAAATCAACATGATTGAAAACCAGATCCGGGCCATCGGCGTCAAATCCCCGGAACTCCTCAATACCTTGACCTCCATCAGGCGGGAAAACTTCGTGCCGGACGCCTACCGGGAAATCGCCTATGCCGATGCGGAAATACCGCTCATCTATAACGAAAGCATGTTAACGCCCCGCACCGAAGCTATGGTATTGCATGCCGCCTGCATAAAAGAAAACGACCAGGTACTGGAAATCGGCAGCGGCTCCGGCTTCATGGCCGCGCTCCTGGCATACAGGGCGCGCCATGTTACCACCGTTGAAATCAAGCCCCAGCTTAAAAAACTGGCTGAAAAAAACCTGGCCGAAAACAACATCCATAACGTCACCGTCGAGCTGGGCAACGGCGCAAATGGCTGGGAAAACGGCTCAAGCTACGATGTCATCGTCATCTCCGGCGCGCTGTTGCGGCTTCCTGACGCCTTTCGAAACATACTGAACCCTGGCGGGCGCATCGTCGCCTTTATCGGACACGCCCCCTTTACCCAAACCCAGCTTATCCGGAAAATCAATGACGCCCACTACGAAACCATCAGCCTTTTCGGCACCGCCGTCAAACTTCTCAGGGAACAGACAAAATTTTTCTGCTCCAGGTTCTGAAGCCGGCCGGACTTGGCTTATACTATCCGGCAACATATCCTGGAAAACGTATGCGCAAGCGATTCATCCTCTCACTGGTTGCAGGCATAGCCTTTGCCTGTCATGCCCATGCAGCCGACCTGATGCAGGTTTACCAGGAAGCGCTGGTCAACGATCCGCAATACGCCAGCGCCAGCGCCTCGCTCATGGCAGGACAGGAGCAAAGCGTGCAGGGCTTCTCCCTGCTCCTTCCCCAGATATCCGGCTCAGGAAACTACAGCCGTACCAAATACGAAGGCATCTCCCATACCTCGGAAACCCGCTATGGCGTCAATCTCTCCCAGCCTCTCTTTAACTGGGAAAACTACCAGCGCTACGAAAAAAGCAAACTGGCCGTCTCTGTCAGCGAAGCCCGGTTTGCTGCCTCCCGGCAGGAACTCATCCTTCGCGTTGCACAAGCCTACTTCGATGTCCTCACAGCGCAGGATGTGCTCGTCTTCGCCCAGGCGCAAAAAGTCGCCATTGCCGAACAGCTGGAAGCCGCCAGGCGCAGCTTTGAAGTCGGCACCACCACTATTACCGACGTCCACGAAGCCCAGGCCCGCTACGACCTGGCCGATGCCCAGGAATACTCCTCCGCCAGCGACCTTGAAGTCAGGCGCGCCGCCCTCCAGCAAATCATCGGCCGGTTGCCCGGCCGCCTCTCGCCGCTCAGAAAAGGCATCAACGTCAGTCCCCCTGTCCCTGGCAGAATGGACACCTGGGTTGCCTACTCCGAAAAACAAAACTACGCCGTCACAGCCGCCGGACTGGCGCTGGAAATGGCCAAACGGGATATCGCCATCAGCCAGGCCGGGCATTATCCCACCGTTGATCTCGTTGCAGGCTACAGCCGCACCAACCAGAAAAGGGAATTCACCGGCGAAAACGGCAGCCTTGCCTCCCCGGATAAATCCGGCTCAATCGGTGTGCAGCTCAATATCCCGCTCTTTTCCGGCTTTGCCGTCACCAGCCGTGTCCGCGAATCCATCGCCTTGGAAGACAAAGCCAGAAACGACCTCGTTGCCTCCCGCCGCAACGCCGCGCAGCTCGCGCGGGAAGCCTACCTGGGCCTAAACAGCGGTCTTTCCCAAATCCGCGCGCTCGAAGCCGCCGAAACCTCCAGCCTTTCCGCGCTGGAATCCAACAAACTGGGCTATGAAGTCGGCGTGCGCATCAACATCGACGTACTCAATGCCGAACAGCAGGTTTTCTCCACCCGCCGGGATCTCACCATCGCGCGGCACGACGCCATCATCAACGCCCTGAAACTCAAATACGCAGCCGGCATCCTGAACGACAGCGATGTACAGCAAATCAACGCCCTGCTCGAAAGATAAGGCAAAGGCCTTCTTGCCAGCGCCAGGCAAAATCCTTATAATAAATCGTTTCTTGCCCTTGCTGTTTTGGGGCAGGAAAAATGCTTTTCAGCGGTGGCTGTAGCTCAGTTGGTAGAGTCCAGGATTGTGATTCCTGTTGTCGTGGGTTCGAACCCCATCAGCCACCCCATCAAATCCAGTAAAGCCTGTATCACACAAAGCCGCAAACGCGGTTTTTGTAAAAAAAATCGTCATAAGGGCTTCACTTTCACCAGCTTGCGGCGGTCATAAACCCGCCTTGTCGTTGCCTCGCTTTTATGCCTTTCCGGACAAGGGATAGCAGGCGGTCAGCCGGTGCGGCGGCCCATCAGCCCGCAAAACGCGGTTTTTCCTGTCAGCAAACAGGTATAACGTTTGACGTATAACGCAATGCGTTATATCATGCAAGCATGATTAAATCTTTTTCATGCGCTGATACCGCCGCCCTGTTTCAAGGCCAGATCGTGCCACGCTTTGCCAACATTCGCGCGGCGGCAGAGCGTAAATTGCAGATGCTGGATAAAGCGGCTTGCCTCGATGACTTGCGCAATCCGCCCGGCAACCGGCTGGAAGCCTTAAAAGGAGACAGGCAAAACCAGTACAGCATCAGGATTAACAGCCAGTGGCGGCTATGCTTTTCGTTTAAGCATGGCGAAGCCCGTAACGCCCATATAGTCGATTACCATTAGAGAGAGCATAGCATGAGCGAAATAACCAACGGAATGCGCCCCATTCATCCGGGGGAAATATTGCGGGAAGAATTTATGCTGCCGCTTGCCATGTCTGCAACCGCGCTTGCGCTGGCCTTGCATGTGCCAGCACCCCGGATAAATGACATTGTGAGGGAAAAGCGCCGTATCACGGCAGATACCGCCTTGCGGCTTGCCCGGTACTTTGGTACAAGCGCGGCATTTTGGCTTGGCTTGCAGGATGATTACGATTTGAAAACCTGCCGGGAAGCAATACAGGGCGCATTAAACCGTATTGAACCGCGCCAGCCGCTTCCTGCATGACAGGCCCGCCGGTTCCGGCAAGGAGCAGATTGCCATCCGCTTTGATAAAGATGTGCTGGCCGGATTGCGGGCAACCGGCAAAGGCTGGCAGACGCGCATCAATGAAGTTATGCGCGAATGGCTGAAGCAGCAGGCATAACCCCTTGCGATGGCCTTTTGGTATGCCACAGGCAGGTTTCCATAAGTAAAAGCTGGAAAAGGTAGCCTGTGAACCTGCATATTGCCCTGCCCTTCTTTTCCAGACAAAAAACATACGTCAGCCTGGCGGGAAAAGACCTGTCAAACAACGATTTTTTTTGTAAAAAAATTTTTCTTTTCACTATGAAAAATCCAGTAAAGCCTGTATCACACAAAGCCGCAAACGCGGTTTTTTTGTTCTCAAAAGCAAGTCTCCGGCATTCCCTTCCAAATTCCGCCAGCAAACAGATGCTCTGCCCGCACGCCGGAGCAGCCATTGGGAGTCGTCTGTGCCACATGCACACTGCCGCAAAAAGGACATAACAGAAAATAAAAACCTCTGCTTGCTTATATGCTGAACTTTAGATTCTGTACACTCATTCTAAATACATAAACCGCGCAGCCCCATGACACAAAAAATGCCGTTAGACGTACCAGGCAAAACAGCTGTCCGGAAAGCGGGGCATATTCTCGCAGCAGATACAGCCAAAGCAGATATAGATGCCTTTTCCCTATTGTCCAAATGGCGCACGCTGCACAGCTGTCCTGTCAGTACATCCCAGGCGGCCCTGCGCCAGAAGATAGACAAACTGGGATTAAAAACACTATCGTTGCACAACGCCTGAAACGCGCGCCATCTACCATTGCCAGGCTGCGGCGTTTTCCTTTCATGGGACTGAACCGGATACAAGATATTGGCGGGTTGAGAATCATTCTTGACTCTGTTAGTGATGTATATCGGTTACATGACGATATTCTGAAATCACGATTTACGCACAAACCTGAAAAGCCATTCGATTACATTACCCGCCCGAAAGATGACGGATACAGAAGCCTGCACCAGGTTTTCAGATATAACAGCCGCCGTTATCCGAAACTGGAAGGACTGCGCATTGAATTGCAGATCAGAACCAGGCTTCAACATGCCTGGGCAACCGCAGTAGAAACACTCGGCACCATTGAAAGGCCATCATTCAAAACGGGTGAAGGTAAAGAGGAATTCCGGCGTTTCTTTCAATTGAGCAGCGCATTGTTTTCAATCCACGAGAACAAGCCGGTTGTCAGCGAACTGAAAAACCATAGCCCGCAGGCGATTGCACAAGAATTTGAAAAATTGCAGAACCGCTTGCATATTTTTATGAAACTGAAAGAGTTTGCGCTTTCGGCAAAACACATTGAAACCGCCTCCAATACCTCTTTTGCATATCATATCGTAGAGTTGAATGCGCAAACCCGGAAAGCTTCCCTGACACCTTTCAAAAAACGCAGTTACAAATGGCAGAAAGCCTGTATAAAGGCCGTGAACTGGATACACAGGATAACCCTGATATTGATGTTGTCCTGCGCTCAGCCGGTAACCTGGAAGCCATCAAACAGGCTTACCCAAACTACTTCCTTAATACAGATGATTTCATCAGAAAATTGAAAAAATCTGCGAAAGCATCAGAAATTAATCAACAACAAAGCCATCTGCATCTGCATCCGCATCCGCTTCTCCTTTCTTGCATAAACTGCACCCGGCTTTGCACAAAACCCGCGCCATCCTGTAAACTTTCAGCCGGAACCATATACCTAAAAACAAACATCGCTCTTCATACTTTCCATTCCCTGTGCCCATGAAAACCCGAATTCTCTCATTGGCAGCCGCCCTCCTCCTGGTTGCAGGCTGTGCCCAAAACATCAGCTCCGACACCTACTCCGTCAGCGGGGCAGGCAAAACCGGTAAAGTCGTGCCCGGCGTCGTTGTCAGCGCCCGCGCCGTATCCGTTGCCGGCACCAGCAAAACCGGGCAGACAGTCGGCGCGGCAGCCGGAGCGGCGGCAGGGTCGGCCATTGGCGGCAGCACCCGCGCGCATATCCTCGGAGCCATCGGCGGCGCGCTTGTCGGCGGCATTGCCGGCGGCGCAGCAGAAAAAGGCATCACCGCCCAGGACGGCACAGAATATATTGTGGAAACAAACAGCGGCGAACTGGTCACCCTCATGCAAGGGCCTGATCCTGCCTTCAAAAAAGGCGACCGCGTCCTGATTCTTCACGGTTCCAAAGCAAGAATCATTGCAGACGAGCGCTAACGCCAGCCTAGGCTGCCCGGCCATGCCAGCCTGGGCTGGCATGGCCGCCTAAATCTTCCTCCCTGATTTTTGGCCTCTCATTCCAGCCAGTGCCGCTGCGGTAAACAACAGCAGATTTTCCGTTTTTTTTTGAGCTGTTTCATCTATTTTCCTGAACCGTTTGGGTTTGACAGCCTTTGGTGCATCTCACTATGCTTATTGCGCCGGTGCCTCTGCCCGGCCAGGATCAAATAAAAAGGAACAGTGACATGAAAAAATCCGTAATTGCATTATTAATAGCGCCCCTGCTGCTTGGCGCCGCACATAACGCAGCCGCAAAAGAAAACACCGACAACAGCATGGCGCAAACACCAATACAGGCAGCCCCGGACGAAAACTGCCAGGCAGCGCCGCAGGAACGAGCCGGTATCGCCAGGGCCATTGACTACTACATCCAGGCAGGCAAAAAAGGAGACAGCCGTATTGCCCAAAAAGGCTTTGCCCCGGCTGCCGCCATGTCATGGGCAGAAAACAAAACCCTCAAAACCGTGCCAATCAAAGAACTCTACGCCTGGTTCGATCAACAACCCCGCTCCGCATTCGGTGAAATCACCGCTTGCAGCATAGCGGGCAATATCGCTATGGCAAGAGTGGAATCTGCCTTTGACGGCGTCCAATTCACCGACATGTTTACCCTGGTAAAAGAGGGCGAAAACTGGAAAATCGTCAGCAAAGTCTATCACCTGAAACAATAATCCGGAAAAAATACCTGCCGCCAAAAAAGCCGGAGAAAATTTCTCCGGCCTCTTATCTCATCAACAACAGCAGCCTGGCATAAAACGCCGCCTACAGCCCGCCCGGATCATCCTTGATGGAATCCACCCTGGGCACATTAAGCTTTGGCGGCGGGGGCGGAGGCTGATGAGCAGCCTTCCGGGTTTCCACCTGATACAGCCAGGCCAAAAGCTCGGCCACAACGCGATACAACAACGGCGGAATATCCTGATCCAGCTCAACCTGCATCAACAACGCCACCAGCTCCCTAGACTGATGGACAAACACGCCGCTCTCATTGGCCCGGCGGATAATCTCTTCCGCAATCAGGCCGCGCCCCTTTGCCACAACTTTGGGCGCGCGGCTGCCCACTTCGTAAGCCAGGGCAACGGCATGTTGCTGTGCGTCAGGCTGCTTCATCATTTACCGTGAAAAAATCCAGCCGCGCCCCGGCATCTTCCAGCGCCGAAGCCAGCTCCGGCCCGAATTGCCGCAAAAGCGGCATAGCCTCCTCATCATCTGCGCCGATTTGCACCTGCACAGCGTCACCCGTCAGGCGCATTGTAGCAGTAACCGGCCCAAGCAGCGGCAAATTGACCCGAAGCACACTCTGCCAGCTTTTTTCCACAGCGGGGCTGTTTGCCTTATGCTGCTTGCGAGGCGTCTTATCCTCCACCTCCCATTCCAGCTTCTGCCCCGGCCAGAATTCACCCTGCCAGACTACTTTGCGCTGCTCCAGCGTATCCAGCTGCATCCGGATCATTTGTGCGGCATGGGCATCCACCACTGAAGCCGGGCGGGTTTCCTGCTGCGGCAGCGCCGTCCCGCCGGACAAACGGGAAGCTGCCTTGTCCACCAGCGACTGCACCCAGCTTTTTTCCTGAAGCCGCTCCAGCCGGTCCATCTGTGCATCAGGATCCGGCGCTGCCGCCTGCGGCGGCCGGGCAGCAGCGCTGTCCGCTGTTTTTTCACCGCCGGGCCTCATCTGCCCCTGCGCCTGTTCAGCCTCCGGCGCAGGCGGCTGCATTCGGGCCTGCGGTTCTGCCATCAGCGCTTCCTGCGGCCGTTCACCGGCAACCCATTGCGCCAGATGCGATTCATAAAACAACCCGCTCGTATCAAACAAATTCGTCAGCGCCGCCTCAAACGCTGCCGCCAGCCCCGGACGGGAAAGGAGCGCTGCGGCAGGGGAAGCGGCCGGCGTGGGAAAAAGCGGTGCGCGTCCCGTCAGCGCAGCAGGCATATTGCCCTCCTGCCGGGAAACCGAACGCAAAATACTGTCAATTAACCGGCCCGTATTGGATACCATCGAATGCGCAGCCGGCTCCCGCTCAAAAAGAAAAGTCAGGCGCGGTTCCCGCGCAAGCAGTGTCAGCGTAATCTTCTCACCCGTCTTGGCGCCCTGCGGCAAATCCATCTGCACAACAGTATCCGCCACCCGCACCATAGCTGCGCCGTTATCGGTCCGGGAAACAACTTCGGCCGCCACAGGGCGGCCGACAGCCAATGTCATCAGGCGCGCATAAACATCCTGTCTGAGATCGCCGGCAGGAGAAACCTGTGAAACGGCAGCAGTCTGGGAAACAGCGCGCGTGCCGGCGAGATCGCTCAGCAAATCCATACCGCCTAGCGGGCCATATTGGCAATATAGGCCCTGTTAATCCGGCGGGAAGTCGCAGAAGAATGAACCAGATCACCCAGTTCCCGCATCCGTGGCGCGGCCAGATCCCGGATACGGCGGTTATCCTCCAGAATCTTGCGGATAACGCCCATCTTGTATTCTGCCTCTTCCCCGGTCAGGCCCTCATGGCTGTCGCCTGCCCGCAAGGCATCCACATACGCCGCACATTGCGGTCCCAGCTCCGTCAGCATATCCCAGTCCGCCGCCTCGGCGGCCTGCACCATCAGGCCCGTTACAGCAGAAACCTTCTCATATACCGTCAGAATCGTATCTTTTTCCATCGTCATGCCCTCATCCCTGCCAGCGCAGAAGCAGCCGGCTGCCGCCGGGCGGCTGCGGCAAGCTGCCTTTCTGCCTGGGCGCCGATCTGGTCCCACGCCCCTTTAATATCCATAAGCAGGTGGCGCACTTCTGCCAGCATCTCCTGGCTGTTTTTAATATTTGCCTCAAACAGCCTGCGTGCCATATAGTCATACAGGCTGTGCAGGTTTTCTGCCAGTTCGCCGCCTGCTTCCCGGTTCAGGCTTGCGCGAAGGCCCACAATAATAATCTGCACCGCCTTTGCAACCGCCTCGCCTTTTTTTTCAATCTCGCCTGCTGCCATATGCGCCGAAGCCTGGTCAATCGCTTTCACAGCGCCCTCATAAAGCATGGCAATCAGCTTGTGCGGGCTGGCCGCCAGCACACCCGTTTCCACGCCGACCTTTGCATAGGCATTTACGCCATATCGAGAAGAACCAAACATAATTCCTTTCTCCCTGATCCGTTTTTATCCTTGCCAGATTAATTGCTGCTGCCATACAGGCTGGAGAGCGAAGCCAGCTGTGTCGTCAGATAGGTGCTTGTTGAGTTCAGCTGGGCAAGCAGCACATCCAGATTGGTAAACTTCGTGCGGTACATCTCCTCCGTCTTCGCAATCCGCTCCTCGTAGGTAGAATATTCCTTTTCCACCTGCGCAATCGACTTGTTCATCCCGTCAATGCGGGACTGAATCGCGCTGTTTTCCCCCTGGAGGCTCTTTGCCAGCTGCGTAAACTGGTAGGCAAACCCCTGCGTAAAGCTGACCGTTCCCCGGATATTGCTTTCATCACCCGTCACCTTCAGCTTGATGCCATAGGCATCCGAACCCGAAGCCCCCGTCAGAGTCTGCCCCTTGCCAATGGCAGCCACACCGTTAATCGTGCCTTCCACATCCTTGCCGGCTGCCTCCAGCTTATCTTTAAACAGGCCGCCCGTTTCGCTGATCTTCACTGCCGAATGGGAACCCCAGGAATTGGAAGTAATCACAAATTTGCTCTTCTCTTCATCCCATTCCGCGCTGACACGGGCATCCGTATCCTTGAAAGCCGTATTGATGCGCGACTGGATTTCCGAAGCAAACTCCTTGTTATTGGCGTAATTTTTCTCGCTTAATGTAATGGACTTCGTTACCCCGTCCACCGTCACCTGCATCGTCCGCGCGGCGGCATCCTTGCCGGTCAGATTCAGTCCTTGCGAATCCAGATTGAAGGAATAAGTGCCCTGCGTTGCCGCCTGGGTTATTTCCACATCAAAAGAACCCGTTTTGGCATAATCCTCCGCCCCCTCAAACGTAATGGAAGGATTCGTGCTTAAGCCGCCTTCCGCAAACATGGCCGTAAAGGCGTCAAAATTCTTCTCCAGCGCCTCGTCCAGCTTCGAGCTGTCAATCTCCAGCAGCCCCTCCTTGTTAGGCGTAATCCCCACATCCGCCAGCATACGGTAGCCCTGTTCGCCCCCGGCAATCGACTGCGAAAGCATCCCCTTCAGCGCCGTCTGGATCGAGCGCACCGCCGAATCCCCCGTCAGCACCGAAGCCGTCTGTTCATCTGCATCATAGGCCGTCATATCCTTGAGCGTTGTCGTCAGGTCGTTATAGGCCTTGACAAGCTCTTCCACCGCCTTTTTCGCCTCGCTGTTGTCGCGGCTCACATTCAGGTTCACCGTCTTGTCCTTGTCCGCCTGCGCCAGCTTCAGCGTAACGCCGTCAATCGCATCCGAAACCGAATTGGAACCCTTGCTGATCCGGATGCCGTCCAGCCAGAACTCTGCATTTTGCGCTTCCTGCGTCTGTTCCATCTGCTTGCCGGCATCAAGCGTTTTATCGCTGGGGTCATACGTCATCAAATCCGCAAGCGCATCATCCCCTTCCACCGTAATCTTCATCGCCTGCGTCTTGCCCGTTGCGGTATTCGTCAGCGCCAGGCGGTAAGGCGTATCGCTGCCGTCGTTGATAATGGAAGCCGTTACACCAATACCGGCGGCATTAATCGCATCCCGGATACCTTCCAGCGTATTGTTGCTCTCGTCAATATCAATCGTCTTGACGCCCGTGGCGTTCGACTTGAACGAAACCTGCTTGTCCTCTGCCGTTACATATTCGCCGAAATCAATCGTAATCCTGCCGGAACCAACAGCCGCCTTCCTGTCCGCCACGCCGTTTGCCACCAGCTTTTGCGATTGCGCAAGCTGATCCACCTTCAGCGAATACGAACCGCTGGCCGCCCTGGCCCCGGCCGAAATCGTAGCAATATCCTCATTGGAACTGGTTGCTGTCGTCTTCTGATACTTGCTGATCGAAGACAGGCCGCTTACAGCGCTTTCAAAAGTGGAAAGCGCGCTTTGCACCATACTGTAAGCGGAAAGTTTCGTCTGATAACTTTGTTGCTTGGTCGCCAGCCGCTGAAGCGGCACTTTCTCCACCTCCATCAACTGGGAAAGGGTGTCTGAAAGATCCAGACCTGATCCAACGCCAAGAGAAGAAATAGCCATACCAACCTCCAGATTCCTGCATTCATGCGGCCAGCCTGCCGCTTACCTGTACCTTACCCGATTCAGCCTGTCCCAAAGCCCTGAAACAAACCGGTTTATATCGTCTTTATCATCATTTTCCGGCTGCAATACAATCTTTTCATGCCCTGTCCGGCCCGGTTACCTTCATAACGGCAAAAAACCCGCCGGACTTTAGAGCGCAGCGCAGTCCTGCCCGTCAGGCGCGGGTCTCCACAAACATCCCTCTCATCTTGCTTAACGATTTTGCCAGCTCCAGCGCCTCCTCCGAAGGAATTTGCTTGATTACCTCATTTGTTTCCGGATCCATCACCTTCACCACCACCCGGCCAAGATCTTCATCCACAGAAAGATTCAGGCTCCTTGGCATGGAAGCCAGCACATCCGAAATATCATCCGCTGCCTGCTGTGCGCGTGCTTTTTCCGCCTCGCGCGCCTCCTCTTCGCTGCCTTGCGCGGTGCGTTCTGCCTTCTCCTTCGCCCTGGCATCCCGTGCGCTTCCGGCGGCCGCCTCTTCCTGCTGCCGTAACGATACCGTATTCTCCGTCCCGGCTTCCTGCCGGCGGACACTGTCCAACATGGAAGAGAGGCTCACCTTCACCCCGGTTGAAGCCTGTGCCTGGCGTGCCTCTGGCTGGTCTGCCCGCATATCCCGGCTTTCTGCCGCCTGGCGCGTGCCGCCCATACGCTCCGTTTCCTGAACCTGGGGCACCGCCCGCGCCATCTGCACCGAAACCTGTTCCGACGCCTGGTTTTGCACCGACTGGGGAACCGCGCTGCTGTCCGCAAGCGGACGGCCTGCCGTCGTAGGGTTTCCAATGGTCCTGATTTCCATCTCGTTCTCCTGTCTTGTTCTGCCTGACCAACCGGCCAGCCTGCCCTGCGCCGTCCTCTCTTTCAGTTTCCGAAAAAGAAAACAGCCTGTTCGGGCCGCCCGCCTGCGCACACTTTTTCCGGCGCCATGCTTTGCCCGCTATCTGTTTAACGGCCCGCAGGAAAGAAAATTTAGGGCTGCCCGCCGTTTTTCCTTCCTTTTATCCGGCTTTTCGCAAAAACCGCCAAAAATGCAGCCATGCCGCCTGCCGCCCCGCGCCTCTTCAAAACCAATATAGGGCGCAAATAACCCCGCGTCAATCAGATAGCAGCCGGATAAACACCGGTAAAACAGCCGGCATACGCCGCAAAAAAACAGGCGGCCCCAAAGCCGCCTGCCGGTTCAGCCCGCTGCAAACAGCCCTTACCGCAGCAGCGAAAGCACCATCTGCGGAATCTGGTTTGCCTGCGCCTGCATCGCCACGCCCACCCGCTGCAGCAGCATAGCACGGGATTGCTTCGTCACCTCCTGCGCATAATCCGTATCCGCAATCCGGCTTTTTGCGGCAGCCGTCTTTTCAGAACCCGTCATCAGATTGCCAATCGTCCCTGTAAAACGATTCTGTATCGCGCCATACCGCGCCCGCTCGCTGCTAATCGAAGCCAGCGCTGAATCCACCGTGGCAATCGCCCGCTGGGCATCTTCAAACGTCGCCACACTGATACTGGCAACCGAATCCAGACTTGAGCTGCCCGCCATCACAAACCCGGCGCTGCCAGGCGCAGGATCCTGCGTAATGGAAAACGCCTCAGGAGAATTCAGGCTCACCCGTCCGGCCGCCGCCGTCATGTTGCCGGCATCCTCCGGCACCTCCGCCGCCGCTGAAAGATTGCCGTTGACGTCATAAGCCGCCATCACAGCTCTTTCCGCCATATCGCGGTCATGGTTCGGCACAGCGGCAAGCGCAATCGTATCCCCTGCGGCATTGGTCAGCTTGATCCCTCCCGTATTGGCATCCACCTGCGCCCGCACCCCCGTCCTGGCAGCCTGGTCATTAAAAGCCTTCGCTGCGGCAGAAAGATCGCCGTCTGCGCCAACCGTAAAGGAAACCGAAACCGGCGAATCATTGGCCGGTTGCAGCGAAAAAGCATAACTTTGTCCTGCGGCCAGATTCCCCAGATTCACCTCTGTTACCGCCGTTGCCGTCACACCGGTCTTATCCTGCTGCCGGTTGATTGCTTCCGCAACCTCCCTGGAAGAAGCGCCCGCCGCCGTCTCAATCACAGCAGAGCCCGCGCCGCCCGAAACCGTAAACCGGCTTGCCTCAATCGAAGCGCCGGGCACAGCCGCCGTCCCTTCCAGCCGGTTATTGCCATAGGCCGCCGTATGAAAATTCGTCCCGCCGACCGAAACCGTTTCGCCCGCATTGGCCCCCACCTGGAACGTCTGCGCCCCCGCAGAACCGTCAAGCAGCTTCTGCCCGTTAAAAGAAGCCGTTCCGGCAATCCTGTCCAGGCTGCCCAGAAGCTGGTTTGCCTCCTCCTGAAGCGCCTGGCGGTCAGCAGGCGAATAAGTCGCATTGGAAGCCTGCACAGCCAGCTCCCGAATCCGGCCCAGCATCTGCGCCGAAGTGGAAAGCGAACCTTCCGCCGTCTGGGAAAGGGAAATCCCGTCGTAGGCATTGCGGATAGCCTGATTCATCCCGTTCGTCTGCGCCGTCATCAGCGCTGCAATCTGAAGCCCGGCAGGGTCGTCCTTCGCGCGGTTAATCCGCTTGCCCGAAGCCAGCTTTTCCATCAGCGAATCCTGCGTATGCTGCGTCCGGTCAAGTCCCCGCAGCGTATTGAGCGCGCTCACATTGGTATTGATAAAAGCAGACATCACACCCTCCCATCCTCTTTGTTTGTCCGCATACTATAACAGCAAACCGCACATCCGGCTTTACACCCGTCTTGCGGGCGCACTGCCGGATATCCTTATTAACGAACCTCAAAAAGAAAACTTTAGGGCAAAAATCAAAAAAATTTACAAAAAAAACCATCCCGGCCATAATACAGCCAATTTTTCACCTTCTCCGGCCCGGCCAACCCACATTACCCAATCAGCGAAAGCACCATTTGCGGCCTTTGGTTGGCCTGTGCCAGCATGGCAGTGCCGGCCTGTTGCAGGATAGTGGCGCGGGAAAGCTCTGCCGTTTCGGAAGCATAGTCCGCATCCTGGATACGGCTTCTTGCATTGCTGGTGTTTTCCACATTCACTTCCAGGTTGGAAATCGTGGATTCAAACCGGGATTGCAGCGCGCCGTAACGCGACATTTCCTTGTCAATGGTGTTAATCGCCGCGTCGCAGATGGCAATGGCAAGCTGGGCGCTATTGAAGCTGCTGACATCCAGGCTGGCGACGGTCTTCAGTTTGGAAGATTCAGCATTAGAGTAAAAATCTGTTGTGCCGCCTCCCGTGATGCTGAATCCGGCCTGGGAATCAAAGATGACCGTGCCGACTGCGGCAATGGCTTTTGTGTCAAAGTCTGTTCCATCTGCTTTTGTCGCCGCAATTGCCGCTGCTGTGCCTTTGGCGGCTTTGTCGGTGGCAGAATCATATTGAAGATTGGCCAATGTGGCCTGGCCATCTCCGGCAACCTGCCCGATGCTGATAGATTCACCGGCTGCATTGGTCAGCTTGATGCCGCCTAATTCAGAAGAATACTCGGCGGTGACCCCCGTCCTGGCCGAAACTGCATTGAAGGCATTGATGGCTGCCGCATAACCGTCGGCATCCTGTTTTCCGCCGGTGGCAAAAGAAATGGTGGCAGCCTCACTGTTACTGGATTTGATCCGCAAACTGTAGGACACCTTTTCTTTTGCCGTAAACAGTGCTTCCGTTTTTGCAGACGCCGTCACCCCTGTCTTGCCGGACTGCTCATTGACCAGTGCGGCGGCTTCCCTGGCAGATTTTCCCTTCAAGTCAATCGCACCGGAACTCCCCAAACAGCCGGCCACCGTAATTTTATCCGTTAAGGCATCTTCCCCGGAAACATCAGCCGCCTTCGAATACACCCGGTTATTCCCATAGACATGCGTCTGGAAATTCATGCCATTAACAGTAATCAGCTCGCCTGCATTGGCGCCCGCCTGGAAGTTTTGCCCGCCCAGCGTGCCATCCAAAAGATTCTGGCCGTTGAATTT
>JAMPAN010000001.1:650732-792380 GCA_023667225.1 Oxalobacter formigenes | reverse complement strand
ATGGATCGTGACAGTGTTACGGCCTTCCAGATCGGTATGACCCACAAGTTCTGATGCGGGTTTGACAACAGGACGGTAGAGGTTTTTGTCTTCCCTTACTCTTTCTGTTGGGCAAGGGCTTCCTTTACGGAAGCCCTTGTTTTTTTATGGAACAAACCGGCGCCTGTGCTGCGTTGTTTTATGGCTGCTCCAGGTACGGCCAGCCGTTTTTTTGGGGGGGATTTTACAGGCAGGAAGTAACCTGCATAGCGTGGCGCGGAAGATGATGAATGCAAAATTGCCCGGCTGCCTGAGGCGCTTCGCTCTCATCCTGCTCCTTTGCAGGGGCCCCGGCGCTTCCCGAAGCGTTTTGAATTCCGCAGGGGAAAGCCTACATGCCGAGGGCGTTTTTGATGATAAATGCCCATCCGAATGCCGCAGGCGGCGCTCCGGCGTCCCGGTAACCGCAGGGGAATTGAATTTCCATCTCTTTTGACCACTCTTCGGCTTCTTTTTTTGTGTCAAAACCCATCGTTTCCATTGTTTTCGAACAGACAGCGTAGTAAGGTGCGGCAGGGAAATCGCCGCCAAAGTACTCGATAGCTTTGCATACGATATGATGCGCCTGTTTTACCGCGTTTTCGTCATCTATTCCCAATTCGGCCAGGTGTGCTTTATTTTCGAGTGCAGTCTTGATGGCATCCAGGTCGTGCTGGCATCCGCTGGCCAGTTTTTCCATGATTTTTACGGCTTTTTCCATTTTTTCTATCCTCCTGTCTGTTTTTTGAGGGGGTATTGATTGCGTAAAAATGAGACAAAAATCATTTTCGCAGGAATACCTGATTTGCCAGGGGCATGACGGTGCGGATTATCACGGGCGCCTGTTCTCCTGGTTTTCCGGAACAGCCTGTCAAGGCTGGGGCATGTGATATCCAAGCAGGTTTCTCCGCCGGCAGGAAGCTGCCCCGGTATTCGGGCAGCTTCTGATGATAACTGTATTTCCGGCAATGCCTGTGCATTAGCGGCAGGTTTGCGCAAGCAGCATTTTACTCTGCCTATGCGGGCTGAATACTTTTACAGGCGTTTTACCGGCAAATGCTGTGTTTTGCCTGTTTTTTTATCTGATGAAGTTTGTCCAGACGGTTTCTTCCTGCCGTGGCATTTCTATGCCTGCTTTTTGCGCGGCTTCCCGGCATTTCAGGTGCCAGGCGAAATTACGCGCGAGGATTCTCATGTTTTGCATGCCTTCCAGATCCTGCATGGCTTCTTCTGCATTGTTGCCATGCACCATGTTCCAGTAGCGGCCTGAAATGATGGGCATTTGCGTAATGGCAAAGTATTTGTTGATCTGATCCAGCGTTGCCGTTGTGCCGGCGCGTCTTGCGCAGGCAATGGCTGCGCCCGGCTTGTGCTCGAAGATTTTTTTGCCGCCTGTGGAATTGACAAGAAAGACCCTGTCCAGAAAGGCGGTGATGCCGCCGCTTGCCGAGGCGTAATGGACGGGGGTGCCAAAAATAAAGCCGTCAAAGTCTTTGGCATATTCCAGAAATTTGTTGACGCCGTCATCGCTGGTAACGCATCTTCCCATTCTGGAACAGGCAAAGCAGCCTCGGCAAGGGGTGATTGCGCCTGTTCCGATTTGGCAGATTTCCGATTCAATGCCTTCTTCTTTGAGGGTTTTGGCTATTTCTTTAAGGGCGGTATAGGTGCAGCCGTTTGGGTGCGGCGAACCGTTAAACAGTAATACTTTCATCCGGAGGCTCCTGTTTTTATGGGTGGTCGAGATGTTTTTGCGTTTATTTTAGCAGGTAGGGAGCCTGTTTTTCCTGTGGTTTTGGGGAAGGTTATTGTTTGCATTTTCCTATCCCAATATGTTCCCATTGTACTTTGCTATATTCTTGTGCTCCAAGTGTTACTTTACCAGCTTTCGGATGGGGCATCCATACGCAGGATATCCCGCCTTGTTTTTAGGGCATATATCGCCCGTTTCTTCAAAGGAAATTGCTATTTTTTACGGAAGGTTCTTCCTTTATAAGTAAGTTCTTGAGAGAAGCAGTTAGTCTTTAAATCTTATCTCTGCATTAGTAAGATTAGCGGATTTCATTTTTTATACAGAATTTGTTTATATCTCCAATGTCAAGTTTAAGCGGGTCGGTTCCTGCAACTCCTGTATTAATCATATCCTAAATTCTCGTTGGCAGCTGTATTTTTTTGAATGGAAGTTCCTTCTATGTAAAGGATTGTTGTTTATCCGGATTGTAATATTCAACTAATCTACTTTCGTGTTTTAGCTTCTTCTTTTTTAATGTGGTTTCCAATTTCTTTAAAAAAAGTTCTGATCGCACAAAAACAGCATGTTCTCCAAAAGTGAAATTTTGGGGGCAGTTTTAAAGCTTTGCTGGCTTCTTTCAAGGTTAATCCGCGTTCTATATACACAGTGTGCATGCAGAATAAGTGCAGGTGGTCGATATGGTTGCAGGACATATACATATCATCGGCCAAGTCTTCTTTTTTTATAAAGATTTCTTCAAATCCCGGAGATTGTATGCGCATGACACTTATTTCGGATTTCTTAAGAACTAACATACCTTTCCCTCTATCTCCCCTTGTTGTATCAGGTTTATCTATTTCAGTTTCTATTTTTTCGGAAGTAGGAGAGTCTTTGCAGGTGTAGGTGACCTTTTATTAAATTGATTGGTGAATGATTCATTATTGAAAAAACTTAATGAAACCATAGATAATTTTATTTTTCATTCGCTGCCTTGGTCTTTTGTGATGTGGTGGCGATAAATTATTGATAGGGTATTATAGAATACGTCGGCAATTTTATTCTATAAATAAAGAATTTTTCAAAAAAGATAGGTTAAAGATGGTTCTTTTTATCTTTATGAGTTGATTTATTTTTATTGTGCGGAGCGTTTTTAGAAGGAAATTTTTGCCTGTCGCCCCTTTTTGAATAATAGGCTATTGAATTATAATGCCTTTGTTCTACTGTGGTGTCTATTTAGATAGATGGTACCTGAATAATTTGAAATAAGGCAATACTAGACGACATAGTATGTGAGAGCAGAAACAAAAAAGGAATAAAAGGCTATATTGATTAATATTGTATGTGGAATAATTAAAGATGTAGTTTATCTTAAGTTGCTTGAATGAATATTACTCGATATGAATTCTATATAAATCAGTATGCCATTACTTTGCAGAGGTGATTTTATTCGCGGCTTCTTGATCACATCCTTTATCACGCCACATTGTACCCAATTTTAGATATCTTTCTTTAGCAGCTTTTGCCTCAATAGTATTAGCATCGCTTGTATCCATAAAAAACCATGGAACTATAAGTAATGCACCGGCTACGCCGAGTCCAACATTTTTTGCTACTTGGTTATTATGTTCGCTATCGCTTTCTGCTACTTTATTTTGCATTTTGCTCATTTCTTCCTGGATACTTTCACAGGACATTATGGCATCGCCCGGTTGAGAGACTTGTACCGGCATAGGTGTTGAATGAACACAAGCCGTTGTTATAAGAGGAAGCAATAGAGGAGTTATTAATCTCTTCATTTTTTCTACGCGGACAGTTTTTTGGGGGGGATACTAGGAGGGAATTCTGGTACCGGAGGCCGGAATCGAACCGGCACGGGGTCGCCCCCGCGAGATTTTGAGTCTCGTGCGTCTACCAATTTCGCCACTCCGGCAACGCTTGTGCATTATCGCTGATTTGGCGAACGGCGGCAATATCCAGGGGGCAGTTTTCGGCTTGCCGTGAGGGCAAAAGGAGGAAGAAACGGAGCAGGGAGGTTTGGCCGGTTCAGGCTGGCGGGAAGCGGAGGCTATCCAGCCAGGCAAGGAGGGGGATGGCAGCGGGCAGCAAGGGTGCTACGCTGATTTTTCCCTGCCAGGCAAAGGCCTGGCCTTCCCGGCTTTGGGGTTTTCCCTGCCAATGGCGGCTGATGAAGAAGTGCAGGCGGACGTGGGCGTGGGGGTAGCGGTATTCCACGCCGCACCAGGGTTCCTGCGAGAGGATGACAATGCCCAGTTCTTCGATGAATTCCCGCTTTAATGCGGCTTCGATGCTTTCGCCCGGTTCTACTTTTCCGCCCGGAAATTCCCAGTAACCGGCATAGGGTTTTCCCTCCGGGCGCTGTCCGAGCAGGATATCGCCGTTTTCGCGGATGAGGATGCCGGCGGCAACGTCAATGGGTGTTTTTGCTGTATTCATGGCCGGGTTTCCGGCAGGTTGTCCCACAGGCCGGCATTTTGCCCCTGTGCGGGCCGGGCCAGGCCAAAATGCCGGTAGGTGGAGGCGGTGGCCATTCTGCCGCGCGGGGTGCGCTGCAGGTAGCCTTGCTGGATGAGGTAGGGTTCCAGTACGTCTTCGATGGTATCGACTTCTTCGCCGATGGCAGCCGCCAGGTTGTTGATGCCGACAGGCCCGCCGCCGAATTTGAAGAGGATGGCTTCCAGGAGTTTCCTGTCCATGACATCGAAGCCGACCGGATCGACATCCAGCATTTTCAGGGCATCGCCGGCCATTTTGCGGGTGATTTCGCCGGTTCCCTTGACTTCGGCATAGTCCCTTACCCGCCGCAGCAGCCGGTTGGCAATGCGGGGGGTGCCCCGTGCGCGCCGGGCGATTTCTTCTGCGCCGTCTTTCCTGATGGGGGTATTGAGGAGTCCGGCGCTGCGCATGACGATTTTGGTGAGGTCTTCCACATGGTAGAACTCTAGCCGGGCAACAACGCCGAAGCGGTCGCGCAGGGGATTGGTCAGCATACCGGCGCGGGTGGTGGCTCCAACGAGGGTAAAGGGCTGGAGATCCAGTTTGACGGAGCGGGCGGCAGGGCCTTCGCCGATGAGGATATCTATCTGGTAGTCTTCGAGCGCGGGATAGAGGATTTCTTCCACAACGGGCGACATGCGGTGTATTTCGTCGATGAAGAGGACGTCGTTTGTTTCCAGGTTGGTCAAAAGCGCTGCCAGGTCGCCGGGCCTTTCCAGCACCGGCCCGGAGGTCTGGCGCAGGTTGACGCCCATTTCTCTGGCGATGATGTGGGCCAGGGTGGTCTTGCCGAGGCCGGGCGGGCCGAACAGCAGGGTATGGTCCAGCGCTTCGCCGCGCTTGCGGGCTGCGGCGATGAATATTTCCAGCTGTTCCCGCGTTTTTTGCTGGCCGACATATTCGTCCAGGTGTTTGGGGCGCAAAGCGCGCTCGATGGCTTCTTCATTGGGGGAAGCGGGGGCGGGCGCAATGATGCGCGATTCGGTGAAGTTGTCTGTTTGTATGCTCATGCCGGTGTTTTCCTGTCCTGGCGCGGGGAATTATCCTTTTGAGAGGGATTTGAGCGCCAGTTTGATGCCGTCTGATACGGTGCTGTCTGCCGGGATTTGCCGGAGGACTGTATGGACTTCCCGCGAGGAGTATCCCAGCGCTATCAGGGCGTTGAGGATGTCGGCCATGTTGCCGCCCTGTGCGGCGGCGCTGCCGGCGCCTTCCAGGTCTGCGCCCAGTTTGCCCTTGAGTTCCAGCAGGAGGCGCTCGGCTGTTTTTTTGCCGATGCCGGGGATGCGCGAGAAGCGGGCAGTATCCTGGAGGGTGACGGCCTGAACCATTTCGGCGACTGACATGCCGGAAAGGAGGGAAAGGGCGGTTCTTGCGCCGATGCCGGAGATGCGGATCAGCTGGCGGAAAAGGTCCCGTTCTTCCTGGCTGCCAAAGCCGTACAGGAGATGGGCGTCTTCCCGGACGGCCAGATGGGTGAAGAGGGTGACTTTTTCGCCAATGGAAGGCAGGTTGTAGAAGGTGCCCATAGAGACGTCGATTTCATAACCGATTCCCTGGCAGTCAACCAGGATGGCGGGCGGGGCTTTCTGGAGCAGGGTGCCACTGATGCGAGCTATCATGTGCAAGTTTTAACGTGAAAAAGATGCTTATATATACCACAATCTCTTACCGGATGAGGCGTCCGCCCCGGATGCGGAAGCCGCTTGCCGGGGCGAGCGACGCGGCTTTCTGCATGGTATGCAGGGTATCGAAGGTGTTGGCGTGGCAGATGGCCGCGCCCAGGGCGTCTGCCGGGTCGCTTTTGGGCTTGCCGGGCAGGGAAAGGAGGCGCTGTACCATATCCTGTACCTGTTTTTTCTGGGCTTTGCCATGCCCGACAACGGCCTGCTTGATTTGCAGGGCAGTATATTCCGAGACGGCCAGGCTGGCGTTGACCAGGGCGCAGATGGCGGCGCCGCGCGCCTGGCCCAGCAGCAGGGTGGATTGCGGATTGACGTTGACGAATACTTTTTCGATGGCGGCCTGTTCCGGGCGGTATGTGCGGATGATTTCCGTTACGCCTTCGAGGATGATTTTCAGGCGTTCTGGCAGGCCGGCATCCGAGGGGGTTTGCACGGTGCCGGAGGCTATATAGGAAAGCTGCGCGCCCTGTTTTTCAATGACGCCGAAGCCGGTTATCCTGAGTCCCGGATCAATGCCCAAGATTCTCATGGGACAGCGTGCCGTTTCCAGAAAGTCAGTGCCGGAAATGGCGTATGGCGGTAAAGACCATAGTCAGCCCCCGCCCGTTTGCGGCGTCGATGACTTCCTGGTCACGGATGGAGCCGCCCGGCTGGATAACGGCGGCTGCCCCGGCATCTGCCACAATATCCAGCCCATCACGGAAGGGGAAGAAGGCATCGGAGGCTACGGCCGCGCCGGACAGCGATATGCCGGCGTTTTGCGCTTTCATGACGGCGGTGCGGGCGGCATCTACCCGGCTTGTCTGGCCTGCGCCGATGGCGAGGGTTTTGCCGCCGCGGCAAAAGACGATGGCGTTGGATTTGACGAATTTGACGACGCGCCAGGCAAAGAGCATATCCTGCATTTGTTTTTCAGAGGGCGTTTTTTTGGTGACCGGTTCCAGGCCGGAGGCGGCAATGCCGGCGGCATCGGGCGACTGGATGAGGAGGCCGCCGCCTACGCTTTTGACTTCATATTCGTTAAGCGCCTTGCCAGGCGGGATTTCCAGGAGGCGGACGTTTTTCTTGCCGGAAAGGGCGGCGCGCGCTTCGGGGGAGAAGGCAGGTGCAATCAGCACTTCGACAAACAGTTTCGCCACTTCTTCGGCGGCCGCTTTATCCAGTTCGCGGTTAAAGGCAATGATGCCGCCAAAGGCGGCTTCCGGATCGGTGCTTAAGGCGTTTTGATAGGCTTCGCAGAGATTGCTGCCAATGGCAACGCCGCAGGGGTTGGCGTGTTTGATGATGACGCAGGCGGGTTCATCGAAGGTTTTGACGCATTCCCATGCCGCATCGGCATCGCTGATGTTGTTGTATGACAGCGCTTTGCCCTGAAGCTGGCGATAACTTGCCAGCGCGCCTGCCGGTACGGCCTGTTCACGGTAGAAGGCGGCGGACTGGTGCGGGTTTTCGCCATAGCGCATTTCCTGGACTTTTTCGAAATGCAGGCTGAGGTTT
This sequence comes from Oxalobacter formigenes, assembly GCA_023667225.1. Lineage (GTDB taxonomy): Bacteria > Pseudomonadota > Gammaproteobacteria > Burkholderiales > Burkholderiaceae_D > Oxalobacter > Oxalobacter formigenes_C. The sequence continues at coordinate 784,934 of JAMPAN010000001.1, read as the reverse complement.
TGGGGATAGGCGCTGCGTGAGGCGTGCGCTTTGTTTTCGCCCAGGCTGGAGAGGTAGCTGGCGATGGCGCTGTCGTATTGCGCAGTGTGGAAAAAGGCTTTTCTGGCCAGGTCAAAGCGGCGGTTTTCCGTTAATGTGCCGCCGTTGTTTTGCATTTCTTCCGCTATGCCTGCATAGTCGGCCGGATCGCAGACTACGGCGACATGCCGGCAGTTTTTAGCTGCCGAGCGGAGCATGGCGGGACCGCCGATATCAATGTTTTCGATGGCATCTTCCAGCGTGCAGTCTGGCGCGGCAACGGTCTGCCGGAAGGGGTAGAGGTTGACAACAACCATGTCGATGGCGGGAATGCCGTGCTGCGAGAGGGCGTCCAGGTGGGTTTTAAGGTCGCGCCTTGCCAGGATGCCGCCGTGTATTTTGGGGTGCAGGGTTTTGATGCGGCCATCCAGCATTTCCGGAAAGCCGGTGTGGCTGGCCACTTCGGTAACGGGGATGCCGTTTTTTTGCAACAGCCCGGCTGTGCCGCCGGTTGAAAGGATGGTTATTCCCATGTCGGCAAGCGCACGGGCAAACCCGGCAATGCCGGTTTTATCAGAAACGGAGATCAGGGCGAATCGGCTCATGTTCAGTTCAGGTTTTGCAGATAAAGAGAAAAAGGCGCAAGCAAAGCGGCAGTTTACAGCAGCTTATGTTCAAGCAGTTTTTTACGCAGGGTATTGCGGTTGATTCCCAGCATTTCCGCAGCCAGGGACTGATTGTTTCCGGCATGGGCCATGACGGCGGCCAGAACCGGTTTTTCAACTGTGCGCATGACCATTTCGTAGATGCCGGCCGGTTTTTGCCCGTCCAGCATGTTGAAGTAGTCATGCAGGCTTTGGGAAATGACTTCCTGGATGCGTTCTTTGCTCATTTTCTGCAAGCGGCGGTTATTATGGTATCGGGCTGCTGATGCACGGTTGCAGCGCCAGATGGCGCAGCCTTGTTTTTTTCGTGTTTCATCAGGGATGCGAAAAAAGCGTCAACATGCGCAAGCTGCTCTTCACAGGAATCAATCCGGTTAATCTGCGCACCGCATGTTTCTGCACCGGGCAGTCCATTAATATACCATCCTATGTGCTTTCTGGCACTGCGTACGCCGATTATTTCACCGTAAAAAGTGTAATGTTCCTGGAGGTGGCCCAGAACCCACCGGCGGATTTCCGCTATTGCCGGGTTTGGCAGCAGGCTGCCTGTTTCGAGGTAATGGGTGATGGCCTGAAACAGCCACGGCTTTCCCTGTGCCGCCCGGCCAACCATGACGGCGTCTGCTTGTGTTGCCGCCAGCACTTGCCGCGCTTTTTCGGGCGAATCAATATCGCCGTTGGCAACCACCGGAATGGCGACCTGGTCTTTTACCTGTGCAATGGTTTCATATTCCGCTTTTCCGCCATAGGCGTCTTCCCGTGTGCGCCCATGCAGGGTAAGCATGGCGATACCGGCAGCTTCGGCGATTTTGGCAATGGCCAGGGCGTTTTTGTTTTCCCTGTTCCAGCCGGTGCGGTATTTGAGGGTGACGGGAACATTAACAGCCTTGACGACGGCTTCCAGGATGGCCGCCACGCGTTTTTCATCCCGCAGCAGCGCCGAACCGCACCAGTTGTTGCAGACTTTTTTGACCGGGCAGCCCATGTTGATGTCGATGATCTGGGCGCCCAAGTCTATATTGTAGCGGGCGCAATCTGCCATGACGGCCGGATCGGCCCCGGTGATCTGGACGGCGCGGGGAGCCGGTTCAGCCCCGCCGGCTATGCGTTTTTGGCTTTTTGGGGTTTGCCAGAGCTGCGGGTTGGCCGCGACCATTTCGGAGACGGCGTATCCTGCTCCAAGCTGCCGGCAAAGCTGCCTGAACGGCTGGTCGGTTATGCCGGCCATAGGGGCCAGGAAGACGTTGTTGGGAAGCGTATAGGGGCCGAGCTGCATGGAGGAAGCAATTTATCAGGAATGGAAAGGGGATAAGAATGTCAGGCCGCCTGGCCGGGTGTTTCCAGGTGCCGGCCGTCTCCCCATTGCAGCAGTTCAATGGTGTTACCGCCTACCAGGAAACGGTTGATGCTGGTGTTGAGAACCGGGACACGGTTTCTGACTTCAAGCGGTGTGCGGTGGACAACGCGGTAGGCGGCTTCCAGGATGCCGAAATGGGCAATGAGGACGATTTTTTTGCCGGCGTAAGGCCGGGCTATCCGGCAGAGGGCGTCAATCACCCGGTTGTGGAAGGCGCGCATGCTTTCTGCCGGGCGTTCTCCCGGCGGGAAAGTGTAATCCGGATCTGCCGCATACCAGGCGGCATGGGATTCGGGATAGCGGGTTTTGATTTCTTCGCGGCTTAATCCCTCAAAAGCGCCATAGGAGCGTTCGCGGAAGGCCGGATCAGGCTGCACGGGGAGATTGTGCAGCCTGGCGATGGCATGGGCTGTTTCCAGGGCGCGTTTCAGGTCGCTTGAAAAAATGGCGTCCAGTTTTTCATCGCGCAGGGTTTCGGCCAGCGCCGCCGCCTGTTCCCTTCCTTTTGCATTTAAGGGGATATCGCTATGCCCCTGCAGGCGTTTGGATACATTCCAGTCGGTCTGGCCGTGCCGGATGATGAGGATTTCGGCTGGCTGGCGCATGGGCGGTTTACGGTTCAATGGTTTTGGCGAGCGCCGGATTCAAGGTGTAAACCCCGGTTATGGCCGCTTTGCCCAGGATGTGATCTTTCATGGCGGCCAGCGCTTCTGTTCCGGTGAATTTGCCGCTGACCGGGAGTTTTTCCACATCCAGCGCATAAAGCGTGAAGACGTAGTGGTGCGGGATGGCGTCGTTGAACGGCGGGCAGGGGCCATCGTAGCCGTAATAGTCGCCGGACATGTCTTTGTCTCCTGCAAACCAGGGGGTATAGTCGTTGATGCCCTGGCGTGCGCCGTGCAGGGTTTCGGGGCCGTTTTTTCCCCTCGGTGTGACGCTGCTGGAAAATTCGCCTTCGGCAATGGATGAGAGGGCTGCCGGCAGGTCAACCAATACCCAGTGATAAAAATCGACTCTCGGAAGGCTGGCCGGGATGGTTTTTCCTTCCTGGTTGACATCGTCTCCTTTGGAGGGCACATCGTAATCATGGCAGATGACGGCCAAAGACCGGGTTCCGGCGGGCAGACCGCTCCAGGCCAGGTGGGGATTGCGGTTGTCTGACAGGGCAATATGGGTTTTGGCATCAATGATGCCGAAAGCGTTGCGCGGGGGAATTGCCTGGTTATCCCTGAAGGATTCACTCCAGATTTTCATGTTTTCTCCTTTGGCGGTCGTTTTTGCTGTTGTGTTGTCCTATTGTGCCAGACTGGCCGGTTTTCGCACAGTGAGCGGGGGATGCTGCCGCAGCGGGCGGCGTATGCAGCCAGAAGGTGACCGGGCCGTCATTGACCAGTTCTACTTCCATGTGCGCGCCAAAACGGCCTGTCTGGAGGCCGGGCACTTTTTCCCTGGCCTGGCTGGCAAAGTATTCAAACAGGGCGCGGCCGGTTTCCGGCGGTGCGGCTGAAGAAAAGGATGGGCGGGTGCCGGAGCGGGTGTCGGCGGCCAGGGTGAACTGGGGAACCAGCAGCAGTTCTCCGCCGACAGCGGCAAGCGGGAGGTTCATTTTGCCGTTGCTGTCGCCAAATACCCGGTAGCTGAGCAGGCGGGAAAGGAGCGTACCGGCTTCTTTTTCGGTATCGCCCCGTTCGGCGCAAAGCAAGACCAGCAGCCCTTTGCCGATTTTGCCGATGGTTTCGCCGGCAACGGTGACTTGCGCGCGGCTGACACGCTGGAGCAGGGCGATCATGCGGTTTCTCCCGCGGCGGCGTTTTGCTGCCGGTGCAGGGCGGGATAGAGCGCGCCCAGGAGCCGGCAGCCTTTTGCGCCGGTAACGTCCGGCAGGTTGCCCGGCAGGCGGCAGGTGAAGCGGTGCGCCAGCCAGGCAAAGGCCAGGGCTTCAATATGGGCCGGATCCAGCCCGGCGGTTTCGCTGGTCAGCAGTTCTGTTTGGGGCAGGCTGTGTTTCAGTGCTTGCCGGAGATGGGCAAGCAGGCAGGTATTTTTTGCCCCGCCGCCGCAAACAAAAACCTGCGCAGTTTCCGGCGCGTATTGCGCGATGGCGCGGGCAATGCTGACAGCAGTGAAGGCAGCCAGTGTGGCTTGCACGCTGGCTGGCGGCAGGGCGGTTGATCCGGAAGCGGCCAGCATGGTTTCCAGCCAGGTTGCATTGAAAAGATCCCGGCCGGTGCTTTTGGGCGGGGGAAGGGATAAAAAGGGTTCTGCCAGCAGGTGTTTTAAAAGGGGTTCGCTGGGCCGGGCGCTTGCAGCCCATTTCCCGCCTTCATCGTAGGGTTTTCCCTGGTTTTTTGCTATCCAGGCATCCATGAGGATATTGCCAGGGCCGGTATCAAAGCCCTTTGTTGTTCCATCGCTTCCCAGGATGCTGATGTTGGCAATGCCGCCGATGTTGAGGATGACAAGAGAAGCGGCTTGCCTGCCAAAAAGGGCGCGGTGGAAGGCGGGAACCAGCGGTGCGCCCTGACCGCCGGCAGCAATATCGCGGGAGCGGAAATCGGCAATGATATCTATGCCGGTCAGCTCGGCCAGCAGGGCCGGATTGTTGATTTGCCGGGTATAGCCTTTTTCCGGGCAATGGCGGACGGTTTGCCCGTGTACGCCGATGGCTGTTACTTTTTCTGGCGATATGCCGGTTTTATCCAGCAGCAGGGAAACGCAGCGGGCATACAGGGCGGCAAGTTCATTGGCAGCGAGGGCTTCCCGTTCAATTTCATTGTCTCCAGCCTGCTGCAGTGCCATCAGGCGGTTTCGCAGTTCCGGAGAAAACGGGAGATGCACCGTGGCGACGGGTTTTAGGAAGCCGGTTGTGTAATGGCCGGGAATTGCCACCAGCACACCATCGGCGCCATCCATGCTGGTGCCGGTCATGAGGCCGATATAAAGGCGGCTCATGGATATTTTCCCCGGCCCGCCTTTACCTGGCCGCCAGTTTTTCGTAGTTGCTGCCGGCGTTCATCAGGGCAAAACGATGGCGCATGTCGGCAACGACAATCCGGAATTTTTCCATTTCGCTGGCTGTCAGCGGCTGGATATTGGGCATGTCAATTTGCCGGGGATCGCGCTGTACGCCGTTGATGCGGAATTCGTAGTGCAGATGGGGGCCTGTACTCATGCCGGTTGACCCAACGTAACCGATGATATCGCCCTGTTTGACTTTTGTCCCTTTTTTGATATCGGGATTGAAACGGCTCATGTGGCCGTATGCTGTGGTATAGGCACCCCAGTGCCTGACGATGATGAAGTTGCCGTAGCCGTTTTGCCAGCCGACAAATTCGATGACGCCATCGGCGGCTGAACGGATGGGGGTGCCCATAGGTGCGGCGAAATCAATACCCTTGTGCTGTTTCCACAAGCCGGTGATGGGATGTTTGCGCATGGAAAAGGCGGATGAAACACGGGTAAAGGCCAGCGGGTATTTCAGGAAGGCTTTTTTCTGGGATTTGCCGTTAAAGCTGTAGTATCCGCCGCTCCGGCTGCCGATGCCGTCAAACCAGACGGCCTGATATACGTTGCCTGCATTGATGAATTCAGCAGCCAGGATACGGCCGGAACGCAGGAAGGTGCCGTTTCGCCAGAAGGATTCATAGACGATGTTGAAACGGTCTCCCCGGCGCAGGTCGGAGCTGAAATCGATATTGGTTGCGAAAATATCCACCAGTTTGTTGGTAATGATATCCGGGATTTCGGCTGCGTCGGTTGCGGCGAAAAGGGAGGAATAAATGACGCCCGATCGCATTTCAATACGATGTTCTATCGCGGCGGTATCGTTGGAGGAGGCAAAGCCTTTGTCAGTGCGGGTGAGGACGATATCGCACGGCGTGCCGTCCTTGTCGGAAGTGGAGACATAAAGCCAGTGCAGTTTTCCTGCGCTGTCGGTTTTGGCCTGGATGACTTTTCCGGCTTTCAGGTGAAGCAGTTCCTTTGCAATATCATCGGATTTGATGAAGGCGATGGCGGCTGCATCATCCACGCCAAGGCGGGTCAGCAGGGAGCCGAGCGTATCGCCGGAACGCACTTTTTCTTCCCGCATGAAGTAATGGGTTTCCTGGTTCAGCGCAGCAATTTGTTCTGCCAGAGAAGGCAGGGGGATTTCCTCGGCAACAGAACGGATTTCAATATGCCGGGTATCCGGCGGCGCACCGGGCGCGACAGCCGCAGCGCCAATAGCAAAAACGGCAAGCAGGAGGGAGACGGCGGAAATAATACGGGTTTTTCTTGTCGTGCCCAAAAGAACGGAGCTTATTTTCTGAAAAACATCACGCATGAAAAATCCTCTTCTTTCCGGAAGCAATCAGTTAAAATTTCTTCTTTGGAACAATGCGGTTTTTGCTGCAACGCAAATAGTAGCAGAATGCCTCTGTAAATCAAAGCCGGATTATAGCAAACGCAAAGCAGAAAAATGAATAAAAAACATGAGTTTTCAGGCGGTTCGGGGGATTTGCCCCTGTCATCGTCCGTCAAGGAAGCGCTGGAAATTATCAGGCGCGGCGCGGAAGAATTACTGGTAGATGAGGAGCTGGCGCAGAAGCTGGCACGTTCCGAAAAAACCGGCAAGCCGTTAAGGATCAAGCTGGGGCTGGACCCGACTGCGCCGGATTTGCATCTGGGGCATACGGTGGTGTTAAACAAGATGCGCCAGCTTCAGGATTTGGGGCATACGGTTATTTTCCTGATCGGGGATTTTACTTCCCTGATTGGCGATCCTTCCGGGCGCAATGTGACCCGCCCCCAGCTGACGCGCGAACAGATTAAGGAAAATGCCATGACGTATTTCAGGCAGGCCAGCCTGGTGCTGGATCCGTCCAAGACTGAAATACGCTATAACTCGGAGTGGGGCGACAAGCTGGGGGCTGCCGGTATGATCCGGCTGGCGGCGAGTTATACGCTGGCCAGGATTATGGAGCGCGAGGATTTTGCCAACCGTTTTAAAAACGGCTCGCCCATTTCGGTTCATGAGCTGCTTTATCCGCTGATGCAGGGATATGACTCGGTGATGCTTGAGGCGGATATCGAGCTGGGCGGAACAGACCAGAAGTTTAATCTGCTGGTGGGCCGCGAGCTGCAGCGGGGGTATAACCAGGAACCGCAGTGTATTTTGACGATGCCGCTTCTGGAAGGGCTGGACGGGGTGGAAAAGATGTCCAAGTCGAAGGGGAATTATGTGGGCATTACGGAGCCGGCCAATATCATGTTTGCCAAGGTGATGAGTATTTCGGATGAGATGATGTGGAAATACTATGACCTGCTTTCTTTCCGTTCGCTTTCAGATATCGGCAATCTGAAGGAAGCGGTAAGCAACGGACGCAATCCCCGTGATGTGAAGGTGGAGCTGGCGCAGGAAATCGTGACCCGCTTCCATTCCCGTTCCGAGGCAGAAACAGCGCTGGCCGATTTTATGCTGCGCGCGCGCGGCGGAATTCCGGAGGATTTGCCGGAAGTCAGTTTGTCCGGCGCGCCGCTGGGGGTTGGCCAGCTGTTGAAACAGGCCGGTTTGTGTGCTTCTGCATCGGAAGCGCTGCGCCTGGTTGACCAGGGGGGCGTCAGGATTGACGGCGAAATGGTGAGCGACCGGGGGCTGAAACTGCCGGCGGGGACGTTTGTTATCCAGGTTGGCAAGCGCAAGTTTGCCAGGGTTACGCTTGGCTGAACGGGGCCGGGCCGGATGTCAGTTTTTTTCGCGTCCGACCTGGGCGACGCCCGGTACATGGCGAACCCGGCGTATCAGGCTGGCCAGGTGGGTTCTGTTTTCTACCTGTACGGTAAAACGCAGGACGGTGAATTCTTCCTCGTTTTCCATGCTGACATGGGCAATATTGGCGTTGGATTCGCTGATTTCGGCCGCTACACGGGCCAGGATGCCTTTTTCTTCGTGTACCAGCACTTTCAGGCGGCTGTCAAAATCGCGGTTTAGGTCTTCTCCCCAGGTAACGTTGATCCATTTTTCCGGTTCTTTGGCGATCAGCCGTTTGGCGGTGGCGCATTCGGCATTGTGTACCACCAGCCCGCGCGTCATGTTCAGCTCTCCCATGATGGTATCGCCCGGAATGGGAAGGCAGCAGGCAGCCAGCTGGACGTTGACGCCTTCGCTGCCGTATATCATGACGGGCTGGGGGGCTTTTTTTTCGGCTGTTTCCTGGCCGGCGCCGGTTTTTTTTCTGCGGTGGATTTCGTCTGTCAGGGCAACGATTCTTCTGGCAACCAGTATGGCAAGGCGTTTGCCGGTGCCGATATCAACGTAGATATCATCAGGGGTTTTGGCACCGGTTTCATACAGCAGTTTATCCATGACCGGCGGCAGAACCGCTGTTTCCATATCAAGCGACAGCAGGGCCTGTTCCAGAAGACGTTTGCCCAGCTCAATGGAATCGGCTGTATTGATGGAGCGCAGGTAGTTTCGGATACATGACCGGGCTTTGCCTGTACGGACAAAGGAGAGCCAGGAGGGGTTCGGGCAGGCGGTTGGCGAGGTAATGATTTCAACGATGTCGCCGTTTTGCAGTTCTGTTCTGAGCGGCGCCGGTTCGTTGTTGATTTTGACTGCCACGGTATGGTTGCCGACATCGGTGTGGATATTGTAGGCAAAATCCAGCGCGGTGGCTTCCCTCGGCAGGGCGATGATTTTTGCCCTGGGCGTAAAGACATAGACCGAGTCCGGAAACAGGTCGAATTTGATGTGTTCGAGAAATTCGGCCGAGTTGCCGGTTTGCTGCTGGATATCCAAAAGTGATTGCAGCCACCCGAAGCTGTGTTTCTGAATGTCTGTCAGGTTTTCGTTCGGGTTTTTGTAGAGCCAGTGCGCGGCGACGCCGGTTTCGGCGACGTGGTGCATTTCATGGGTGCGGATCTGGAATTCGACAGGCGTGCCATAGGGGCCGACCAGCGTTGTGTGCAGCGACTGGTATTTGTTCAGTTTGGGAATGGCGATATAGTCCTGCACTTTTCCGGGGATAGGCTTGTAGAGGGAATGCAGCACGCCAAGGGCAGTATAGCATTCCGCTATGGAGCCAACGACAACCCTGAAGCCGTAGATATCCAGTATCTGGGAAAAAGCCAGGTTTTGCCGCCGCATTTTGCGGTAGATGCCGTAAAGGGTTTTTTCCCGGCTGTAGAGTTCGGCATGGATGCCGGCTTTTTCCAGTGCGGCGCTGACTTTTTCGTGTATGCGGTCAAACAGCTCGTGACGGTTCCCGCGGGCAGTGCCGATGGCTTTGGCCAGTGTTTCATAACGGAAGGGGTACAGGTAATGAAAGGCCATGTCCTGCATTTCCCTGTACAGGTTGTTAATGCCGAGCCTGTGCGCAATGGGGACATACACTTCCATTGTTTCCCGCGCGATCCTTTTTTGCTTGGACAGATCCATCGCGTTCAAGGTGCGCATATTGTGCAGGCGGTCTGCCAGTTTGATCAGGATGACGCGGACATCCTTGGCCATGGCCAGGAGCATTTTCCTGAAATTTTCACCCTGGGCATCCACATGGTTTTGGAACTGGAGTTTTTCCAGTTTGGAGAGGCCATCCACCAGGTTGGCGACAGGCGGGCCGAAGCGTTCGATCAGTTCGCCTATCTTGACGCCCTGGTCTTCCATAACGTCATGCAGCAGCGCGGCCATGATAGCCTGGGTATCCAGTTTCCAGTCTGCACAGATTTCCGCTACGGCAAGCGGATGCGAGATATAGGGTTCGCCGGATTTGCGGATTTGCCCCAGGTGCATTTCGTCTGCGAAGCGAAAGGCGCTTCGCACGCGCTGCATATCGGTTTTGGAAAGGTATTTTTCCAGTTTTTGCGTAAGGTGGGAAAAGGTTGCCACCCCGGGCACAGCCGTTTTCCCGACTGTGCCTGGGGGCGGGGGAGAAAAGCCGGAGGGGCTTTCTTTTTTCTCTGTGGGATTACCGGGTTTGTTTGGCATCAGCAGCCGCCTGAAAGGTTCAGCAATTTCCTAACGATAACACATCCCGGAAAAAAAGCATCCCTGCTGTGGCCGAAGAGGGTGCGGAAAATCAGCCGGGGACTTTTTTCAGCATTTCGGAACCAATTTTGCCTGCGGCAATTTCGCGCAGGGCAAGGACAGACATTTTGTCTTTTGCCTCAACCTGGGGGGTGTGCCCCTGAAGTAATTGGCGCGCGCGGTAGGTTGCGCACAGGGTCAGCTCAAAATGGTTAGGGATTTGCTGAAGGCAATCTTCAATAGTAATACGGGCCATAGATACTCCTGCCTGATAAATGAAAACGGAAGTTTACTTGGTGTCTGAAATAATGCCGAACTGGCCAAACAGCCCTGCATGGGCCGCAGCCTGCGGGGAAAACCGGCATCTTGCCGCGCTGACAATTGCGGCGAGCTGGTCAAGCGCCAGGTCAAAATTGTCGTTGATGATAACATAATCAAAGTCCGGCGCATGCGATATTTCTTCACTGGCTGCCTGAATCCGTGCAGCAATGGTTTCGGGGGAATCCTGCCCGCGTTTTTCCAGGCGTTCTTTCAGCGCGGCGATGGAGGGCGGCAGGATGAAGATGCTGACGGTTTCCATAATGAGTTTCCGGATTTGTTCAGCGCCCTGCCAGTCGATTTCAAGCAGGGTGTCCTTGCCGCCGGCCAGCCTTTCCAGTACCGCGCGGCGCGAGGTGCCGTAATAGTTGCCGTGTACTTCGGCCGATTCCAGAAATTCGCCTTTTTTTTGTTTTTCCAGGAAGTCCGCAATGGTGGTGAAATAATATTCTCTGCCGTTTTCTTCGCCGGGGCGCGGCGAACGGGTGGTGTGGGAGATGGAAAGCCCCAGGGCCGGATCTTTTTTTGTCAGCGCCTGCAACAGGGAGGATTTTCCAGCGCCGGAAGGCGCTGTGATAATGAACAGTGAGCTGCCTGACGCGGGGGAAGGGGAATGGGCGGTTTTCATGCTGTTGCGAAAAACAGGAAAGATGATGGAAAAAGGAAGTGGGCGTTAAACTACCAGAATTTCCACCAGACAGCTTCTTCAGGCGTTCTTTGTCCACCTGACGGAAGAACACTGTCGGGATAGTTTTGCTGAAAAACGCGGTTTGCATCGTCCCGCAGGTTATTCAGTCCCAGTTTATCGTAGGCGCGGACCATGATATAAAGCGCTTGTTCGCTGGCAGGGGTGTCCGGGTATTTTGCAATGGCGCTTTGGGCGCGGTTCAGGGCGGCGACATAAGCTCCCCGCGTGTAGTAGTATTTCGCCACATGGATTTCATATTGCGCAAGCATGTTGATCAGGTATTGCATACGGATGCGGGCGTCTGCTGCATAAATGCTGTCGGGGAAGCGGGTTATCAGCAGCTTGAATGAATCAAAGGCTTCCTGTGCGGCTTTGGAATCGCGTTCTGACAGATCCTGCTTGAAGGCAAAATTCATGAAGCCGACACGGTCGTTGAAATTGATCAGCCCGCGCAGGTAATACATGTAGTCGATGTTGGGATGGTTGGGGTGCAGTTTGATGAAGCGCTCTACGGCTGCCAGTGCCAGAGGCTGGTTGTTATCGCGGTAGTAGGCGTAGGCAATTTCGATTTGCGCCTGCTGGGCATAAACGCCGAAGGGATAGCGCGCTTCCAGTTTTTCCAGGTACTGGACGGCTTTTTCGTAATCGCCTGCCAGCATCATTTCCTTGGCTTCGCGGTGCAATTTGCCCGCAGGCCAGGAAGCGGTTTCATCAATTTCATCAGGGAGCATGCCGCAGCCGGTTGCCAGCAGGACCAGGAAAAGGGCGGCAATTTTTATCAGAGTTTTTTGCATGTTTTTGCAAAATGCGGATAACGCGCGAAAATGGGCAGGTAATCGTGAAATTATAGCGGATAGTGGACAAAGTGAAAGAAGAGATAGCTCCTATCCTGTCCGGCAAGGCAGCGCCGGCGGTTCGGGAGGAGGATGCTGATGTTCTGCCGGAGCAGGAAGAGGCGTATCGTTTTTTGCTGACGGAAGCCGATGCGGGAGAGCGTTTTGACAAGGTGGTGGCCCGGCTTTTGCCTGCTTTTTCAAGAAGCCGCATCCAGCGGTGGATTGAGGCGGGGCGGGTGCTGGCCGACGGCGCGCCGGTTTCTGCCAAACGCGCGGCAGCAGGCTGTGAGGAAATTCTGGTGATGCCGCTGCCTTCCGAGGATGAAACGGCATACAGGCCGGAGCCGATGGATTTACCAGTGGTGTATGAAGATGCGGATATGATGGTGATTAACAAACCGGCAGGGCTGGTTGTGCATCCTGCCGCAGGAAACTGGTCAGGCACGCTATTGAATGGGCTGCTGCATTATTTTCCGCCTATTGTTTCGGTTCCCAGGGCGGGTATTGTGCATCGCCTGGACAAGGATACCAGCGGCCTGATGGCGGTAGCCAAAACGCTTGCCGCCCAGACCAGCCTGGTGCGCCAGTTGCAGCGCCGGACGGTTCACCGCCAGTATCTTGCCCTGGTTTGGGGGCTGCCGCCTACAGGGGGGACGGTTAAGGCGGCTATTGCACGGCATCCCCGCGACCGGCTTCGGATGGCGATATCGGAAAGCGCTCATGCCAAACCGGCTGTGACGCATTATGAGCGCCTTGCGGTTGGCTGTCTGGGAGAACGGGAGGTCAGCCTGCTTTCATGCAGGCTTGAGACCGGGAGGACGCACCAGATTCGCGTCCACATGCAGGCAGAAGGGTTCCCGCTGGTTGGCGACCCATTGTATGGGCTTTCCCGCCAGGCGGCGGTTTTCGGCAGGCAGGCTCTTCATGCCGAAAAACTTGGGTTGAATCATCCGGCAAGCGGGCTGCCGTGCGAGTGGCAGGTTCCTTTGCCAGACGATTTTGCCGGACTGCTTGAGGCGGCAGGGATTGGCAGTGAGGCAAAAAATGGCTGATTTTATTATTCCCGACTGGCCAGCTCCGGACAATGTCAGGGCTTTTTCGACAGTAAGGAGCGGCGGGGTGAGCGTTTATCCTTATCATGGCGGCACGCTTTCCGAAGGCGGCCTGAATGTGGCGCTGCATGTGGGGGATGATGCCGGCCATGTCAGGCAGAACCGGGAGCGCCTGCGCCGCTGTTTGCCTGCTGAGCCTTTATGGCTGAATCAGGTGCATGGCAGCCGGGTAGTGAAAGCCGGGGAGGTGACGGGAGTGCCGGATGCGGATGCCAGTTTTTCGGTAAAAAGACACCAGGTCTGCCTGGTTCAGACGGCGGATTGCCTGCCGGTGCTGTTTTGCGACCGCCGCGGCCGCATGGTTGCCGCCGCACATGCCGGGTGGCGGGGGATGGCGGGCGGGGTGCTGGAAGCGACGCTTTTCAGGATGCGCGAGGCCGGGGCCGGCGAGGTGCTGGCCTGGCTGGGGCCGGCGATTGGTGCTTCGTGTTTTGAGGTGGGGGAGGATGTGCGGGAAGCCTTTGTTTCGCGCCATGCCGCGCTTGGCGGTTGTTTTCATGCGCGTACTGGCCGGCCTGGAAAGTATCTGGCAGATATTTATGCGCTGGCGCGCCATATTCTTGCCGGGGAGGGGGTGGATTCTGCCAGCGGCGGGGATTTTTGCACGGTATCGGATGCCGCCCGTTTTTATTCTTACCGGCGGGATGGCGTGACCGGGCGGATGGCTACCTGTATCTGGCTGGCCTGATTGATGGTGCAGGCTTTTCCTGTTTTCGCCATAATGACGGTTTGCTTTTTTAACTGGATGCGCCGAAAGACATGAATACGCAGAAAAGGATTGGTTTTATTTCCCTGGGGTGTCCCAAGGCGCTGGTGGATTCGGAACAGATATTGACCCGTTTGCGTGCGGAAGGGTACGAGACGGCGGCGACTTATGACGCGGCGGATCTGGTGATTATCAATACCTGCGGTTTTATTGATGAGGCGGTAGAGGAATCGCTGGAAACGATTGGCGAGGCGCTTGCCGAAAATGGCAAGGTGATTGTGACGGGATGCCTGGGCGCGAAGAAGGACGGCCGGGGCGAAGCTTTTATCCGGCAAGTAATGCCGGAGGTGTTGGAGGTGACCGGACCCAATGCGCTGGAAGCCGTTATGCAGGCAGTTCACCGGCATTTGCCGCAGCCGCATGAGCCTTTTGCCGATCTGGTGCCGCCGCAGGGTATCAAGCTGACGCCGCGGCATTATGCGTATCTCAAGATTTCGGAAGGATGCAACCATAGCTGCACTTTCTGCATTATTCCTTCTTTGAGGGGCAAGCTGGTGACAAGGCCGGTGGGGGATGTGTTGCAGGAAGCCGGGCGGCTTTTTGAGGCCGGGGTAAAGGAGCTTTTGCTGGTTTCACAGGATACGGGGGCTTACGGTGTGGATACCCGTTACCGGACAGGGTTCTGGGAAGGGCGGCCTCTCAAGACGCAGGTGGCGGATCTGGCCAGGGCGATGGGCCAGCTGGCAAAGCGGTATGGCGCATGGGTTAGGCTGCATTATGTTTATCCGTATCCTCATATTGACGAGGTGGTTTCCCTGATGCAGGAGGGCCTGATTCTGCCTTATCTGGATGTGCCGCTGCAACATGCCCATCCGGATGTGCTGAAAAGGATGAAGCGTCCGGCCAGCGGGGAGAAGCATCTGGAGCGGATTGCCGCGTGGCGGAAAATGTGCCCGGATATTACGATCCGTTCTACTTTTATTACCGGTTTTCCGGGGGAGACCCAGGCGGAGTTTGATTATCTGCTGGATTTTCTGAAAGCTGCCAGGATTGACAGGCTGGGCTGTTTCCCGTATTCGCCTGTCGAAGGCGCGGCAGCCAACGGGCTGGCTGGCCCGGTTCCCGAAGCTGTGCGGGAGGAGCGTCGCGCGCAGCTGATGTTATTGCAGGAAACGATTTCACGGGAAAAGTTAAAGCAAAAGGTTGGCAGGACGTTTCAGGTGCTTGTGGATGAGGCTGCCCGGCGTGGCGCGATTGGCCGCTCGTTTTCCGATGCGCCGGAAATAGACGGGGTGGTTCATGTGAGGCGGCCCAGAGGGGTGAAAAGGCTGCTTAAAGCAGGCGAATTTGTAACGGTGAAGATAACCAAAACCGATGCGCACGATATGTGGGGCGAGGTTGCCGCTGAACAGGGACAGTTTGCGCATCCCGCGTTTCCGGGCGCAGGCAATGGTGTAAGATGCCGGCAAACGGATAATTGAACAGGAGCGCCAGCATGAGCAAACCCAGGACACGCCAGACACGATTGCTTCACAGTGATTACGAGCCGCCGGCCGGTTTCGGCGCTTTCCCTGTGCCGGTTCATCATGCCTCAACGGTGATTTTCAACAGTGTTGCCGAGATGCGCGCGCGGGACTGGCGGCGCAGGGATGCCTATACTTACGGGCTGCACGGTACGCCGACGACATTTACATTGGAGGAGCGGCTGGCTGAAATGGAAGGCGGCAAGTATTGTGTGTTGGCACCCAGCGGGCTGGCGGCGATCACGATTGCGGATTTTGCCTTTCTGCGTACCGGCGATGATGTGCTGATCCCGGAAAATATCTATGGTCCCAATCGTGAGCTGGGCAACTGGCTGTCGCAGGATTTTGGTGTGACGGTGCGTTATTACAACCCGATGATTGGCAGCGGTATTGCTGCCCTGCTTCGGCCCAATACCCGCCTGGTCTGGGCGGAAACGCCCGGTTCGATTACGATGGAGGTGCCGGATTTGCCGGCTATTTGCCAGGCCGCGCATGAGAAAGGCGCGATTGTGGCGGTGGATAATACCTGGTCGGCAGGCCTGGTTTTTGATGCTTTTGCCCACGGGGCGGATGTGGTTTTGCTGGCGCTTACCAAATATCATGCCGGGGCATCGGATTTGCTGATGGGCGCGCTGGTTACCAGGGATGAGGGGCTGTATCACCGGCTGGGCCTGGCGCATATGCGGCTGGGAATGGGGGTTGGCGCGGATGATGTTTATCTGGTGCTGCGCAATCTTCCTTCCATGAAGCTCAGGTTTGAAAAGCATGGCGAATCTGCCATGAAGGCGGCAACGTGGTTAAAAGGGCGGCCTGAGATCAGCCGTGTTTTGCATCCGGCTTTTGAGGACTGCCCTGGGCACGCTCATTTCAGGCGGGATTTTACCGGTTCGGGCGGGCTTTTTTCGGTGCTTTTCAACGAGCGCTATACCGAGGCGCAGACAGACCGGTTTATTGAGGCGCTGCGGTTATTCAAAATCGGCTTCAGCTGGGGCGGTTCGCACAGCCTGTGCGTGCCGTACCGTATTTCTGCGGAAAGGCAGGATTGGCCCTGGCAGGCGCAGCAGCTGGTCAGGTTTTTTATCGGTCTTGAGGATACCCAGGATCTGATTGCCGACCTGGAGCAGGCGCTTTCCGTTTTGGGTTAGATGAGAAAGCGGGCGCTGGCCTTGCTTTCTATTTCATCGGAAGGCGCGGCTGCCCGCATATTGTTGATGAGCGTTCCGGGATCTGGCGCCGACAGCAAGAGCCTTGTCTGGCGCGATTCAGCAAAGCCCTGCTCAACCAGACGACCGACCAGGCTCAGCAGGTTGTCGTAAAAACCGTTGACGTTGAGGATGCCTATCGGTTTTTCATGCAGGCCCAGTCCGCCATGAGCAAGGGTTTCAAACAGTTCGTCCAGGGTGCCGATGCCGCCAGGCAGGGCAATGAAGCCATCGGCCAGGTCAGCCATCATGGCTTTTCTCTCATACATGTCCTTGACGATATAAAGGCGGGAGAGGCCGTCGTGCCCGACTTCTTTTTCCAGCAGGTGCTTGGGGATGATGCCGGTGACTTCACCGCCAAGGCGCAGGACTTCATCAGCCAACACGCCCATCAGGCCGATGCGTGCGCCGCCATAGACGAGTGTAATATTGTCGTTGACCATTTCTTTGGCCAGCGCCAGCGCGGCTTCGGCATGTTCTTCGGTATTGCCCATACGTGAACCGCAATAGACGCAAATTGATTTCAGCATAATTTGAATACCTGTTTCCTGTGGCCGCCTTCGGGCGGAGGCTGTCGGCAAGGTGAAAAGTTTACCATGCTATGGCAGGCGGCTGGATATTTCAAAAGGAATGCCAATGATTGGGGCAAAGGCAATGTATAAAAGAATCCGCGCAGCGGTGTCTGGCAGGAAGGGAAAAAGGTTATACTGGATTTTCTCCCGTGCTCTGGCGGGGCGCGGGAGAGCTTCTGGCATGATTTTTGCTTACAAGAAGATGCGCGCGGTGTATTTCATCGCGCAGGAGGTTTTCCCTTTTATTTTATGGAGGAGATATGACAGATTTAGGGAGGCATATTATGAGCGGCATACTGGCGGCCGGGATGGGGTTGCTGGCCGGTGCGGCAACGGCGGAAAGTTCGCCCGGAAAATATTGCGATACGGCATCGCGCTGCGTTAATCCGGCGGCTTTAAACGGGGTGGTGACGACGCCGCACTATCTGGCTTCCGAAGCCGGGCTGGCTGTATTGCGCCAGGGGGGCAATGCGGTTGATGCCGCTATTGCGGCGGCTTCTACGCTGACGGTGGTGTATCCCCAGATGACGACGCTGGGCGGCGATAATTTTTGGCTGATTTATAACGCCAAAACAGGGGAAGTCCGTGCGTTAAATGCCAGCGGCCGTTCGGGCGAGAAGGCCGATATTGATTTTTACAGGAGCAAGGGGCTGGAAAAGATACCGTCCAGGGGCTATTTGGCCGCCAATACGGTTCCCGGCACGGTTTCCGGATGGGATGCCGCCCATCAGTATGCCCGCGCCAGCATGGGTAACAAGGGGCTGCCGTGGGCTTCGCTTTTTGACAGTGCCATTTCCTATGCGGAAAACGGTTTTCCGGTATCCACTTCGCTGGCACGCTGGAGCGCGATCAATGTTGACCCGAAAGATTCCGAATTCCGTAATTTGCAGCGCTTTGACGGGTTTCGCCGGACTTATTTGAAAGCGGATGGTTCGCCTTACGGGGCGGGCGAGGTGATGAAGCTGCCGGATCTGGCTGTTTCGCTCAAGCTGATTGCCAAGGAAGGGGCGGATGTGTTTTACAGGGGCAGCCTGGCCAAGAAGATGGTTGCCGATTTGCAGGCACACGGCGGCGTTTTGACGGCAAATGATTTTGCCAGTCATCGTGCGGATTGGGTGGCGCCGCTGACGGTAGATTACCGGGGTTACCAGGCTTACAATTTGCCGCCGAATACGCAGGGGATGGCCTCGCTGGAAATTCTTAATATCCTGAACAATTTTGATGTGAAAAAGCTTGGGGAAGGTTCGGCGGATTACTATCACCTGATTGTGGAGGCAACGAAGGAAGCGTTTGCCGATCGCGACAAGTATTTGTCTGATCCGGATTTTACGGAGATTCCGCTTGCACAGCTGTTATCCAGAACACATGGCAAGGAGCAGGCTGCGCGTATCAGGATGGACAAGGCGGCAAAGAACCTGAAGCCGCTGGATCCGAAGGGCGATACGATCTGGCTTGGCGTGGTGGACAAGGATGGCAATGCGGTTTCGCTGATACAGAGTATTTACCATGATTTCGGTTCCGCTATTGTGCCTGAAGGAACCGGTATTCTCCTTCAGAACCGGGGGAGCTTCTTTTCGCTTGATCCCGCCCATGTGAACCGGCTGGAACCGAAAAAACGGACGTTCCATACGTTAAATGCCGCCATGCTGCTGAAAGACGGCAAGCCGTATCTTGTTTATGGCACGATGGGCGGGGAAGGGCAGCCGCAGACGCAGGCAGCTATTGCCACAAGGGTGGTGGATTTTGGCATGTATCCACAGGATGCTGTCGCCGCTCCCCGCTGGCTGCATGGCCGGACATGGGGTGCGGCTTCCAATGATCTGAAGATGGAAGGACGCATTCCGGAAGGGGTGATGGCTGAAATGAAGCGCAGAGGGCATCCTGTTGCCAAGGTGGACAGCTACACCGATACGATGGGGCACGCAGGCGCGATTCTGGTTGATCCTGATACCAGTGTGAAGTACGGGGCAACGGACCCGCGCGGCGACGGTCTGGCCGCTGCCTATTAAGGCAGGCGGACGCTGTGCATCAAAAAGGGGCATACCTTTTGTGAGGTATGCCCCTTTTGTTTATGGCCGGGCTAATGCTATTTTTTGCCGGGTGTTAACCGGGTTTGCCCGTTCATGTAGGGTTGCAGCACGGTTGGGATAACAACGCTGCCGTCTGCCTGCTGGAAGTTTTCCAGCAGTGCTACCAGGGTGCGCCCGACAGCCAGCCCGGAACCATTCAGGGTGTGGACAGGTTCAGGCCTGCCTTTTTCGTTGCGGAAGCGGGCCTGCATCCGGCGTGCCTGGAAGGCTTCGCAGTTGGAAACGGATGAAATTTCGCGGTAGGTGTTCTGGGAGGGCAGCCATACTTCCAGGTCGTAGGTTTTTGCGGCGGAAAAACCCATATCGCCTGTCGAGAGGGCAACGACACGATAGGGAAGGCCCAGTTTTTCCAGGATGCGGCCGGCGTTTTTGACCATTTCTTCCAGTGTTTCGTAGGATTTTTCGGGATGCACGATTTGCACCATTTCAATCTTGTCGAACTGGTGGAGGCGGATCATGCCCCGGGTATCGCGGCCGTAGCTTCCGGCTTCCGAACGGAAGCAGGGGGTATGGGCTGTGAGTTTGACGGGAAGTTCTTCAGCCTGGAAAATGATATCCCGCGCGGTGTTGGTTAAGGTGACTTCTGCTGTGGGGATAAGGTAAAGGTTTTCTTCTTCGCCTTCCTGGCCGCCTTTTTTTGCCGCGAAGAGGTCTGTCTCAAATTTCGGCAGCTGGCCGGTACCAAAAAGGCTGTCTGCATTGGCAATATAGGGGGTATAGCATTCCGTATAGCCATGCTCGCCTGTCTGGACATCCAGCATGAACTGGGTCAGTGCGCGGTGCAGGCGAGCCATGCCGCCTTTCATCATGCAGAAACGGCTGCCGGCAATTTTGGTTGCTGTCTCAAAATCCAGTCCCAGCGGCATGCCGACATCGACATGGTCTTTGATTTCAAAATCAAATTCGCGGGGTGTGCCGACGCGGCGGATTTCCTGGTTGGCGGATTCGTCCGGCCCGACCGGCACGGAATCGTGCGGCAGGTTGGGAATGCTTTGGAGGAACAGGTTGAGCCGGGTCTGGATTTCAGCCAGCTTTGTTTCATTGGCTTTCAGGCTGTCGCCCAGGCTGCCGACTTCTGCCATGACGGCAGAGGCGTCTTCTTTTTTCCCCTTCAGGATGCCGATTTGTTTGGACAGGGCGTTCCGTTTCGCCTGCATTTCCTCGGTTTGTGTCTGGATTTGGCGGCGCGCCTGCTCAAGCGCATTGAAGGCCGGGATATCCAGTTCAAAATTGCGGGTTTTCAGGCGCGCGGCGACAGTATCAATGTCTTTGCGAAGAAGTTGAATGTCAATCATGGCTGGAGAGGATAAAAAAACGTCATTGTAGCAAGTTGCATTGCTTTGTGACGGAGAGTGCGTGAATTAAAGCGCAAAGGAAGGTTTCGGGCGCAGGAGGCAAGTAGCGGAAAACCAAAAATATACATTTACTTGCGGGCGTTATCTTGCAATAATGGTTCCCCCTTATCCGTTCAGGATAAGGGACGGTTCTTCTTTTCGCAAGGGAGGAATGGGCCGGGTGTTGCAGAAAATGTTTTTCTGCCGGTTTGCAAATTTTTAGATTGGATGACCAATGAAACTGAGAAGTCTTGATGAATTTCTGGACGGGGTCAAAAAACGCGATCCTAACCAGCCTGAATTTCACCAGGCTGTGACAGAAGTGATGGAAAGCCTGTGGCCTTTCATTGAAAAAAATCCGCGCTATGCGCAAATGGGTCTGCTTGACCGCCTGGTTGAGCCGGAAAGGCTGATTCAATTCCGGGTTTCCTGGATGGATGACAAGGGTAATGTCCAGGTCAACCGCGGCTACCGTATCCAGCATAACGCCGCTATCGGCCCGTACAAGGGCGGCCTGCGTTTTCACCCCACTGTGAATCTCTCTATCCTGAAGTTCCTGGCGTTTGAACAGACCTTCAAGAATGCGCTGACAACCCTGCCCATGGGCGGCGGCAAGGGCGGTTCGGATTTTGACCCCCACGGCAAGAGCGACAATGAGATTATGCGTTTTTGCCAGGCTTTTGTTTCCGAGCTGTATCGCCATGTGGGTTCCGATACGGATGTGCCGGCCGGGGATATCGGCGTAGGCGGCCGTGAAGTGGGCTTTATGGCTGGTATGTACCGGAAGCTGACGAACCGTTCCGACTGTGTGTTTACCGGCAAGGGCCTAAGCTTTGGCGGCTCGTTGATCCGTCCGGAAGCAACGGGTTATGGCCTGGTTTATTTTGTTGAGGAAATGCTGAAACGCGCAGGCAAAACGCTTTCCGGCATGAAAGTTTCGGTTTCCGGTTCAGGCAATGTGGCGCAATATGCTATTGAGAAGTGTATGCAGCTTGGCGCGAAGGTGGTAACTTGCTCCGATTCCGGCGGCGTTGTGATTGATGAAACCGGTTTTACACCGGAAAAACTGGCAACGCTGATGGAAATCAAGAATGTCCGTTATGGCCGTTGCAGCGAATACGCTTCCGAAGTTGGCGCGAAATTCGTTCCGGAATCAACGCCGTGGCATGTGCCGGTGGATATTGCCCTGCCTTGCGCAACCCAGAACGAACTGGGCGAAGCAGACGCGAAAATGCTCGTCAAAAACGGGGTTGTTTGCGTGGCAGAAGGTGCCAATATGCCTTCCACAGCGGAAGCGGTGCAGGTGTTTGAGGAGGCACGTATCCTGTATGCGCCGGGCAAGGCCAGCAATGCGGGCGGCGTGGCAACTTCGGGCCTGGAAATGTCGCAGAACGCCATGCGCATGTCCTGGACACGTGAGGAAGTGGATCGGAACCTGAACAACATCATGAAGAACATCCACAATGCATGCGTTCAGTATGGAGCACGTTCCGATGGCACAATCAGTTACGTTAACGGCGCGAATATCGCAGGTTTTGTCAAGGTGGCCGACGCCATGCTTGCGCAAGGTGTTATTTAAGCGGAGTCTTTCGCAGGAAGAGGGGCTGGGAAACCAGCCCCTTTTATTTTTTATCCGGTTTGCACAACATCAGCCGTTACGGCTGTCTTTTTGCAGCCGGGCCGCCAGTTTTTCCATGATGCCCACCAGGAACAGCCTGTCCTGTTCGGAGAGCGGTTCAAACAGTTTCTGAAGGTGGCGCACATGGTCTGCAGGCCTTGAGGTTGCGTGAATCAGCAGTTCGTCTGTCCCGCATTCGAAAATATCGGCCAGTTCAATCAGCCTGATCACATTGGGAATAACGGTTCCGCGTTCAATCCGTGAGACGGCTTCGTAACCAATATCCAGCAGTTCCGCTACCTGTTCCTGGGTCAGTCCTTTTTCCAGCCGTTTTTTGGCAATGATTTTGCCAACGGCACGGGCAAGGGCTTTTTCTTTGTCTTTTTCCATCCAACTCTCCATTTATGCTGAATGGTTAGACATTTCCTGTAGGGAATTTAAGGACGTGTTATGTATAATGCTTGCCTTTATTCAACTTTTAAGGTTGAATAAAGGCTGGCGGTAGGCAACTGACGCAATCCTTTTCGGGGGCTTGGCTGTTCTTCCTGCCGGGAAAAGGGATAACCGGCAGCCTCAGGGCGGGAAAAGCTGCTACCGTTTTGCGGCGTATTGCCTGCGGCTGTGTGCGTGAAACAAGCCCAAATAACATCAGGGAGAGACAGGATGGCAAAGGAAATACCGGAAAATTTCAGGCAGGCAGCTGCTTCGCTTTATGGTTATAACGGCGGCAATCTGGAAAGCCCGATCTGGCTGTGCGCGCTGGAATGGGGCGGTGGTTACAGCCCGGAAAAGCCGGAAGATCCGGCAGATCAGGAAAAGGGATTTTTTGCGGATTTTGAGCCGGAGCCAATCAGCCCGCAAACATTGAAAGGATTTATCAAGGGAGACTGGAATGGTGATGGCCGCGGCAGGCAGGGAGGCAGCGCTTTTTACCGGGTACAGGTTGGACTATTGAAAGCGATTATTGATGCGGGGGCTTATGACGGCAAAGATCCTGCCGAGTGGGTGGATGCCTTTCGTTTTTTCGATAAAGGCTGTTATGGACTTTCCCTGAACGCCTTTCCCGTTTCCATGTCCGGGCGTTCTTCTGCATGGCAGTACTGGTATGAAAGCAAGGTATTGAAGGTTGGCGGGGAGTTGCTGAGTTTTGCCGAATGGACGGGGATTGATACCTTTTACCAATACCTGGACTGGGTCATTGAGACCAGGCGCGAAACATTTTGTGCTTTCCGGAGAAAATACCGGCCGGCCATTATTTATTGCGGCGGTAAAGGGGAAGCGCATCGCTTTTTTCAGCTCTGGACAGACGGGCAGGATAAAGACGCTGAAAAAGGCGAATTGCATATTGGGCGGTTCAAGTCTCGTTATTACTGGCTGAACAATGGGGAAAAGCATCATCCCACGCTGCTGGTTTTGGGATATTTCTTTGGCAGTGCGCCGTATGCCTTAAACAGCTATGAAGATATTTTTCAGCATGGCAAGGCGCTGCGCGAATTATGCGATGACAAATTCAACGATGGAGGCGCCTGGCTGCAAAGGGAAAAGTTTATGCCGGGAAAATGAGGCGGCAGGTATTTTTTCTGCCTGTTTTTTAACGGAACTATTTCAATAATTAAGCAGTTTTTTGGGGAAAAAAGATAATAAACATGAATATGGCTGTGGTTGAAAAAGGCAAGGTGAAGTTGATGAAAGAAAATGGTTCTTAACCAAGGCTATCTAGCTTGTTCTTTGTTCAAAAAATCTAAGTAATCCCTCTGATAAAAACAAAATCTTTTTATCCTTGTCAGAGGGGCAGCGTGTTTTGTTGGTTTGGAAATAACCTGTGCCAATATAGAGACAGGTAAGCCAACCATTATTTTCGAGGGAAACATGGCTATTGTAGATATGGTGAAATGGAATGCGAATCCGAGCATTATTGCCTGGAAGTTTCCATCGGAAGAGTTATCCACATGGACTCAACTTGTTGTTAACGAAACGCAGGAAGCCTATCTTGTCAAGGAAGGAGTGTATCAAGGGCCTTTTAATGCCGGACGGCATGTTCTTTCCACAGAAAATATTCCCTTGCTACGAACCCTGATGGGGTTGCCCTTTGGTGGAAAATCCCCTTTCACAGCAGAAGTCTGGTATATCAACCGGCAAACCAATCTGGATATTAAATGGGGAACACCTGATCCCATCCAATTGGAAGACCCTGAATATCACATTATGGTGCCCGTTAGAGCCTTTGGGCAATACGGTATCAAAATTGCTGATTCCAAAAAATTTCTCTTGAAATTTGTCGGTACTCTTCCCGCCTTTGATGTAGAAACTTTATCCAACTATTTCAAAGGAGTCTTTACAACAAAAATAAAAACCAGCATTGCCAATGCCATTATCCAACACGGTCTTTCTGTATTAAAAGTTTCAACGCAACTTGAGATGCTTTCAGATATGCTCAAGGAAGCGCTTTTGCCGGAAATGGAAGAATACGGCGTTGGATTAGTCCAGTTTAATATCCATTCCATTAATGTTCCAGAAAACGATCCGGCGGTAAAAACCTTAAAAGATGCCCTGGCAAGACGTACAGAGATGAGTCTTCTGGGAACAAACTATCAACAACAGCGTAGTTTTGATGTCCTGGAAACAGCAGCAGGAAATGAGGGCAGCGCTGGCGGTATGATGGGGGCTGGCATGGGCATGGGAATGGGAGTAGGTATCGGCGTTCCCATGGGAAATATGTTTTCCCAAATGGCGCCGAACATGCAGGTAAATACGCCTTCAGAAGTTAGCATCCCTTGTCCTAAATGCGACACTCCCAATAATCCGGGAGGCAAATTCTGCAACAATTGCGGTAACAGCTTACAAATAGTCAGCCAGAGTCAAGGGAATCAAGATCAGAATAAATTCATCACTTGTGACAAGTGTCAGGCGCCTATCCCCAAAGGAGCCAAATTCTGTCCAAATTGTGCTGATCCCGTCAACGCTTGCCCAGAATGCGGAGAAGACAATCCATCAGGCGCAACGCATTGCAGAAACTGTAACCTCCCTTTACCTGTCGATTGTCCACAATGCAAAAAACCCGTTCCTGTCAAGGCCAGGTTTTGCCCTGAATGTGGCTTCAAGATAGTGCCGTCATGCAAGAAATGCGGAGCCGAAATTACTGCTACAGCCAAATTTTGTCCGTCATGCGGTGAAGCCCAATAATTCAAGGAAAAACCATGCGTACTTTCGGCATATTCAATATTTGCGCCTTAATTGCCAGTTTTATTGTTGTCGTTATCTCCTACATTCTGATTCCGGAACAAGCCTGGACAACTGCCACTATTATCTCGATAGCAGTTTTTGTATTGGCTGTTTCCTTTCTTTTTCTTGCGCCAAGTTTTATCAGAAGCAATGAATCGAACAACACGGCAACCTTTGCTGCTATTGGCCCTGCCAGTGTTATAGCTGGTTTTATGCTAATTCTCTCTACTGGATCCGTTGTACTTTCTTTAACGAACTTCAATAAGCTTGCTATGGCTCTGGATGTTTTTACAGTTGGCACTTTTCTGATTGGCTTGTTGTCACTACGCGCATCCATGCGCGTAGTCAGCCAAGTTAAGGTAAGTGCGCCTCCCAGTTTGCACATCAAATGGGGGAATAATATCCAGGTTATTCGCGCCACCGCCTCAGCGAAAAACGCACGTATTCTGGATTCACTCTCTGAAAAATTCCGCTATCTTGCCAGCGATATTCAGGGAGGCACACCTCATGATCATGATATAGAACAAGCCATTCAGGCACTTGGCTCACAACTTTCCCAAGATCCTGAAAATTCCATAGAAAATCAAATAAAACAAATTGACATACTTTTGGCAAAAAGAGAAGTGTTTTTGCATTCTGCCAGAAATAAAGCCTGATAATAACAACCAATGAGGAAGAGATGTCTGAACAATGTAAAAACTGTGGCGCGGAAATTGAATATCAGCCTGGCAGTCAATCACTGATTTGTCCTTATTGCAATACGTTAAATGAAATTAAGCGGCCAGAGGATGAACTTCCAACGGAAGTAGATTTGATAATTCCTTTATCAACTAATCAAAAAGACCTTGAAAATCAGGTTTATACCTTTTTAGCAGAAGATAATTATGCGCCGGACGACATTATTCAATCCGCCACTTTTCTCAAAAGAGAACGTTTTTATGTTCCCGCCTACCTGTTTAAAATTGATTATCAGGCAGAATGGACAGCTTCATTTGGATATGACAGGAAAGAGCCTTATACCGATTATAAAACAGTTAATGGCCGCCGTCAGGCCTATACAGCATACCGTACGGTAACAGACTGGCGGCCCGTTAATGGTACGGATGCCAATACTTTTGAAGTATCTATCTATGCCGGTACTGATTTGACTTCCCTAACGCTCACTCCGGCAGAAATGATTCCATCTATTATTGCCAACGCTGAACGAACTGCATTTAATCCTGATTTCATGCAAGGGGTTACGGCGGAAAGTTTTGCGATTCCGGAAAAACTGGCTTTTGATTCGTTAAGTGAAGAAATTAACGAAAATATTGATCACAATGTTAAACAACATGCGCAGGGAGATCGCCAAAGAGATTGGCACTGGACTTTATCACATATTGAGTCATCAACAGGAACTCTTTTTGTTCCTATTTGTAATGCTGTCTTTGATTATAAAGGAAATAACTACTCTTATTGGTGTGATGGAATAGGTAATGGCAATATCGTAGCTGATAAACTGCCAGTAGATTCAAACAGGGAACGTAATGTTTACCTGGGTTTTATTCCAACGCTGGCCTCTTTTTGCGCTTTGCTTCTGGTATGGGGAATTGGCAGTAAAGGAGGTTTTGCCTTACGGGATTTATGGAGTATACTTGGTCTCTTATTAGCTCTGGGGTATGCGTTTTTAAGACGGAATTTTATACTGGATTATTCCAAAAGTATAAGGAAGTCTTTTCTTAATCAGAAAAAAGCATTTGTTTCATCAATCGAGTCATTAAGTGATGGAGAAAAACAGGCTTATGCGCAAGCTTTTCAACCTGTTGAAAAGCCATTTTTAGCGAAGACTGAGTACGATAAAATTGTTTTGCCTGTTTTATCTATCTTTTTTTTCTTGGTTACAGCATCTTTGCCGGATATTTTTAGAGACCTATCGCAGAGTGAAAATGCCAAAACGCAACACACTCAGACAACGGTAGTGAAAAAACAACAACAAACGGCAAATCAGCAGGTTAATTACTGTGTTGAAAATAGAGTAATGAAAGGAGTTTTTGAAAAGGAAAAAGATTTTATTAATAATGAACTGATCTCAAAAGGATATCGAGGAAAGTGGCGTTTTACTATCCAAGCACAGGAAACTGCGGACAGTATGGGCGGCCCCGAATTTAAGTGCACAGGGGTTGCAAGCGTACTTTCTGGTGATTCAGGTAAAAAATTCATGTCTTATAACATTGCTTATTCCATGTCTATCGATGAAGGCGACATTGGTATTGAAACCAATATGCGCAGCAACATTCAATCTGATCTCCCTGTCGTGCCGCAAACAAATGAGGTGCAGGAAGTGGATGCGGAAAGCCAGGAACAGCAACAGCAGTTGAATGAGCAGGAACGGCAGCGCCGGTTGAAGGAACAGGAACAGCAGCGCCAGTTGAAGGAGCAGGAACAGCAACGCCGGTTGCAGAAGCAGGAAAGGCAACAGCAGAAACAAAAAAATATTAAATTGAAAGACGTTTTTAATGCATTGAAATCAATCAAGCGTGAAGGCCCGGTGGAAGTCAATCCGACAGATTAAGGAAAGGAGTTTATTTTTTCCCCGCTTTTTTATCCAGTTCGGCGAGAAACGCGAGTTTTTCGCCGATTTTCTTTTCCAGGCCGTAGGGGGTGGGCCGGTACCAGTTTTGTTCCGGCAGCCCATCGGGAAAGTAGGTTTCGCCTGCGGCGTAGGCTTCGGGTTCGTCGTGGGCGTAGCGGTACGCATGGCCGTAGCCCAGTTCTTTCATGAGTTTTGTCGGCGCGTTGCGCAGGTGAATTGGCACTTCCCGGCTTTTATCCTGTTTGACGAAGGCGCGCGCCTGGTTGTAGGCCGTGTAGCCGGCGTTGCTTTTGGCGGCGACGGACAGATAAAGCACTGCCTGGGCGAGCGCCAGTTCGCCTTCGGGGCTGCCGAGCCGTTCGTAGGTAGCGGCGGCATCGTTGGCTATCTGGATGGCGCGCGGGTCGGCCAGGCCGATATCTTCCCATGCCATTCTTACGATGCGGCGGGCGAGGTAGCGCGGGTCTGCGCCGCCGTCCAGCATACGGGCCAGCCAGTACAGGGCGGCGTTGGGGGCAGATCCCCGCACGGATTTGTGCAGAGCGGATATCTGGTCATAGAAGTTGTCGCCGCCCTGGTCAAATCGCCTGACGGTGTTGGCCAGGGTTTCGCCAAGCAGGGAGGCGTCTATTTCTGTTTTTCTCTGTGTTTTGGCTGCCTGGGCGGCGATTTCCAGGGTATTGAGAAGGCGCCGGGCATCGCCGTCTGCGCTGGCGGTGAGGATGGATGCGGCTTCGGGCGAAAGGGCAAGGGGAGCGAGTTCGTTTTTCAGCGCCCTTTCCAGCAGGCGGCGCAGGTCTTCTTCTTCGAGCGGTTTTAACACATAAACGGCGGCGCGGGAGAGAAGCGCGTTGTTGACTTCAAAGGAGGGGTTTTCGGTTGTTGCGCCGATAAAGGTGAAGAGTCCGCTTTCTACATAGGGCAAAAAGGCATCCTGCTGGCTTTTATTGAAGCGGTGGACTTCATCCACAAAGAGGATGGTAGGCTTGCCGGTGTGGCTGCGGGTGAATTCGGCTTTTTCTACGGCTTCGCGGATGTCTTTTACGCCGGAAAGGACGGCGGAAAGCGCGATAAATTCGGCCTTAAAGCTATCGGCCATGAGGCGGGCGAAGGTGGTTTTGCCGACGCCGGGCGGCCCCCACAGGATCATGGAGTGCAGTTCTCCTGCCTCGAAAGCAATGCGCAGGGGCTTGCCGGGGCCCAGCAGATGCTGCTGGCCAACCATATCTTCAAGGGATGCGGGGCGGAGGCGTTCAGCCAGGGGAGCCTGTTTCATGGGAAAGATGACAGAGAAAAAAACATAGTCTAGCGGATAGCCGGGTTATGTGACAAAGAAAGCGTTAATATCATGGGGAAGACCATGATATTGTTTTTTTGTTTGGAGCCAATGACGTGAATTCATCAGAGAATGATGCCGGGGAGAAGGCTGCCCTGGCAGAGAAGCAGCTTGAAAGCCGGGTTGTCCACCAGGGGCTTTTTTTTGATGTGTACCGGGATAAGGTGCTGTTGCCGGATCAGGCAACTTCGTGGCGGGAATATATCCGCCATCCTGGCGCGGTGGTTGTCCTGCCGGTGCTGGATGACGGCCGGTTATTGCTGGAGAGGCAGTTCCGTTATCCGCTTGATCGGGTTTTCTGGGAGCTTCCTGCCGGGAAAATTGACAAGGGGGAAGTGCCTTTGTCCAGCGCGAAGCGGGAGCTGATGGAAGAAACGGGTTATACGGCGTCAAGCTGGCAGTTTGTTTGTTGCATACACAATGCGATCGGTTATTCCGATGAGGTGTTGTATCTTTATCTGGCCAAAGGCTTGCAGCCGGGCAGGCAGCAGCCGGATGAGGAGGAGTTTATCGAAACTTTTTCGGCGGATTTGTCCCAGCTGCTTTTGTGGGTAAAGGAGGGGAAGATTACCGATGCCAAGACGATGATTGGCGTTTTCTGGATGGAAAAAATCAGAAACGGTGAGTGGAAATGCCCGGAGCCTTTGTGAAAATGCAACCGGAAAGGCTGCAGCTTTATGCTAGAATGAGATGTTGCAGGGCGTCTGCATCCGGCTTTCAGGCTTTGATGTGTGAAGGTTCTGCCGATGTGTTAGATGAGAATATGGTTTAATCAAGTAGGAAGAAGAAATGGCAACAGGTACTGTAAAGTGGTTTAATGACGCAAAAGGTTTTGGTTTTATTACGCCGGATGAGGGCGGCGAGGATGTATTTGCCCATTTCTCGGCTATCAAGGCTGACGGGTTCAAGTCTTTGAAGGAAAACCAGCGCGTGTCTTTTGATATCAGCACGGGCCCCAAAGGCAAGCAGGCGCTAAATATTGAAGTGGCGTAAATTAAAAAACACGCAGCAGAAACCCTGCCGCCGGCAGGGTTTTTTTACGGGAGTAAAGGGATTATTCAGCGGTAATCAACCGGCGTATTTTATCGGGCAGGGGCGCGGATTTTCCGGTTTTCCTGTTGATCCAGACGACTTTTGCGCCGCCTTTTGCATATAAGGTATCCGGGTCGTCTGTGCGGCGTATTTCCTGCACGATTTCAAAACTGGATGTACCCGGCGCACCGGCATAGGTCCGCACTTCTGCTTCGCCCGGATAGACCAGGGCTTTCATGAAGGAGCAATGGGCGTTGACGACTACGGTTTCCATACCGGTATTTTCTTTGCTGCCAACAAAGGCGTACCACTCGATACGCGCCTGTTCCAGGAAACGGAAGTAAACGGTGTTGTTGACGTGCCCCATGGCATCCATATCGCCCCAGCGGATGGGGATGAGTGAGGTATAGACATGCCTCATGTTTTCGGGAAGCGGGGTGTTCATGATATGTCGCGGTTTGTTGTAAAGCGGTTCAAGCCGTATGATGGCATGTTTATTTGCCGCTGTGCATGTTTTTTGCGGCAGACTGGATGAAAACGGACAGGGCGGGGGATAACAATGAGTAAGGAAGAGCCGCAGGAGGCAATGGCATATGATGTTGTTATTGCCGGGGCCGGTCCGGCAGGGCTTTCTGCCGCTATCCGCCTGAAACAGCTGGCTCTTGAAAAAGGGCGGGATTGTTCTGT
The DNA here is from genome assembly GCA_023667225.1 of Oxalobacter formigenes. Taxonomy (GTDB): domain Bacteria; phylum Pseudomonadota; class Gammaproteobacteria; order Burkholderiales; family Burkholderiaceae_D; genus Oxalobacter; species Oxalobacter formigenes_C. The sequence continues at coordinate 754,041 of JAMPAN010000001.1, read as the reverse complement.
CTGTGTGCTGGAAAAAGGTTCGGAGCCGGGGGCGCATGTTATTTCCGGTGCGGTGATGGACCCGATTGCGATGGATGAGCTGCTTCCTGCATGGCGGGAAAAGGCGGCGTGCTCCGGGACGCCGGTTTTGGAAGAGAAGTTTCTTTTCCTGGGCGAAAAGCAGGCGTTTCAGATGCCTGATGCCTTGCTGCCACGGGCATTGAAAAACAAGGGGTGTTGCCTGGTTTCGCTTTCCCGGCTGGTTCGCTGGCTGGCTGATCAGGCGGAAAGCCTGGGGGTGGATGTGTTGGCCGGGTTTGCCGCCGCAGATATTTTGTATGGCGGCCAGGGGATGGAAGCGGTTACCGGTGTGGCAACCGGCCCGGCCGGATTGGGGAAGAATGGGGAAAAAACACCGGCATACCAGCCGGGCATGGCAGTTGGGGCGGCCTATACGCTGTTTGCAGAAGGGGCGCGCGGCCATCTCGGCAAGGCGCTGGTTTCCCGGTTTTCGCTGGATGCGGGGCGGGATCCGCAAAGCTATACTTTGGCTCTCAAGGAAGTCTGGCGGGTTCCGGAAAGTGTACACCAGCCAGGGCTGGCGGTGCATACGGCGGGCTGGCCTTTGGGGCGGCAAACCTATGGCGGCGGGTTTGTTTACCACTTGCCGGATTGCCGCGTTGCTCTTGGCCTGATGACCGGGCTGGGGTATGCCAATCCTTATCTTTCGCCTTACCAGGAATTCCAGCGTTTTAAGGCGCATCCTGCTGTTGCATGTATCCTGCAAGGCGGCGAGTGCCTGGAATATGGCGCAAGGGCTATGACCGCAGGTGGGCTTCAGGCGTTGCCCGGACTGGTTTTTCCGGGGGGCGCTCTCCTGGGGTGCGATGCCGGATTCATGAACGGTGCACGATTGAAAGGTATCCATACAGCAATCAAATCCGGGATGCTTGCTGCGGAAGCGGTTTTTGAGGCGCTGGAAGCGGGCAGGCGATATGATGTGCCGGATGCCTATCCTCGCCTTTTCCGCCAGTCATGGCTGTATGACGAGCTTTATCGCGCCCGCAATTTCAAGCCTGCCATGCGGTTTGGCCTGGCGCCCGGCGCGGCGCTTTTCGGGCTTGACCAGTTGCTTTTTAAGGGACATGCCCCCTGGACGCTTCACCGCAGCCAGCCGGATTATGCCTGCCTGAAAAAAACGGCCTCGTGCATGCCTTTTTCCTATGATGCCAGTGCAGCTTATGCCCGGCAGGCTGTTCTCTCGTCACTTTACTTTTCCGGCACGCATCACCGGGAAGACCAGCCTTCCCATTTGCTTTTGAAAGATGAGGAAGTGCCGGTTGCCATCAATCTGGCTGATTATGCCGGGCCGGAGGCGCGTTACTGCCCGGCGGCGGTTTATGAATTTGCTACCGGTGCGGCAGGTTTGCCGCGCCTGCGCATCCATGCTGCGAACTGCCTGCACTGCAAGACATGCGATATCAAGGATCCATCCCAAAATATTACCTGGGTACCTCCGGAGGGCGGGGACGGCCCGGAGTATCGGGAGATGTGAAATATTTTTTCATTCGCCAGAATGAAAGGAATGTTGCAAGACGCCGGTAAAAGTGAAACGGAATTGCCACAAAAAGGGCAATATCAGGAAAATAGAAAGGGAAAAATTTCAGCTGATGCTGCCGGCTTCTGGTGCCCACGGAGGGATTTGAACCCCCACGTCTCGCGACACATGGACCTGAACCATGCGCGTCTACCAATTCCGCCACGTGGGCAATATCCTGAAAGGATGGTTCTGCCAAAGAGGTATGCTGACTTGTATCAAGCTTTAGCAGAGGTTGGCTATTTTATCAGGATTCGCGGTAATGTCAATTGTCTTGCGTTTCGGGGTGAAAAGCGCCAATATGGTACCTGGAGCGTTTCCCGGCGCGGTTTGCTGTTGCGGCCTTTGTTGCCGGGGCGCCCGGTTTTTCCAATTTCGAGTAAAGACAGATTCTTTTGAGCCAATATCCTTATCCTATTCCTGAGAGGGAAGCTATTCTTGATGTGCTCAGGCAGGCATCAGGCGGCCAGAGCGCAAAAGCGATTGCCAAGGCGTTGCAGGTGAAGCGAAGCGAGATGGAGGGGCTGATGCGCCGCCTTGATGCCATGCAGCGCGACGGGCAGCTGAATTTCTCCGCTGCCGATGGTTATACGCTCAGCGCGACCCGGTTTATTGCCGGACAGATCAGCGCCCATCCTGACGGGTATGGTTTTTTGCTGCCGGATGAGGGCGGGGAAGATATTTATCTTTCCGAGAGGGAGATGCAGAAGGTGATGAATGGCGATCGTGTGCAGGTGCGCGTGATTGCCGCTGACCGCAGGGGGCGCTGCGAGGGGACGATTGTCGAGGTGCTTTCGCGGGCGCATACGCATGTGGTTGGGCGCTTGCTGCATGAAAAGGGGGTGTGGCTGATTGTGCCGGAAGACCGCCGGATTGTGCACGATATTATTGTGGAAAAACCGCCGAAGCAGGCGAAGGCCGGGCAATTTGTCAATGCCCGGCTTGTGACGCAGCCTTCGCGTTATGCCCAGCCGCTGGCGCAGGTTGTCGAGGTGCTGGGCGGCATGGATGATCCGGGTATCGAGATTGAGATTGCTGTGCGCAAGTTCGGCCTGCCGCATGTTTTTTCCGAGGCGGCGATGGCGCGCGCGGCAGGTTTGCCGGATAAGGTGCGGCCTGCGGATAAAGCTGGCCGTGTGGATTTGCGCGATGTGCCTTTTGTGACGATTGACGGTGAGGATGCCCGCGATTTTGATGATGCGGTTTATTGCGAACTCATTGGAGAGGACGGTGCGCAGGGGTATCGCCTTTTGGTGGCGATTGCGGATGTAAGCCATTATGTGCGGCCGGGGGATGCGATTGACCAGGATGCGCTGCTGCGTTCGACTTCGGTTTATTTTCCACGGCGGGTGATTCCCATGCTGCCGGAAAAGCTCTCGAACGGGCTGTGCTCGTTGAATCCGCAGGTGGAGAGGCTGGCGCTGGTATGCGATATGGTGATTGGGCCGGATGGACAGACCGGGGCTTACCAGTTTTATCCGGCGGTGATTTGTTCGGCGGCACGGATGACTTATACGGCGGTTGCCTCAATCCTGGAAAGCCCGCGGGGGCCGGAAGCGGCAGTTCATGCGGCGGTTGTGCCGCATATCCGTCATTTGTTTGCTGTGTACCAGGCGCTTTTCGGGGCGCGGGAAAAGCGCGGGGCGATTGATTTTGAGACGGTGGAAACCTATATTGTCAGCAATGAGGCAGGCAAGATTGAGAAGATTTTGCCCCGGGTGCGCAATGATGCACACAAGCTGATTGAGGAGTGTATGCTGGCGGCAAATGTGTGCGCGGCGGATTTGCTGATCCGGCACCGGCATCCGTGCGTTTACCGTATTCATGGCGCGCCGGACGGGGAAAAGCTGGATCAGGTTCGCGCTTTCCTGGCGCCGCTGGGGTTACGCCTGGGCGGGGGGAATTCTCCGCAGTCTTCGGATTATGCCGCATTGATTAAACAGGTGTTGCCGCGCCCGGATGCGCCGCTTTTGCAGACGATGTTACTGCGCTCTATGCAGCAGGCGATGTACAACCCGGATAATATCGGCCATTTTGGCCTGGCGTATCAGGCTTATACCCATTTCACCAGCCCGATTCGCCGGTATCCGGATTTGCTGGTGCATCGTGCTATCAAGGCGATTTTGCAGGGCAAGCGTTATGAACCTTCCGTGATTGACCGGCAGGTGCTGAACCGGAATATTTCCAATACTATGCGCCGCCAGATGAACAGGAACCGGATGGAGGGCAAGGCTACCGGTACGCCGGAGGGTTCGATTTGGCATGCACTGGGGTTGCATTGTTCGGCGAACGAGCGGCGGGCGGACGAGGCTTCGCGTGATGTGGAGGCCTGGCTGAAGTGTTATTTCATCAAGGACAGGCTGGGGGAGCATTTCAGCGGAACGATTTCGGGCGTTGCGCCGTTTGGCATTTTTGTGCAGCTGGATGATCTGTATATTGAAGGCATGGTGCATGTGACGGATCTGGGCAAGGATTATTACCAGTTTGACGAGGTGCGCCATGAATTGCGGGGAGAGCGTTCGGGGGTGCGTTACCAGCTGACGGACAGGGTAACGGTTCAGATCAGCCGGGTTGACTTAGATAGCCGCCAGATTGATTTGACGGTGATAGGCGGGCCGTTCAAGGCGGCGCAGAAACAGGAAAAATCCGGCGGGGACAGCCCTGCAAGGCCGGTTTTTGAGCGGTTCAAGAAGCGGGGGGTATCACGGCTGGAGGAAATGCCTGGCCTGCCGCCGGAAACCGGCGCGGCAGAAAGCGCAGGCAGGGCCAAGGGGAAGCGGGCTGAAACACGGAAGAAACGCCGATGAAAAAGGATATGGTTTTTGGGTTTCATGCCGTTACAGCGCGGCTGCGGCATGAGGCATCGTCTGTGGAAGCGGTTTATTATGATGCGTCGCGTTCGGACCGCCGTATGCAGGATTTGCTTAGGCTGGCTGGCGAGATGGGCGTAAAGGTGGTTCAGACAGACGAGAAGCGGCTTTTCAGCCTGGCAGGTTCGCCCCGGCATCAGGGGGTGGCTGCCCGTGCGGCGGTGCTTTCGCCGGCGCGTACGCTGGATGAGCTTTTGGATGCAGTTCAGGAGCCGCCGCTTTTGCTGGTGCTGGACGGTATTACTGACCCGCATAATCTGGGGGCTTGCCTGAGGGCGGCAGACAGCGCCGGGGCGCATGCGGTTATTGTGCCGCGGGACAGGTCTGTCGGGTTGAATGCAACGGTGGCGAAGGTGGCCAGCGGCGCGGCCGGGGTGGTGCCTTATATTGCGGTGACGAATCTGGCGAGGGCGCTACGGGAACTGAAGGAGCGGGATATTTGCATTATTGGCACGGCAGATACGGCGGAGATGTCGCTGTATGAGACAGACCTGACGGGCGGTATTGCGCTGGTGATGGGTTCGGAAGGGCAGGGTATGCGCCGCCTGACGCGGGAAACCTGTGATGTGCTGGCCGGTATTCCCATGTTCGGACAGGTGGAAAGCTTAAATGTTTCGGTGGCTTCGGGGGTTTGCCTGTATGAGGCCAGACGCCAGCGCCTTGCCGCCGGGTAGCCTGTTTTTGCCCGGATTTGTACGGGGCGGGCCAAACAGGCTATTATCTGCTTCCTTATCTTTTTTTGGTAGTTCCATGTTTCGACATCTTCGCGATGATATTGCCAGTATTCTTGAACGCGATCCGGCTGCGCGGAATGCGTGGGAGGTGCTGACGTGCTATCCGGGGCTGCATGCTATTCTCCTGCATCGTATTTCGCATTGGCTTTGGCAGTGCAGGCTGCGCTGGCTGGGCCGTTTTCTTTCTTCGCTGTCGCGGCTTTTGACCGGTATTGAAATCCATCCGGGCGCGGTGATTGGCCGCCGGGTTTTCATTGATCACGGTTTTGGCGTGGTGATTGGCGAGACGGCCGAAGTGGGTGATGACTGCACGATTTACCAAGGTGTGACGCTGGGCGGCACTTCGCTGGCGGAAGGGAAGAAGCGCCACCCGACGCTTGGCCGGGGGGTGATTGTGGGAGCGGGCGCACAGCTGCTGGGCAATTTTACTGTGGGGGAAAATGCCAAGGTGGGTTCCAATGCGGTGGTGGTGCGTGAGATTCCTGCCGGGGCAACGGCGGTGGGCAACCCTGCGCGGATTATTCTCCAGACGGACAGGGAGCGGGAAAATGATGCGGCATCCCGGCTTTTTTCTTCTTACGGGATTGCGCCCAAGGGGGATGACCCGTTGTACAAGGCGCTGCGCGGGCTGATCAATAATGCGGCGGCGCAGGAGGCGCAGCTGAAAAATCTCCGGCAGGCTCTGGAGAATGCCGGTATTGAGTGTGAAGATGCGCCGGAAGAAGAAAAGGTGGATATGAAACAGCTGGAGCAGCTGGAACGGATGGTGGAATAACCGGGGGTGGTAAAGCCGCATGGCCGCAGCTATACGGCTTTACCTGGCAGGATTACCGGGTGGTTTCGCCGGTTTGTTGTTGATATTGCCGGTAGTAGCTGTCCATCAGGGTACGCACGGCGTGGCCGATGCGGGTATATTCCACTTCGGTCAGGTTGGCGAGCGAGACGCGGGCGGAAGGATGGGTTGTGCCAAAGCCTGCGCCGGGCAAAAGTACCACACCGGCGTGTTCTGCCAGCCTGAAAAGGAATTCGTTGGGCTTGAGCGTTTTCAGGAACCACTGGACAAAACCTTTCCCGTAAAGGGCTGCGCCCTGGGTTTCCATGTTGAGCAGGTGGTAATAGGCGACGGTGTTTTCATCATGTACCGGCCGGATGCCCTGGTCGCGATAGAGGGCGTCAAGCCGGTGGCGGATGAGGCGCTTCATGGCCTGCTTGTAATCATCGTTTTCATCCATTAAAGCAAACAGCGAAAACAATACCATTTGTACCTGTGCGGGGGTGGCCAGCCCTGCTGTGTGGTTGAGCGCCACGGTGCGGCTGTCGGCTACCAGCCGGTCGATGAAGGGCAGGCTGCGCGGGCTGGTGGTGATGGAGCGGTAGCGCCTGTCCAGTGTTTGTTTTGTGTTTTCCGGCAGCTGGCCGATCATTTTGTCCAGGATATTGTTTTCATGAAGCGCGATGACGCCAAGCCGCCATCCGGTTGCGCCAAAGTATTTGGAAAAGGAATATACGAGGATGGTGTTGTGCGGGCAGGTGGCGAAAAGGGAGGTGAAGTTGTCGGCAAAGGTACCGTAAACATCATCGGTGAGGATGATGAGTTCCGGTCGTTTTTTGATGATTTCAGCCAGGCAGGCCAGGTCTTCATCCGAGATGCGCACGGAGGGCGGATTGCTGGGGTTGACCAGAAAGAAGGCCTTGATTTGCGGGTCCAGCAGTTTGTCGAGTTCGGCTTTGCCGTATTGCCATTTTCCTTCTGCACTGGCATTGATGCCGACTTCTTTTAGCTGGTAGTCGTTTAGTTCGGGGATTTCGATGTAGGGGGTGAAAATCGGTATGCCCAGTGCGATGGTGTCGCCTTTTTCCAGGATGCGGTTGGCTTTCAGGGAGGAGAAGAGGTAAGTCATGGCGGCTGTGCCGCCTTCCACGGCAAAAAGGTTGAAGTTGCCTTTGAAAGGCGTGCAGCCAATCATTTCCTTGCGGAGGTATTCTCTGACGATTTTTTCCGAGAGAGAAAGCATACGGTCCGGCACCGGGTACATACAGCCCAGGATGCCTTCGCACATTTCATAGATAAATTCGCAGGCGGGCAGTCCAAGATGGTCGCGCACGTAGGAAACGGCTTTCCGGATGAAGCCAACGCCCGGCAGCTGGCGGTATTCGTTGGTGAAGATATCAAACCGGCCTTCCAGACCTTCTTTTTGCGGGAAGCCGCCGACTCCCTGCGGCATGTAGGAAAAGGCGCGTTCGGATTCCTGCATGGCGAAAATGCCGAGCTGGAAAAAGGCATGGCGCGGTTCGGTTGCCAGGAAGTTGGGATTGCCGCGTCCGGCGTTCAAAAGGAGCTGCGCTTTGCTTCTTGAGGCGGTATCCATGAGGAAGTTTTTCAGTTCAAACGGGCTTAGGGAGGATAGTTCCTGGAGGTTGGGCGTATTCATTATCGGTTCCTTTCAGTCAGGTCAGGCCAATGCCACAACAAGCGGGCCGAGGAGGGTGAGAAAAACATTTGCCAGCGCATAGGTGATAGCAAACGGGGTGGTGGGAATATCGTTTCCGGCTTTTTCCAGGACTTCGCCAAAGGCCGGGTTGGCGCTGCGCGAGCCGGAGAGTGCGCCGGCAAAAATAGCTGCGTTGTTGTAGCGCAAGGCATAACGTCCGATGAGCATGGTGACGGCAAGCGGGATGACGGTGACCAGCACGCCGGCCAGGAAAATGGAAAGGCCGTGCGTTTTGACGGTCTGGACTGCCTGCATACCGTAGTTAAGGCCCACTACGGCGACGAAGCCGGCTAAGCCCAGGTCTTTCATCAGTTGTGAGGCTGCTCCGGGCAAGGCGCCCATGTTCATGTGTTTGCTGCGCCACCATCCGAAGATCAGCCCGGACAGGAGCGCGCCGCCGCCGCTTCCCAGCGTTAGGGGAATGCTGCCGATGCGGACAACGCCAAGCCCGATCAGCAGGCCGGCGGCAATGCCGAGGCTCATATAGATCAGGTCGGTTTTTTCACTGGGGACGATGGCATAGCCGATTGCCGAGGCAGCCCGGCGGATATCCTGTTCTTCACCGTACAGGCGGAAGATATCGCCGCGCCTGACGCGGGTTTCCAGCGTAACAGGCAGGTTCTGGCTGCCGCGTGAAATGGAAAGGAGGTAAAGCCCGTGACGCATTTCAGGGGAAGTCATTTTCTGGATTTCCTGGAGGGTTTTGTTGTGGTAGCGCTCGCTGCCCAGTACGATTTCCCGTGCCAGCACCGGCAATTGCATATCCTGCCGGACGGGTTGTTCTCTGCCGAGTTTTCCGGCAGCTGCCAATATGGCATCGCGCTGGCCGATGAGAAGCAGGCTGTCGCCGTCTTCAAGCAGGGTTTGGGGGGTAACGCCGATTAACGCATGGTTGCGCCGGATACGCGAGATGGTGACGGGGTACTGGCCGGAGGATTGCTCGAATTCCTGTACGGTTTTACCTGCGGCAGGCCCGGCAAGGAAAACGCGGCCGACAAATTCGGGAGCGGCAAGCTGTTCTCCTTCGCCCAGGATGATGCCGGTATGACCGCGTGCCGATTCTGCCTTGAGGGCATCGTCCCGGATGCTTTTGCCCATGAATTTTTCCAGGAGGTTTACGCAGATCAGGATGGCGCCGAATGAACCGAAGATGTAGGTGACGCCGTAACCGACCGAAATGTTGGCAATCATTTGCGAGGTGGCTTCGGTTCCGAGGTTCATGCTGTTGATGGCAGATTCGGCGGTGCCCATGATGGCAGATTGTGTGAGTCCCCCTGCGGCAATGCCGGCGGCGGTGCCTTTGTCCAGTGAAAAGAGGCGGGCAATGATGACGACGGTGATTAGTCCCGATGAAGCCAGTACCAGGGAAAGGGCAATTTCGCGGAGACTGTGTTTGCCAAGCGAGCGGAAAAATGCCGGGCCGCTGGTGTAGCCGACAGCGAAAATGAATAGCGCAAAGAGGATGTTCTTGATGCCGTCGCTGACTTGCACGCCGAACTGGCTGACCAGGACGGCCATCAGCAAGGAGCCGGCGACGCCGCCAAGCTGGAATTTGCCGAAGCGGATTTTTCCGACGAGGTAGCCCAGGCACAGGGAGAGAAAGAGGGCTATTTCGGGGGAAGCGCCAAAAAGACGGTGAACAGGGTCGTAGAAGATGTGCATGCGGTTTCCTTTTCTGCCGTTGGGATAAAAAACGCGCGGGACTGGCCGCCAGAGTTTATTGGACACCACAACGGGAGGGGCTGACCGGAGCTTTGTCAAACATCCTGCCGGATTGGTTGGGTGAAAACGGGAAAGGGCGTGAAAAGAAGGGAAAAACGGGTTATCCTTAACCGGGAAAGACGGGTTATGGCAGGCGCGTATTGATGAAGGACAGGCTGAAAAAAGCGGTTTTTACCTTTGTGCAGAGCAACAGGACCAAAAAGATAGCGATTGGGTTCCTGTGCGTTTGCCTTTGCCTGTTTTTTTTGTATGCGGCGCTGGGGTTCTGGGTGCTGCCTTCTTATATCCAATCCCGCGCGCAGGCGTTGGCCAGGGAAAAGTTGCAGCGCACGCTGGTGATTGAGCAGATTGATTTCAATCCTTTTTCGCTGACGCTGGATATTAAGGGGGTGAGTTTATCCGAGCCGGGAAGCGAGGCGCGTTTTGCGGCGTTTGAGCAGCTTTACGCAGCGGTTTCTCCCGCTTCGGTTTTTCGCCTGACGCCGGTTATTACCGAATTCAAGCTGGTGAAGCCCTTTGTGCGCGTGGTGCGTTTTGAGCAGGGCAGGCGCAATTTCGATGATATTGTTTCGCTTTTCAGCACGCAGGAAGGGGAAAAGGAGACAAAGCCGGAAGCGGAGCCGGAAAGGCGGCCGCAAAATGCTGCGGAACGGCGGGCGGCTATCCGGAAACGCAAGTTTGGCATTTACAATCTCCAGATTGTGGATGCCCGTATTGAGCTGGAAAACCGGGAAAAAGGGACGCAGACGCTAATCAGCGATTTCCATATCGGGTTGCCTTACCTTTACAGGGGGCCGGTCAGGGGGATTGTCCGCCATGTGGAACCGCGGTTTGAGGCGATGGTTAACGGCAAGCGCCTGGAGATTACCCGCGAGAGGCCGTCGGCTGAAAGCCGAGACAGTATTCTCCGGTTCAATATGGATCGTATTGATCTGACACGCATTTTTAATTATCTCCCGCTGAATCCGGCATACCGCCTTCGCGAGGGGTGGCTGGATTTGCATCTTTCGTTATATATTCACCGCCCGAAAGAGGCGCAGACAAGCGTGGATATCGGCGGGCAGGCTACGCTGCGTTCCATTCTCATGACCCGGCAGGACAAGCCGTTTTTCAGCATGGAAAAGCTGGATTTGCATCTGGGCGCCAATTCGCCGGACAAGGGCGCTTACCGGATTGACCGGCTGGAGATTGTCCGGCCGGAACTTCATGTTGCCAGCGATAAAAACGGTGTGCCTGATATTGCCGATTTGCTGGCCAAAGCGGATGAGGAAGCGGCGTTGCCGGAAGAAGAGGCCGCTTTGCCAACAGACAGCGCAAAAGCTTCCGGAGCACCGGCGGCGGAAGCCAAAAGCATGACTTTTACCCTGAAGGAATTGCTGGTGAAAAAGGCCAGGCTGCGCTATGAGGGTTATGCCGGCGCGGCTTTATCAGGGGCTTCGCTTGGCGATTTTGACCTGGTTATCCAGGATGCGGAAATGGATTTTGCCGCGCAGAAGCTGAAGGTGGGCCGGATTCATTCCCCTGGCGGGCGTTTTGATGCGGCGCTTTACAGCGGTGCGCCGTCTGCCGCTGCGGTTGAAGATACCGGTAAAGAGGGGCAGGGTGCGCCGGGGTTGGCTGTGCAGGTAGGCAAATTCAGCCTGGCTAACTGGAATGGCCGGATTCGGCATACGGCTTCCCGCGAGATGGCCGCCCAGCCGTTTTCGGCATCAATCAACCGTTTTGGGATGGTTGTTGAGGAGGTTTCGCTTGATCCGGCGGCGGAAAAGGTTTCAGTGGGGGAGGTGCAGTCATCCGGCGCTTCCTTTGATGTGACTCTTGAGGATCATCCTGCCGGGAAACTGTCTGCGCCGGTTAAGGCAGCGGGAACAGGGGCTTTTGAAATCAGTATTGGCAAGGTGGGAATTGCCGGCTGGTCTGCCCGCCTGACAAACCGTAACCGGGAGGCGGCGGGGCTGCCGGTTTCGGCGGCGGTCAGCCAGTTTGGACTGAAAGTGGAGAAGGCGCTGGTTGATATGAAGAAGCAGGAAGCCAGCGCGGCGTATATCCGTTCTGCCGGCGGCCGTTTTGATGTGCTGATGGAAAACTGTCCGCCGGTTGTGTCTTACGGTTCTGCCGCCGCTGGCAAGGCCGGTTCGCCCTATCATATCCGGACGGGCAGGCTGGAAGTGGCCGGCTGGTCTGGCAAGGTCAAAAACAGCAATCGCCTTGATCCTTTTGAAACGCCTTTTTCCGCAACGTTTGCCCGCATGGGGGTGACGGTTGACGATGCGGATATCCGCCTGAAAGACAAGGCGGTTTCGGTTGCCGCCATCCGCTCTGCGGGAGGGGAGGCCGAAATTGAGCTGGAACCTTACCCTGACAAGCCTTCTTCCAGGGGAAAACGCGCCGCTGCGCGGGCAGGGCTGCTGGCTTCAGTGATGGAAGCGCAAAAGGCGCAGCCTGCCGAAGGGTTTGCCGTGAATATCGGCAAGGTTGCCGTATCGGACTGGACGGCGCGCCTGAAGAACCGGAATACAACGGATATTGCCGGTATGCCGGTTTCGGGTTACGCAAGCCGGGTAAACCTGACGGCATCTGATATCCGGCTTGATACGGAAAAACGGAGTATTGCGGTAGGCGAGATTGCTTCCAAAAACGGGGTGCTGGCCGGGCAGATTGAGAAGCACGAAAAAACAGCTGGAAAAAAGACGGCAGCGGATAGCAGCCCTGTGGTGATGCCGCAGGCGCCGCCTTATGCCGTTCATATCGGCAAGCTGGTTCTGGCGGGCTGGACCCTGAAGGGACGCAATACCAATCTGGAAAAATCGCTGGGTGTTTCGGTAACGGATTTGGGATTGACAGCGCAGGAGGTGTCGTTCCCTTCCGGTTCGCCCGCCAGGCTTTCTGTGCGGGCGACGGTGAACAAGACGGGCAAACTGGCGGCAGACGGGAAAGCGGGGTTTTCGCCGCTGGATGTGGATATGGCGCTTGATGTAAAGGAGGTGAGCCTTGTCGCCATCCAGCCGTATATTGATGATTATGTCAACCTGACCATGAACCGTGCGGATTTGTCCCTGGCAGGGCAGGTTCGCCTGAAAGCCACTCCGGCAGGCGGGCTGGAGGGCGGCTACAAGGGGGAAGCGGCTTTGTCGCGGCTGCATACAGTTGACCAGGTCAATAAGGATACGTTTGTCCGGTGGAATACGCTGGCGTTAAAGGAGGTTGATGCCAATGTGGCGCCGCTTTCTGTCCGGATTGGGGAGGCAGAGCTGAACCGCTTTTTTGCACGGGTGATCCTCAATCCGGATGGCAGGCTGAATTTGCGCAATATCCTGAGAAGCCGGGCAGGCGGGCAAACCAGCCTGACGGAAACGGAGAATGAGCTGGACGACCTGGCTGCGGCAGGGGACGGGCGGCAATCCCGTTCAGGTGACAAGGGGAATGTGACAACCCGGCCTGTCAGTCCGGGTGCTGCCGTATCAGGCCAGGCCGGGCTGCCGCTGGTAACGGTAAACAAGTTGACCCTGAAGAAAGGCCGCGTCAGGTTTACTGATAATTTTATCAAGCCGAATTACACTGCCAATATCACGGAAATGGAGGGGACTGTTACCGGTTTTTCCTCTGATCCCGATGCGGTGGCGAGGCTTGATCTTCGCGGGCAGGTCAATCATGCGCCGCTGGTGGCGGCCGGTACAATCAGCCCGCTTAAGGAGCATCTTGCGCTGGATGTCGAGGCGCAGGTCCGCGGGATGGAGCTGGCCCAGTTCAGCTCCTATACGACGCGGTATCTCGGCTATGGCATTGACAAGGGCAAGCTTTCGTTTGATGTAACATATAAGATTGAGGATGGCGTTCTGGTTGCGCAAAACAGGCTGATACTGGATCAGCTGACGTTTGGCGAGAAAGCGCCGGGCGAGCCGGTCACCAGCCTGCCTGTCGAGCTGGCGGTCTCTTTGCTTAAGGACAGTAACGGCGTGATTGATATTAATCTTCCTGTCGGCGGTTCGCTGGATGATCCGAGTTTTTCTATCGGCGGTATTCTTTCCCAGGTTTTCCTGAGTTCGTTAAAGCGGGTTATTCTTTCGCCGTTTGCGTTTCTTTCCATTGAGTTTGGCAAGGGAGCCGAGATGGCCTGGCTGGATTTTGAGCCGGGCAGCGCGGTGATTCCCGACAAGGAAACGCCCAAACTGGAGGCGCTGGCCAAGGCGTTTGCCTCAAGGCCGGAGCTGAAGCTGGATATTACCGGGCTGTATGATTCTTCGGCAGACCGTGCCGGACTGGCCAAAGCGGTGATTAAGCGCAAGGTGCGTATGCTCAAGCGCCAGGATCTCCAGGAAAAAGGACAGTCTGTTACGATAAACCGGCTGACGGTAGAGGACAGCGAATACCCAGGATTGCTGGAGCGGGTATATGAGGAAGCGGATATCAAAAAGCCGCGCAACCTCATCGGTATGCAGAAAAAACTGACGGTTCCCGAAATGGAAGCGCTGATGGAAAAATATTACCAGGCAACGGAGGAAGAGTTCCTGGCGCTGGCTTACCAGCGCGCAGAGCAGGTCAAGGCATGGCTGGTTGAAAAAGGGAAGGTTGCGGATTCCCGCATTTTTATTCTTGCCAGCAAGGTGGGCGAATCAGGCGAAAACGGTGAAACAGCGGCACGGGTAGATTTTGCTATCCAGAAATAGACACCGGGAATCACTGCGTTTTATTATATAAGCAGACTGCCGGTTGTGCCGGCAACGGATTCATTGTGGTGGTGACTGTATGCGAAAACCGGATATTGCCTGGCTGAAATCCTTTTTTTTGCAATACCGCCGGAAACTGGCGGTGGGCATATCCGTTTTTTTGTTCATTCTTTTTGCCTGCGGGTTGTCCGGTTATCTTTTTCTGCCGGGGGTTATCAAGGCCAGGGCAGAACAGGCGGTTGCCGAGCAGCTTCACCGGAAGCTGGTTATCGGGGAGGTCAGTTTCAATCCGTTTTCTCTTGCCGTTACGCTGGAAAAGGTTTCTTTGAGCGAGCGGGACAGCGAGGAAACCTTTGTTTCCTTTGACCGGCTTTATGTGAATCTTTCCACGTTTTCCGCTTTCACGTTTTCTCCGGTTATCCGGGAGGTGGAACTGGTGAATCCTTATATCCATCTTTCGCGTACCACGGGCTATGCCTACAATATCAGCGATTTGATTGATATGGCCATGCAGCCTGCCGAACCGGACAGCAGGCCGCTTTCCTATTCGGTCAACAATATCCAGGTGGATGGCGGCGTGATTGTTTTTGATGACCATCCCATGAAGGCGCAGCATCGCATAGAGGATATCCGCATCCGTATTCCTGCTGTTTCTTCCAGCCCTTCCCGTGTCGAGACTTTTATCGAGCCATACCTGAGCGCGCAGATAAACGGCACACGGATGGAATTGTCGGGCAAGACCCGGCCTTTTGCGGAAGACAAGGAGACGGTGTTTGACCTGGCGCTGAAAGATATTGCTCTGCCGCAATATGTGGCTTATTTGCCATACAAGCCGGCTTTTCATCTTGCCGGAGGCAACCTCAGTTTTGATTTGAAGCTGCATTTTATCCAGCATGAGGGACGGCTGCCGGAGCTGGATGTGAGCGGTGCGGTTGAACTGGATGGCCTGCGGCTGACCGACTTGGCGAAGAAGCCGATGCTGATGCTGGATAAACTGGCCGTTACGCTGGAAAAGAGCGCGATTTTTGCCGGGGATTTCCGGCTTGGTCAGATAACGCTGGTTCGCCCGGAGGTCTATGCCGAAAACAGTGCTTCGGGTGTGCTGAATTTGCTGGCATTGGCACCGGAGACTAAAAAAACAGCCGGGCAGAGAAAGCCGGATGCAGGAAAGGAAGCGCAGGACAAGACGCCAATGAAGCTGGCTGTCGGGCAATTTGCCGTGAAAGACGGGAGGCTTCGCTATACTGACTATGCGGCCGGGATGCCCTGTACCGTCATGGCAAATGGTTTGAATCTTGTTGTGGATGAGACGGCGGTGGATATCGGTGGGCAATCTGTTCGTATCGGCAGGATTGCCTCCGACCATGCGGTGCTGGAAATGGCGCTGGAAAAACGGCAACAGCGCGGTCATGCGCCGGTGTTTTCCCGGCAGGCGGCGGCTTCCGGCGAGCCTGGCTTTGGCGTGCATATCGGTGAAATTGATATTGGCGGCTGGTCTGTGCATATGCAAAACAGGAACCTGAAGCAGCCGATGGGCGGCAGTTTCACAGGGTTAACTGCCCATATCCGGGATATTTCGACCGAGCCGGGCCAGATAAGCGCACTCAAGGTGATGGCAAATGTCGAGAAGAAAGGGGCTGTGCGGGTAGAAGGCCGGTTTGGCGCAGCCCCTCTTTTTGCCGATCTGGATGTGGATTTGCAGCATGTCAGCCTGGTGGCGCTTCAGCAGTATATTGATACCCGGGTGAACCTGACTCTTCGCCAGGCGGATGTTTCTACAAAAGGGCATCTGTCGCTTTCGGCCGGGAAGAAGGGGGCGTTTCGGGGCGAATACAAGGGGGATGTGAGCCTGGATAATCTGGTGACGCTTGACCAGATCCGGGGCGATTCGTTTGTCCGCTGGAAAACCTTTGCCTTAAGACAAATGCATGTGCAGTTTTCTCCATTTTCCCTGACGGCCCGGCAGGCTGATCTTGACCAGTTTTTTGCCCGCCTGATACTGGGGGCAGACGGTCGTTTGAATGTGCAAAATATTCTGCGAAGCGAGGCTGGCGGCAAAAAAAGCCTGACTGACAGCGAAGCGCCTGTTGAAACGGCAGAAGAAGCGGGCGTTACCGCTGTTTCATTGGCAGATGCTTCTGAGGGAAAAACGGTTTTGCCGCCGCAGGAAAGGCCAGAACAGGGGGAGGCGGTTTTGGCGGCCGCGCCGCAGCCGGAGGCAGGGCTGCCGCCAATCCGGATTGACCGTTTCCGGTTAAATCACGGCCGCATCCGTTTTACCGACAATTTTATCAAGCCGAACTATACGGCCGATATGGACCGGGTTCAGGGCGTTATCAGCCGGATTTCCAGCGACAGCCGGAGCGCGGCAGCGGTGAGCATAAAGGGACAGGTTAATCGCGCACCCCTGACGGTAACGGGGAGCGTGAATCCGTTTAATCCGGCGTTGTCCCTGGACTTGAAAGGGGCGGTCAAAGGGATGGAGCTGGCGCAGTTCAGCTCTTATACCAGCAAGTATGTCGGCCACGGCATTGAAAAGGGCAAGCTTTCTTTTGATGTGCAGTACAAGGTAGAAAACGGGGAGTTGAGTGCGGAAAACCGCCTTGTCCTGGATCAATTGACTTTTGGCCCGAAAAGCGAGGGTGATCCGGTTATCGGCCTGCCGGTTGAGCTGGCTGTCAATTTGTTGAAAGACGGGGACGGGGTGATTGATGTGAATCTGCCGGTTTCAGGTTCATTGAGCGATCCGGATTTTTCCGTTGGCGGTATTGTTTTCCGCGTGGTGGTCAATTTGCTGAAAAAAGCGGTGACGGCGCCTTTTTCCCTGCTTGCTTCAGCCTTTGGTGGCGGGGAAGAACTTTCCTGGATAGCATTTGCGCCAGGCTATGCAGAGGTGACGGAAAAAGAGAAGGAAAAACTGGAAACTCTTTCCAAAGCGCTGAAGAACCGGCCGGGACTGAAGCTTGAAGTGACGGGGTGTTATGACCCGGAGATTGACAGGGAAGGCCTGGCCAGGGTGTCGATAGACCGGAAGGTGCGCGAACAGAAACGCAGGGAGATGGGGCAGGCGGGTGAAAATAGGCGTTTGAGCGAAGTCACTGTCAGCACAGAAGAATATGCGAAGCTGCTTAAGGCGGTTTACAGCGAGGCAGATTTCAAAAAGCCGCGCAATCTGATCGGGTTTCAAAAGTCGCTGCCGGTTGCCGAGATGGAAAAACTGCTTGTCAAGCATTATCCGGTACAGGAGGAGGCGTTCCTGCGGCTGGCTGACAGGCGGGCAGCCGTGGCGAAGGCGTGGCTGATTGAGCAGGGAGGCATTCCCGATGCGCGTATTTTCATCCATGCCAGCAGGCGCCGGGATGGCGGAGACGGTGCGCGGGCGGATTTTTCCCTGCATTAGGCCGGGAAAAATCCGGCAGGGGAGGGGTTATGCCGGTTTTCTGAACGGGCGGCTGAGATAGGCCGAGCCGGCCAGGCCAAAACGCCAGGGGAGATTGACGGCTTTGGAAATGCCGATTCTTTCACCGGTGACAACCTGAACGGGCGAGGCTGCCGGTAAAAGGGTGCAGCGGGGCGAACGGAGGGGATAGCTGTCCAGTTCGCGGGTGATGCCCAGGGCCTGGCAAAGCCGGCCCGGCCCGGCGCACAGCAGGCGGGAATTGCTGGTATGCCGCCGCTTTTCCATGACGGCAATTCCTGCTTTGGGTTCAATGGCGCGGATGAGTACAGCTGCTCCGTGGCCTGGTTCGCGGCAGGTGAAATTAACACACCAGTGTATGCCGTAGGAACGGTAAACGTAGAGGTGGGCCGGTTCGCCGAACATGGCGCGGTTTCGGGGCGTTGGGCCGCCGTAGCTGTGCGAGGCCGGTTCTTTCTGGTCGTAGGCTTCGGTTTCGACAATGACGCCGCCTGTGCCGTCTATCAGAAAGGTTGCGCCGATGAGCTGCCGGGCAACGAGATGGGCATCCTGCGAAAAATCAATGAAGGGTGCATTCATGGCACGGAGCCTGTATGCCTTTCCGGGCAAAGTTCCCGGCAAGGCATCAGGTGATTTTTTGCCTACCGGCTGACGGGGTATGCCCTGAACTGGCCGTCTGCTGCCAGTTCCAGCCAGCCGCCCCTTTTTTCTGCCTGATCCAGTTCCCAGTCCGGCAGGACATAGCGTACCTGTGAACCGTGGAGGTGTTTGCCCTGGCGGTGAATATGTCCGTGGATGAAGACGGCTGCGCCGGTCTGGCTGAAGACTTCGTCAATGGCTGACGGCGTGACATCCCAGGTGGATTCGGGTTTGCCGGCGTTTTCCTTGACACTGTCTTTCCGGAATTTTTCGATCATGAGCTTGCGCTGTTCCAGTGGCATGGAAAGGAATTGCTGCTGCCATCGCGGGTTGCGCACCATGGCGCGGAAGGCAAGGTAATCTGTATCGCCAAGACACTGGGCGTCGCCGTGCGCCACGGCCACTTTCAGGCTGCCCATTTCCGCCGTGTGCAGATCCGGCAGGCCGGTTGCGCCGGTTTCCCGGAGGAAGCGTTCGCCTGTCAGGAAATCGCGGTTGCCCGGCTGCCAGAAGACCGCCGTGCCCGCAAGGGATAGTTCCTTGATGGCACGGAGGATGCGCTGGTTGAAAGGATGACCGATATCATCATCGCCGGCCCAGTATTCAAACAGGTCTCCCAGAATGAAAAGCCGCTCTGATTGCCTTGCCTTGCGGGAGAGAAAATCAAGAAACGCTCCGGTTGTTGCAGGAAGGGACTCGGCCAGGTGCAAATCCGAGATGAAAAGGGCCTGGCTTTTCGGTGAGGAAGCTGTTTTGCCGGTTTGCATGGTTTTATTCCACTTCTTCCGCTTTTTCGATGATGACGTCTTCTTTGGGAACATCCCCGTGCATGCCGCTTCGGCCGGTGGCAACCTGCTTGATGGCGTTGACGACTTCCTGGCCTTCTACCACATCGCCGAAAACAGCGTAGCCCCAGCCATCCTGCCCCGGGAAATCAAGGAAATAGTTATCGTTGACGTTAATGAAAAATTGCGCCGTGGCCGAATGCGGGTCGGAAGTTCTGGCCATGGCAATGGAGTAGCGGGTATTCTGGAGGCCGTTATCCGCTTCGTTTTCAATCGGGGCATTGGTGGGTTTTTGTTTCATGCCTGGTTCAAAACCGCCGCCCTGAATCATGAAATCGTTGATGACGCGGTGGAAAATGGTGCCGTCATAGTGGCCTGAACGGACATAGTTCAGGAAGTTTTCGACGGTTTTGGGCGCCCGGTCGGGATAGAGGTCGATTTTGATATCACCGTGGTTGGTGTGAAAGATGACGGCCATGCTGTTTCCTTGTGATAAAAAAGGTCTGTTCTGTCAGTGTTATCAGGCATTGAGGGGCTGCAGGGATTTTGCCGGTGCTGCTGCCCGTTTGCCAATTTTTTCATTTTAACAAATTCCCGCAGCAAAACAGCCGGATTTTTGCTCCGGACACAGTGCGGGCCAAAGCCGGGCCGGCACTATCCTTTTGCTGCCGCAGCGAAGTACAATAGGCTTATTTTTGTTGTTTGGCGATATCACGAGACAAATACATGGGCAATCTGCAAATCTACAATTCCATGACGCGCCGTATTGAGGCTTTTCAATCCATTGAGCCAGGCAAGGTACGCATGTATGTCTGCGGCATGACGGTTTATGATTTTTGCCATATCGGCCATGCCCGGATGATGCTGGCGTTTGATATTGTTTACCGGTGGCTGAAAGCAAGCGGGTACGAGGTGACTTATGTCCGCAATATTACTGATATTGACGACAAGATTATCGCGCGGGCGGCGGAAAACGGGGAATCCATGCGGGATTTGACGGCCCGTTTTATCCGGTTTATGCATGAAGATGTGGCGGCGCTGGGTATTTTGCCGCCCGACCATGAACCACGGGCAACCGAATATGTGCCGCAGATGCTGGAAATTATCGGGAAGCTGGAGCAAAAGGGGCTGGCTTACCGCTCTGATGAGGGAGATGTCAATTATTCTGTCCGGGATTTCCGGGATTACGGCAAACTTTCCAACCGTTCGCTGGATGATTTGAGGGCAGGCGAACGGGTGGATGTGAATGCGGACAAGCGGGATCCGCTGGATTTTGTGCTGTGGAAAGCGGCCAAGGCGGGCGAACCGCCAGAGGCGCGCTGGGATTCCCAATGGGGACCAGGCCGTCCTGGCTGGCATATTGAATGTTCCGCCATGTCTTCAAAGCTTTTGGGGCCGCATTTTGATATCCATGGCGGCGGGGCGGATCTCCAGTTCCCGCACCATGAAAACGAGATTGCCCAGTCGGAGGGGGTAACCGGCCATACTTTTGTCAATTACTGGATGCATAATGGTTTTGTGCGGGTGGATGATGAAAAAATGTCCAAGTCGCTTGGCAATTTTTTCACTATCCGGGAGGTGCTGGAAAAATATGATCCGGAAGTGCTGCGGTTTTTTGTGATCCGCACGCATTACCGCAGCCCGCTGAATTATTCCGATGCGCATCTGGATGACGCGCGTGCCGGGCTGACACGCCTTTATACCGCGTTGAAGGATATGCCGGTTGACGATGCTGCGGCGGTGGATTGGGAGGAAAGCCATGCGCGCCGGTTTGCGGCGGCCATGGACGAGGATTTCAATACGCCGGTGGCGGTGGCGGCGCTGTTTGACCTGGCCAATGAGGTGAACCGTTCCGGTTCGGTTGACAAGGCAAGGCAGTTAAAGGCGCTGTCCGGCGTTCTCGGCCTGCTCCAGCGGGATCCCAGGGCGTTTCTCCAGGGAAGGGAAGCTGTTGACGAAGATGCGGTTAAAAAACAGATTGCAGCCAGGGCAGCTGCCAAGGCGGCCAAAAATTTTGCCGAGGCCGACCGGATCAGGGATGCCTTGTTGGCAGAAGGGATTGTGCTGGAGGACAGGCCGGGCGGCGTGACTGAGTGGCGGCGCGCGTGAGCGAAATGCGCGAAAGCGCCTTGCCGGAACCGCCTTATTGGCAGGAGGCGGAAACGGCGTTGGCGGCGAGAGATGCGGTTATGCGCCGCCTGATTGCCCAGGCTGGCAGGAGTTATCCGGCCCGGCGGGGCGATCCTTTCGGGACGCTGGTTCGCGCCATTGTGGGACAACAGCTTTCTGTCAAGGCTGCCGAGACTATCTGGCAGCGTTTCAGGGGGATGTGCCCGGTTTGCTCGCCGGAGGCGGTTATCCGGATAGACGGCGCACGTTTTCAGGCCTGCGGGTTTTCCCGGCGAAAGGCAGAATATGTCCGGGATCTTGCCGGTTGTTTCAGGGATAAAACGGTGAATCCCGAAAAGTGGGAGACAATGGACGATGAGGCTGTTATTGCGGATTTGTCGCAGGTTAAGGGGATTGGCTGCTGGACGGCGGAAATGTTCCTGATTTTCAATCTTCGCCGTCCCGATGTGTTGCCGTTAGACGATGCCGGATTGATCAGGGGAATGGGCAATGCCTATTTTGCCGGGGAATCGCCAGACCGGAACAGGGCGCGCGAGCTTGCCCAGGCATGGCGTCCCTGGCGTACGGTGGCGACATGGTATCTCTGGCGCAGCCTGACGGCTGTTCCGGTGGAATATTAGCCGTAACATTTTTTATACGGGCATTCCCTTATGGCAGGCTTTGACCGGCAGGCGATTAGTCATTACAATGCCGGGGCATAGGTTATCGGGCATGGCAGCCCGGCAGGCGCAGGCTCGCCTTGCCGGCTGAACCGGCCCCAAGAAGGAGCGGCAGTGGGTAAAACGACATTTCTGAGCTTTGAGCAGCCGATTGCGGAGCTGGATGCCAAGATTGAGGAACTGCGTTTTGTGCAGGACGATTCGGCAGTAGATATTTCGGAAGAGATTGCCCGCCTGGCAAAGAAGAGCCAGCAGCTGACGAAGGATATTTACAGCAGGCTGACTCCCTGGCAGGTTTCGCAGATTGCCCGCCATCCGCAACGTCCCTATACGCTGGATTATATCGGCGGAATTTTTACCGATTTTCACGAGCTGCACGGCGACAGGACTTTCGGGGATGACCCCGCTATTGTCGGCGGGCTGGCACGCTTTAACGGGCAGGGCTGCGTGGTGATTGGCCACCAGAAGGGGCGCGATACCAAAGAACGCGGTTACCGCAATTTCGGTATGCCGCGCCCGGAAGGTTACCGCAAGGCGTTACGGCTGATGCGGATGGCGGAAAAATTCAGTCTGCCGGTTTTTACGTTTGTTGATACGCCGGGAGCCTTTCCCGGCATTGATGCGGAAGAGCGCGGCCAGTCCGAGGCGATTGGGCGCAACTTGTTTGAGATGGCCAAGTTAAAGGTGCCGGTGATTGCAACGATTATTGGAGAAGGCGGCTCCGGAGGCGCATTGGCGATTGCGGTTGCCGATACGGTGCTGATGCTCCAGTATTCGGTTTATTCTGTTATTTCCCCGGAAGGCTGCGCTTCCATTCTCTGGAAGACGGCGGAGCGGGCTAATGAGGCGGCAGAGGCGCTTGGCCTGACGGCGCACCGGCTTAAAGGCATGGGGCTGGTTGACCGTATTATCAATGAACCGCTGGGCGGCGCGCACCGCGATCCGAAGCAGATGACGGCATTGCTCAGGCGGGCGCTGGCAGATGCTCTGCGCCAGTTCAAGGGCGTTTCTGTCAGGGATCTACTGGATGCCCGTTACAAAAAGTGGCTTAATTACGGCGAATTCAAGGATGTGACGCCTTCGGAGTAGGCTGTGAACGGGCAGGAAGGAGCTGTTCCTTTTCCCGGATTTGAACGCGTGCTGGAGCGGGCTTTGGCACGCCTTTTTGTTGACGGCCCGCCAAAAGACGGGCGCACGGCTCTGGCGGTTGCCTATTCGGGCGGGCGGGATTCCACGGTTTTGTTACACCTGGCACAGGCCTATGCCAAAAAAAAAGGCTGGCGGCTGGCAGCCTTTCATATTCATCATGGCTTGAACCGGGAGGCTGATGCCTGGCTGGCTCATTGCCGCCGGATTTGCGCTGCACTTGGCGTTGATTTTGATGCCTGCCGGGTGGCATTGCAGGAATCAGGAGACGGGATTGAAGCTGCCGCACGCAGCGCGCGTTATGCCGCCCTGGCGGAGTTGTGCCGCCGCCACGGCGTGAATTTGCTGTTGACGGCGCATCATGAGGATGACCAGGCTGAAACGGTTTTGATGCAGCTGTTACGGGGCAGCGGTACTGCCGGTCTTTCCGGCATGGAAGTGCTTGGCCCGGTTCCCGGCGAGCCAGACGGGAGCGCTTTGCTTTTGCTTCGTCCGCTGCTTTCTGTTTCAGGACAGGCGATTGCGCGCTGGGCGGCGGCGCAGCAGCTTGCGTGGGTGGAAGATGATTCCAACCAGGATTCGCGCTATGCGAGAAATGCGTTAAGGCGGCAGGTGATGCCGGTTTTGGCGCGGCTGTTTCCGGGGGCGGCTCACCGCCTGTCGCGCAGCGCCGGCCATATGCAGGCGGCAGAACGGCTGCTGGCTTCGATGGCAGAGGCGGATTACCGGGCCTGCCGTGATGGCGGCGGGCTGGATGTCGGGCGTGTGGCGGCGCTGGATGGGGACCGGTTCAATAACCTGTTTCGTTTCTGGCTGCGTTTGCACGGGGTGCGTATGCCTTCGGTTGCCTGGCTGGCAGAAGCGCGCCGCCAGCTCTTGGATGCCCGGCAGGATGCACAGGTAAGGCTGGAGCTGGAAGGCGCGGTTATTCGCCGTTACCGGCAGCGTTTCATGCTGGTTTTTCAGGAAAAGGCGCGCCGGACGCCGCTGCCGCCGGCTTATCGTTTGCCGGTGGTTTGGCGGGGCGAATCATCTATTTGCCTGCCGCCGTTTGGCGGAGCTTTTGTTTTTGAACCGGCCGGGGAAGGTGTGGATGCCGGATGGCTTTTGTCGCAGCCGCTTTATGCCGCAGCTTATCATGGAAAAGCGCTGTTCAAGAACCATGCAGGAAGACCGGCCAGGCTGCTCAAGGCGCATTATCAGGAAAAAGGCGTACCGCCCTGGGAGCGGGAACGGCTGCCCCTGTTGTATGCCGGCGAGGCTCTGCTTTTTGCCGCCGGTATCGGGATGGCGGCGGCCTGTGCCGGCAAAGGGGAGGGACGCGTCCGGATCGGCTGGCTGCCGGCGGGCAGGGACGGGGTGTTCCGGCTTTTTTCTTGTGAAATTGGGTAAGGCAGGGTAAAGTTTCATGCAAGCTGATATTTTTGCGTGAATTGCCGGAATCGGAAAAAATGGGATTGATTGTTCATAAATACGGCGGTACCTCGATGGGTTCTGTCGAGCGGATTAAAAATGTTGCCCGGCGGGTGGCCAAATGGCATGATGCCGGCCACCGCATTATTGTTGTGCCTTCCGCCATGGCGGGAGAAACCAACCGTTTGATTGCCCTGGCACAGGAAATGATGCCTCAGCCGGATCAGCGCGAGCTGGATATGATTACTTCCACGGGGGAGCAGGTTTCTATCGGCTTGCTTTCCCTGGCATTGATGGCGCTGGGCAAGCAGGCGGTTTCCTTTACCGGCTGGCAGGTGCCGGTGCTGACGGATTCTGCCCATACGAAGGCGCGTATCCATTCGATTGACGGCAAGCGGGTGACGGCTGAACTTGACCAGGGGAAGATTGCCATTATTGCCGGATTCCAGGGCATTGACGAAAAAGGGGATATTACGACGCTTGGCCGCGGCGGCTCCGATACGTCTGCCGTTGCCATTGCCGCCGCCATGAAGGCGGACGAATGCCTTATCTATACCGATGTGGACGGGGTTTATACCACTGATCCGCGCGTGGTTTCCGGGGCGAGGCGTCTACAGAAAATTACTTTTGAGGAAATGCTGGAAATGGCTTCACTGGGGTCGAAGGTGTTGCAGACGCGCTCTGTGGAGTTTTCAGGCAATTACCATGTGCCGACCCGCGTGCTTTCGTCGCTGACAGACCCGCTTATGCCGCTGGAAGAAGAGGCCCGTTCCGGCACACTGATTACATTTGAGGAAGACGCAAAGATGGAACAGACGGTTATTTCAGGAATTGCCTTTAGCCGCAGTGAAGCCAAGATTATGGTAATTGGCGTGCCGGACAGGCCGGGGATTGCTTTCAAGATTTTGGGCCCTATTGCCGAGGCCAATATCGAAGTGGATATGATTATCCAGAACCAGTCGGTTGCCGGGGTGACCGATTTCACGTTTACTGTGCAGCGGGCGGATTATGACCGTGCCATAGAAGTGCTTAATACCCGGGTCAAGGCGGAAATTGGCGCAAGGGATATTGTCGGGGATAACCAGGTATCCAAGGTTTCTGCCATCGGCGTCGGGATGCGCAGCCATGTGGGCGTGGCTTCCCGGATGTTTGAGACGCTTTACCAGGAGGGTATCAATATCCTCATGATATCCACTTCGGAGATCAAGATATCTATTCTGATTGATGAAAAATATATGGAGCTGGCTGTTCGGACGCTGCACAAGGCGTTTAATCTGGACAAAGTGTGAATTTGTGACGGCAGGAGGAAACGATGGGGTACAAAACCATACTGGTTCACCTGGATAAAAAAGAAAAGGCGCTAAACCGTATTCGTATTGCGGGCAATCTTGCCAAGACCGAGAATGCCTACCTTGTTGGCGCGGCCATGATCGGCCTTTCCACGTTGACGTTTCGCGAGGCGCATATTGACGAGAAAGATCCGGCGCTGGCTTCCCACCTGAAATTTCTGGCAGAGCGTGCAAGGGGCTTTGTAGGTGATTTTGTCCATGAAATGCAGGCGATGGGGGTGCTTTCCTACGAAGGGCGCGTAGTGGACGACGAGGCAGGTTATGGTATCAGTATGCAGGCCCGTTACTCGGATTTGGTGGTGATTGGCCGCTCCAGCCCTGACGAGACCATGCCGCATGCGCCCAAGGCCTTCCCGGAGTTTGTCGTTCTTCATGCCGGCCGGCCTGTTTTGCTTGTTCCTTCCCGTTACGAGAAGGAAACGGTGGGTTCGAAGGTGCTGATTGCCTGGAATGCCAGCAAGGAGGTGCGCCGGGCAGTGAGCGATGCCATGCCTTTCCTTAGGCAGGCCGATGTGGTGGAAGTGGTTATGTTCAATGTGGATGCCGAATCGGATATGCGGGATGAGGGTTCGGTTACGGATCTGGCAGTTTACCTGGCGCGCCATGGCGTTAATGTGAATATTCTCCAGCCGCGCCAGACGCGGCATATCGGGTCGGCCTTGATGGATGTGGTGGCCGAGCGGCAGTCGGATCTTCTGGTGCTGGGCGGATATGGACAGACCCGTTTCAGGGAGTTTTTGCTGGGCGGCGTTACCCGCACCGTGTTAAGCGATGCGGTTGTTCCTGTCCTGATGTCTCACTGATGCTGGCGGACGGCGGCATTTTGGGCAGCGGAGGGATAATCTGATAAGATAGGCTGCTGCCGGTATTTTTGCAGGCAGAAGCGGGCGAAAGTTGCTTTTTTAATACCTGTCGCGCAGCTTGCGCTTTTCCGGATTTTTCGGTGTGCTGTTATCAATCACTGCCGGGCTTTTCCGGCGGTATATCAAGGAATGTCATGAAATGTGTTGACGATTTTCGCCTGAAACTGGGAGCCTGCGATTTGGTTCCGATTGTGATTGGCGGAATGGGGGTGGATATTTCCACGCCGCAGCTTGCGCTTGAAGCCGTGCGTTTGGGCGGGATCGGGCATTTGTCCGATGCCATGATGATGGATACGGCTGAGCGTTATTTCGGAACGCATTTCACGCGAGACAAGATGCGCGCCAGCATGGCGAGCATGAACACCATGGATAAATCCGGCATTCGCTTTAATACGGGCGCAGTTGCCGAAGCCACGCGGCGGCATGTTGCCAGTGCAATGGAAGCCAAACGGGGGCATGGCCTGCTGTTTATCAATCTGATGGAAAAACTTTCCATGAATGCGCCGCGTGAAACGATGCAGGCAAGGATGACCGCAGCGCTGGATGCCGGTATTGACGGTATTACGCTGGCAGCAGGGCTGAACCAGCATTCATTTCATCTTGTGCAGGATCATCCTCGGTTCAGGGATGCCAAGATGGGTATTGTTGTTTCTTCTGTGCGTGCCCTGCAAATTTTTATCCGGCGCAATGCCAAGCTGAACCGCCTGCCGGATTATGTGATTGTTGAAGGTCCGCTTGCCGGGGGGCATCTTGGTTTTGGCATGGACTGGGCCAATTTTGACCTGGCGACGATTGTTGCCGAAATCCAGGCTTATCTGGCAAAGGAAAACCTGTCGATTCCCCTGATTGCGGCGGGCGGGATTTTTACCGGTTCAGACGCGGTTTCTTTTCTGGAAAAGGGGGTGGCTGCCGTTCAGGTTGCCACGCGCTTTACCATTTCCCGCGAGTGCGGGCTGCCGGAAGCGGCAAAGCAGGCTTACTTGAGTGCTGCGGAGGCCGATATTGAAGTCAACATGCAGTCGCCGACGGGCTACCCTATGCGGATGCTGAAAAAGACACCGGCGCTGGGACAGGGGATTCGCCCCAATTGCGAGATGTATGGTTATCTGCTGGAGCATGGCAAGTGTGAGTATATCAACGCCTATGAGCAGGCGGTTGCGCTTTGTCCGGACAAGGAAAAGATGACTGTGCCCAACAAGATTTGCCTGTGCACCCAGATGAGAAATTATAATGTCTGGACATGCGGACATAATACCTACCGGCTGAAGGAGACAACGCGCCGCCTGGATGACGGTTCCTATTTGCTGCCTTCAGCAGAGCATATTTTCAGGGACTACCAGTTCAGCAAGGATCATCAGATCCGCCTGCCGGAATAGGCGGTTTCGTTTGTCTGACATTTTTTCTCCGGCGCATTTTCAGTCTGTGCCGGCGGTTCGTTTCTTCTGCGCCTAGTCCAAAAGGGTATTTAACGCTTTCTGGAACTGGTTGGCATGGGAGCGTTCTGCCTTGGCAAGGGTTTCGAACCAGATAGCGATTTCTTCCAGTCCTTCTTCCCGGGCAATTTCTGCCATGCGCGGATACATATCATGATATTTTTCGGTTTCGTCGGCGATGGCGGACTGGATGTTAAGGCGGGTGTGGCTGGTGGCATTGCCGGAGACCGGGTCGTGCCGGAGGAATTCCAGGTGGCCAAGCGCATGTCCCCGCTCACCGGCAGCGCTGGATGAAAAAAGCATGGCGACTTCGTTATGGCCTTCTATACCGGCACGGCCGGCAAAATATTCGTAGCGCTGGACGGCTTGCGCGGCCCGGTTAAAGGCTATTTTCAGGTTTTGTTCGGTTTGTGTTCCCTTGATGTCTTTCATTTTATGTTCCCGGATGTTCGGATGGGGACAGCCTTGCGGCCGGTTTGCCAGATGTTTATTGTAAAACATCCGCACGGGAAAATGCGCAGGAAAGCCCGCGCAAGCGGGCTTTCAGGACGGCCATGCCGGTTTTCCGGGAATTTTGCCCTTACCCAGTGATGAGGGATTATTTTTTTATGGTATCGGCATTCTGGTTGTAGGCCTTTGCCACACATTTCCATTCGCCATTGATGTTGAGCATGAGGAGGTAATCTGTAAAGTTGATGCGCCCGCCCCAGTTTTCTTCAAGAACCCGGACGACAGCCAGGGTTTCCTCTACAGTCACGACGTCAATGCGGGCACGAAAACCGGGATCGGCGCCAACAGTATCCACATTGTCGTAGAAGGCCTGTATGGCGCCTTTTTCCAGTTTCCCATCCAGATAGCCGAACAGGACGGCGTCTTCATGAAAAAGCGTTTTGGCATGGGCGCTGTTTCCTTCGGCAACGCTTTGGACGAATTTCCTGGCAGCGGCTTCAACCGCCTGGTAGGTCGCAATATCAGCTCTCATTTTTCCTCTTGAAGATAAAGATAAACTGCCTGTGCAGCATAAATGGCAGCCACAGCATAGCAGGGCGTACTTTTCCCCGCTTTCCGGACGGGGCCATTCTTTTTGCTTTAATCGTCCAGGCTGTTTTTTGCCTTGAGGATGGCGGAGGGGGGAAGGCCGTGGCGTTCCTTGAAGAGGCGGGAAAAATGCGCCGGATTCCTGAATCCGAGCGCATAACAGACATCGGAGACAGATAAGGCGGTGTACCGCAGCATTTCCAGGGCTTTTTCAAGGCGGCGTTCCCGTATCCATGCGGCGGGCGGCTGGTTGTAGGCGTGCCGGAAGTCTCGCTTGAAACTGGAAAGACTGCGTCCCGATAGGGAAGCGAGTTCGGATATGGTGACAGGCGAGGCGTAATGCTGTTCCACAATTTGCCGGATATCTATGCGGGCAGGCTGTCTCAGTTGCAGGATACGGCGGAAAAGGGCGGGGTTGCATGCGGAAATATCATAGAGCATTTCCATGATTTTCAGTTTCAGCAGTCCCGGATTGACGGTGTCAGGATTGTTAAAGTAGGGTTTTAAAGAGGCAGAAAAGGCGACCAGGCAATGGCTCATGGCGTTGGCTTCAAGGCCTTTTTCTTCTTCTTTTGCCACAGGAACAGAGAGGTGGCGCATAGTGAGAAAGGTTTTCAGCAGGGCGTCATTCAAAAAGAAACGGAGACTGTTGAAAATACCGTCTGCGTTGCCAGTTTTCCTGATATGGATGGCGGTGGCTTTTTCGAGCAGCACCATCTCGTTTTGATGTACGGTAATGCTTTGTTTTCCGTAGGTCAGGCGGGCGCTTCCTTCCAGTACCATCATCAGTGTGTGGCGTTCAGGGAACAAAATACCGTTTTCTTCCCCGGCAAGGTGAGAGGATGATTCAATGACGGAAACCCCGTCAAGCAGGAGTGAGGAGGTAATGCCGTTGTTTGCCTGGGCAGCCGGGGTATTCAGAGGTTGTTTCATTGCGCGGCCGGTTAGTGACTTCGCGGCAGAGAGTAACATTCCTTGCGTTTGGCGGCTTGCCCGTTTGGTTCAAAGATGTTTCCTGTCAGGCCCTCTCGCAGGTATTTTCCGGGGTATCGCGGCCTGACACCTGCAAGAAGACCAGGATGTGGCGCACCAATCAGCCGCCGCGGCGCATCATATCAAAAAAGTCCGCATTGGTTTTGGTTGCGCGCATTTTGTCGAGGATGAATTCCATTGCCTCGATTTCATCCATATCGTACAGCAGCTTGCGGAGAATCCAGACTTTCTGGAGGATGTCCGGCTTGATGAGCAGTTCTTCACGGCGTGTGCCGGATTTGTTCAGGTTGATGGAAGGATAGACCCGTTTTTCGGCAAGACGCCTTTCCAGGTGGACTTCCATGTTGCCGGTGCCTTTGAATTCTTCGTAGATGACATCATCCATGCGGCTGCCGGTTTCAACCAGCGCAGTGGCGATGATGGTCAGGGATCCGCCTTCTTCAATGTTGCGCGCCGCGCCGAAAAAGCGTTTGGGCCGCTGGAGGGCGTTGGCGTCCACACCGCCGGTCAGTACTTTGCCGGAGGCCGGGGAGACTGTATTGTAGGCACGTGCCAGGCGGGTGATGGAATCCAGCAGGATGACAACATCCTTTTTCATTTCAACCAGCCGTTTGGCTTTTTCCAGCACCATTTCCGCAACCTGGACATGGCGTGTCGCCGGTTCATCAAAGGTGGAGGCGACCACTTCGCCGCGGACTGAACGCTGCATTTCCGTAACTTCTTCGGGACGTTCGTCAATCAGCAGGACGAAGAGAACGACTTCGGGATGGTTATCGGTAATGGCATGGGCCATGTGCTGGAGCATGACGGTTTTGCCGGATTTGGGAGAGGCTACCAAAAGGCCGCGCTGCCCTTTCCCAATGGGGGCGATCATGTCGATAATGCGCCCGGTAATGTTTTCGTTGGCGTTCATTTCCCTTTCAAGGCGCAGCGGTTCATCCGGGTGCAGGGGCGTCAGGTTCTCGAAAAGGATTTTGTTTTTGGAGGCTTCGGGCGGCGCGCCGTTGATGGTATCGACTTTGACAAGGGCAAAATAGCGTTCTCCGTCTTTCGGCGTTCTGACTTCGCCTTCAATGGAATCGCCGGTATGCAGGTTGAAACGGCGTATCTGGGAAGGGGAAATATAGATGTCGTCGGTAGAGGCCATGTAGCTGGCATCCGGCGAGCGGAGAAAGCCAAAGCCGTCCGGCAGGACTTCCAGCGCGCCGTCGCCATAAACCTGTTCACCGGTTTTGGCCCGCTTTTTCATGATGGCAAACATCAGCTCCTGTTTGCGCATCCGGGCGGCGTTGTCAATATCAAGGCTGCTTGCCATTTCCATCAACTGGGAAACATGCAGGGACTTTAATTCAGATAAATGCATAGTTTTGTCGGTATCAAACTGTTACCAGAGTAGGGTAAAAAATCAATCGGATTGGTGTTGCAGACGCGCCGGAAGCGGCTTGAGGAAGCCCGGAGGGCGAGGCGGCAGAGGTTGCCGCCGGCTTGCCTACTACAGATTGCTGTCAATAAATTGTTTCAGTTGTCCTTTGCCAAGTGCGCCAACTTGCCGGGCGACGATTTGTCCGTTTTTGAAAAGGATCATGGTCGGGATACCGCGAATGCCGAACTGTGCAGGTACGGACTGGTTGTTGTCCACATCTATTTTGGCTATGGTGAGCTTTTCGCTGTATTCGGCAGCAATTTCGTCAAGAATGGGAGCCACCATTTTGCACGGACCGCACCAGGCGGCCCAGAAATCGACCAAAACAGGTTTTTCTGCTTTGAGCACGTCTTTCTCAAAGGCGGCATCGCTGGTATTGATGGTGTGGTTTGTCATGATTATCCTGGAACAAGAAGAAAACAGGCCGAAACAGAAAGTATCGGCTGGCGTTTTTACTGTCGGGGAACCCGCATGCCTGCTATTGCCTGTCATGCGGCCATACTCGGTTACCCGGATGATACTCTGATTTTGCCCAAAAATATACGGCAGGCGGGAAGCAATCAGGCAAAACAGGAAAAAATGTTGCAAATACCGCATACCGTTGTCCATTATGGCTGTTTTTTATCATGATGCCATGAGGCGGCGCAAAGGCTTGCCTTGCGGCCGATGCCAGGACGGGGCAAAGCGGGCCGTTTGTGTTATGACGGCTAACTGGCTGCCGGAGCTGTTTCCTGTGTCAGGGGTACGGTTGCCGGAGGGAGCGGGCCGGGTTGTGCGCCGGGTGTGTTGACCGGGACGGTGGTTTGCTGGAGGCCGCCGCCCAGTGAACGATACAGGTCGATGGTATTCAGGAGACGGTCCAGGCGGGCCTGGACGAGCGTTTGTTGTGCGGCAAAATGCTGCCGCTCGGCATCCAGCACTTCCAGCGAGCTGGCAATGCCGTTGTCGTAGCGTGCGCGGGAAAGCTGCAACCGCTCTGTTTCGGCTGCCAGGACGGCTGCCTGGGCAGTGACCTGTTCGTTGAAAAGGCCACGGGCAATGAGGGCATCCGCCACTTCCTTAAAGGCAGTCTGGATGGTTTTTTCATATTCGGCAACGGCAATGTTCTTGCGGGCTTCGGCCAGATCCAGGTTGGCGATGTTGCGTCCGGCATCAAAAATGGGCAACAGCAGTTGCGGGGTAAAGCTCCATGAACTTGAGCCGGCATCAAAGAGCCCGGACAGGGTATTGCTGGCGGTGCCGCCAAAAACGGTCAGGGTGATGCGCGGGAAAAAGGCCGCGCGTGCCGCGCCAATGTTGGCGTTGGCCGATCTCAGCAGGTTTTCCTGCCGGCGGATGTCCGGCCGGTTGGCCAGCAGGTCGGATGGCAGGCCGGCTGGAATATCCATGAGGATATCTTCATCGGAGAAATCTTTTTGCGGAGGCAAATTTTCAATGGCCTTGCCGCCTACCAGCACGGTTAATGCGTTTTCCATTTGGGCGCGCTGGCGCTCCAGGGTGACGACAGAAACGCGCGCATTGTGCATGAGGGTTTCATATTGCCGCAATTCCAGTGCGGAGGAAGCGCCGACTTCATAACGTTTTTGGGTTAGTTCATAGGTGCTTTTGTAGGCTTCGTAGGATTGCTGCGCCAGGTCGCGCTGCCTGGCCAGTGCCCGCTCGGACAGATAGGTTTTGCAGACTTCCGATACCAGGCTGATATGGGCGCTGCGCTGTGCTTCTTCTGTGGAGAAGTATTGGTAAAGCGCGGCATCGGACAGGCTTTTTATCCGCCCGAAGAAGTCAATTTCAAAGGCGGCCAGTCCCAGTCCGACCTGGTAGCTGCCGGCCATGCGGTGATCCGGTGTTCCGGCAATGGAGCCAGGCGTTTTGGTGCGCTGGGCCTGGCCTTCGGCGTTGATGTTGGGCAGGCGTTCGGACCACTGGATGTCGTACAGGGCGCGCGCTTCTTCAATGCGCAGGGTTGCCACTCGCAGATCGCGGTTGTTTTCGATGGCGGCAGCAATCAGAACCTGGAGGCGGGGGTCCCGCGCAAATTCTGTCCAGCCGATTTCGGGAGCGGGAACCGCGCCTTCTTTTATCTGGATATGTTCCGGCCAGGCGCTTTCTACCGGCGCATCGGGGCGTTCATAGGTTGGCGCCATGCTGCACGCGGTCAAGATGCCTGCCGCTGCCAGGAGGATGGCGCATTTGCTTGGCCTTGTCATATCGTGTCTCCCTTGTCTTTCCTCTCAGGATCGCTGTTTTCAGGAGGCGTATGCTGCGTTTCCTGAAGCGGGGGTTCTGTTTCTTTTTCCTTTACGGCGGCATCCTGTCCCATGCCTGCCGGTAGTTCCCAGGGCTGCCGGCGCACGTCTTTTGAGCCTTCCTGGGTATGGTTGCCAGCGTAGATTTTACGTTGCCGTTCACTTCCAGAGAAGATGCTTCGCACAACCAGGAAGAAAATGGGCACCAGATATACTGCCAGGACGGTTGCCGTTATCATGCCGCATAATACGCCGGTTCCGATGGCCTGCTGGGTTTTTGACCCTGCGCCATGCGCAATGGCAAGCGGGACAACACCGAGGATAAAGGCCATGGAAGTCATGATAATGGGGCGGAAGCGGAGCCGGCAGGCTTCCAGGATAGACCGTATCAGACTTTTTCCCTGTGCTTGCAGATCTTTCGCAAATTCAACGATCAGGATGGCGTTTTTGGCGGAAAGGCCGATGGTGGCAATCAGGCCGACTTTGAAAAAGACATCGTTCGGCATGCCCCGCAGGGTGACGCCGATTAAGGCGCCGATGACGCCGAGCGGCACCACCAGCATGACGGACAGCGGGATGGTGGTGCTTTCGTAGAGGGCTGCCAGGCAAAGGAAGACGGCCAGAAGGGAGAGGGCAAACAGCATGGGCGCCTGGTTGCCGGAGGTTTTTTCTTCCAGCGACTGGCCTGTCCATTCAAACCCGAATCCTTTGGGGAGCTGCCGGGTCAGTCTTTCCATTTCGGCCATGGCTTCGCCTGAGCTCATGCCTTCGGCAGGTTCGCCTTCAATCCGGACAGCCGGGTAGCCGTTGTAGCGGATCAGCTGTACCGGGCCGCGTGTCCACTCACTGGTGGAGAAGGCGGAAAACGGCACCATGGTTCCCGCCCGGTTTTTGACGAAGATTTTGTTTATATCTTCAGGTGTACCGCGTTTACCGGCATCAAGCTGGACGATAACGCGCTGCTGCCGGCCGAAGCTCTCGAAATCGTTGACATAGTCCGAACCGAGCGCAACAGACAGTGCGGTTCGGATATCTGCAAATGCTATGCCCAGCGCATGGGCTTTTTCCCGGTCGATATCCAGTTTGAGCTGCGCTGTATTTTCCATGGCAATGGCCCGGACGTTTTTCAGTACCTTGCTTTCTTTTGCCATAGACAGGAGCTGGTCTCTTCCCTGGATGAGGGCCTCGTTGCCCAGGCCGCCGCGATCCTGGAGGCGGAAAGCAAAACCGGAAGAGTTGCCCAGTTCGCGGATGGGCGGCGGATTGCTTGCAAAAGCAACGGCATCCCTGAACTGGGCAAAGCGGGCATAGGCGCGCTGGATGATGGCCTGCACAGCGTTTTCGCTGTCCCGTTCATCCCAGTCTTTGAGGGTGACAAAGCCCAGGCCGCTGTTTTGGCCTTTTCCCAGGTGGCTGAAGCCTGTAACCAGAATAGTATGGTCAATGCCGGGTTCGGTAAGGAAATGGTCCTGAATTTCCTTGAGTATTTTGTTTGTACGAGAGGTGGTGGCGCCAGCCGGCAGCTGGAGGTTTACGTAGAAATAGCCCTGGTCTTCGTCCGGCAGGAAGGATGTGGGCAGTTTCCAGTACATCCAGCCGCAGCACAGGCAGATGGCCAGATAAATAAACATGTAGCGGCCTGCCCTGCCGAACATTTTGGCGACCTGCTGTTCGTAAGACAGGGTGATGCTGTGAAATTTGCGGTTGAACCAGCCGAGAGGCCCTTTGCGGCTTTCGTGGTGCCCTGCTTCTACCGGCTTGAGGATGGTGGCGCACAGGGCAGGGGTGAGCGACAGAGCGAGGAAGGCGGAAAAGGCGATGGAGGCAATCATCGAGAGGGAGAATTGCATGTAGATTTTGCCGACTGCGCCGCCAAAGAAGGCCATTGGCACAAATACAGCCATCAGAACCAGTGTGATGCCAACGATGGCTCCCTGGATTTGTCCCATGGCCTTGAAGGTGGCGTCACGCGGGGAGAGGCCTTCTTCCGACATGATGCGTTCAACGTTTTCCACAACTACAATGGCATCGTCAATGAGGATGCCGATGGCCAGCACCATGCCGAACATGGTGAGCATGTTGATGGAAAAACCCAGCGCTTTCATGACGGCAAAGGTGCCTAAAAGCGCAATGGGCACCACGATGGTGGGGATAATGGTGTAACGGAGATTTTGCAGGAAGAGGTACATGACGATGAAGACCAGGAAAACGCCTTCAAACAGGGTTTTGACCACTTCCTTGATAGAGAATTTGACAAAGCGGGAGGTGTCGTTCTGGATGCTGTACTCTACCCCTGCCGGAAAATATTCGTAGAGTTCGGCCATTTTGTCACGGATGGCCTGCATGGTGGCGATGCTGTTGGCATCTGCCGTTGGCATGATGGCAAAGCCGCTCATGGGAGTGCCGTCCAGGTTGGCAACTGTATCATATTGTTTGGCGCCGAGTTCGACGCGGCCGATATCTTTTATGCGCACGGCCGAGCCGTCCGGGTTGGCGCGCAGGATGATGTTTTCAAATTCTTCCGGCGTCTGAAGCTGGCCGTGTACGGTAATGTTGGCGTAGATGGGTTCTTTGCCGGTGTTCGGTAATCCGGCAACCTGCCCTGAAGGAATCACGGCGTTTTGCGCTTCGATAGCGCTGCTGACGTCTTCCGGCGTCAGGTTGAACCCGGTCAGTTTGACCGGGTCCAGCCAGATGCGCATGGCTTTTTCCGAGCCGAAGATGTTGACATCGCCCACGCCGGGAATGCGCTTGATGTCGTTGATGATGTTGCGGGCGGCAAAGTCGCCCAGTTCATGCTGGGAGAGGCGGCCGTCTTTGGAAACGATCGCAATGGATGCAAGGAAGTTGCTTCGCGCTTTGTTGGTGACTACGCCTTGCTGCATCACTGCCTGCGGCAGCCGGGATTCTACCCGCTTGATCCGGTTCTGGACGTCGGCGGCCGCCAGATCCACGTTTGTATCGTTGGTAAAGGAAAGCGTAATTTTGAGTTCACCGGTGCTCTGGCTTTCGGATTCCATGTACATCAGGCCGGTAGTGCCGTTCATTTCTTCTTCGATGAGCTGGGTCACGCTGTCTTCTACTACTTTGGCTGTTGCGCCAGGGTAGGTGGACGAGATGGTAATTTGCGGCGGCGCAACATTGGGATACTGGGCAACAGGCAGGTTGAGAATAGACAGGATGCCGCCCAGAATAATGAAGATGGCGACTACCCAGGCAAAAACGGGGCGATCAATAAAAAACCGGGCCATGCCAATGCTCCCTATTCTTTGGCGGTTGAAGCCGGCAGCTCTGCTTCAGGCTGATGCGGCTGTATTCCGGCCTGCTGCGGCTTGACGGCATCTGTTTTGGGAACTTTTGCACTGCCGGCGGGCAGGGTTCGCAAGGCGTCAGTCGGCTTGCCTGTAACAGGCGGGTTGTTTTTTTCTTTTTCAGGTGTGTTTTCTGTTTTTGCGCCCGGCACGGCAACGGGTTTTGCCGCTGTTGGTTTTTCAGCCGGGGAATCAGCGTTTTTGGCAGGTTTTCTGCCTACAGGTGTTGCGTTTGCTGAAAGCGCTGGTGATGCCGGTTCGGGCGGATCGGTCTTGACGGGATTTTGTACAGGTTTGGTGTTTTCTACAGCCACTGTTTTCCCGGATAAGGTGTTGTCTTTTTCTTCCGTGACAGGCGGATCAGACTCGGCTGTTTCGGCAGCTTGCTGCGGATCTTGCTGTGTTTTTTCCGGCTGTGGCTGCTCCTCCGGCATTATGTTTTCGCTGTCTTGTTTGTTTTCTTGTCCGGCAGTATCCGCTTCAGGCTGCCGGACGGCCTTTTCCCAGGGAACCGGGATAACGGGCGATCCGGCGCGGATTTTCTGGATGCCTTCCACAATGACTTTGTCTCCCACGTTCAAGCCTTCCAGCACGATCCATTTTTCCTGGCAGGATGCGCCGGTTTTGACCCGCCTGACTTCGGCTGTATCGTCTTTGCCAATGACGAAGACGGTTGAGCCTTCGGTTGAGCGCTGTATAGCCTGCTTGGGAATGGTGATGGCGTTTTCATTGACGGCCTGTTCCAGACGGCCGCGCACATACATGCCAGGCAGCAACACGCCATCGGGGTTGGGGAAGAGGGCACGGATGGAAATTTCGCCGGTGGAAGGGTCAACGGTAATATCCGAGAAAAGCAGTTTGCCCGAATGCGGATAGGGCGTGCCGTCTTCCATGATGAGGCCAACGTTCAGCCCTTCTTCGGATGCGCCTTTCAGGACGCCTTTTCGCATGGCCTGCTGCAACTGGAGCAGCTCGGCGCTGGACTGGGTCAGGTTCAGATAGATGGGGTCAATTTGCTGGATAACGGCCAACAGCGTGACTTCACCCTGACCGACCAGTGCGCCTTCGGTGACGATGGAGCGGCCGATTCTTCCAGAGATGGGGGCCAGCACGGTTGAATATTCCAGATCCAGCTTGGCATTGACCAGGGCAGCTTTGGCGGAGACGACATCGGCGGCGGCCTGTTTCTGGGCAGCCAGGGCGTCGTCATACTCCTGTTTGCTGACAGCGCTGATTTCCGCCAACGGGATGTAACGCCGGTATTTGAGGTCGGCCTGCATGAAGTTGGCTTCGGCACGCGCCAGGGCAGCCCTGGCATGCTGTACGGCGGCTTCATAGCTTCTTGGGTCGATGATAAAGAGTTTGTCGCCTTTTTTGACATCGCTGCCTTCGGCAAAGAGGCGTTTTTCCAGTACGCCGGCTACCCGTGCCCGCACATCCGAATTCCGGAAGGATTCCAGGCGGCCGGACAATTCGTTGACAACGGCAACTTCTTCGGTTTTCACTACGATGTAAGCCGCTTCGGGTGCTTGCTGTTCCTGCTGTTTTTCTTCACGGCAGCCGGAAAGCAGGACAAGGGCAATGATAAAGGGCGTGAAAAAGACGGATCGCAATGAGGTTTTCATGGATTTCGGCACAAGCATTTTTTGACAGTTTACCGTTTTTTGCGCAGCCCCTTGCCACAGGATATCTGGCCGGGCAGGGCTGACATCAGCCGGTAATTTAACATACAATCGTGTATGTTTATTATTTTTTTTGTAACACGATGGGCAGGTCGGCCCTGCAAAACGGGGAAAAGATGGCGAGCGAAAAGACGCAGTTCGGGAAAGACGCAGTTCGGGAAAGACGCAGTTCGGGAAAGACGCTTGAAACGCGGAACCGTCTTTTGGATGCGGCAGAACAGGTTTTTTATGAAAAAGGCGTATCCAGTACTATCTTAAACGATATTGCTGAAGCGGCGGGTGTGACGCGGGGAGCAGTTTACTGGCATTTTACCAATAAGGTTGATGTGTTTAATGCCATGGTGGATCGCGTGCGGCAGCCTATCCGGCAAATGATTGATGAAATTGCCGATGAGGAAACGGAGGATCCGTTGGGCCGTTTGCGGGAAAAATCGGTTTTTCTGATGCGTGAGATTCAGGAAAATGCCCATTACCGCAAGGTGTTGGGCATTTTGTACCACCGGTGCGAGTTTACCGAGAAGAGCAGCGAGTACCAGGTTTCTTATCGGGAATGGATGACTCGTGCAAGGGAGACGTTAACCAGGGTGCTGGACAATGCCCGGCAGAAGGGACAGCTGCCGGGCGATGTGGATATCGGCCTGTCGTTTCTGGCTGTGCATGTGGTTTTCAACGGGCTGCTGCACAGCTGGCTCCTGACGCCGGATAGGTTTGATTTGCACGAGGAAGCCCGGCGGCTTTTTGACGCGACTTTTTTTATGCTGCGCAACAGCCCGCATATGCGGACAGGCTCCTGACTGTCCGCTGCGGTCCGGCGCTGCTTATTTGGTGCGCATTCCTGCGATCATTTGCTCCAGCTTGACGGTATCGGCACAGAAAAGCCGGATGCCTTCGGCCAGTTTTTCTGTTGCCATGGCGTCTTCATTGAGCAGGAAACGGAAGGTTTTTTCATCTGCCTGCATTTTTTCTACCGGAGCGGCCTGGGCGGTTTCCAGGCTGAGCCTGCGGGTGACAGGCGCTTCGGATTCGGACAGCTGCCGTAACAGGTCGGGGCTGATGGTCAGAAGGTCGCAGCCGGCCAGTTCGGTGATCTGGGCGGTGTTGCGGAAGCTGGCGCCCATGACTTCTGTGCGGTAACCGAATTTGCGGTAGTAGTTGTAGATGCGTTTAACTGACTGTACGCCCGGATCCTCTGCGCCGGCATATTCCTGGCCGGTCGATTTTTTATACCAGTCATAGATGCGGCCGACAAAGGGGGAAATGAGCTGGACGCCGGCTTCGGCGCAGGCTGCTGCCTGGGGAAGGGAGAAGAGCAGGGTCATGTTGCAGCGGATGCCTTCTTTTTCCAGTACCCGCGCGGCTTCAATGCCTTCCCAGGTGGAGGCGATTTTGATGAGTACCCGTTCGCGCGGAATGCCTGCCACTTCGTACAGGGCGATGAGTTCGCGGCCTTTGCGGATGCTGCCTTCGGTGTCAAAAGACAGGCGTGCATCGGTTTCGGTGGAGACCCGCCCTGGCACGATGTTGAGGATTTCACAGCCAAACGAGACCAGCAGGCGGTCTATGATGGCTTCAACCGGTTTTTCCCGGTTGTCGCTTACGGCTTTTTCCAGGAGGGAGCGGTAGGCGTCTTTTTGTACCGCGCGCAGGATAAGCGAGGGATTGGTGGTGGAATCTTGCGGCGTGTAGCTGCGGATAGACTGG
Source organism: Oxalobacter formigenes (assembly GCA_023667225.1). Classification (GTDB taxonomy): domain Bacteria; phylum Pseudomonadota; class Gammaproteobacteria; order Burkholderiales; family Burkholderiaceae_D; genus Oxalobacter; species Oxalobacter formigenes_C. Next base: position 713,751 of record JAMPAN010000001.1, on the reverse strand, counting down.
AAATCGCCGGTATCAGCTACAACGGTAGTGTATTGCCTGAGCTGTTCAAGTTGGTTCATGTTTTGTCCTTTTCCCCATCAGCCGGCCGGTCTGGCTGCGGTTACTTGTGTCTGGTTTACGGTTGCCCCGGCAATATGCCGGTAGAGGCATTTTAGCAATTCTGGCAGGGATATGGCATAAAGAGCGGCCAATTGTGCCGAATTTCAGCAAAAGGATGATTTAAACGGGCTTTTTCATAAAAATTTTTGCTTTTGCTGTAGAGACGTACTATTCTTTACCGGTTAAGGGCAAGTTTTCCTGCCTGTTTCCAGCAGCGCCTGTTTTTTGCGGCCACGATACCAACTGTGCCGCCAGAGCTGAATTTTTTACCGGAAAAGAACCAAGACCATGAAACTATTGAAATTTCTAGCCGGCCTTGCCGCGGCCTTGTTGCTTGTCTCATGCAACCAGAAACCGGAGATTCCCGATGCGGAAATTACAGCCCTTGCCAAGGAAGCCTATATTTATGGTTATCCGATGGTGAGGATTTACGGGGAAATGTATGCCTCGGCTATTGATGAGCAAGACCCGGATTACAAGAAGCCGTTTAATGAATTGTATTTTTCCGCACAGCCGGATATGCCGGGCAGCGGGCAGCCTGAAACCGCTTCCCATGATACGCTGTATGGCAGCGCATGGCTGGATTTGCGCCGCGAGCCGCTGGTGCTGACTGTGCCTGCCATTGAAGACGGCCGTTATTATTCGGTTCAGTTTACTGATCTTTTTTCCTACAATTTTGATTATGCAGGAAGCCGTACAGCCGGTAACCAGGGCGGGCGTTTCCTGATTGCGGGCCCCGGATGGAAGGGGGAAACGCCGGAAGGGATCAACAGGGTGATTCAATCTGATACTTCGCTGGCCCATGCCCTTGTTCGTGTCCAGCTGATGAATGCGGAAGATTTGCCCAATGTGGAAAAAATCCAGGGGGAATTCGCGCTGCAACCGCTTTCGCAATATACGGGCGCTGAGGCACCGCCAGAGGTAGTGCCGGTTGATTTTCCTGTTTATCGTGAAGAGGATATGCGCACGCCGGCCTTTTTCTCTTGTCTGAATTTCCTGATGCAGTTTGTTTCGGTTCCGCAGGATGAAGCGGCACTGATGGCCCGTTTGGGCAAGATTTCCATTGGCGCAGGAAAACCGTTTGTTACGGAAGAGATGGCCGAGAATGAGAAAAAAGCCTATCAGGCGGGAATTGACGGCGCGATAGCGGATCTGGATGCTGCCAGGAAGGGCGATTTGATAAAAGGCGCGGATATGCATGGTACCCGTGCAGAACTGAAAAACCATTACCTGAACCGCGCATACGGCGCGATGACAGATTTGTATGGCGCTTCGCCGCAGGAAATTCTTTCCATTGCCTATAAGCTGGATTCCGAATTCAAGCCGCTGAATGGCGCCAACCGTTATCTTCTTCGTTTTGAAAAGGATAAACTGCCGCCGACAGACGCTTTCTGGTCGCTGACTTTGTATGAATTGCCTGGACAGCTGTTGGCAGATAATCCGCTCAAGCGTTACCACATTACCAGCAATATGGTTTCTCAGATGGAAACGGATACGGCTGACGGCAGTGTGACGGTATTTATCCGGAAAGTGCCATCGGCTGCCGGTGCGCCGGTTGTTGAGGATGCCCAGGCGAATGCCGGGCTGCCAGCGGGGGAGGCCAAGGCGGCTTCATCCGCTGCCCGCGCTGCCCAGTCTGCGGCTGCCAATGCCGTCCAGCTGCAATCTGGCGGCCAGCCGTCTTTGACAGCGGCACAGCCGGAAGAAAAACCGGTGCCGGAAGCGAATTGGCTGCCGGCTCCGGACGGGGATTTTTATATGGTTATGCGGATTTATGTGCCGAAAGAAGACGCATTGAACGGGACATGGAAGGAACCGGTGGTGATGCGGCCGGAAGCGGCAGAGGCTGCCAAAGCTGCCGCAGAAGCGGCTGCCGGTGCGCCGGATGCGCAACCGGCGGCTGACAGCGCCAATCCGGCAGCGCAGCCGGTTGCCGGTACGTCTGCGGGTGCAGGGCAGGGAGTCCCGGCAGGAGAAACGGCTGCGCCAGCTCCTGTTGCGCCATCGCCTGCTGCTGCCGCTGTCCCGGAAGCACAACCGGCTTCGCCGGCTGTTTCTCCGGCGCAAGCTCCTGTGCCGGCACAGGTTCCTGCTGTTCCTGCACAGGCTGCCCGGCCGGCAGCGCCCGCTTTGCCTTCAGCAGCACAGCCGGCCGCCGCTGGCGGCAGTGCTCCGGCTTCTCTTCAGTCCGGGCGGTAAATTTTACCGGGGGATGCAAAAAAGGCGCAGGTTTCAACTGCGCCTTTTTTATGTTTTCCGCAAAGGGAAAAGTGCCGGTTTTATGCCAGGGCTGCCTTTGCCAGTTTGATTAAACCGGCTGTTGAGCTGTCGTGAGGATGTTCGACCTGGTTTTCCAGTTCTTCCTGGATGCTTTTTGCCAGCACTTTACCCAGTTCGACTCCCCATTGGTCAAAGGGGTTGAGGTTCCAGATGGCTCCCTGGACAAAGGTTTTGTGTTCATACAGGGCAATCAGCGCGCCAAGGGATTCCGGCCGCAGGCTGTTCATCAGGATGGTGTTGCTCGGACGGTTGCCGGGGAAGGTGCGGTGCGGAGTCTGGAAGGCGATTTCCTCATCCGGTATGCCGGATGCTTTCAGGCCGGCTTGCACTTCTGCTGCGGTTTTGCCCAGCATGAGTGCTTCGGATTGGGCAAAGCAGTTGGCCAACAATGCGGCGTGATGTCGCGGCAGACTGTGGGAAGGTTTGAGGGCGGTAATGAAATCAATGGGCGTGATATCGGTTCCCTGGTGCAGGAGCTGGAAGTAGGCGTGCTGCCCGTTGGTGCCGACGTTGCCCCAGATGACCGGGCAGGTTTGCCAGGCGGCCGGAGCGCCTTCCCGTGTGACACGTTTGCCGTTGCTTTCCATTTCAAGCTGCTGGAGGTAGGAGGGGAAGTGGGCCAGATCCTGGAGGTAAGGCGCAATGGAGACCGAGGCGTAATTCAGGAAGTTGCGGTTCCAGATGCCGATGAGGCCCAGGATAACCGGCATGTTGTTTTCCAGCGCAGCATGCCGGAAATGGGTGTCCATGGCATGGGCACCTGCGAGCAATTCGGCAAAACGGTCGCTGCCGAGGGCAAGTACGACCGGCAGGCCGATGGCTGACCAGACGGAATAGCGGCCGCCGACCCAGTCCCAGAAGGGGAACATGTTGTCCGGATGGATGCCAAAGGTGCTGACGGCTTCGAGATTGGTCGAGATGGCAACGAAATGGCGGGGCAAATTTTCCTCTTTGGCATTCTTTAAGAACCAGTTGCGCGCTGTATGAGCGTTTAACATGGTCTCCAAGGTGGTAAAGGTTTTTGAGGCGATGATAAACAGGGTGGTTTCCGGATTAACCCTGTTCAGCACGGCATCCAGATCATGGCCGTCCACATTGGAGACAAAATGAACGGCAAGGCCGGGTTTGTGATAAGGGCGCAGGGCATGGCAAACCATTCTCGGACCCAGGTCGGAACCGCCGATGCCGATATTGACAATATCTGTAATGCGTTTGCCGGTATAGCCTGTCCATTGTCCGCTGTGGATTTGTCCGGCAAAAGCGGCCATCTGGTCTAAAACAGCGTGGATTTCAGGCACGACATTCTTGCCGTTAAAGAGGATGGCTGCGCTTTTTGGCGCGCGCAAGGCGGTATGCAGGACGGCCCGGTGTTCGGTGTTGTTGAAGATATCGCCGCCAAACATGGCATCCCGTTTTTCTTCTACCCGGCTTTGCCGCGCCAGTTCCATCAGGAGGGAGATGGTTTCATCGCTGATACGGTTTTTTGCATAATCCAGGAACAGGCCGGAGGCCGAAAGGGAAAAGCGGGAAAAACGGCTGCTGTCAGCTGCAAACAGGTTGCGCAGCTGCCAGGTTTTTGCTGTTTCTGCATGGGTTTTCAATTTGTTCCAGGCCGGGAGGGTATCAGGAAGGGGAGCATTCATGTCGGGTTATCCTGTAAAAAGAAAAACGCGTTAATGAGGAAGTGGCAGGCTGTAACGGCAAGCCCATCCTTTTTTTGTGATGATAGCAGAATATGGCGCGTCTTTTTTACCAGGCGGCATCCGGAGCCAAAGGTAAACACAGGGATATGGCAGCAGACGGTATCAGGTTGGGAATTGCCTTTTTTTTAATCCCTGTTATAATGCTTCTTCCTTAGGCGCGTAGCTCAGCTGGTTAGAGCACTACCTTGACATGGTAGGGGTCGTTGGTTCGAGTCCAATCGTGCCTACCAGAATACAGGCAAAAGGGGTATCGTGAAAGCGATACCCCTTTTGTTTTTCAAATATGCTCTTCCCCTTTGGGATAATACGCTTTTACTGTCTTTAAGTTTTCCTGAAAAATGGGAAAAATAGTGTGTCAAGGAATCATTAAGTAATGCCGGATATGGCGTTTCGCCTGTATAAAATAAATGAAGCTTGCTTCTGAAAATTTATTTTAAGCTTTCATGCAATATCTTTTTTATGGTTTCTTGGGCAGTTCTTTCTCCGGCCAAGCTAACGAGTTTGTTGTAGTCATCAATTTCATTTCCTGAAAAAATAATGGAGATAATTTTTTCAGGACGGCCAGCTATATGATTATCATTTTCCGGATATGCCCAGAAACACTGCAAGCAAAAGCCAGCATCCTTTTTTATCCGGTTTTCACAATGTTCACATATCCACGATTTTGCCCTATTGGCAGACGGGCTAAGCAGCATGAAATATGCTATGTCCTGTTCTCCATGATCTCCTCCAATTTCATAAGGAATCCGGTGGCCGGCTTGGAGAATTGTCTCGTCCATTTTTTCAGGTAAGTAAAACAGACTGCTCCATATTTCTCAATAAGTGCCTGTTTGAGCGCCTTTGAAAGAATAGTTCTTCCTGATGATTTTGCCAAGAGATTTTTTGCATCGTCTGGATTTCCAAACTTATAAGCAGCAATACTTTTTTTATCAATACCTTGTACACGATATGTTACGGCAGGTATTCCATATTCCCTAACGTCCCGTATTGCTCTTGGTGGATGGTTTTATCCATAAGTATCTTTCAATTCCTGCGGTGTAATGTATCCGTTTTTAAGAAGATGTTGTATTACTGTCCGGGCCGTTTTGCTGTTATTGTTTCCAGTAAAGCAAGAAAGTCTTTCGGATAATTAATCATGCTATTGCCTCCAGCAGGGAGAGTTGCTGATGCGGTATATCAAAAGCAGGAGGAAATGCTTTACTGATATATAGTGTTTCAAATGTTGTAGGTCTTCTCCCTAACAAGGAGGCCTGGCCGGAGCGGCCAGCGTTCAGCAAAATCTTTTTGCAGAGTAAATTTTCTGGTAAATCTTCACCATATTTTTTTTCCGCATATCCCATCGCAACTAATAAGATGTTTTATGCCTTTTTATCCAGGATACTTATTGCCTGGGCAAATTCATTAATCGGTGCCACGGAAAAGTAACGATTATCTCTGGTGTTTGTTGCCCCTTGATAGGGAGGATCCATATAGACCAGGTTCCCAGGTTTTGCCATATCTAAAATAGCATGGTAATCCAGTGCAAGAAATGATGCCTTTCCTTTTAAAAGCGTGAAATCGCATAAACATTAGGTGCGAGTGTGCGCGGGTTTGTCTCGTTTCTACGCTTATCTGGCGATTGATTAAATTTTCCGGTTTTCCGTATCGTACAGCACTTTTAACACATCTGGCTAAAAATATAGCATATTTGCCGGTGTTTTATTGCTGTTATTGAATTTTTCTCTGATATGATGAAAATATTGAACATGGTCTTTACTGTATCGAAATTGTTCGTTCCATACAGTGTGATACACTGCAATCAGGCGAGAGGGGGTTTCTACTGCTTCTTGAAGCATATTGATTAGCGGTATATTGATGTCATTTATAATAAACTGTGTTGTTCTGCTTTCACAGGCGGTTGCGATACTTATAGCAGCTGTTCCTGAAAATGGTTCTATTAATCTGGCAAATTTATGCGGCATATACCTTAATATCCGGGCTGCCAAAATCCGCTTTGAACCCTGATACTGAAAAATATGAGGTGTCTTGCCATTCATTTTTATGGTCTGTTTGTTATTAAATAATATTTTCTGTATTGCTGCCGTTGTGCTTTTTCAGGATGCAGGTATGAGTATAGTAAGGTTGCCTCTGTGCTGATATTGCCAATCGCTCTTTTGATCTGCTGTTGCAGATGGCACGTATTGAATTTGCGTAAACAGCAAAGAAGGGAAAGGCCAGTGATGGGTTTCACTGGCCTGTTGAATTTTTTGGTCGGGACGGTGTGATTCGAACACACGACCCCTTGCACCCCATGCAAGTGCGCTACCAGACTGCGCTACGCCCCGAAGTGGGGGTATTATACCAGCACTTCGCACGGCTTTTCCATTTTTGTATGAAAGGATCAGGGAAAGGCTGGCGGGCAGGGCGAAGGGCGTAATTGAGGAGGTGAGATGGGCATTGAAATTGAAAGGAAGTTTCTGCTGTCGGGGGATGGCTGGAAGGGGCAGGCAAGGGGCGATACGATCAGGCAGGGGTATCTCAGCACGGATCAGGAGCGGGTTGTGCGAATCCGGACGATGAACCAGGAGGCGTTCATAACGATTAAAAGCAGCACGGACGGGCTTTTCAGGAATGAATGGGAATATCCGATTCCTTTTGCGGATGCCGAGGATATGCTGGAGAGGCTTTGCTGCCGCCCTCTGATAGAGAAGACGCGTTACCGGATTCCTTATGAGGGGATGGTGTGGGAAGTGGATGTGTTTTTCGGGGAGAATGCCGGGTTGGTGGTGGCGGAGGTTGAGCTGGAATCGGCTGACCAGGCGTTTGTGAAACCCGGATGGGTTGGGGAGGAGGTGACGGCTGATCCGCGTTATTACAATACCAACCTGATGCTGCATCCTTACCGGACATGGAAGAAGCTCTGCTAGGAAGGAACAAAAAAGCGCGCAGGCAGCGCGCTTTTTTTATGGCCGTCCCAAAGACAATCAGGCAGAGATATTGCTGACCATGTTTTTGACGGATTCGCGACCATGTTCCTTGGATTTGGTTTTGTGTTTGACAACCTGTTGATCCAGTTTGTCCATCAGGAGGTCAATGGCGGCATACAGATCCTGTGCTGCGCTTTCCACATGGATGGTTTTGCCGCTCATGTTCAGGTTGATTTCAGCGCGCTGCCTTTTATCTTTGTCGGAGTTGTTGTCTACTGTCAGGAGAACGGAAATATCGATCACATTGTCAAGATTCCGTTTCATCCGGTTCAGCTTGTTTTCCACATGGCTGCGGATGGCGGGGGTAACTTCAAGGTGGTGTCCACTGATTGTGATGTTCATCGCTTTCTCCTCGGTTAGGTCATCAGCTTATCGCTTGTACGGGCGGACAGGCTGGCGACGGTTTTTTTGTCTGTAACAGACTACAGGGACTTACGCAGACAGGCTGGCGGGATTTTCAGGGCTTCACGGTATTTCGCAATGGTCCGGCGAGCAATGACCAGCCCTTCCTTCAGCAAGATCTGGGCAATTTTGTTGTCCGATAAGGGTTTTTTCCTGTTTTCCTCTCCTATAAGTTGCCTGATTTTTTCCCGAATGGCAGTTGAGGACAAGGTTTGGCCTGACAGGGTTGAAAGGCCGCTTCCAAAGAAGTATTTCAGTTCAACCACCCCATGCGGGGTACGCATGTATTTTCCGTTTGTGACACGGGAAACGGTACTCTCGTGCAATTCTAGTGTATCAGCTATTTCGCGTAATACAAGGGGGTTCATGGCGAGGGGACCCCCGGAGAAAAAAGCCTGCTGTTTTTGCACAATGGCTTTTCCTGTTTTCAGGATGGTTTCAAAACGCCGCCGGATGTTTTGAACAAGCCAGCCGGCTTCCTGCGTCTCTTGTGCCATGACATGGGTTTTGCTGCGGGCGATTCCGGCATACAGGTGGTTTAGGCGGATAGCGGGGATGGCTTCAGGGTTTAAGGCAACCTGCCATTGCCCGTCCTGGCAGAAAGCCAGCAGTTCCGGCACGATTGTACGGGGTTTTTCGGCTGAAAATGCCGCGCCGGGGTGGGGCTGGCAGGCCTGGATGGCCTGGCAGGCGTCTTTCAGGTCTTCTTCATCGCAATCCAGTTGTTTTCTGAGACGGGCAAAATCGTGCCGGGCCAGCAGGTTTAAATGGTTTTCTACGATGGCAAGCGCCCGCTTGCGGGTGACGTAAGGCAGGCCGGGCAGTCTTTTTAACTGGAGTGCCAGGCTTTCCGCACTGTCTCTGGCTGCGATGCCGGCTGGTTCCAGGGCCTGTACCTGGCGCAGGGCGTCTTCCAGTTCGTCAAGGCGGATATGCAGTTCTTCCGGCAGCCATGCCAGCATCTGTTCCGGTGTTTCGATCAGGTAGCCGTTGTCGTCTATGGCATCAATGATCAGCCCGGCCAGAGCAAGCTGCCGCTGGCTGAGCGCAGCCGGACGGATTTGGGCGGCAAGATATTCTTTCAGTGAGAGGGGCGGCGTTTCTGCCTGAAGAGGGGAAAAACTGTCTTCCTCATCCGCAGGGGAAAAGGGGAAAGCAAGGTCATGAGGGGCTGTTGTTAAATGTTCTTGCAGGCCGGTTTCGTGGCGCGCCGTGTGAGGGAAGCCCTGGGGGGCGCTGGCGGCAGTTTCATGCAAGACGGGAAAAATGGCGCCGTTTCCCATGAGGCAGGCTGCTTTTTCCAGGGGTGAATCGATTTTTTCAAGCAGGGGATTATTCTGCACTATCCGGTCGATTTCGGCGTTTAGGTCTGCTGCGGACAGTTGTAAAAAGCGGATGGATTGCTTAAGGGCAGGCGTCAATGCAAGCCGCTGCACAAGACGGGGGGTCTGTTTCAGTTCCATGCCCGGACGGGATTACAGCTGGAAGTTTTCTCCGAGATAGACGCGCCGGACGGATTCATTCATGATGATTTCTTCCGGGTGTCCCTGTGCCAGGACGGCTCCCTGGTTGATGATGTAGGCGTGGTCGCAGATGCCGAGGGTTTCCCGCACATTGTGGTCGGTAATCAGGACGCCGATGCCCCGTTCTTTCAGGAAGCGGACAATGCGCTGGATTTCAATGACGGCGATGGGGTCAATGCCGGCAAAGGGTTCGTCAAGCAGGATGAACTGGGGGTCGGTTGCCAATGCACGCGCAATTTCCACGCGGCGCCTTTCCCCGCCGGAAAGCGAGGATGCGGCGTTTTCACGCAGTTTTTCAATCTGGAGTTCTGCCAGCAGGTTGTCAAGCCGGGTTTCTATCTGGTCTTTTGTCAGAGATTGTCCGTTTTTGTGTTGCAGCTCCAGGACGGCGCGGATATTGTCTTCGACATTCAGTTTCCGGAAGACGGAGGCTTCCTGGGGCAGATAAGACAGCCCCATGGCGGCACGGCGGTGGATGGGCAGATGCAAGATGTCCACGCCGTCAAGGTCGATGGTGCCGGCATCGGAGGGAACCAGGCCGACAATCATGTAAAAGGAGGTGGTCTTGCCGGCCCCGTTCGGACCAAGCAGGCCGACAACTTCGCCGCTTTTGACATCCAGGGAAACATCGCGCACCACGGTGCGCTTGCCGTATGTTTTTTGCAGTCCCCTGACGGCAAGCCGGTTTTCTTTTGTCATGGCGTTCCTTTGTTTCGCGGTTCAATGACGGCTTTTACCCGTCCGGCACCCGGTGCGGATTTGCCCGCCGGGGTGTTGTGTACCTGGTAGAACTCGCTTTTGCTGTCGTAGGAGATATATTCTCCCCTGATATCATCGGTGACGTTTTTCCCTTCGAGCTGTTTCAGGTTGGCGCTGGTGAAAAACCGGATGGTTTCTGTTTTGTTGTCATATTCTATCCGTTCCCCGTATCCTTCAACCCACAGGTCCGGCCCACCGTCGCGTTTTTCCCGTACGGATGCCAGGTGGCCTGGAGTGGCGTAAAGCGTGGTGTATTGATAGCCTTCCGGGTCCTGAACCATTACGACCTTGGCTGCCTTGCCTACTCTGGAACCCTGTGTCATGACGACATTGCCGGTGAAAACGGTGATTTGCTTGACATCATCGGCAACCATCTGGTCGGCTTCGATTTCTGTGGGCTTGTTGCGGTCTGCTTTTTCTGCCCTGGCCGAAAGGGACAGGCACAGGGCCAGCATCAGGAAGGTGAGAATCAGTCGCATGGTCGGGATTTGCTCTTATTTGGCCGGTTTCCGGGGAGGATACACCACTTTGGCCCGGCTTAACAGGAAGAGTTCCCGTGTGGCGTTATTGGATTCCATCCCTGTGCCATTCATGGTGGCATTGCCCTGGTAGGCAAAGACTTCCCGGTCGGTCCGCATGATGCTTTCATCCGGCAAAAAGAGCAGGTAGTCTGTTGTCAGGCGGAAAGCTTCGGTATCAGGCGTTGGGGGACGGATGAGAACGACATTTTCGTGCATGTGTATTTTGCTGTTTTCGTCTTCGGCATAGGCCCAGTCCGAGTAGGTGACTTGCAGGCGTTTTTTGTCGTCTATGGATTCCATGACAGGGAAGTTGACCAGGTAGGAGTGGTTGTCCGGATAATGGGTCAGTTTTTTCCCGGTCAGTTCGTAGTCTGCCTCGCCGGTGAGTTTGAGTTTGAAATGGCGGAAGTTGTCCATGTAGTAGTCCGGATCGGTTTTCGGCAGCCCGGCGGTCTCACTGGAGGCATTTTTTTTGAGCACCATGTTCAGCCAGAAGCCGCCGGCCGCCAGCATAAAGGCAAGGATGAAAACGACGGTCAGCCGGAAGCGGCGGGCATGGCGCTCTCTCATTTCAGGTATGACTCCAGAAGCGGCAGGTAGCTGCCTTGTGCTTTCAGGATCAGGTCGCATATTTCCCGGACGGCGCCGTTGCCGCCCGGCGCCTGTGTGACGTAATCTACCCTTGAGCGGACTTCCTGATGCCCGTTGGGTACGCTGGCCGAAAAACCGGCCCGGAGGAGAACCGGCAGGTCGATGACATCATCGCCCATGTAGCCGCAGTCGGAAGCTGCCAGGCCGGTTTTGTCCAGAAGGGCGGTGAAAGCGTCCAGCTTGTTCCGGATGCCAAGCTGGACATGGCTGATTTCCAGATCTTGCGCACGCTTGAGAACCATGGGGGACTGGCGTGCGCTGATAATGGCTGCAGGGATGCCGGATTGTTGCAGGAGCCGGATGCCGTGGCCGTCCAGGACATGAAAGACTTTGAGGGTTTCCCCTTCCGGTCCGAAATGCAGTTTGCCGTCTGTCATGACGCCGTCAATATCGAATATCATCAGCCGGACACGGCGCGCTTTGTTTAACAGGCGGTCTTGCATCAGATGACCTTTGCCTGCGTCAGGTCATGGATATGTACGGCTCCAATCAGTTTACCCTGGCTGTCTGCGACGAGCAGCTGGTTGATACGGTGTTGTTCCATGAGGTTGACGGCTTCTGCTGCCAGTTTTTCCGGGCCGATTGTGCGGGGATTGCGCGACATGACTTCGGAGATGGGAATACGGGAAAAGTCTTCTGTTTTTTCCAGGAGACGGCGCAGGTCTCCGTCTGTAAAAACGCCGATGGCACGGTAGTTGTCATCGACGACTGCTGTCATGGCGATGCCTTTTTTGGTGATTTCAAAGAGGGCGTCCCGAAGCGGTGTATCAGCCCTGACAACCGGAACGGCTCCCCCGCTTCGCATGACGTCGCTGACCAGTGTCAGCAGTTTTCGGCCCAGTGCGCCGCCGGGATGGGATCGGGCGAAGTCGGTTTCCCTGAAGCCGCGGGCATCCAGGACGGCTACTGCCAGCGCATCGCCCAGCGCCATAGTAACGGTGGTGCTGGCGGTGGGCGCCAGGTTGAGCGGGCAGGCTTCTTTCTCAACCTGGATGCTTAGGTGGACATCGGACAGTTTTGCCAGCCCGGAGCGGGTTTTTCCGGTCAGGGCAATTATTTTTGCTCCCATTCGCTTGATAATGGGGCAGATGGAAAGCAGTTCTGCTGCTTCGCCGGAATAGGAGATGGCAATGAATACGTCGTCCGGGGTGATCATGCCCAAATCGCCGTGCAGGGCTTCTGCCGGATGGACAAACATGGCAGGGGAGCCGGTAGAGGCAAAGGTAGCGGCAATTTTGCGGGCGACATGACCGGATTTTCCAATACCGGAAAGCACTATGCGGCCGGTGCAGCCCAACAGCATGGCGGCTGCTGTCTTGAAGTGTTTGGCTTCTTCATTTGCCAGGCGTTCTTGCAGGCGGCAGAGGGCGGCAGTTTCGGTTTGAAGGGTTTCGGCAGCAAGCTGCATGGCGCGTTCGGTATCGAACGCAGGCGTATTTTTTACAGGAAAAGACATGCAGGAAAGTATAAACGAATTCATAAGAGAGGGAGACGGGAATTAACAAAAGGATACAGAAATGCCTTTTTTGCCAGAGCAGGGTATTTGTCTGATGGTTTTGTGACGGGAAAGCACAGGGAAGTTGCGTTCAGGATAGAAAAACAGGTTTTTTTCTTTGTACAATCGGGATATGCCGTTAACAGACAAGATGCAAAAAATAAACCGCAACGCAAATTCTTTTTGACAGACTTTTTATGCAATCTTCGCTTTCGTTTGTCATCCTAATGCTTGGCGCTGCCGTGCTGGGCGTGGTTATTTTCCGTGTGCTTCAACTTCCGCCGATACTGGGTTATCTGACGGTCGGCATTATTATTGGCCCGCATTCAACAGGGTTGGTCAGCGATGTGGAAGCGTTGAATGGCCTTGCCGAGTATGGCGTGGTGTTCCTGATGTTTTCGGTGGGACTGGAATTTTCGTTGTCACAGCTTTATGCAATGCGCCGGATGGTGTTTGGACTGGGGCTGGCGCAGGTGCTGATGACGATTGTTATTACGATGGTGATCGGTCTTGCCTGCGCGGCATTTTTTACGGCCATTAATATCAACTGGCAGGCGGCCCTGGCGCTGGGGGGCGCGATTGCCATGTCTTCTACTGCGATTGTTTCCAAGATGCTGGCTGAAAAGCTGGAGCTGGAGACGGAGCATGGGCGGCGTACGATCGGTATTTTGCTTTTCCAGGATCTGAGTGTGGTGGTTTTGCTGATACTGGTGCCGACGCTGGCCAATAATCCGGACAATATCTGGAAGGTGATTGGCCTGGCGCTGGGCAAGGCGATTCTGGTGATGGCAACGCTGCTTTTCTTTGGAAAGAAGCTGTTAAGCAAATGGTTTAGTCTGGTTGCACGGCGCAAGTCGCAGGAGCTGTTCATGCTGAATCTGCTGCTGGTGACGCTGGGCGCAGCCTGGATTACCGAGCATTTCGGGCTTTCCATGGAACTGGGCGCTTTCATGGCAGGGATGCTGATTGCCGAGACCCGGTACAAGCACGAGGTTGAGGCGGATATCAAATCGTTTCGGGATGTGCTGCTGGGGCTGTATTTTATTACGATAGGGATGCTGCTGAATATCCGGCTGGTGATTACGCACTGGTGGGCGGTGTTTTTGCTGATTATTCTGCTTTTTGCCGTCAAGTTTTTCCTGATTTTCTGGTTATCCAAGGTGTTTGGCGCATCAAGGGGCGTCAGTATCCGGACGGGGCTGGCACTGGCGCAGGCGGGTGAATTTGGTTTTGTTCTCTTGAACCAGCTGGGCGGGCTCCATATGCTGGAGTCCTGGCTGATTCAGGTGCTTTTGGCTTCCATGGTGCTTTCTATGTTGTCTGCTCCGTTTATTATTGCCAGATCAGACTGGATTGTGATGCGGTTTTCGCCCAATGAGTGGATGTTGCAGTCTTTGGCGCTGACCCAGCTGGCCAGCAGCACCATCGGTATGAAGGAGCATGTGGTTATTGCCGGTTTTGGCCGCACCGGACAGAGTGTGGCGCGCCTGTTGAGCGAGGAGAAGATTTCCTATTATGCGCTTGATCTTGACCTGGAAAGAATCCGGCAGGCGGAGGCGGCTGGCGAATCGGTTTCCTATGCGGATGCCACACGGAGGGAAAGCCTGATTGCGGCAGGTCTTCACCGTGCTTCTTCGCTGGTGATTACGTTTACCAATACCCATGCGGCCCTGACTATTTTGCATTACGCCAAGGAGCTGGCGCCTTCACTGCCGGTGATTGTGAGGAGTTATGACGATACCGATTTTGACCAGCTTAAGGATGGCGGCGCTGACGAGATTGTGCCGGAGGCCATAGAAAGCAGCCTGGTGCTGGCTTCCCATGCGCTTTTGGCTGCCGGTATTCCTGTTCGGCGGGTGGTGAAGCGTGCCCACGCAACGCGGGTAGAACGCTATGCCTCGCTCAGGGAATATTTTCATGGCGACTCGGATGTGCGTGCCGCAGATGAGGAAACTTACCAGCGTCTCCATGCTGTGCGTATTCCGGCCGGTTCCGGTTCGGCCGGGCAGACGCTTCGCCAGCTGGGCCTTCCGTCTTCCCGTGTGGAGGTGGTTTCTGTCCGCAGGGGAAAGGAAAAACGGGAGGTGGTGGCCGACCTGACCATTGAGGGGGAAGATGTGCTGGTTTTGCGCGGCACGGCAGAAGGCGTTGCCGCGCTTGAGGAACGTCTTTTGAAGTAACCGGCAGGGTTACTTTTTGCCTTGTTTACTTTTACTGCCCTTTTCCAGTATGGGCGCCAGGTATTTTCCGGTAATGCTGTCCGGATTTCGGGCTACTTCTTCCGGTGTGCCGACTGCAATGACGCGGCCGCCGCCTTCTCCTCCTTCTGGCCCCAGATCCACGATCCAGTCAGCTGTTTTGATCACATCCAGGTTGTGTTCGATGATAACGATGGTGTTGCCCTGGTCGCGCAGGCGATGGATGACTTTCAGCAGCAGGGCAATATCGTGGAAATGCAGGCCGGTTGTGGGTTCATCCAGGATGTAGAGGGTGCGCCCGGTATCGCGCCGGGAGAGTTCAAGGGAGAGTTTGACACGCTGGGCTTCACCGCCAGAAAGGGTAGTTGCGCTTTGCCCCAGACGGATATAGCCCAGCCCGACATCCAGCAGGGTTTGCAGCCGCCGGGCAACCATGGGCACAGATTGGAAGAAGTCAAAGGCTTCTTCTACTGTCATACCCAGGACTTCGGAAATGTTTTTTTCCTTGTACTGGATTTCCAGTGTTTCCCGGTTGTATCGCTTGCCGTGGCAGACATCGCAGGGAACATAGATATCCGGCAGGAAGTGCATTTCCACTTTAATGACGCCGTCTCCCTGGCAGGCTTCGCAGCGCCCGCCCTTGACGTTGAAGGAAAACCGGCCGGGGCTGTAGCCTCTTTCACGGGATGCCGGCACGTTGGCAAACAGTTCTCGAATCGGGGTAAAAAGCCCGGTGTAGGTTGCCGGGTTGGAACGGGGGGTACGGCCGATGGGCGCCTGATTGACGGCAATGACCTTGTCAAAATGTTCCAGTCCGCTGATGGATTCAAAGGGAGCCGGTTCAGTTTGTGTGCCAAAAAGGTGATGGGCTACGGCAGCGTAAAGGGTGTCGTTGACCAGGGTGGATTTCCCGGAACCGGAAACGCCTGTGACGCAGGTCAGGACACCTACTGGCAGCTTAAATGTCAGGTTTTTGAGGTTATGGCCGCTGGCGCCTTTGATAACCAGCTGGCGTTTTTTGTCTGCTGGCACCCGTTTTTCCGGCAGCGTAATGGCCAGCTCGCCGTTTAAGTATTTTGCCGTCAGGGAAACGGGCGATTGCAAAATGGCCGGCAGTGCGCCTTCGGCGACGACATGGCCGCCACGCACGCCTGCGCCGGGACCCATGTCAATAATATGGTCTGCTGTCCGGATGGCATCTTCGTCATGTTCCACAACCAGGACGGTGTTGCCGATATCACGAAGGTGTTTCAGGGTGGCAATCAATCTGTCGTTATCCCGCTGGTGCAATCCGATGGAAGGTTCGTCCAGCACATACATAACGCCGGTCAGCCCGCTGCCAATTTGGGAGGCCAGGCGGATACGCTGGGATTCTCCCCCGGAAAGGGTGTCTGCTCCGCGGCCGAGGGAAAGGTAATCCAGCCCAACGTTGTTTAAAAATTGCAGGCGGGAGACGATTTCGTGCACGATGCGCGAGGCGATTTCCTTTTTTGCACCGGTTAGCGACAGGGTCTGGAAATAGCGCAGGGCATCGCTTAATGGCAGGCGGGTAAGGTCGTGGATGGCCTTTTCCTGCACGCCGTGGCCTACTGTGACGAAACGGGCTTCGGTTTTGAGGCGTGCGCCATGGCAGGATGGGCAGGCTTTTTCGTTGATCAGTTTGGCAAGATCTTCTCTGACGGCCATGGAATCAGTTTCCCGGTACCGGCGCTGAAGGTTGGGGATGATGCCTTCAAACGGGTGTTCGCGCAATGAGGGACGTCCCCTTTCGCTGATGTAGGTAAACGGGATTTTTTCCCGTCCAGAACCGAAAAGGACGACGTTTTTAACGGGTTCGGGCAAATCCTCAAAAGGGGTGTCAAGGTCAAATTGGTAATGCACGGCCAGGCTTTGCAGCATTTGGTAGTAGTAGGGGTTGCGCCGGTCCCAGCCTTTGACGGCGCCGGCGGCCAGGGAAAGACCGGGAAAAAGGACGACCCGTTTGGGGTCGAAGAATTCAATATGCCCCAGGCCATCGCATTCCGGGCAGGCTCCCATGGGGTTGTTGAACGAGAATATGCGCGGCTCCAGCTCGTGGAGGGAAAAACCGCATATCGGGCAGGCAAACTGGCTGGAGAAAATCTGTTCTTCGCCGGAATCCATATCGACTGCCAGCGCACGGCCTTCGGCCAGACGGAGCGCTGTCTCAAAGCTTTCCGCCAGCCGCTGCTTGATGCCGGGCTGGATGCGCACCCGGTCAACAACGACGTCAATGGCGTGTTTTTCATTTTTTTTCAGCCGGGGAAGGTTATCTATATCGAAGACTTCGGCTTTGCCGGTGCTGCTCTGTATGCGAAAGCGGACAAATCCCTGCGCCTGCATTTGCTCAAGGAGATCCATGTGTTCTCCTTTTCGTTTGCTGACGACTGGCGCCAGGATCATGAGCCGGGTGCTTTCCGGCCAGGCCATCACGGTATCTACCATCTGGGAAACAGACTGGGCGGCCAGGATAATTTCCGGATGGCTGGGGCAATGCGGCGTGCCGACACGGGCGTACAGGAGACGCAGGTAGTCGTATATTTCGGTCACGGTGCCGATGGTTGAACGCGGATTGTGGGAGGTGGCTTTCTGGTCAATGGCAATGGCAGGCGAGAGCCCTTCAATCAGCTCGACATCCGGTTTTTCCATGAGTTGCAGGAATTGGCGGGCATAGGCCGAGAGGGATTCCACATACCGCCTTTGGCCTTCGGCATAAAGGGTATCGAAGGCCAATGAAGATTTTCCGGACCCGGAAAGGCCGGTGATAACGATCAGTTTATCCCGGGGGATTTCAAGGTTGATGTTTTTGAGATTGTGCGTGCGCGCACCCTTGATAACGATAGTTCCGCTTTTTTCCATAGTGCAATGTGCCGTTTTCCGGAAAGGCTTTTTGTAACGCAAGCCGCTTACTATAACGCATTTGTTTCTCTTTTACAGGGAGCAGGGACAAACAGCGTGCAGGCGGGCAAACTTCTGGCATAATGGGTTCCCGTTTGACGCCAGGTCTGTTAAAACCGGGAAAACATCAATATCAGGAGAGATATCATGGCATCAATTAACAAAGTCATCATTGTGGGCAATCTGGGACGGGATCCGGAAAGCCGTTATATGCCCAGTGGTGAGCAGGTAACCAGTATTGCCGTTGCGACGACGGACCGCTGGCGCGACAAGGCGAGCGGCGAGCAAAGGGAGGCAACGGAATGGCACCGGGTGTCTTTTTTCGGCAAATTGGCCGAGATTGCCGGACAATACCTGAAGAAAGGTTCCCAGGTTTATGTTGAGGGGCGGTTACGGACGAGAAAATATACGGACAGGGAAGGGATTGAGCGGTATACGACAGAAATTATTGCGGATACCATGCAAATGCTGGGGAGCCGTCCCGGCACCGGTGAACCTGTGGAAGACCGCAGCAGCGCACCGAGGCAGCCCGCTTCCGGCAGTGCGCCGCGCCAGGCGCCGAGCCGTGCGCCCAGCCTTTCCGATATGGATGACGATATCCCGTTTTGAGCAGTTTGCCGTGTTGGGGAAGTTTAAAATGGCCTGATCCAGACAGGGCGCAGATTGGCTTTTTCGGGGGCGGTAATAGCCTGGTCGATCTGTTCCAGCAGGCGAGGTTTGTCTTTTCCCAGTACACCTTTTAAAACAAGCTGGTTGGAGGCGTGGTCGCTCCTGAAGACGGTGGATTTCAGCTCAAGCGCACCTATAAATTGCCGCAGCTCGCGAAAGAGGGCAGGCTGTGGCATGGCTTCAAATTGTCCGCCGAAGGCTTTCTGGTGACGCGCTTCCCCGTGGGGGAGGTTGATGACCAGCGATGCCAGGAATTCCGGCTGGGTCTTGTTGGCCAGACCAGCAGAATGAAGCGCGTGTTGTTCGCTGAATTTTTTGCCTGCCAGTCCGTTGATGATCATGACAGAACGTTTGATGCCGGCATCGGCCAGCCGGTTGAGTGCGCAGACGGTGCTTTGCTGAGTTTCTCCCTTGTTGATGCTTTTGAGTACAAAATCGTTGCCGGATTCCGCGCCGACATAAACCAGACCGAGGCCGGCGGCGTGGAGCTGCCGGAGTTCTTCATCGGATTTTGCGGCCACATTGCGCGGCAGGCAGTAGGAGGCGACCCGGCTGACAGCGGGCAGGTGCGTTTTGACGGCGTTAAGAATGTTCAGCAACCGCCTGGCCGACAGTACCATAGCATCGCCGTCTGCCAGGAAGACCCGGCGTACATAGGGCAGGTTTTTTCCTGCCCATTCAATTTCCTGCAATACGGCTTCTTCCGGCTTGACGCCGAATTTTTTCTGGGGCTGTGTGTACATGTCGCAGTAGGAACACCGGCTCCAGCTGCATCCGTTGGTAATTTGCAGGATAAGGGAGCGCGCTTCGCTTGGCGGGCGAAAAAGCGGATCAATGTAGGCAATGGGCACAGCGGGCGTCATGGCCGGTTATCCCATCTGTGCCTTGACGCGATCCACGGAGAGTTTCAGTGCGCCGGAAAGACCTTCAATGGCTTTTTCCCGCGACATGCCGGTTTTGTAATGCAGCATGTCATCGGCTTTTTGGGTGCTAAGCGGCCAATCGTCTGTCAGGAAGGCGCTGCCCTGCCATTCGTTTTTGGGAATGGCGCGAACCACGGCTTTGGGGTTGGCATGCGCGACAATGAGTTTGGCCAGATCTTCCCATGTCAGGTAAATGCTGCCCAGGTTGAAGAGTTCGCCTTTGGGGCGTTTTTCAAAGATGGCCAGGACGGCGGAAACAAAATCATCCAGCTGCAGGAAGTTGCCGCCGCTGCCGGCAGGGACTTCGATGACGCCTTTTTCCATGGCATCGCGGGCCATGGCGCGGATGTTGCGTCCGCCGATGGTTTCCCCATAGGCGTACCAGATCATGACATTGTTGGCCGCCATGTCGTGCTGCACTGCGTAAATCCGGCTCATTTCTTCGGTAACCAGTTTGGCAAGCGCGTAAGCCGGGCTGCGGGAAAGCGAGACAAGGCGGGGATGGTTTTCGTCAACAGGTGTGACGACAGGTTTGCCATAGGAAACGGCGGTAGTGGCGTTGATAATGTCTTTGACGCCGTATTCCACCGCAGCATCCAGGAGGTACTGATATGCCTTGACATCGATATCCAGCAAGTCGGTAAAGGTTTCCGAAAAGCTCCACGCCAGGTGCAGGATGGCGTTGACTCCGTTGACGGCGCGGCGCACGGTTTCTTTATCCGCAAGGTCGCCGCAGAGGGTTTCTATGACCGGTGAGGCAAGTTTTTTCAGGCCGTCTTCATCTTTGTCCAGCACGCGAATCTGATGGCCCTTTTTTGCCAGGGATTTCACAACATGCACGCCCATGTTGCCGCAACCGCCGGTAACCAGAATTTTCATTTTTTTTCCTTTCAAAGCCAATGATGCAGGACAAGACAAACAGGCAGAAGATGGTGTATTACCATGGCAGGCGCCTGAGCTAAGACTTGCATATTAACCGATTTGCCTAAAGAGTAAAATCAGCAGTATCCCGCAAGACAGCTGAAAAAGCATTGTCAGGGAAAGATGAGGCGGAAGGGGTGTGATTTGCCGGCAGGAAGAAAAAACCGGAAGATGTTGCCCGGAAAAGACTATACAGCAGTACCACAGGAATTAACATCTGCCAGCCCGCTGAAAGGGGGCTGGCGAGAGGTGTTGCTGCATCATTTCCGCTGCCATTGGGTACTGGCTTTTTGCATGGCGGTTTCCGTATTGGCAGTGTTTATCATGCTTTTCCAAAGCCTGATGAAAATAGGGCAGCCCGGTTTTGATTATGCTTTGCGGCTGGCGCTTGCCGGCGGGCTGGCAGGCGGCGCCATGACGGCGGCAGGGGCGCTTCCCGCATTGCTGCTTCGGAAGATTCCCCAGCAGGCAGAGGATACGATGCTTGGTTTTGCCGCCGGGATGATGCTGGCTGCCAGCGCTTTTTCCCTTTTGCTTCCTGGCCTGAAGGCAGGTGTGGAGATGACAGGAAGCAAAATGGCGAGCGCCGGTATTGTTACGGCAGGCATGGCGCTGGGTGTTTTGCTGATGCTGAGCCTGGATCAGTTTACGCCGCACCGCCACGAGGCTGCCGGTACATTTGGCCCTGGGCACGAGCGGTTTAACCGGGTATGGCTTTTTGTTTTTGCCATTTCTCTGCATAATTTGCCTGAAGGCATGGCGATTGGCGTGAGCTTTTCCCGCGGGGACATGAATGTGGGATTGCCTTTGACGATGGCGATTGTGCTTCAGGATATTCCGGAGGGGCTGGCTGTGGCCCTTGCGCTGAGAAGTGCAGGGATGTCGCGCCTTCGCGCGGTGTTGCTGGCAGCGGCAACGGGATTGCTGGAACCGTTTGGCGCACTGTTGGGCGTTGGTCTGACAAGCGGTTTTGCTGCCTCCTATCCGCTTGGGCTGGGCCTGGCGGGAGGCGCCATGATTTTTATTGTTTCGCATGAGGTGATTCCCGAAACACACCGCAACGGGCACCAGACGCCGGCAACGATTGGGCTGCTTGCCGGATTTGCGCTCATGATGGTTCTGGATACGATGCTGGGCTAGCCGGCCGGGTAAGGGAAAAAACAGATATGCTTGCTGCTATTGACCTGGGTTCCAACAGTTTTCGCTTGCAGATTGGCGAATATGTAAACGGGGTGATTCGTGTTGTCAGGACAGCACGGGAACCCAACCGGCTTGCCGCAGGGCTGGATAAAGATAATTGCCTGACGGACGCGGCTGTGGCAGCGGGCCTGGAGGCGTTGCAAAATCTTCGGCATATTCTTGATTTGTATCCGGTCAGGCGGGTGCGCGCTGTGGCGACCCATACCTTGCGGGTTGCAAAAAATGCGCCGGTTTTTCTTTCGGGCGGGGAGGCGGCGCTGGGTTATCCGATTGAAGTGATTTCCGGTGAAGAGGAGGGCCGTCTGATTTATCTGGGGGTGGATAATTTGCTGTTATGCCCGAAGGAGCGGCGTCTTGTTGTGGATATCGGCGGCGGTTCAACCGAGGTGGTGCGCGGGAAAGGGGAAACGATAGAAAAGGTGGAGTCTTTCAGCGTGGGAACTGTCAGGCAAAGCCGGAGCTTTTTCCCGGATGGTGTGATTACGGAGGAAGGGTTCCGTTCGGCAGTGCTTTCTGCCCGCAGTGTTTTTGAGGGGATCAAAACCCATTATCACCGGCGTTACTGGGATGTGGCCTATGGGTCTTCCGGCACGATGAGGGCAATTGCCGAGATTATTGCGGCTAACGGTATCGGGGATGGCCGGTTCAGTGCGGCAAATCTGGATTTGCTGCGCAGGAAGATGGTCAGGGCGGGAAAAATCGGCAGGCTTGATTTGCAGGGGCTTCGCCGGGAACGGGCTGCGTCAGTGGTAGGCGGGCTTTCTATCCTGATTTCGTTGATGCAGGAATTGAAAATGCCGGTGATGACGCCGGTGGAATCCGGTTTGCGTGCGGGGATTATGTGGGATATCCGTATGCAGGCAACCGAACAGGACCGGCGCGGGCAATCTGTGATCCGTTTTATGCAGCGGTATAAAGTTGACAGGAGGCGGGCTGTCAGGACAGCGGATTGTGCCCTTGCGCTTTTTGAAAAGATGGCGCCGGAATCGGAGGCGCTCAAAAAAACGCTTTACTGGAGTGCGCTTATGCATGAAGCCGGTATGTTTGTTTCGCCGACGGATTACCACAAGCATGGCGCCTATCTGGTGGAAAATGCCGATCTGGCCGGGTTTACTGCCCGCGAGCAGAAGCAGATGGGAAGGTTGGTGCTGGCCCAGAAGGGTAACTTGCGGAAACTGGATAATTTGCTGGATACACCGGATATTCTCAAGGCGGTTCTGGCGATTCGCCTGGCGGTGATATTGACGTCTGGCCGTGTGGAGGCAGTGACAGACAAGATGGTTTTCCGGGTGAGAAAGCGCATTGAGATGACACTGCCGGGCGTGTGGTCTGAAAAACACCAGACGCTGGCTTACCGGCTGGGCAGGGAACGGGCCTGGTGGGCGGAGAGGGGAATTACGCTCATGATTTTGGAGAGCTAGGCGGTTTATTCCTTTTTTTCCGGCATGGTTTGGCCTTGCGCCAGGCGAACAGCCCGCTCAACGCTGAGCTGGCTCATTGGAATGTTCGGAAAGTCCGCTGCCAGCGAAAGCATGAGCATCTCGTGTACCGGATCTTTAAGGCGGGCGAGAATCAGTTTTTTCTGCCGGGTTTCAATAAAAAGGAAAAAATCGCGCAGGGCTTCAAGGCTGGTGGTATCCAGGTCATCGGTTAATTCCAGGCTCAGGATGACGGTATGAACCGGTTTATTTTCCAATGCCAGGAGTTGCCTTGCCTGCTGCATGACACGTTCGGCATTGGCGAAAAAAATGCCTTCTTCGGGACGAAGAATCAGGATGCCGGGAACGGGATTGGCTTCGGGAAAGGCTGCCAGGCTGACAAAATCATGACTTTGCCCCAGCCTGCCCAGTGTTGAGAGGGTGGAAGCGGAAATTTGACGGAGCATGATAACCAGGCTGATGGCTACAGCAGCCAAAAGCCCGTGCAGCGCACCCAGAAAAAGAACAGCAAGCACAGAGGCAACAGCAATCAGCCTGTCGTTTTTCCAGGCAAAATAGATTGCAAAATCGGATGGTTTTAAGGTAATCAGCATGGTATAGATGACGATTCCAGCCAGAACCGGGTGTGGAATCAGCTCGATATAAGGCAGGGCCGTTGCCAGAACTGCCAGTGTAATGAGCATGGCAAAGATACCGGCCAGCCGGGTTTTTGCACCGCAGGCTTCATTGGCGGCTGTTGCGGAATAGCCGGCGCCGACAGGCATGCACTGGAAAAGTCCGGAAACCAGGTTGGCGATGCCAAGAGCAAAAAGATCGCGATTGGGCGAGATGGGATCGTTATGCTTCATGGCGGTGCTGCGAATGGAGCCATAGGATTCGGCATAGAGGATAAAGACCATGGCAAAGGCAAGCTCGAAAAGCGCCATCCATTCGCTTAGGGATAAAGAAGGCGGTTTGATTTGCGTGATGCCGAGGTGAATGCTGCCGATAAGCGGCACACCCATGCCAGTCAGGTCTGTCACCATGCTGACGAAAATGCCGGCAGCAATGACGATGATGCCGCCGGGCAGATAACGGATTTTCCCCAGGATAAAGAGACAGACGAGAGTAATGGCAGCAATGGTGATGCAGGCGCTGTTCCAGCGGTGGAACTGGTAGGCCAGATCCATTATGAAATAAAACAGGTTGTCGTATCCGGAATGGACGCCGACAACGATAGCCATCTGCTTGATAATAATGAGGATAGCCAGCCCGAAGGTAAAGCCCCGAAGAACCGGACGGGCGATAAAATCGGTTATGCTGCCCATGCGTACAAGGGCTGCCACAAGGAAGATGATGCCGCCTGCGATGACCAGCCCGCCGGCCAGAGCCATTTGCCGTGCCGGGTTACCTGCTGCGATGGATGCGGTGGCCGCAGCCAGGACGACAGCAGAAGATGAAGTTGGCGAGACCAGGGCAAAACGGCTGGAACCCAGCAGGCCGTAGCATAAAAGGCCTGCAAAAAGGGCAATGATGCCGGCCTGGGCAGGCAGGTTGCCAATGCTGGAATAGGCCAATGCCTGCGGCAGCAACAGGCCGGCGGCGGAAATGCCGGCAAGCAGATCCGGTACGTTTTTCGCCGGCTGCAAAAAGGGAAAGCGCGACGGAAGGGAGGAAAACGACGGCCAGGTCATGGTTTACCGTACCAGGGAGGAAGTCAGGGAAGGGTCCATGACAGCTTTGAGGACAGTTTCCCGGGAGTCGTTTTCCTGTATTTCGAACCACCATACCTGGCTTTTTGCAATGTGCCACGGCTGTTTTTGCCCGCACAGGAGAAGAGAGGCCAGGTGGCCCAGCAGGGGCTGGTGGCTGACCAAAAGGACGGTCTGGCTGTTTGAGGAAGAACGGGCGGCATCCAGCATGTTTTCAGCTGTTGAACTGAGGGCAAGGTTGTTGTTGATACTGTACTGCCGCCCCAAGGTGTTGGCGGTCTGGCGGGCACGAAGCGCCGGGCTGACCAGGATGGTGGTGTTTTCCGGCAAACGCGGGTTGAGCCAGTCTGCTGCCAGGGCAGCCTGTTTTAATCCTTTCCCGGATAAACGCCTTTCTGTATCCGGCGAGCTTTCCATGGCATCGGCATGCCGCCACAAGATCAGGTGCATGGCTTTCCTCCGTTATCCCTGTGTCGGGGATGCGCCGTAGAGCTGCATGAGGTGCTGCTGCGCGCTGTATTTTTCCAGTTTTTTCCGCGGTTTTTTCTGGCGGTAGATACCGTCGGGACGTAACTCCCACGCATTCTGGTTGTCTTTCAGGTAAGACAGGAGCCCTTCTTCCATGACCCGCTTTTTCAGTGCTTTATCCATAACCGGGAAGGCAACTTCTACCCGCCTGAAGAGGTTTCTTGCCATCCAGTCGGCGCTGGAAAGGTAGAGGTCGTGTTTTAAGTCGTTACGGAAGTAATAGATGCGTGTATGCTCCAGGAAGCGCCCAATGATGGAACGGACGCGGATATTTTCCGACAGGCCGGGTACGCCGGGCCTTAAGGCGCATGCGCCGCGTACGATAAGGTCGATTTTGACACCGGCAGAAGAGGCGGCGTACAGGGCGCGGATGACGGATTCGTCAATTAAGGCATTCATTTTTGCAATGATGCGGCCTTTTTTGCCGAGGCGGGCCAGTCTGGCCTCATTGGCAATGGCGCGGATGAGGTTTTTGTGCAGGTCGAACGGGGCCAGCCAGAGCCGCTCCAGTTTTGCCGGTTTGGCAAGGCTTGTCAGCTGGATGAAGATTTCATTGACTTCCCTGCCGATTTCACGGTCGGCTGTAATCAGGCCAAAATCCGTGTAGGATCGCGTGGTGTTCGGGTTGTAGTTGCCTGTGCCAAGATGGGCGTAGCAGCAAAGCTGCTCGCCTTCCCGGCGGATAGCCAGCGCCAGTTTGGCATGGGTTTTTAACCCCATGACGCCATAGACAACCTGTGCGCCGGCTTCTTCCAGGCGTTTGGCCCAGTCAATATTCTGTTTTTCGTCAAAACGGGCTTTGAGCTCGACAACGGCAATGACTTCCTTGCCTTGCAGGGCTGCGGAAATGAGCGATTCCATTAATTCCGATGTCATGCCTGCCCGGTAGATGGTTTGTTTGATGACGACGACGGCAGGATCGGTTGCCGCTGTGCGAATGAAGTCGATAACGGTCTGGAATGACTGGAAAGGATGGTGGAGCAGGATATCCTGCTTTTTGAGGGCGTCAAAAAGGGAATGCCCTGCGTAATGTCCCTGAAGAACCGAAGGGGTATAGGAAGGAAAATACAGCTCCGGTTTTTTGACGTGATCAAAAAGTTCGTTTAACCGGACAATGTTGACCGGCCCCTGGGCATAGTAAAGGTCTTTTTGTTCCAGGTTGAACTGGTGCAGGAGAAAGTCGGAAAGCCTGACAGGACAGTCTCGCGCGACTTCCAGGCGGACGGCGTTGCCATAGTGCCGGCTGTGGAGGCTGCTTTGGAGCGCTTCGCGCAAGTTTTTGACTTCTTCTTCATCGACCCACAGGTCGCTGTCACGCGTGATGCGGAACTGGGAATAGGCAAGAATTTTCCTTTGCGGGAAAAGGGAAGCGATGTTGGCCTGGATAATGGAAGACAACAGGGAAAAGGAAAGGCTGTTTTCCGAAAGTGCCTCCGGCAGGCGAATGACGCGGGGAAGGATGCGGGGGGCTTTGAGAATGGCAATATCACTGCCGCGGCCAAAGGCATCCTTGCCGGAGAGGGAAATAATAAAATGCAGCCCTTTATTGACGACTCTGGGGAAAGGGTGGGCCGGATCCAGCACAATGGGGGTCAGAAGCGGCCGGATGTGTTCGTTAAAAAAGGAGGCGACCCATGCCTGTTGCGCTTCATTCCGCTCTTTTTTACCCAGAAGGTGAATGCCGTTTTCTGCCAGAAGCGGCAGAACTTCCCTGTTTAGTATCTGGTATTGTTTTTCAACCAGGGCATGGCATGTTTTGCTGATATCTTGCAGGAGGGCGTCAATTTCCGAGGCGGTTTTATTGGCGTTGGAATAGCGCCGGGCGTGGAGGCTGGCAACGCGTACTTCAAAAAATTCATCCAGGTTGCTGCCTGCGATACAAAGATACCGAAGACGCTCCATGAGGGGGAGGGTCGTATTTTCGGCCTGTGCCAGCACACGGGCATTGAACGCAAGCAGGGAGATATCACGGTCCAGGTAAAGGCCTGAATCAGCATTAACTGTGGAAAGTTGAGACGCCGCTTTCATGGTTTATCCTTCCGCTGTTTCCGGGAAGGCAGCAGGATGTGTTCTGCCGCCAATATTTACCATCATACAGGGATAACCGGCCGTCATGGAAGGAGTATGCAAGAAAAGCGGCGCAGTTGGTTGCAGCGAAGAAAAGATAGTGGCAGCGAGCCGGAAAGCCGGAGGAAAAGTTGTCTGGATATCAATGGCATCAAAACCGGCACAGAAAGGCTGTGCCGGTGACAGGGGTTTGCCTGGAATCAGGAAACAGGCAGCATTTTTTTTGAAGAACCGGGTTTCTTCGGCAGGGTCAGCTGCAGCACGCCGTTGGTATAGCAAGCTTCTGCGCGGGATTCATCTACCTCCTGGGCCAGGGAAAAACTGCGGGACTGGCGTCCGATGTAGCGTTCGCTGCGGATAACTTTGCCTTCTTCTTTTTCCTGTGTTTCTTTTTTGACTTCAAATTCAATGGTGATCTGGTTGCCTTCTATGCCGACCTGGATTTCTTCTTTGGAAACACCGGGCGCATCTGCTTTGACAAGGTAGGCGCTGTCTGTTTCGGTGACGTCAATTTTGATGCGCGGCTCCATCATTTCCATGTTGCTGATGGAGGGCATGAGGCGGAAATTGTTGAAGATTTCATCCAGGTTGCGAAAAGGCTCAAAACGGCTCAGTTCCCCAAAAGGGGCAATGTGTCTTAAGGCATTGGCCATCATTTTCTCCCAATGTAGTCGTCAAGAAATGTATTTTCAGCGCAGACAGCTTCTTCTGGGCTTGCAGGAAGATTATTCTTTCCCCGGCAATGCGTGATGAGGCATCTCAAGAAAACAGAATCGTGGCCCTGTTTTTTGGGGAGTTTTTTGCCTGTTATGCAATACAGGGTAAAATAATGGGGTCAGAGTCATTATGTGGAGTGTACTGTGGCCAGATCAGCCCGCCTGATTCTTCCGTATCAGCCTCATCATATTCTCCAAAAGGGAAATAACCGGTCGCAGATTTTTTGTGAAGAGGAGGATTACCTATTTTTCCTCAGGCAGCTTCGCGAGGCAGCTGTGCAATATGAGGTGGCTGTGCATGCCTATTTGCTGATGGAATCGCGGTTCCACTTGCTTGCCACGCCAAAAGATGCGATGGGATTATCGCGCATGATTCAGCGGGCGGGACGTTATTATGTGCCGTATTTCAATAGAAAATATGGCAGGAGCGGAACATTGTGGGAGGGGCGTTACCGGACTTCACCGATAGAGGCTTCGGCCAGTTTTCTGGCGTGCTGCTGTTTTATTGAATGGCTGCCAGTGACAAGCGGACTGGTTCGCCAGCTGCCGGATTGGCGCTGGTCCAGTTATGCGCATCATGCCGGGATCAGGCAGGATCCCCTGATTCAGGATCACCAGCTTTATTGGGATTTGGGCAATACGCCTTTTGCGCGTGAGGCGGCTTACAGCAGGTTGATGGCAGTGCCTTTTTCTGTTGAGGCAGGCAGAAAGATGGAGCTGGCTTTTGAGTATGGCTGGCCGGTAGGAACAGAGGGTTTCCGGCTTGAGCTGGAGCGGCGGACAGCCAAAAAAATCCGGATGGGGAAAAGAGGGCGCCCGCCCAGGGAACGGGGCGAGTGACGATATTTTTTTGCAAAAACATTTATTCTGTCCCTTTTATGATTTTTTTGTTATTTATCGTGAAATAAAATCACTCTGACCCCTTTTATTTTTTTGCGGCTGCCAGTTTTATCCATAATAATTTTCAGTGGAAACGTTTTTGCGGCAAGGTGTGCGGCAAGACGGGATGAAAAATAAACGAGGCAAAACGGAGAACAAGGTATGCGTCCACAGGGGTTATATCATCCGGCTTATGAGCATGATGCTTGCGGTGTCGGGTTTGTCGCCCATATCAAGGGGGAGAAGAGCCACGAAATTATTGAACAGGGTATTCTGATCCTGAAAAATCTGACGCATCGGGGGGCTGTGGGGGCAGACAAGCTGATGGGAGACGGCGCGGGTATGCTTATTCAGATACCTGACCAGTATTTCCGGGAGGAGATGGCTTTGCAGGGGGTGACGCTGCCGCCTCCAGGGGAGTATGGCGTCGGCATGATTTTTTTGCCGAAGGAGCAGGGGTCAAGGCTGGCCTGCGAGCGCGAGATTGAGCGGACTGTCCGCGCCGAGGGACAGGTTGTGCTGGGCTGGCGGGATGTGCCGGTGGACGGCGAAATGCCCATGTCGCCGGTTGTCAGGGAAAAGGAGCCGGTCATACGCCAGATTTTTATCGGGCGCGGCCCGGATGTGATGGTGACGGATGTGCTGGAACGCAAGCTTTTTGTTATCCGAAAGGCGGCGGGCCATGCCATCCAGGATTTGAATCTGGCGCATTGCAGGGAGTTTTTTGTTCCTTCCATGTCGGCGCGCACGATTGTGTACAAGGGGCTGCTCCTGGCTGACCAGGTAGAGGCGTATTACAAGGATTTGCAGGACCCACGCTGTGTTTCGGCGCTGGCGATGGTGCATCAGCGTTTTTCTACCAATACTTTTCCGGAGTGGCCGCTGGCGCATCCTTACCGGCTGGTAGCGCATAATGGCGAGATCAATACGGTCAAGGGCAATTTCAACTGGCTGCGGGCGCGGGAAGGAATGATGAAATCGGCTGTGCTGGAGGAAGATCTCGGCAAGCTGTATCCCATTACTTACGAGGGACAATCCGATACGGCCTGTTTTGACAATGCGCTGGAACTTTTGGTGATGTCGGGGTATCCCCTGGCGCATGCAGTTATGATGATGATTCCAGAGGCCTGGGAAAACTATATCGGGATGGAGCCGAACCGGCGCGCTTTTTATGAGTATCACGCTGCCATGATGGAACCGTGGGACGGGCCTGCCGCCATGGCGTTTACGGATGGACGGCAGATTGGCGGGATGCTGGATCGCAACGGGCTGCGTCCGGCCCGGTATATTGTGACGGATGATGATCTGGTGGTAATGGCGTCGGAAACCGGCGTTTTGCCTATCCCGGAGTCCCGTATTGTCAGGAAGTGGCGTCTGGAACCGGGCAAGATGTTTCTGGTGGATATGGAAGCGGGGCGGATTGTTGACGACAGCGAGATCAAAAGTATTTATGCCAATGCCCGGCCGTACCGTGCCTGGATCCGCTCGGTCTGCATTAATTTGCATGATTTGAAGGAACGGGTAACCCATATCCCTGTTTCTCCTGTCGCGCTTTTGGAAAGGCAGCAGGCGTTCGGTTATACCCGGGAAGATCTTCGTGTGATTTTGCCGCCAATGGCAGTATCAGGCGAGGAGGCGATTGGTTCCATGGGCAATGATGCACCGCTGGCGGTGCTGTCGCACCGGCCCAGGCTGCTTTACCATTATTTCAAGCAGTTGTTTGCGCAGGTAACGAATCCGCCTATTGATCCGATCAGGGAAGAGATGGTGATGTCCCTGATTTCCTATCTGGGCCCCAAACCGAATTTGCTGGATACCAATAATGTGAATCCGCCCATGCGGCTGGAAATTCTCCAGCCGGTACTGGGGTTTGCCGAAATGGAGGCAATCCACAGTATTGATGCCTATACCAATGGCAAGTTCCGCTCTTATGAGCTGAATATCTGTTATCCGCTTTCCTGGGGAAAAGAAGGGATTGAGGCACATGTGGCATCGCTGTGTTCGGAGGCTGTTGATGCCGTCAGATCCGGGCACAATATCCTGATTGTTTCCGATCGTGCCATTAGTGCCGGTATGGTGGCAGTGCCTGCGCTTTTGGCGGTTTCGGCAGTGCACCAGCATCTGATTGCCCGCGGCTTGCGTGCCTTGACAGGCCTGGTGGTGGAAACCGGTTCGGCGAGGGAAACTCACCATTTTGCGCTGCTTGCCGGTTATGGGGCGGAAGCGGTGCATCCGTATCTGGCGCTTGAGACGCTGGCTGACATGGCGCCGTCGCTTTCTCCTGACCTCACACCTGAGGCGGCGCAGGCCAATTTTGTCAAGGCGATTAACAAGGGGATGCTCAAGGTGATGTCCAAGATGGGTATTTCCACTTACCGTTCTTATTGCGGGGCGCAGATATTCGAGGCGATCGGCTTGTCCGGCGCGCTGGTGGAGAAGTATTTCCGGGGAACGGTCTCCAGTGTGGAAGGGATGGATATTTTTGACCTTGCCGAAGAATCGCTCCGTCTGCACAAGATGGCGTTCGGGCCGGGGCAGCAGTATAGAAAGACGCTGGATGCAGGAGGGGAATATGCTTTCCGGAGCCAGGGGGAAGAACATATGTTTACGCCGGAGGCGATTGCTGCTCTTCAGCATGCCTCTCGTTCCAACAGTTACAGCACTTACAAGGAATTTGCGCAGATTGTCAATGACCAGTCCCGGCGCCAGATGACGCTACGGGGGTTGTTTGAGTTCAAAATTGATCCGGTGAAGGCTATTTCTGTGGATGAGGTGGAGCCAGCAAAAGAGATTGTGAAGCGGTTTGCGACAGGGGCTATGTCGCTGGGGTCGATTAGTGCGGAAGCGCATGCTTCGCTTGCGGTGGCGATGAACCGCATTGGCGGCAAATCCAATACGGGCGAAGGCGGCGAGGATCCGCGGCGCTATGAGAATGAGCGGGCCGGTGTGCCGATTAAGCAGGGGGAAACGCTGGCTTCCATTTTGGGCAAAGACCGGATTGTGGCGGATATTCCGCTTCAGGCGGGAGATTCGCTTCGGTCGCGTATCAAGCAGGTGGCATCAGGCCGTTTCGGGGTGACGGCTGAATACTTAAATACGGCAGACGAAATCCAGATCAAGATGGCTCAGGGGGCCAAGCCGGGAGAGGGCGGCCAGCTGCCGGGAGACAAGGTGTCGGATTATATTGCCAGTATGCGTTATTCTGTGCCTGGCGTCGGCCTGATTTCGCCGCCTCCGCACCATGATATTTATTCTATTGAAGATTTGGCGCAGTTGATTCATGATCTGAAAAATGTGAATCCGGCGGCTTCCATTTCGGTCAAACTGGTGTCGGAAGTTGGCGTGGGAACGATTGCAGCTGGTGTGGCGAAAGCCAAGGCTGACCATATTGTGATTGCCGGGCATGACGGCGGTACAGGGGCGTCTCCGCTTTCTTCTGTTAAACATACCGGTTCTCCCTGGGAGATTGGCCTGGCCGAGGCGCAGCAGACTTTGGTGTTGAACAATCTTCGCGGAAGGGTGCGTATCCAGGCAGACGGGCAGATGAAGACCGGGCGTGATGTGGCGATTGCCGCTATGCTGGGGGCAGATGAAGTCGGGTTTGCGACGGCTCCGCTGGTGACGCAAGGCTGCATTATGATGCGCAAGTGCCATCTCAATACCTGTCCTGTGGGAGTGGCGACACAGGATCCGGCGCTTAGGGCCAAATTCAGCGGCAAGCCAGAGTATGTCGTCAATTATCTTTTCTTTGTGGCGGAAGAGCTGCGCCAGATTATGGCGCAGCTGGGTATCCGGCGTTATGAGGAGTTAATCGGGCGGGTTGATTTGCTTGACCAGTCCAAGGCTGTTCTTTACTGGAAGGAAAAGGGTCTGGATTTCAGCCGTTTGTTCTATCAGCCGGATATGGCGAATGCGGTTCCGAGAAAGCATGAAGAGCAGCAGGATCATGGATTGCAGGAGGCGCTGGATCACCGTTTGATTGCCCAGGCAATGCCTGCCCTGGAAAAGGGAGAGAAGGTGTCGTTTATTTCGCCTGTCAAAAACAGCAACCGTACGGTGGGCGCAATGCTTTCCGGTGAAATTGCCCGGCGTTACGGTCATATCGGGCTGCCGGATGACACGATTCATATCCAGTTGCAGGGAACGGCAGGGCAATCAGCCGGCGCTTTCCTTGCGCATGGCATCACGCTTGATCTGGTGGGGGAGGCCAATGATTATGTCGGCAAGGGGTTGTCCGGCGGGCGGCTGATTCTTCGGCCCCATGCCCAGTTCCGGGGGCAGCCGGAGCAAAATATGATTGCCGGGAATACGGTTTTGTATGGCGCAATTGCGGGAGAGGCTTTTTTCCACGGTATGACGGGGGAACGTTTCGCTGTCAGGAATTCCGGCGCGGCAGCTGTTGTTGAAGGGGTTGGCGACCATGGCTGCGAGTATATGACGGGCGGTACGGTGGTGGTGCTTGGGCAGACTGGCCGGAATTTTGCGGCAGGTATGTCGGGCGGAATTGCTTATGTTTATGACCCGGATTGCATATTCGAAAACCGCTGCAATTTGTCTATGGTTTCGCTGGAGCCGGTTTTGCCGCAGGCTGAGCAGGAACAGCATACTGATCATGCTGTCTGGCACAACATGACGCGCCATGACGGGCAGGAACCGGATGAGGTGATTTTAAAGCGCCTGATTGAGCGGCATTTCATTCATACCGGCAGCCTTGTTGCACGGCAGATGATGGATGACTGGGAAAGGGCGCGCAGCCGGTTTGTCAAGGTATTTCCGATGGAATACCGTCGCGCTTTGATGGAGCTGAATGCAGGAAAAACGGCGAATCAGGCACGGTAGGCGCCTGCGGGTTATGAAAGAAAAAATGAAGGGAATATTGCCATGGGAAAAATAACCGGGTTCATGGAGCTGGCTCGCATTGAGGAGCCCCATCTTCCGCCTGCCGAACGGGTGAAGCACTATCGGGAATTTACGTTGAATCTGACGCCGGAGCAGGCGTTGCAGCAAGGCGCACGCTGTATGGATTGCGGCGTACCCTTTTGCCATCATGCCTGTCCGGTTCACAATATGATTCCGGACTGGAATGATATGGTATATCAGGGCCGTTTTCGCGAAGCGCTTGACCGGCTGCATCTGACTAATAATTTTCCGGAAATTACCGGCAGGGTATGTCCTGCGCTGTGTGAGGCGGCTTGTGTTGCCGGGCTGGCAACCGAGGCAGTGGGCGTCCGGTCTATTGAGCGGTTTATTGTGGAAACGGGCTGGGAGAAGGGGTGGATCAGGCCGGAACCGGCCGCTTTCCGAACCGGCAGAAAAGTTGCCGTTGTCGGTTCAGGCCCGGCAGGGCTGGCTGCCGCCCAGCAGCTGGCAAGGGCAGGACATGATGTGGTGGTTTTTGAGAAAAACAGCGAGCCAGGGGGATTGTTGCGGTACGGGATACCGGATTTCAAGCTGGAAAAGCAGTTTATTGACCGGCGGATTAAGCAGATGCAGGAAGAGGGAGTGGTATTCCGTACAGGCGTTCTGGTGGGAAAAGCGTTTCCTGAACGTATTGCCAACTATGCCAAAGAAAAAATAGAACCAGAGGCGTTGATTCGGGATTTTGACGCGGTTATTCTTGCTGGCGGTGCGGAGCAGCCGCGGGATCCTGGCTTGCCGGGCAGCGATTTGCACGGGGTGTATTACGCAATGGAGTTCCTGGTGGAGCAAAACCGGGCTGTTGTGCGGAAAAAAACGGCAGGCCGTCTTTCGGCGGCAGGCAAGCGGGTTGTGATTATCGGCGGCGGGGATACGGGATCGGATTGCGTGGGCGTTGCCAACCGGCAGGGTGCGGCCAGTATTTTGCAGCTGGACCGGATGCCCAGGCCGCCGGAAAAGGAGAACAAGCTATTGGAGTGGCCTTACTGGCCGAAGAAACTCCGCGTTTCTTCTTCTCATGAGGAGGGGTGTGACCGGGATTGGCAGGTGTTGACCAAGCGGATTGAAGGGAAGCGGGGCCGGGTAACCGGGCTGGTTGCCTGCCGGGTGGATTTTGTTGGGGGACGTTTTGTTGAACGGCCGGATTCCGGGTTTGCTATTCCTGCGGATATGGTGTTGTTTGCGGCAGGTTTTGCCGGGCCGGTGCCGCAGGTTTTGGCGGATTTTGGTGTGGAAAAGGACAGGCGGGGCAATGTGCTGGCAGAGGATGAAAAGGGAGAACAACCATACCGGACTTCGGTGGAGAAGGTGTTTGCTGCCGGGGATATGCGGAGGGGGCAGTCGCTGGTGGTCTGGGCAGTGAAGGAAGGCAGGGAGTGCGCCCGTGCTGTTGACCGTTACCTGATGGGAGAGGCCGCTTCGCTGGGATGAGGGGAGCGGTATCCGCTTTCTCTGTTGATCGGGCGCAAGGCTGACACATCATGTTACAGTAAGTTTTTGCCGATTTGCGCCATTTCAGCGTGGTATCCGCTACAATCAGGTTTTTCCAATATACATGGATGATAATGTCATGATTCAGGGGAGCATTGTTGCAATTGTCACGCCTATGAATCCGGACGGCAGTCTGGATATGGATGGCTTGCGCAGGTTGATTGACTGGCATGTTGCCGAAGGGACAGATGCCCTTGTTATTGTGGGAACGACAGGCGAATCTCCCACGGTTTCTTTTGAGGAGCATTGCAAGCTGGTTGAAGTGGCGGTTAAACAGGCCAACGGGAGGATTCCTGTGATTGCCGGAACAGGGGGCAATTCCACGACCGAGGCAATCGAGCTGACTGAACATGCCAAAAAGGCGGGGGCAAACGCTTCTTTACAGGTTGTGCCCTACTATAACCGGCCAACCCAGGAAGGGATGTACCGGCATTTCCGCAAGATTGCCGAGACGGTTGATTTACCGGTTATTTTGTATAACGTGCCGGGCCGGACGGTTGCCGACATGTCCAACGATACGATTCTTAAGCTTGCCCAGGTGCCCGGCATTGCAGGGGTGAAGGATGCGACAGGCAATCTGGCAAGAGGGATTGGCCTGCTGCGCCAGGTGCCGGCGGGGTTCAGTGTGTATTCCGGCGACGATGCCACTGCCATGGCGCTCATGTTATGCGGCGCAAAGGGCAATATTTCTGTTGTGGCCAATGTGGCGCCAAAGGATATGCACCTGATGTGTGCGGCGGCGCTTAAGGGGGATACGGTGGCTGCCCGCCGGATCAACGACCGGCTTTTCCCGCTTTATACCCAGCTGTTTGTGGAGCCCAATCCGGTTCCTGTGAAGTGGCTGATGTATGAGCTTGGCATGATTCCGCCGGGAATACGGCTGCCGCTGGCTCCTCTTGGCGATGCCTGCCACGATACGGTTCGCCGGGCCTGGCAGGAGAGCAGCGTTGAGATGAGTTTTAAATAGGCTGCTGTGAGATTGCTGCCAAACTGGAATTTGCCGGGAA
This sequence comes from Oxalobacter formigenes, assembly GCA_023667225.1. Classification (GTDB taxonomy): domain Bacteria; phylum Pseudomonadota; class Gammaproteobacteria; order Burkholderiales; family Burkholderiaceae_D; genus Oxalobacter; species Oxalobacter formigenes_C. The sequence continues at coordinate 677,790 of JAMPAN010000001.1, read as the reverse complement.
AAATGAGACAAACCCGAAAAAACAGCCTGATGGCGCTGAGCGCTTGTCTGTGTATGTTGCTTGCCGGTTGTTCCTCATGGGATGACATGTGGGAAGCGGACAGGATTGATTATAAGAGTGAAAATGCCAAAAATCCGACTCAGCGGCTTGAGATACCGCCTGATTTGACCCAGTTGCAGCGGGATAACCGCTATGCGGTTCCCGATGCGGCTTCAGGTACGATTACGGCTTCGGATTATCAGGAAAAACTGGCTTCGCAGACGGGAACAAAGGCTGTGGTGGTGACGCCGGGTTCCGGTGTGGTCGTCGCGCCCAGGGAAGCGACAGATGCCCATATTGAGCGGGATGGCAGCCAGCGGTGGCTGGTAGTGAACCGTTCGCCGGAAGAGCTTTGGCAGGAGATCAAGGAATTCTGGCAGGACAACGGGTTTATGATTAATGTGGAATCGCCTTCTACGGGCATTATGGAAACGGACTGGGCAGAAAACCGTGCCAAACTGCCGCAGGATTTCATTCGCCGGACATTGGGGAAGGTGATTGATTCGTTGTATTCGACTGGCGAGCGCGACAAGTTTCGTACCCGCCTGGAGCGCAATGACGATGGTTCCACTGATATTTTCCTGAGTCATCGCGGCGCGCAGGAAGAGCTTGTCGGTTCCAACAAGGATACGACAATGTGGACTTCCCGTCCGTCTGATCCGGAGCTGGAGGCAGAGTTTCTTTCGAGGCTTTTGGTTCGCCTGACAGATAACAGGGAAAAAGAGATTGCGGTAGCGAAGAAAGAAGTCGCAGAGGCTCCACAGCAGCTGCGGGCGAATTTGGTCAAACATGACGGGCAGTCTGTTATTGTTGTCGAAGAAGGGTTTGACAGGCTGTGGCGGCGGGTTGGCCTGGCGCTGGATCGTGTTGGTTTTACGGTCGAGGATCGGGATCGTTCCCAAGGGCTGTATTTTGTACGCTATGTTGACCAGGATGAGGAGGCCAAGAGCCAGTCTGCCCAGGAAAGGGGCTTTTTCTCCAGGCTGTTTTCTTCGGATGGAGACAAGGATAAAAAGGCTATGCGTTACCGTGTTTCTGTCAGGGAGGCAACAGGCGGCATGACGCAGGTATCGGTTCAGGATAATGAAGGCAATCCGGAAAGTTCATCAGCAGGCGAGAAAATTCTGTCTTTGCTGTATGGGCAGCTGAAATAACCTGTAAAGACGGAGTGATGTCTGTTCGTGTTCCGGGCAAGCGCCTGAAAGTTGCCAGTCTGGGCAGCGGCAGCAAGGGAAATGCCTTGCTTGTTTCTGCTTCTGACGGCGTGACGGCAACCAATGTGATGCTGGATTGCGGCTTCGGCGTGCGGGAAATAGAGCGCCGGATGGCGCGTGCAGAAATGGCGCCTTCCGCGCTTTCAGCCATTGTTATTACCCATGAGCACCATGATCACTCTGGCAGTGTTTTCCAGTTTGCCTTGCGGCATCATTTGCCTGTGTGGATGAGCTACGGTACGTTTTATGCGCTTGGCCGGAAGAATGTCGATGTGGATATCTGTTTCTGCCAGGATGGCGACAGGCTGGCTATCGGGGATCTGGAGTTTACAGCGTTTACTGTGCCGCATGATGCGCGTGAACCTTTGCAGTTTCATGTAACGGATGGCAATGCCCGCCTGGGGGTTTTGACGGATGCCGGGCAGGTGACGTCTTATCTGGAGATGTCGCTTAATGGCTGCGATGCCCTGATGATAGAGTGCAACCATGATGCCGGGATGCTGGAGGCTTCGCCTTATCCGCCTTTTCTGAAAAAGCGGATAAGCAGCGTGTATGGACATTTGTCCAATGAGGAGGCTGCCTGTTTTATTGAGGGGCTGGGCAAGGGACGGTTAAAGAAAATTATTGGTGCCCATTTGAGCCAGCAGAATAATTGTCCGGTTTTGGTTAAAAACCGGCTTGAGAAGGCTGCTGAAAAAAGCGGTGCGGAAGTGATTGTCGCCAGCCAGGATGAAGGGTTTGGCTGGCTGGAGATTGCCTGATATTTTTGTTATCTGTTTTCCTGAAATACAAAAAAGCCGGCGCTTTGGCCGGCTTTTTTTGCACTACCTGTTATTGCTGTATTACTTCTTGGCAGCGTCTTTTACTTCAGCTTTGGCGTCGGCAACAGCTTCTTTTGCGTCAGCTTTGACTTCTTTTGCTGCGTCTTTTACTTCAGCTTTTGCATCAGCGGCAGCGTCTTTTGCTTCAGCTTTGGCATCAGCAGCGGCGTCTTTTACTTCAGCTTTGGCAGCATCAGCAGCTTTGGCAGCATCGCCTTTTGCATCAGCAGCGGCTTTGGCAGCTTCAGCTTCATTTTTCTTGGCAGCTTCGCCGGCAGCTTTGGCGGCAGCTTCGGCAGAGTCAATTTCAGCAGCTTGTTTCTTCAGGGCGGCTGCTTCTTCCAGCTTGCCTTCTTTTTCCAGTTTCAGGGCTTCCCTGCGCATTTGGTCTTGTTTCGGCGGTTCGCCGTATTTGCAAGCAGATAATGCGCCAACAGCCACCAGGGCAGCGATCAAGAGCGATTTTTTCATTTTTTTCCCTTCAAAGATATAACAATCAAATTACCGGTAATAAGTACTTCCACTTAGGGATGTTTCGAAGAACCCCTGCAGCCGTTATGCCGGTGCTTTCGAACGTACCCTAATAGCTGTGATTATAGCTATTTTTTAGCGCTTGTAACAGATAAGCCGGATGTTTCGCTTTAGAGGCCGGCATCCGGTTCACCTGCGGCATGTTACGGGCTGGTACAGGTGAAATTTTCTGCTATGCAAGGAAAGTGTATATCAAGATTTCACGGTTTTTAATACCTGTGGTTTAAAAAGTGAGACATTACAACAAAAAAGGGAATAGAGCGGAGAAGAGGCCTGGGAATAATGGCAAAAAAGAGACAATTATCCAGGGCGGATGTTCTTTGATTCGTTTAAAGTAAAATCCTGTCTGGGCAAGAGAAGATATTGGCATTGTGTGAAAAAGGTATAATCCCGGCATGGGCCAACAAGGGGTTTTCCGGGGAGACAGCATGAAAATTACCAAGGATACGGTTGTTACTGTGCGTTATACATTGTCGGATGCGCAAAACAATCTGCTTGAGGAGGGGCAGGAGCCTATCGTTTATTTGCATGGCGGGTATGAGAATACGCTGCCGGCTATTGAAAGGGCGTTAGACGGCAAGGAGGCCGGTTATACCACCATGATTCAGGTAGAGCCGGGGGAAGCGTTTGGCGAATATGATCCTTCTCTTGTCAGGGTTGAAGATCGGGACAAATTTCCGACTCCCCTGGAAGTCGGCATGCAGTTTGAAGGGATTCCGGAAGAAAGCGGAGAGGATGAGGAGGAAGAGGCAGTTATTTTTGTTGTGACCGATATTGCGGACGGCAAGGTCATTTTGGATGGCAATCATCCTCTTGCCGGTATTGCTTTGCGTTTTGCGCTGGATGTGGTGGCTGTGCGGGCTGCCACGCCGGAAGAGGTGGCGCACCAGCATGCACACGGGCCGGATTTTGACGGCGATAGTGACGGGGAAGAGGATGGACAGTATCGCAGTATCATTGTTCATTGATTTGACGGGAAAAATGGTCATTGACCGTTTTTTGCACGCCAAGCTAAAATAACCGGCTGGCGATTTCTGGGAAGCGTATGCGTCGAAAACTGTTTGTCGGTAACTGGAAAATGAATGGCAGCCTGGTGGCAAACGGCAGTTTGCTGCGCGGCATCAAGGCTGGCGCTATGGAAGCGAAAGGTGATCTGGCGGTTTGTGTGCCGGCCTGTTATCTGGCGCAGTGTGCCGAAATCCTGATTCAGTCCGGCATCGCACTGGGTGCCCAGGATGTTTCTTCCCATACAATTGGCGCTTATACCGGCGAGGTGTCGGCCAGGATGCTGCAGGATTTTGGCTGCCGGTATGTTATTGTCGGCCACTCGGAAAGACGGGAATATCATGGCGAGACAGATGAGGAAATTGCGCACAAGGCGCAGCGTGCCATGGCTGCCGGCCTGACGCCGATTGTTTGTGTCGGGGAAACATTGGCAGAGCGTGAGGCCGGGCATACGCGGGATGTGATTGAGATGCAGATGGGCGCTTTTTTGTCTGTGCTGGAGCCGGAAGAAGCCAATGATCTGATTATTGCGTATGAACCGATATGGGCGGTGGGTACGGGCCGGACTGCTACGCCGGAAATGGCGCAGGAGGTTCATGCCATGCTAAGGAAGATTCTGATCAAAAAAAGCGAGGAAGCCGGCGACCGGGTACGGATTTTGTATGGCGGCAGTATGCGGCCTTCCAATGCGCGCGAATTGCTCAGTATGCCGGATATTGACGGCGGCCTGATTGGCGGGGCAGCCCTGAAAGCTGCTGATTTTCTGGCAATTGCCAAAGCTGTATTATAATTACTCCTTTTTATAATTGTGCTCCTTTGCCGGGCGGCGGGAATTGAAGAGGAAAGAAGAAACGTATTATGTTGTTTAAAATTATTATTGCTGTTCAGGTTCTTTCTGCGCTGGCTATTATCGGTCTTGTATTGATGCAGCATGGCAAAGGCGCCGATATGGGCGCTGCTTTTGGCGCAGGTGCATCGGGCAGCCTTTTTGGCGCTACGGGGTCTTCCAATTTTCTTTCCCGCTCGACGGCTGTTGCAGCGGTGATCTTTTTTCTGGCAACGCTGGCGATGGCTTATCTGGGGCATCGCCCTGCGCCGAAAGCCACGGTGACAGACCAGCTGGAGACAATGACGGTTGCGCCGGCTCAGGTACAACAACAGGAGAAACCGGCGGCAGCCGGGATGGCTGCCGTGCCGGGGGCTGTTGGTTCTGTACCTGATGATGCCGGAAAAAAATAGGTGAAGCCGATCATTTTTATGAAATGCGCTTGAAGAAACAGCCGGATATTGAGATAATTCGTATCCTTGCCGACGTGGTGGAACTGGTAGACACGCTATCTTGAGGGGGTAGTAACGAAAGTTGTGCGAGTTCGATTCTCGCCGTCGGCACCACCGAACATTTCTGCGAATAGTATCTTTTTTCATCTTTTCTCACTTTTCATAGAGAAAACAGGGGGGCAGCCAGCCCCCTTTTCTTCATTAAACCGCTGCAATCCCGCCTTTTCGCTGTCCTGTCACGGAAAAATTACGGCATTTTTACGGAATTGATTGCAAAGGACTGTTTGGCAGCCTGGCAGGAAGGCCGGGAAAGGCCGCTTATCCTGTAACTGAAAAGCCTTGATGATGCCAGGTGCCAAAAGTGCCAGCGGTACTGATTGTTTCATGAATGAATCAGCCGGTATGCCGGATATTGACGGCGGCCATATTGGGCAGGGGAAAGCCCGGACAATCCATGACAGGAGACAGGATAGCATTCCCATTGTTTTCTGATTTACCGGAAGAAATTGTAATTGTTGCTGCCGTGCGGTCTTTATATGGTTGCCACGGACAGGGTTGCAGGCGCATTTAATCCGTAAGGACTGTTTTGCCATTTTGTCCGGAGCATTCCAGGATATGCTGTGAATATGATTTTTTTCAGCAGAGGGTATCCTGGTTCCAACAAGGGTGCGCTGTGTTAAGGTAGTGCCTGTTTCAGGCATGAAAGAGGGATAGATGAACGATGCAAAGCAGCGTCTTGCCGCCAGAAAATTTGCGGCAGACTGGGCAGACAAGGGCTATGAAAAAGGGCAGAGCCAGACTTTTTGGCTGACTTTGCTTTCCGATGTGCTGGGTGTGGAAGATGCGGGCAACTTCATTACTTTTGAAGAGCAGGTGAAACTTGACCATACCAGTTTTATTGACGGCATGATTCCTGCCACGCATGTGTTGATTGAGCAAAAGAGCCTGGGCAAGAACCTGAAAGCGGGTATCAGGCAGTCTGACGGTTCTTTGCTTTCCCCTTTTCAGCAAGCCAAGCGCTATGCCAGCGAGCTGCCTTATTCCCAACGCCCGCGCTGGATTGTGATATGCAATTTTGCGGAATTTCATGTCTATGACATGGAACGTCCCGGCGGCGATCCGGAAGTGATTTTGTTGAAAGATCTGGAAAAGGAATATTACCGGCTGAAATTTCTTGTGGATACCGGCAATGAAAACCTCAAAAAGGAAATGGAAATTTCCTTGCAGGCGGGCGAGATTGCCGGTGTGCTTTATGACGCGCTTTTGAAGCAATATAAAGACCCGGAATCGGAAGATACGTTAAAGAGTCTGAACGCTTTATGCGTGCGGCTGGTGTTTTGCCTGTATGCCGAGGATGCCGGCATATTTGGCAGGCGTCTCATGTTTCATGATTATCTGCAATCCATTCCGGCCAGCGGCATCCGACGGGCATTGGCGGATTTATTCAAGGTGCTGAATACCGAGCCGGCAAACAGGGACCCTTATCTTGCAGACGATAACCCGCTTCTGGCCGCTTTTCCTTATGTGAATGGCGGGCTTTTTGCCGGGGAGGATTTCACTATCCCGCCCTTTACCGACGCAATAAAAGATTTGCTGCTTAGCCGTGCCAGTGAGGATTTTGACTGGTCAGGCATATCCCCTACTATCTTTGGCGCTGTGTTTGAATCTACCCTGAACCCGCAAACGCGGCGATCCGGCGGGATGCACTATACCAGTATTGAAAATATCCACAAGGTGACAGACCCGCTTTTCCTGGATGATTTGCGGGCCGAACTGGCCGACATCAAGGCGGCCGGTGTTTTCAATACAAGAAAAAGGCGGCTGGAAGCCTTCCAGGAAAAGTTGGCGGGACTCACTTTTTTAGACCCTGCCTGCGGTTCGGGCAATTTTCTGACGGAAACTTACCTTTCCATCCGGCGGCTGGAAAATGAAGTGATTGGCCTGCTTTGCGGGGGACAAAAGGTTATGGATTTTGCCAGCCCGATCAAGGTTACGATTGGGCAATTTTACGGCATTGAGATTAACGACTTTGCTGTTACGGTTGCCAGGACGGCGCTCTGGATTGCCGAAAGCCAGATGATGCGGGAAACTGAAAGCATTGTCCAGCATGACCTGGATTTTTTGCCGCTGAAATCTTATGCCAATATCTGCGAGGGCAATGCCTTGCGCATGGATTGGGAAAGCGTTGTGCCGAAAGACAGGCTTCATTACATTATGGGCAATCCGCCGTTTGTGGGCGCGCGTATGATGAACGCGGAACAAAAAGGCGACCTGAATGCCATTTTTACCGGCTGGAAAAACGCGGGGAACCTCGATTATGTTTCCTGCTGGTACAAAAAAGCTGCCGATTTCATGCAAAACACGATAATTCGCGCGGCGCTTGTTTCGACAAACTCTGTCACGCAAGGAGAGTCCGTTGCCGATCTTTGGAAACCGCTCTTTGAAGCAGGTGTGCATATCGACTTCGCGCATCGTACCTTTCGATGGGATAGCGAAACGAAGCTAAAAGCGCATGTCCATTGCGTTATCGTTGGATTCAGTACCGCACCGAATGCCGCGAAAAAACGCATATACACGGACGATCGCTATCAAGAAGCGAATAATATCAACGGCTATTTACTCAATGCGGACGACATATTTGTAGAAAGCCGCAGTAAGCCTCTTTGCAACGTTCCTCCCATGAGTTTGGGAAATCAACCGATTGATGGAGGATTTTATTCTTTTACAGAAGCCGAAAAGGATGAATTTATTAAAAAAGAACCAGCATCGGAAAAATATTTTCGTCCGTGGGTGGGCGCAAAAGAATTTATCAATAAAATACCGTGCTATTTCCTTTATTTGCGCGAATGTAGCCCTACCGAACTTCGTAAAATGCCAGAATGTTGTAAGCGTATCGAAGCGGTAAGGCAATCACGCCTAGCCAGCTCCAGGGCAGTAACGCAAAAATTAGCGGATATGCCGCGAGAATTTGCATTTACAAATATATCTACAGGAACTTATATCGTTGTGCCTGAAGTCTCATCGGAGCGACGGCGTTATGTTCCTATGGGATTTATGTCTCCCGATGTCCTTTGCAGCAATCTTGTAAAAATTATCCCCGACGCGACGCTTTACCACTTCGGTATCCTGACTTCCAATGTCCATAATGCCTGGATGCGGACAGTAGCGGGCAGATTGGAAATGCGTTATCGATATTCCAATACTATTGTTTATAACAATTTCCCGTGGCCGGCTCCCACTGAAGCACAAAAGCAGAAAATTGAAGAAACGGCACAGGCCATTCTTGATGCACGGGCGCTTTACCCGGATGACAGCCTGGCTGACCTTTATGATGAACTTACCATGCCGCCGGAGTTGCGCTGTGCCCATCAGGCAAATGACCGTGCGGTGATGCAGGCGTATGGCTTTGATGTGAAAAATACGACCGAGGCAAGCTGTGTGGCAGAATTGATGCGGATGTACCAGGTTCTGACCGCAACGGAAAAGGGTGAAGGCGCAGACGAAAGTTCCGCGAAAGGGAAGGGCAGGAAGCAGGCCAACAGAACAGCGTGAGCGGCGGGCACGCCAGCCATTTTGGGCAGATGTGAGAAGAGGGATGCCCGCGCGGGCACAACGAAGGTATTGGCGCAAGGCGGGTGGGCCGAATGGTGCCATAATGCAGCAGGCTAACCAGAAAGGAGTTAAGAGATGAAAGCATATATGGAGGCTGTTTCGCAGGACAGGGTTTCCCGCTTGCTGAATCATGGGCCGGTAACGCTGGTTTCGGCCCGTCATGGCGGGGTGGATAATGTGATGACGGTGGCCTGGTCGTGTCTTTTGGATTTTGCACCGCCGAAGGTGATGGTTGTACTGGGCAGGGGGGCAAAAACGCGGGAACTGATTGAGAAAAGCGGCAGTTTTGTGATTCAGGTACCGACGGCGGCGCAGGTTGAGATGACATACCGGGCCGGACGTACGAGCCTGGCTGAAGACCCGGAAAAGCTGGCGCATTGCGGTATCAGGCTTTTTGATATGCCGGGGTATGATTTGCCGTTTGTTGAAGGGTGTGCGGCCTGGATGGCGTGCCGTGTGCTGCCGGAAGCGCGCAATCAGGAAGTGTATGACCTGTTTATGGCAGAGGTAGTGGGCGCATGGGCCGATACGCGCGTGTTTTCTGATGGCCGGTGGCGGTTTGAGGAGGCCGATCCGGCATGGCGCAGTCTGCATTATGTGGCAGGCGGCCGCTTTTACCTGACGGGCGAGCCGCTGGATACGGCGGAAGGGATGCCGGAATAAGGCTGCTTCCTTTTTCTTTTTACCTGTGTTTGTGCTGTATCAGTACCTGGCGGGCAGGTTGCCGCTAGCATAGGAAAACGGGCTGGCCAGGGCGGCATGTTGCCCTGGCCAGTTTTGTTTTGGAAAGGAGAAAGGATATGGGCATGAGGAAGGCAGCAGGTTGGTTGTTGACAGTTCCGTTTGCGGCGACGCTGGCACTGGCTTCGCCATGGGCGGCAGCGGAAAAAAGCGCAACGCAGGAAGCGGTGCGCACAGCAGTGAGGCAGACGGATGCGCTGGATTTTCCGGTGGTGACGCTCAAGCACTGGACGGCGGGAACGGACGCGTTCCGTTATGGTTTTCTGATTGGGTTTACTTCTGCCATTGAAATGGAAAAGGAGTGGCAGGGCAAGAAACCGCTTCCGCTTGAGGAGAGCCTGACCCAGACCTGGGCCAGGGGGTTTGACCATGTGACGCTCAAGGAGATTGGCGACAATATCAATGCCTATATTGCGGCCAACCCGAATAATTCTGATGTGCCGCTGGTGGAGTATCTCTGGTATGCCTATGCGCAGCCGCAGGTGAATGAAAAAGTCAGCGGTAAAAAACTGGAAGGCCAGATGCAGAGCAAATGGGCAAACAGGATTCAACCTGTCATGAAAGGGGGACGGTAAGATGAACAGACTGACAGTAGCGGCAGCTGTGGCTTGTTTTGCCACGATGGTGGGGTGTACCAATATGAGCAGCGGCCAGCAGGGGGCGCTTTCCGGCGCGGCGATTGGCGCGGGTGCGGGAGCAGGTATTGGCGCGTTGACTGGCGGCCATGCCGGTACGGGCGCTTTGATTGGCGGTGCGCTGGGCGGGGTTGCCGGCGGTATTTATGGCAAGAACAAGTAGTCTGCTTTGAGCCGAAAGAAGGCGGGCCAGGTTATGATGGCCCGCTTTCTTTTTGGTTGTTAATCCGGCGGGCGCAGGTTGGCGTTTGTTGCGGAAGCCGGTTTAAGGTATCGCCGGGCGCAGGGTTTATCTGGCCCGTTTCGGAATGGTGCAGTTCTCTTTGGGGAACGGCGGTTCAGGTGTATTATATTACCCGGTATGGGTATGTGGGTTTTCTCTTTCTTTTCAGGTTTTTCAGGATATCCTTTTTCTTCGGGCAAGGCTGTTGCTGTTTCCGATGGAGGAGGGAAGGCTGCATCCTGTTCTGTATGCCTTGTGCTCTCAGGCAGGGGTAGCCGGACGTGATAGCGGAAACTTATTTCCCGGTTCTTCTGTTTATCCTGGTTGGCGGGCTTTTCAGTGTTTTTTCTCTTCTGGCGGGGCGGCTGGCAGCGCCGCACCGGCCTGATCCCGAAAAGAATTCGCCTTATGAATGCGGTTTTCCCGCTTTTGATAATGCACGGGTGAAGTTTGATGTGCGTTATTATCTGGTTGCCATTCTTTTTATCCTGTTTGATCTGGAAACGGCCTTTCTGTTTCCATGTGCGGCCGCTTTAAAGGATATTGGCTGGCAGGGGGTGGCAGCGATGCTGGTTTTTATTGCCGAGCTGGCTGTCGGGCTTTGGTATGTCTGGAAAAGAGGGGCGCTGGACTGGGAGTGACGGATGGCACTGGAAGGGCTGTTTTCAAAGGGTTTTATCACAACTTCGCTGGACATGGTCATTAACTGGGGACGGACGGGTTCGCTTTGGCCTGTTTCGTTTGGGCTGGCCTGTTGTGCGATTGAGATGATGCATGCCAGCGCTTCCCGTTATGACCTGGATCGCTATGGCACTTTTTACCGGCCGACGCCACGGCAGTCTGATGTCATGATTGTGGCGGGGACGCTGTGCAACAAAATGGCGCCTGCGCTAAGGAAGGTGTATGACCAGATGGCCGAGCCGCGCTGGGTGATTTCCATGGGTTCCTGTGCCAACGGGGGCGGCTATTACCATGATTCCTATTCGGTGGTGCGCGGCTGTGACCGGATTGTGCCGGTAGATGTGTATGTGCCGGGATGCCCGCCTACGGCAGAGGCGCTGATGTATGCGTTTATCCAGTTGAAGAGCCGGATCAGGCGAACCCATACTATTGCACGATAGCGGGGCAGGTGGATATGACGACCAGGCTGGCGCAGCTCCAGGAAAAATTGCAGGAACATTTGGGCAGGCATATCCGTTCCTGTGTCTGCGCTTTGGGGGAGGTAACGCTGGAGGTGGATGCTGCCGGTTACCGGGATGCCATGCAGCAGCTCAGGGATAACCCGGATTTTGCCTTTGAGGAATTGATTGATTTGTGCGGCGTGGATTATGCCGAATACGGGGGCCAGTCCCATGACGGCCCCCGGTATGCGGTGGTGGCTCACCTGCTTTCCCTGAAATATAACCGGCGGCTGCGGGTGAGGGTGTTTGCGCCGGATGATGCCTTGCCGTTGCTGCCCAGTGTGACGCCTGTCTGGCCAGCGGCAAACTGGTATGAGCGGGAGGCGTTTGACCTGCTGGGTATCCTGTTTGAGGGGCATCCTGATTTGCGGCGTATTCTGACGGATTATGGATTTATCGGTCATCCCTTGAGGAAGGATTTTCCTGTGCATGGCCTGGTGGAAGTGCGGTATGACGAGCAAAAGCGGCAGGTGGTGTATCAGCCGGTGACAATTGAGCGGCGCGAGCCGCCACCCAGGATTTTCCGGCAAGCAGATGGCGGCAGGAAATAATGACGGAGATCAGGAATTACACGGTGAATTTTGGGCCGCAGCATCCTGCAACCCACGGTGTGCTGCGGCTGATTCTTGAGCTGGACGGCGAGGTGGTGCAGTCTGCTGATCCGCATATCGGGATGCTGCACCGGGGCACAGAAAAGCTGGCAGAACAAAAAACCTGGTTGCAGGCGCTGCCTTATATGGACCGGCTGGACTATGTTTCCATGATGGCCAATGAGCATGCCTATGTGCTGGGGGTGGAAAAGCTGCTGGGGATTGAGGTGCCAATTCGCGCCCGGTATATCCGCGTGATGTTTGATGAAATTACCCGGCTGTTGAACCATTTGCTGTTTTTGGGGGCGCAGGCGCTGGATATCGGGGCCATGGCGGTTTTTTTATATACTTTCCGGGAGCGTGAGGATCTTTTCGACTGTTATGAAGCGGTCAGCGGCGCACGTATGCATGCGGCTTATTACCGGCCGGGCGGGGTCAGCCGGGATTTGCCGGAAACGATGCCGCAGTATCGTCAGACCCATTTGAGCAAGGCCAAGCGTATGCAGGCAAGAAATGCGGCAAGGCAGGGTTCGCTCCTGGATTTTATTGCCGATTTTACCGGGCGTTTTCCGGGATATGTGGATGAATATGAAACGCTCCTGACGGATAACCGTATCTGGAAGCAGCGCCTTGTGGGGGTTGGCGTGGTTTCACCGGAGGCTGCCAAAGCAGCCGGGTTTACCGGCCCCATGCTGCGCGGATCGGGCGTGGAGTGGGATTTGCGCAAAAAACAGCCTTATGCCGTTTATGACCAGCTGGATTTTGCCATACCGGTAGGCAAGGAGGGGGATTGCTATGACCGCTACCTTGTGCGGATGGAGGAGATGCGCCAGTCAAACCGGATTATCCGGCAGTGCGTGGAATGGCTGAGGCAGCATCCGGGGCCGGTGATGACGGCAGACCGCAAGGTGGCGCCGCCTGAAAAGGCCAGTCTGAAAGACGGAATGGAAGAGATGATTCATCATTTCAAGCTGTTTTCCGAGGGGATTCAGGCGCCGCCGGGGGAGGTTTATGCGGCGGTTGAAGCGCCGAAGGGTGAATTTGGTGTCTATCTGCTTTCTGACGGCGCAAACAAGCCGTATCGTATGAAAATCCGTGCGCCGGGTTTTGCGCATCTGCAAAATCTTGGCAATATGGTCAAAGGACATCTGATTGCCGATGTGGTTTCGGTTATCGGCAATATTGATATTGTTTTCGGGGAAATTGACCGTTAAGGGCGGAAAAAGGATTGGCGGCAGGGATGGCATTCAGTCAGGAAACCTACGAGAAAATGGCGCATGAGGTTGCCAAGTTTCCCCCAGGGGAAAAGCGCTCGGCTGCGGTGGCGGTGATGGCAATCGTGCAGGAAGAGACCCGCTGGCTTTCCTCGGAAAGTATGCAGGAGATTGCGGATTATCTGGGGGTGCCGTTTGTGGTTATTGCGGAAATCGCCAGTTTTTACAGCATGTTTGATATAAGGCCGGTAGGCCGTTACAAGATTACGGTTTGCGGCAGCCTGCCTTGTGATCTGGCCGGAAGCGGCCAGGCGGCGCAGCATCTCCAGAGCAGGCTGGGCATCGGCTTTGGCGAGACAACGCCGGACGGCCGGTTTACTCTTGCCAGGGGCGAGTGTATGGGCGCTTGCGGCGAAGGGCCGGTTTTGCTGGTGAATAACCGGCAGATGTATGTGCGCATGACGCCTGACCGGATTGACCGGCTGCTGGAGGAGCTGGGAAAATGACGTGCCTGCATGACCGCCATATTGCTCCCCTCCTGTTTGCCGGGCTAAACGGCAGGAATTGGCGGCTTGAGGACTATGTGTCGCGGGGCGGGTATGCGGCTTTCCGGCGTATTTTCCAGGAGGGGATTTCGCCGGAGAAGGTGATTGCGGAAGTGACGGCTTCCACTTTGCGCGGCAGGGGCGGCGCGGCTTTCCCGACGGGAACCAAGTGGGGGTTCATGCCGCGGGATCATGCCGGGCCGGTTTACCTGGTGTGCAATGCCGACGAAAGCGAGCCGGGCACATTCAAGGACAGGGATATTCTGCGCTATAACCCGCATGCCGTGATTGAAGGAATGCTGATTGCCGCGTATGCGACAGGCGCATCTGCCGGGTATGTTTATATCCACGGCGAAATATGGGCCGAATATGAGCGGTTCACGGAAGCGGTTGCCGAAGCGCGCCAGGCCGGATTGATCGGGCAGCCGCATGAAAGCGGTTTTTGTTTTGATTTGCATCCTTTTCATGGCTTCGGCGCGTATGTCTGCGGGGAAGAAACGGCGCTTCTGGAATCCATGGAGGGCAAACGGGGGCAGCCCCGTTTCAGGCCGCCTTTCCCTGCAACGCACGGGTTATACGGGCAGCCGACGTTGGTCAATAATGTGGAGACGCTGGCCTATGTGCCTTTTATTCTGGCTGGCGGCGGCGCTGCTTTTGCCGCGAGAGGAAAAGCAGGTGGCGGCGGCATGAAAATTTTTTCGGTGTCGGGCGATGTCCGGTATCCGGGAAATTACGAGGTTCCAATGGGAACGCCGTTTCCGGTTTTGCTGGAAAAGGCGGGCGGTGTGCGCGAAGGCCGGGAACTGAAGGCGGTTATTCCCGGCGGGGCATCTTCGCCGGTGGTGCCAGGAGCGGCGATGATGCGCGCAGCAATGGATTATGACGGTGTGGCGCAGGCGGGTTCCATGCTGGGGTCGGGCGGGGTGATTGTGCTGGATGGTTCGCGCTGTATGGTGTCGGCGCTTTTGAGTCTGGCCCGGTTTTTTCATGAGGAATCCTGCGGCCAGTGCACCCCCTGCAGGGAAGGAACAGGCTGGATGTATCGTATTATCCACCGGATAGCGAAGGGGCAGGGAAAACCGGATGACCTGGCGCTGCTGGATGCGGTGGCGGGCAATATCCAGGGGAGGACGATTTGCGCACTGGGTGATGCGGCGGCGATGCCGGTAAGGTCTTTCCTTCAGCATTTCAGGGAAGAATTTGAGAACCATATCAGGGGCAGGCGCTGCCCGGTTTGCAACTGAGCGGAAAATGGCGGAGAAGCAGGCAGAAATCGAGATTGACGGGAAGCGGCTGGCGGTTGCGCCGGGTTCCAGCGTGCTTCAGGCCGCGCTGGACGCGGGGGTGCCGGTGCCGCATTTCTGTTACCACAAGAAGCTGTCTGTTACGGCCAGCTGCCGCATGTGTCTGGTGGAGGTGGCGGGTTCTGCCCGTCTGCAACCTGCCTGCGCTTTGCAGGCGGCAGACGGTATGGCAGTGCATACGGCAACTGCCAAAGTGATTGAGGCGCAAAAGGCGGTACTGGAGTTTTTGCTGGCGAATCATCCGCTGGATTGCCCGGTGTGCGACCAGGCGGGGGAGTGCCTGTTGCAGGATGTGTCTTTCCGGTATGGCAGCGGGGTTTCTCGCTATCAGGAAGAGAAGCGGGTTGTGCTGAAAAGGGATGCGGGGCCGCTTGTTTCCATGCAGGAGATGAGCCGCTGCATTCATTGTACGCGTTGCCTGCGTTTTGGCGAGGAGGTTGCCGGGATACGGGAATTGGGTATGTTCTGCCGTTCCGGGCGGGCAGAAATTGCCCCGGCGGTTGAAAAGGCGATGGTATCCGAATTGTCCGGCAATATGATTGATTTGTGTCCGGTAGGTGCGCTGACTTCTCTTCCCTTCCGTTTCAGAGCGCGGAGCTGGGAGCTGGTTTCCCGTTTTTCTGTCAGCCCCCATGACAGCCTGGGTTCCAATCTGGTTGTCCAGACATGGCAGGACAAGGTGATGCGGGTGCTGCCAAAGGAAAACGAGGCGGTTAACGAATGCTGGCTTTCCGACCGTGACCGTTTTTCCTATGAGGGGTTAAACAGCGAAGAAAGGCTGCATACGCCTATGGTCAAGCAGGGGAACCGGTGGATAGAGACAGGCTGGGCAGCGGCGCTGGACTATATTGTGCGCGGGCTTCGGGATATTTCTGCCGATGACGGAAAAACTGCACTGGCGGCAATGGCTTCTCCCCAGGCAACTTTAGAGGAGATGTGGCTGCTGAGGAAGCTGATGAATGGATTGGGTTCGCCAAATGTGGATTTCCGGCCCCGCCAGGCGGATTTTTTTCTTGACGGGAAGGTGACGCCCTGGCTGGGGATGCAGGTAACGGATATTGATACCCTGGATAGCGCTTTTGTGATTGGCGCTTTCCTCAGGCAGGAGCAGCCTGTTATGGCTGTCCGTTTCCGGCGGGCAGCCGGAAGGGGGGCGGTTATCAGCAGCCTGCACGGGATGGATGATGACTGGCTGATGCCGGTCCGGCACAGGATGGTTGCGGCTCCTTCGCAATGGCCTGCCCGGCTGGCGGAGGTGCTGGTTGCCGTGGCGCAGGCAAAGGCGGTTGCGATACCGGACGGGATGGATGGGATTGTGCCAGCGGAGGCCGCGCGGGGGATTGCCGCTGTGTTGCTTTCGCAGGGCAATCATGCGATTTTCCTGGGGAATGCAGCGGCGGGACACCCGAAATTGTCCGAGCTGCATACGATGGCTGAATGGCTGGCTGAAAAGACCGGTGCGCAGCTGGGGTATCTGACAGAGGGGGCCAACGGGGCGGGCGGTGCTTTGGTAAATGCGTTGCAACCCGGTGTTTCCCGGATGGGGAATTTGCTGGATCGCCGCCATGCTGCCTGGTTGCTGCTGCATGTGGAGCCAGGGCAGGATGCGGCAAATCCGCCGCTGGTGCTGAAAAACCTGGCCCAGGCCAAGATGGTGGTGGTGATGTCGCCTTATCGCCACAGTGAGGATTATGCGGATGTGATGCTGCCGGTTTCACCTTTTACCGAGACGGCGGGAGCCTATATCAGCTGCGAGGGGCGGATGCAGTGTTTTCAGGGGGCTGTCCGGCCTTTAGGGCAGACGCGTCCGGCATGGAAGGTGCTGCGGGCGCTGGGCAGTTTGCTGGCGCTGGACGGTTTTGCATATGAAAGCATTGAGGCAGTGCGCAATGATTTTCTTCAGGAAGCCGGCGGGGATATTTCTGGCAGGCTGAATAATTTTGCCGGCTGTCCGCCTGTATTGACGCGGGTTGAGCCTGTTGTGCTGGAACGTCTGACAGACGGCCTGGCAGATCCGGTTGCGCGGCGGGCGGCGGCTTTGCTGAAAAGGCAGGAACACGAGTCCGGCTGTATTTATTTGCCTGTTGCGTTGTGCCACAGGCTGGGGGTGGCCGCCGGCGGGAAGGTAATAGTGCGGCAGGGCCAGGAAAAAGCGGTATTGTCTGCTGTGCCGGACGGGGCGCTGTCTGACCAGGTGGCGCGGCTTTCCGGCAGTAATCCGGCGGCAGCGGGGCTTGGCCCGGCATTCGGGACACTTCAGGTAGAGGCATATGATGGCTGACGTGCTTGCCCTGATTCATGGCTATGGCCGCGACTGGTTCGGCGAGGGCTGGTTTTTTGTCTGGACGATGGTCAAGCTGGGCTGTGTGTTGGCACCGGTGCTTTTCATGGTGGCGTATCTGACCTGGTGGGAAAGGAAGGTTGTCGGCTGGATGCATGTGCGCATTGGCCCCAACCGGACCGGGCCGCTGGGGTTGTTGCAGCCGGTTGCCGACGGTATCAAGCTGCTGATGAAGGAAATTGTTGTTCCGGAGAGGGCAGACAGGAAGTTGTTTTATCTGGCTCCGGTTCTGACCATGACGCCGGCGCTGGCTGCCTGGGCGGTGATACCGTTTGGCCCGGAGATGGCGCTGGCTGACCTGGATGCGGGGATGCTGTTTTTTCTTGCCATAACATCAATTGGGGTGTATGGCGTGATTATTGCCGGATGGGCAACCAATTCCCAATATGCTTTTTTGGGGGCAATGCGCGCGGCTGCACAGATGATTGCTTTCGGCATACCGATGGGGTTTGTGATGGTGACGGTGCTGATGGTTTCCGGCAGCCTGAATTTGTCTGATGTGGTGCTGGCCCAGGGGAGGGGCTTTTTTGCTGTTCACGGATGGAGTGTTTTCTCGTGGAACTGGCTGCCGCTTTTTCCGCTTTTTGTGATTTTTATGGTGTCGGCCCTGGCGGAGACGGCGCGGCATCCTTTTGATGCGCTGGAAGGTGAATCGGAGATTGTAGGCGGCCACATGGTGGAATATTCCGGTATTGCTTTCGGCATGTTTTTCATGGCGGAATATGCCAATATGATCCTGTTTTCTGCCATGACGGCGCTCTTGTTCCTGGGCGGATGGCTGCCGCCGGTGGACTGGGCGGTGTTGTCCTGGATACCGGGCTGGGTCTGGCTGGGGGCGAAAGCTTCCCTGGTGGTTTTTTTCTTTATCTGGGTGAGGGCAACGCTGCCCCGCTACCGGTATGACCATACTATGCGTTTAGGGTGGAAAGTTTTTCTCCCTGTTACGATGGCGTATCTGGTGCTGGTTGCCTGCTGGATACAGACGCCCCTGAATATATGGGATTGAGCGGGCCGGACATGATGAAGAAGATAGGCAGATATGCAGGCAGTTTTTTCCTTTTCGAAATATTGAAGGGGCTATGGGTTACATTGCGCTATCTTTTTTCCCGCAAGGTGACGGTGCAGTACCCGGAGGAAAAAACGCCGGTTTCTCCTCGTTTCCGGGGAATGCATGCCTTGAGGCGCTATTCTGACGGGAGCGAACGGTGCATTGCCTGTAAATTATGCGAGGCTGTTTGCCCGGCTATGGCGATTACGATTGAATCCGGCATGGGCCCGGACGGGACGCGCCGGGCTTTGCGCTATGATATTGACCAGACGAAGTGTATTTTTTGCGGATTGTGCCAGGAGGCCTGCCCGGTTGAGGCCATTGTGCAGACACAGTTGTTTGAATATGCGGCGGAAGACCGAAGCGCCCTGTATTTTACCAAGCCGGAATTGCTGGCAGTGGGGGATCGGTATGAGGCAGAGATTGTAGGGGCGCGGCAGGCAGATAGGCCTGCCAGCCATAATAGGAAGGTAAGCTGAGTATGGCGTTTCAGACGATCCTGTTTTATCTGTTTGCGGCTATCCTGGTTCTGGCGGCGGTTAGGGTGGTGACAGCGCGCAACCCCGTTCATGCCGCCCTGTATCTTGTGCTGTCGTTTTTTTCGGCAGCAGCCATCTGGATTTTGCTGGAAGCGGAATTTCTGGCCCTGATTCTGGTGCTGGTGTACGTGGGCGCAGTGATGGTGCTTTTCCTTTTTGTGGTGATGATGCTGGATATTGATCTGGCGGTGATCCGGGAAGGGCTTCGGCGAAACAGGGCTGTTGCCGTTCTGGCAGGGCTGGCGATGGTTTTCGAGATGGCAGCCGTGCTGGTAAAAGGTTTCTGGACGGAAGAGACGGCAATGCCTTCGGCTTCGGGGACAGTCGGGTTGACCCGCAGTCTGGGGAAGGTGCTTTATACGGATTATCTGTATGCTTTTGAGATTGCCGCTGCCATCCTCATGGTTGCCATGGTGGCGGCAGTTGCGCTCACGCTGCGCCGCCGCAAAGGGGCAATTTATACTTCGGCAGCCAGGGCTGCGGCGGCAGACAGCAGAAAGCGGCTGCGCCTGGTGGAGATGGAGGCGGATACGGCCTATTGCTGCCAGGCTGAGGGCAGCAAGGCAAAAACAGAGGAGCCGCAGGTATGACGCTTTCTCTGGTGCATTACCTGATTCCTGGCGCGCTTATTTTTGCCATTTCGGTTGCCGGTATTTTTGCCAATCGCCGCAATCTGCTGGTTTTACTGATGTCGGTTGAGCTGATGCTGTTGTCGGCAAACCTGAATTTTGTTGCTTTTTCCCGTTATCTGGGAGATGCAGTCGGCCAGATTTTTGTTTTCTTTATCCTGACTGTTGCCGCAGCAGAAACGGCGATTGGCCTGGCGATTCTGGTGGTGTTGTTTCGCAACCTGCGTTCGGTTGATGTCAGGGATCTTGACAGCCTGAAGGGGTAAGACGGGCTATAGGAAGAATATGAATCTGTCGCTGGCTTATCCTGAGGTAATTTTGTTGCTGCTGACGCTGGGTATCCTGGCGGCTGACCTGTTTTTACCCCGGAAAAAGCAGGGGATGACCTGGCTGTTTGCTCTGGCGGCGACGGCCATTTGCGCCGGGGCTGTCCTGTATTTTTGTCCTTGGCAAAGCGCTGTTTATGCTTTTGGCGGCATGTTTGTTTCGGATGCGGTATCGTTGCTTTTGAAACTGTTTTCCTGTCTGCTGTTTTTTATCACGCTTCTTTATGCGCGGCGCTATGTTGATGAGCATGGCATGATGGGGGGCGTGATTGGCGGGGAATATTATGTGCTGGCGCTTTTTTGCCTGCTGGGCCAGCTGGTGGTGATTTCCGGTGTGCATTTTCTGGTGCTGTATCTGGGGATTGAACTGGTGTCGCTGCCGTTGTATGCGCTGGCGGCGATGCGGCGAAATACGGAGAGGGTTCCCGAAGCGGCTGTCAAGTTTTTTGTTTTGGGCGCGCTGGGTTCCGGTTTTTTGCTGTATGGCATTTCCATGCTGTATGGCGCGACAGGGACGCTGGATTTGCGGGAGATGTGCCAGGCGTGCGCGTCGGGCCAGGTGAACCATACGGTTCTGGTTTTTGGCGTGGTTTTTGCGGTGTCAGGCATCGGGTTCAAGCTGGGGGCGGCACCTTTCCATATGTGGATACCGGATGTTTACGAGGGGGCGCCGGCTTCCGTGACGCTTTTGATTGGCGGGGTGCCCAAGCTGGCGGCGTTTGCGCTGGGTTTTCGTATTCTGGCTGAAGGGCTGGTTCCGCTGGCGGATGACTGGCAGCAGATGCTGGCGGTGCTGGCTTTGCTTTCCATGACGGTTGGCAATTTGACGGCGCTGGTTCAGGCCAATATCCGGCGGATGCTGGCTTATTCCACTATCGGGCAGATGGGTTTTATGCTGTTGGGGCTGCTTTCCGGGGCAAATGGCGGGGCATTTTCTGTTTTTGCAGCAGATGCTTACGGATCGGCGCTTTTTTATACTTTTATTTATGTGCTGGCTTTTGTGGGGGCGTTTGGCGTGCTGATGGTATTGTCACGCACCGGGTATGAAGCGCAGATGCGGGATGATTTCCGCGGACTGGGCCGGACGCATCCCTGGCTGGCTTTTTTCATGATGGTTTTTATGCTGTCTTTGGCCGGGATACCGCCGGTTGCCGGTTTTTATGCCAAATTGTCTGTGCTGGAAGCGCTGGTGGCTTCAGGCCAGGTCTGGCTGGCGATTGTGGCGATTGTGCTGTCGGTGATTGGCGCTTTTTATTATCTGCGCATTGTCAAACTGATGTATTTTGATGCGCCGGCAGTGGAAGGGAAGACGGCGGTATCCCATTTTGAGATTGTTGTTTTGGCCTGTAATGCAGCGGCGGTGGTATTGCCGGGGCTGCTGCCGGGATGGTTGATCGGGCTGTGCCATGGCAGCATGGCGGCTGTTTTGCCGCTGTAAACGGTTTGGCTACTTGATAAAATTTCTTTTTCATTTTTTACGCTTATGTCAGGCAATACTTTTGGCACTTTGTTTACGGTAACTTCTTTTGGTGAATCGCACGGGAAGGCGATAGGCTGCGTGATTGACGGCTGCCCGCCGGGGATGGCGCTTTCCGAGGCGGATATCCAGCCGGAGCTGGATCGCAGGCGGCCGGGGACTTCCCGCCATGTGACGCAGCGCAACGAGCCTGATACGGTGAAAATCCTTTCCGGCCTGTATGAGGGGAGGACAACCGGCACACCGATTGCGCTGCTGATTGAAAACAAGGATCAGCGCAGCCGGGATTATGGCAGCCTGGGCGAGGTTTTTCGGCCAGGGCATGCCGATTATACGTACTGGCAGAAGTATGGCATCCGCGATCCGCGCGGAGGCGGCCGCTCTTCAGCACGGTTGACGGCAATGACGGTTGCGGCAGGCGCGGTGGCCGGAAAGTGGCTGAGGGAAAAATATGGCGTGGTGGTGGAAGCCTGTTTGAGCAGGATGGGGGAAATCGCGGTTCCGTTTGCTTCTTTTGCGCATACGGGCATGAACCCGTTTTTTGCGCCCACAGATGATGCGGCTGTTCTGATGCAGATGGAAACGGCGCTGGATGCCTTGCGAAAGGACGGGGATTCCATTGGCGCACAGGTGGATGTGGTGGCGCGGCATGTGCCGGTGGGCCTGGGCAATCCCCTGTATGGCAAGCTGGATGCGATGATCGCCTTTGCCATGATGGGCATCAATGCTGTGAAGGGCGTGGAGATTGGCGCGGGTTTTGCCGCCGTTTCACAGCGCGGTTCGGTTCATAATGACGAGCTGACGCCGGATGGTTTTGCCGGTAACCAGGCCGGCGGTATCCTGGGAGGCATTTCAACCGGGCAGGATATTACGGTTTCGCTTGCTATCAAGCCGACGCCGTCTATCCGCCTTTCACGGCGTTCCATTGATCTGGATGGCAAGCCGGTTATGCTGGAAACCAACGGCAGGCATGATCCCTGTGTGGGGATTCGTGCTGTGCCGGTTGCCGAGGCAATGCTGAAACTGGTTTTGATGGACGCCGCATTGCTCAACCGGGCGCAATGCGGTGATGTGCAGACGGCAACACCGGATATCGGCTGTTTTGGTGAACCTGGTTGTTAGGCAGCGTTGCCGGATATAGCGTGTCTGCCGGTAATCCTGCTGCATTTTGCAGGAAAGAATGGCGGCGGGTATGGCATAATAGCTGCCTTGCCACCGATAGACGTTATTTGGATTATGCCAAAGACACTTTACGACAAACTCTGGGAATCGCATATTGTCCGTACCGAGGAAGACGGTACGGCCGTGCTTTATATTGACCGTCACCTGCTGCATGAGGTAACCAGCCCGCAGGCGTTTGAAGGGCTGCGGCTTGCAGGGCGCACGCCCTGGCGGCGTTCGGCCAATTTGCTGGTTGCCGACCATAATGTTTCGACAACGGACAGGGCCGGGACGATCAAGGATCCGATTTCCCGGCTTCAGGTGCAGACGCTGGGCGCCAATGCGGGCGAGCATGGCCTGACTTATTTTGACATGAATGATGTGCGCCAGGGGATTGTGCATGTTATCGGGCCGGAGCAGGGAGCAACCCTGCCGGGCATGACGGTGGTGTGCGGGGATTCGCATACGGCAACGCACGGGGCTTTCGCCTGCCTGGCTTTCGGGATTGGCACCTCGGAAGTGGAGCATGTGCTGGCAACGCAGACGCTTCTGGCGAAAAAATCCCGTGCCATGCTGGTTGAGGTGAACGGGGTATTGCAGCCGGGTGTGACAGCCAAGGATATTGTGCTGGCGGTTATCGGAAAAATCGGCACGGCTGGCGGTACAGGCTATGCGATTGAATTTGCCGGTTCCACGATTCGCAGCCTTTCCATGGAAGGCCGCATGACGGTTTGCAATATGGCGATTGAAGCCGGGGCCCGCTCCGGCATGGTGGCCGTGGATGAGACAACGCTTGAGTATGTGAAGGACAGGCCGCTTTCCCCGAAGGGCGCTGAATGGGACAAGGCGGTTGCCTTGTGGCGGCAGCTGCATTCTGATGCCGGGGCGCAGTTTGACAAGGTGGTTAACCTGGATGCGGCGCAGATTCAGCCGCAGGTGACCTGGGGGACTTCGCCGGAAATGGTGACGGCTGTGACAGGCACAGTACCTGATCCGGCACGGGA
This sequence comes from Oxalobacter formigenes, assembly GCA_023667225.1. Classification (GTDB taxonomy): domain Bacteria; phylum Pseudomonadota; class Gammaproteobacteria; order Burkholderiales; family Burkholderiaceae_D; genus Oxalobacter; species Oxalobacter formigenes_C. Next base: position 654,332 of record JAMPAN010000001.1, on the reverse strand, counting down.
GGCAGATGCGGTACGCCGCGGCGCAATGGAAAAGGCACTGGCATATATGGGGCTGCAACCCAACCAGCCGATTACCGGGATTGCCATCGACAAGGTTTTTATCGGTTCCTGCACGAATTCCCGTATTGAGGATTTGCGCGAGGCGGCAGCCGTTGTACGCGGCAGGAAGCGGGCGGCCAATGTCAGGCAGGCGCTGGTGGTGCCGGGTTCGGGACTGGTCAAGAAGCAGGCAGAGGCAGAGGGTCTGGACAAGGTTTTTGTGGAAGCCGGGTTTGAATGGCGGGAGCCGGGGTGTTCCATGTGCCTGGCCATGAATGATGACCGCCTCTCTCCCGGCGAGCGGTGTGCTTCGACTTCCAACCGTAATTTTGAGGGACGGCAGGGGCCAAACGGCAGGACGCATCTGGTTTCGCCTGCTATGGCTGCCGCTGCCGGTATTGCAGGGCATTTTGTGGATATTCGGGACTGGTCAAAGTAACGGAAAGGGACTGGTAACGAGGCGGAGTGCGCAAGGGGCTGCCTGCTGATACAGGCAGCCAGAGAGAAGCCGGGAGTTTGGGAATTTATGGAAAAATTTACAAAACATCAGGGACTGGTTGTTCCGCTTGACCGGGTGAATGTGGATACAGATGCCATTATTCCCAAGCAGTTTCTGAAATCCATCCAGCGGACGGGTTTTGGCCCGAATCTGTTTGATGAGTGGCGCTATCTGGATCATGGCGAGCCGGGCATGGATTGCACAAAACGTCCGCTGAACCCGGATTTTGTGTTGAACCAGCCGCGTTACCAGGGAGGGACTATCCTCCTGGCACGCGAGAATTTCGGCTGCGGTTCGTCACGCGAACATGCTCCCTGGGCGTTGCAGCAGTATGGTTTCAGGGCCATTATTGCGCCCAGCTTTGCGGATATTTTTTTTAATAACTGTTTCAAGAACGGCCTGTTGCCGGTGACGTTGGATAAAGAACAGGTTTCCGCGCTTTTTGCGGCGGTTGGGGCAGCGCCGGGTTATCGGCTGACGGTGGATTTGGAAAATCAGGTGGTGACGGATGAGAGCGGCAGGGTGCGCTATCCGTTTACGATTGATCCTTTCAGGCGGTATTGCCTGTTAAACGGGCTGGACGATATCGGGCTGACCCTGCGCCATGCCGGTGAAATACGCGATTTTGAAGAGCGCCGCATACAGGCTCAGCCATGGCTGGCCAATACGATTTAATTGCCGGGCGTGGTGTCCGGGCGAACAGAAGGTGAGGAAAACGTGAAGATTGCAATTTTGCCGGGTGACGGTATCGGTCCGGAAATTATGGATCAGGCGGTTCGGGTACTGAAGGCGCTTGATGAAACGTTTGAAATGGAACGGGCAGAAGCGGGCGGCGCAGGTTATGCTGCCCACGGCCACCCGCTGCCGGAAGGGACGCTGAAACTGGCGAAAGAAGCGGATGCCGTGCTGTTTGGCGCGGTGGGCGATTTCAAGTATGACAATCTGGAGCGCGCGCTGCGGCCGGAACAGGCTATTTTGGGGTTGCGGCGCAATCTTGGCCTTTTTGCCAATTTGCGTCCTGCTATTCTGTACCCGCAGCTGGCCGGGGCTTCTACATTGAAGCCGGAGGTGGTTTCAGGACTTGATCTCATGATTGTGCGCGAACTGACGGGCGATATTTATTTCGGGCAGCCGCGCGGAATGCGCACAGCACCGGACGGGGCTTTCAAAGGCGAGCGGGAAGGGTTTGATACGATGCGCTATGCAGAAAGTGAGATCCGGCGTATCGCTCATGTGGCTTTTAAAACGGCCATGAAGCGCGGCAGGCGGCTGACCAGTGTGGACAAGGCCAATGTGCTGGAAACTTCCCAGTTCTGGCGGGAAATCATGATGGATGTCCACAAGGATTATCCGGAAGTGGCGCTTGACCACATGTATGTGGACAATGCGGCCATGCAGCTGGTTCGTGCGCCAAAAAATCTTGATGTGGTGGTAACCGGCAATATGTTTGGCGATATTCTTTCCGATGCTGCCGCCATGCTGACCGGGTCTATCGGGATGCTGCCTTCGGCTTCGCTGGACAGCAATAACAAGGGATTGTATGAGCCTTCGCACGGTTCGGCACCGGATATTGCCGGGAAGGGGATTGCCAATCCGCTGGCCATGATTTTGTCTGCGGCCATGATGCTGCGCTATTCGCTGAACCGGGCCGAACAGGCTGACAGGATTGAGGCTGCCGTGCAATCAGTACTGGCGAAGGGATTGCGCACGGGCGATATTTATGAACCGGGCATGAAGCAGGTTGGCACGAAGGAAATGGGCGACGCTGTGATCAGCGCACTCTGACGGGGTAACTTTTGGGAATCGGGTAAACGGCATGAAACTGGTCGGTTTTGTCGGGTGGCGCGGGATGGTGGGTTCTGTCCTGATGCAGCGGATGCAGGAAGAGCATGATTTCTCGGATATTGAGCCGGTCTTTTTCACCACATCCAATGTGGGCGGGGAGGCGCCAGGCCAGGCAAAAAATGAAACGCGGCTAAAGGATGCTTTTAATATTGACGCGCTGAAAAAATGCCCGATTATTGTGACTTGCCAGGGAGGAGATTATACCGGCGAGGTTTACCCGAAACTCAGGAAAGCCGGATGGGATGGCTACTGGATTGACGCTGCCTCAAAGCTTCGCATGAGCGAAGATGCCCTGATTGTGCTGGATCCGGTAAATGCTCAGCTTATCAGGGACGGCATTGCTGCCGGTATTCGGAATTTTATCGGCGGCAATTGTACGGTTTCCTGTATGCTGATGGGGCTGGGCGGGTTGTTTGAGCAGGATCTGGTGGAGTGGATGTCCAGCATGACTTATCAGGCAGCTTCCGGCGGCGGCGCACAGCATATGCGGGAATTGCTGGCCCAGTTTGGCCTGATTCATGGCGAAGTGGCTTCTCTTTTGAGTGATCCGGCATCGGCTATTCTTGAAATTGACCGGAAAGTGCTGGCCCGGCAGCACAGTATGACGGCAGAGGAAACCCGCCAGTTTGGCGGCGTGCCGCTGGCAGGCAACCTGATACCGTGGATTGATGTGGATCTGGGTAATGGCATGTCGCGTGAAGAATGGAAGGGCAAGGCTGAAACGAACAAAATTTTAGGACGCAAGACGGCGGCAGACATGATTCCTGTGGATGGGCTTTGTGTTCGGGTTGGCGCGATGCGCTGCCATTCCCAGGCGTTGACAATCAAGCTGAAAAAAGCAGTTTCCTTGGATGAGATTCATGATATTTTGGCCGGTTATAATCCCTGGGTGAAGGTAGTGCCCAATAACCGGGAGGCTTCTATGCGCGAACTGACGCCGGCAGCGGTTGCCGGGCAGCTGATTATTCCGGTGGGGCGGCTGCGCAAGATGGAGATGGGGGAAACTTACCTTTCTGCCTTTACGGTTGGCGACCAGCTCCTGTGGGGGGCCGCCGAGCCGATAAGGCGTATGCTGCGCCTGCTGGTAGAGGCTGGTGTGTAAGTACCGAAAAACATACGAACAGCGGAGGGGCCAGGCACAGGTTCTGCTGTTATCTGTGCTGGCCTAACCTGCCTGCATTCATTACAACCTATTGGATAACCTATGTGGAGCCAGG